>JBBIQS010000033.1:0-78702 GCA_037442205.1 Myxococcales bacterium
ATGCAAAGATGGGCGAGGAAGGCGCGTTCACCTTCTTCCCCAACCGGCATGAGCCGGGCGAACAGGTCGTTTTTGGTAAGCGCTATGCGGATGACGGTGAGAACCAGGGCCGCGCCGTGCTGCTGGTCTCCTCCGAGCTGGACGAGATCCTCGCGGCGAGGTCCCAGGTCGCCGCCCACTACCAGCACATCGGCGAGCTGGACGATTTCGCCGGGATCGCCCTTGATCTTGTCGACCACCCCGTTGCCGCAGGTTTCGTCGGACTTGCAGTTGGCGCTGCAGCCGTCGCCGTCGATCACGTTGCCGTCGTCGCAGACCTCGCCGGGCTGGACCACCCCGTCGCCGCAGTCGTCGGCGATGCAAATGGCCTGGTTGGCGGCGCAGTGCTTGCCGGGCGGACAGACGACGCCGCTGGGGCAGTCGAGGCTGGCCGGCTCGAAGCAGGTGGTGGGGAACAGCAGCAGCATCGCCAGCAGCGGCAGGCGCTTGAGCGCAGCGGGGGCGCGGGAGAGGTCGGGGAGCATGGGATCCTCGTCTAGAAGCGCAGTTGGGCGGTGACGCCGTTGGCGTCGCCGGAGAGCAGGGGAGCCACCGAGAGGGCGGCGTCCCGGCCGGGCTCGCCGGGAGTGGTCTGGTAGGGGAGGAGGCGGTTGATCCAGGTCAGCACGCCGCCGGCGGCGATGGCCGCCCCGCCGACCACGTAGGAGGTCAGCCCGACGTTCTGCTTGAGGCTGGCGCTGCTGCGCAGCCCGCTCAGCTCGGACGACGGGACGCAGCCGCCGCAGGAGATGATTCCGGCGTCGAACTGCTTGAAGCCCTGGGCGGCGCTGTAGTGCATCCCGCCGCCGGCGGCGGCCACCGCCACTCCCGCCCCCAGCACCGTCCACGGGATCCACGCCGCCCACTTGCGCCGGTACTGCGTCAGGTCGGCGGTGGTGTGCATCTTGATGTCGAAGACCGTGGTCTCGCCGGCGGGGAGCGCCTTGCTCGACTCGTGGGCCAGGTAGCCCTCCTTGGTGGCGACGATCGAGTGCGGCCCGGCGCGGACGAAGCCCTCGAACTGCTCCGGGGCCACGAACAGCGGCCGGCCGTCCATCACCACCTGGGTCCCCGGCGTGTCGCAGCTGACCTTGACCCGCGCCAGCTGCTTCTCCACCAGCACCTTGTAGGCCTTGGCCTGCTCGAACTTCTCGTGGTCCAGCGGCTCGGCGCCATAGCGCATCGCCGCCAGCAGGTGCTGGTGGACCTCCAGCGGCTGGTCGAGGTTGAGCAGCGCCAGCACCAGGTTGTAGTGGATGGCCGGATGGTCCCAGCGGGCCAGCGCCTCGCGGTAGCGGGCGGCGGCCTGGACGAAGACCGATTCCTTGAGCAGGCCGTTGCCCTCGCGGAACAGCGCCAGCGCCTCGCGCTGGGCATCCTCGGAGACGCCCTTTGCCCAGGGGCGCTCGTCGTTGCCGCTCGGCGCTGCCGCGCCCTTGGCCGGGGTTTTTTCCCCATCGGGAGTCGGGGCGGTGGCCTTGTCGGGAGCGGGCTGGTCGGCCGGTGTTGGCTCGGTCGCGGCCGTGGGAGCTGGCGCTGGCGCGGGCGCGGGCGCCTTCGCGGGCCTGGCGGCGGGCTTGCCCGGAGATTTGGCCGCCTTGGCCGCGACCTTGGGCGCAGGAGGCGCGGCCTGCGCCAGGGCGAAGGCGGGGGAGAGAAGCGCCACGAGCGCGGCGGTCAGGGCTGTCGGGGTTCGCATGGCCGATCCTTCGCAAAGGCTCCTGATCATTTGAGGCTCTCGATCACCGGGCTGCCCAGCTGGTTCTCGAGGCGCTGGGCGCGCTCCTGCTCGCGCTTGAGCAGGGTCTGCAGATCTCGGGCGGCGCGGATGGCCTCCTCGCGGGCCAGCCGGGCGACGGTGGCGTTCTTCTCGGCGCCCTGCTGCGCGGTGTTGGCGCGTTGGCGCGCCTCCTCGGCGCGGCGCACGGCGTCGATCAGCTGCTGGTTCTTGCCCTGCAGCTCGGCGTTGGCACTCTGAACCTGGGCGGCGGCCTCTTCCGCCTTGCGAGCGGCTTCGGCGCGCTCGCGCTCCTTCTCCTGGACTTCGATCAGCCGCTGGCGGGCTTCGCTCTCAGCCTTGCGCGCGGTGGATTCGGCCTTGGTGGCCACGTCCGCCTGGCGCACCGCCTCCTGCTGGGCGTTGCGGATCACCACCAGGGCCACGAACGAGGCGGCCACCAGCAGGCTGAGGAAGACCAGCCCGCCCACCGTCGCCGCCCGCTTGCGCCGGGCGCTCTTCTGCTCGGCGGAGAAGACCGACTCCAGGAACTTCTGCTGCGCCGCCGGGAGCTCGCCGCGGTAGCGCCGCTGGAAGCGCCGCGCCTCCTCGACCATCTCGCCGCGCCACAGCAGCCCGGCATCCTGTCCCTTGGCCTGCCACTGCCGGGCGGCGTTGCGCAGCTGTTCCAGGAAGGCTGCGTCCTCGCCGCTCTCGTCCAGCCAGCGGCGCAGGGTCGGCCAGGTGTGGATCAGCGACTCGTGAACCAGCTCGATGGTGGCCCCTCCGGCGGTGGTGTTGACCACCAGGAGGCGCGCCTGCACCAGTTGATCGACCAGCCGCTCGACCTCGGCGGCGTCGCGGCTGAGCTCTCGCAGCTCCTCCGAGGAGACGATGGCCCGGGTGCGCTCCGGGGTCACCAGCCGCAGGAAGATCGCCCGCACCAGGTTTCGCGAGGGCGGCGGCAGCTTGGCCACCACTGCGTCGGCGTGGCTGGCCAGCGCGCCGGCGATGCCGCCGATGGCCTTGTAGCTCGCCTCGGTGAGCAGGTGCCGGGCCGGATCGCGGCTCTCCCAGAGCTTGCTGGCGGTGAACTGCAAGAGCGGCAGCGCCCCCTGCGTCGACTGCAGGTGGCTGAGCATGTCCTCGACCACCGCCGCCGACTCGAAGCGGTAGCCGGCCATCTCCGCCGGCTGGACCAGGGCATCGCGCAGGCCGTCGCGGTTGGGGGCCGAGAGGAAGAACAGCCGCTGCCCGAGATCGGCCATGAAGCGCTGGTCCTCGCACACGCGGTCGAGGAAGTCCGAGCGCAGCGACAGCACCACCCGGGTCGGGCTGGTCGGATCGTCGGCGATGCCCGACAGGCAGGCGGTGAAGGCCAGCCGCTCCGCGGCGTCGGGGACCAGGGTGTAGAGCTCCTCGAACTGGTCCACGAACAGCACGATCGCCCGCTTGTCGCGGCGGGCGCGGCTGCGCAGCACGCTGCCGACGAACCCCGGCTCGGCGCGCATTCGCTCGATGAGCTGGTTCTGCTCTCTCAGATCGTCGCTGACCGAGTTGGAGGTGTTGAGCATCGGCGCGACGATGGCCGCCAGCGAGGCCAGCGGGGTGCGGCCGGGGCGGATCACCGCCGTGTCCCAGGCCTCGCCCGAGCGCTTGAGGGCCGGCATCAGGCCGGCGCGCACGAACGAGGACTTGCCGGCGCCCGAGGGGCCGACCACCGCACACATCGGCTGCTCGCGGACCTTGTTCACCAGCGCGGCGATCTCGTGGTTGCGCCCGAAGAACCGGCCGGCGTCGGCCTCCTGGAACGAGGCCAGGCCGGCGTAGGGGCTTTCGTCGATCTTGATCTCGCGGTGGAAGCGGCCCGGCAGGTACGGCTCCAGCGCGCGCAGCAGCGCCAGCGCGTCCGGAAAGCGCTCCTCCTTCTTCTTCAACAGGCAGCGGTCGACGACGTCGCACAGCTCGGGCGGGACGCTGGGGGCGACGTCCCTGAGCTTGGGCATCGGCTCGGTGAGCCGGCCGGTGACCGACAGCGCCATCCCCTCCAGGCCCTGCAGCGGATGGCGGCCGCTGAGCAGCCGGAAGAGCATGATCCCCACCGCCCAGATGTCGGTGCGGTGGTCGATGGAAACCCCGATGCCCCATTGCTCCGGGGACATGTAGAGCAGGGTCCCCATGATCGCGCCGTGGCGGGTGAGGCCCTCGCCCCCTTCGGCGGACTCCTCGTCCGAGTCGACCGCCGGAAGCGCCGGGCCCGAGCCCTGGCCGCCCTCGCTCTCGTCGCCCTGCAGCACCTTGGCGATGCCGAAGTCGAGCACCTTGATGGTGCCGGAGTCGGTGACGAAGATGTTGTCGGGCTTCAGGTCGCGGTGGACGATTCCCTGCTCGTGGGCGCAGGCCAGCGCCCGAACCACCGGCACCATCAGCTCGACCGCGCGGCCGGGGGCCATGGCGCGGTTGACGAGCTTGGTCAGCGGATGGCCCTGCAGGTACTCCAGGACCATGTACGGCCGGCCCTCGACCTCGTCGGCCTCATAGATGATGACGATGTTCTCGTGGCTGCAGCGGGCGGTGGCGCGGGCCTCGATCACGAAGCGCTGGGTCAGCTCGCGGTTCTTGGTGCTGAGGAACTTGATCGCCACCTTGCGGCCGAGCTTGGTGTCGCGGGCCAGGAAGACGCTGCCCATTCCCCCCTTGCCCAGCAGGCGGATCAGCTCGTAGTGGCGCAGGTAGTCGCCCGGCTGTGGCGTGCCGCCGCCGCCGGACTTCTTGGCCAGCGCGGCGTTGGTCACCCCGCTCTGCGAGGCGGTGGCCCCGCGCGCGGAGGCCGCCGTGGGCTGCAGCGTGTGTGGGGGCAGGGGAGCCCTGGCGGCCGGGGCGCCGATCATCGTCGGCGCGTTCAGGTCGGCCGAGGACAGGCCGGCGAGGCCGGGAGTTCCCAGCTGCGTCGGGGCCGACTCGTCGGACGGGCGCACGGCCGCTTTTCCGGGAAGCGGGGGTGGAGGAGAGGCGGGATTTTTCATAGCCGGGCCTTTGCTGCGGAGTCGAAGGAGCGCCGAGGGCCGCCGCACATGGCTTTCGACCTGGGCCGAAGGCGGGGTGCTGCTCGACCAAGTGCACTCTGCCGGGAGGTCACGGGCGACAGAGCGCTTGGTTAAGAGCGCAATATTGCCGCAATTCCAGAACTTGCGCTAATGCCCCCCGGCGGACGGAGTGGGGTCTTAGACACCCATCGGCGCAGCCCCGGCTCCGCGGCTGGGGCGAGGCAAGTGCGGGCTTGCGGCCGCGGCCGGTGGTCCTCCAGCCGCGCGGCGGGCGAGCGGGAGGCGACTCTCGCTTGTGTTTTCGCCCGCTTCCGTGCGAAGGGGAACCTGTTCCGAGCGCGGCACGCAGCGTGCGATGCCCGCCGAGGCAAACCGGGCGGGCGGCAGGTGCAAGAGCTCATGAACCACAAGGCGATCGGGGTCTTCGACAGCGGGGTGGGCGGGCTGACGGTGCTCAAGGCGCTGATGGAGCGCCTGCCGTCGGAGAGCACCGTCTACCTGGGCGACACCGCGCGGGTCCCCTACGGCACCAAGAGCCCCGAGGTGGTGATCCGCTACAGCCTCGCCAACGCCCGCTTCCTGCTGGGCCAGCAGATAAAGCTGCTGGTGGTGGCCTGCAACACCGCCTCCGCGGTCTCGCTGCCGGCGCTGAGTGCCGAGCTGTCGATCCCGGTGCTGGGAGTGATCGGCCCCGGCGCCGCCGCCGCCGCCAAGGCGAGCCGGGGGCGGGTGGGAGTGATCGGCACGCCCGGGACCATCGCCAGCGGCGCCTACCAGGCCGCACTCTCGCAGCTGAAGCCGGGGATGTTCCTGCAGGCCCGCGCCTGCCCGCTGTTCGTGCCGCTGGCCGAGGAAGGCTGGATCGAGGGCGAGGTGGTGGAGGCGGTGGCTCGCAAGTACCTCGCCGACTTCGCTCCCGCCGGGATCGACACTCTGGTGCTGGGCTGCACGCACTATCCGCTGCTCAAGGGCGCCATCCGCAAGGTGATGGGCGACCAGGTGACGCTGGTCGACAGCGCCGAGGCCACCGCGCAGGCGGTGCAGGCGCTGCTCGAGGAGCGGCGGTGGCTGGCGGCCCCGGGAGCGAAGGCGACGCACCGCTACTTCGTGACCGACCTGCCGGAGCGCTTCGCCGAGGTGGGGGCGCGCTTCCTCAACCGCCCTATCGACAAGGCCGAGCTGGTGGACATCCGGCTGGCGTAGCGGCGCTACTTCCCGCCGGACTCGCCGGCCAGGTAGGCCAGGATCACTTCGTCCAGGCTCTTCTCGCTGATCAGGTCCTCGCCGAAGAGCGTCTCGCCGCCTTCCTTGGGCTTGACGTTCTTGAACTCGCGCGCCGCCAGCACCTCGGGGGGGACCTCCGGAGGCGGCTCGGCCAGCGTCTCGAGTTGAATCGGGCGCGGCTGGGCGGAAACGCCGGCGTTGAGCTTGACGTCCCTGGCCTCGGTGTTGATCTGGCCCGGCTGGTAGGACTTGGTGCGGGAGAGGGCGGCGTCGGCCTCGTCATAGACGCCGTTGAGGAGGTTGCGCAGCATCTCCTTGTGCTGCTCCTCCATCAGCTCGCGCACCACCTCGGCCAGGTTCTCGGCGTTGACGATGTCGGCGTAGCTGGTCTTCTTCGAGGCCAGGATGTTCCCGCCCACGAACATGTGCGTGATGATGTGCGGATTGTTGACGCCCGAGTCCTCGGTCTGGATGTGGTAGACCTTGTTCTTGTGCTTGATGTTGTGGTTGAAGCCGGTGATGGCCTTTTTGAAAACGGTCATGGGGACGGGGACTTAGGCTTCCTTTCCGCCGGGTCCAGGCAGGGGGCCCACTGTAGCGCGGCGGGTTTGGCCCGGCAACTGAGACCGCTCTCGACTCGCGGCTCCTCGCGCCGCCCACTCCATCGCATTCCGAGCCGGCCGGCGGGCCGCCGCCTGCTCTTCGTCAAACCGCTCGCTCGCCGCTGGGGCAGAAGTCCGGTGCCGCATTCCGTTCCTTGTCGGCTGGGGCACAGTCGGGGTAATTCTCATCGGCCCGACCGACCGCGCCCTGTGGGCTGGCGCCTGGGCGGGCGACTGGAGAGACGATGACGACCGCACTCAAGACCGCGCCGCGCGCCGAGATCATCGCCAGGCTCAAGGAGCTGGCCAAGGGCTTCCGCGTCGACATCATCCAGATGCTCGAGAAGGCGGGCAGCGGGCACCCGGGCGGCAGCCTGTCGGCCATCGACCTGGTGACCGCGCTCTACTTCCACCAGCTGCGCCACGACCCCAAGCGGCCCGACTGGACGGAGCGCGACCGCTTCGTGCTCTCCAAGGGCCACGGGGTGCCGGCGGTCTATGCCGCGCTGGCCGAGGCCGGCTACTTCCCCAAGGCCGAGCTGTCCAAGCTGCGCCATCTGGGCGCGATGCTCCAGGGCCACCCAGTGGCCTCGTCGACGCCGGGGATCGAGGCCTGCACCGGGTCCTTGGGGCAGGGGCTCTCCATCGCTCAGGGGATGGCGATGGCCTCCCAGGCCGACGGGGGCAAGTTCCACGTCTGGTGCATGATCGGCGACGGCGAGATGCAGGAGGGGCAGATCTGGGAGGCGGCGATGAGCGCCGCCAAGTACAAGCTCGACGCCCTGACCTGCATCCTCGACTACAACAAGGGCCAGATCGACGGGCACGTCAAAGACGTGATGCCGGTGGAGCCGGTCGCCGACAAGTGGCGGGCCTTCGGCTGGAACGTGGTGGCCATCGACGGCCATGACTTCGGGCAGATCCTCGACGGCTTCGACCAGGCGCTGGCCAAGAAGGGCCAGCCGACCTTCATCCTGGCCAACACGATCAAGGGCAAGGCGGTCAGCTTCATGGAGGACCGCATCGAGTGGCACGGGTCGACTCCGAACAAGGAGCAGGCGGCCAAGGCCATCGAAGAGATCCAGCGCAGCTGACGAGGACTGACACCATGCCTGCCAAAGCAACCCGCGACGCCTTCGGAGAGAGCCTGGCCAAGCTGGGCGAGAAGTACCCGCAGATCGTGGCGCTCGACGCCGACCTGGCCAAGAGCACCAAGAGCGAGCTGTTCGCCAAGAAGTACCCGGCCCGCTTCTTCGAGATGGGCATCCAGGAGGCGAACATGATCGGCGTCGCCGCCGGGATGGCCCTCTCCGGGAAGGTGCCCTTCATCTGCTCCTTCGCCTGCTTCGTGACCGGGCGGTTCGACCAGATCCGCATGTCGGTCTGCTACAGCCGCGCCAACGTGCGCATCGTCGGCAGCCACGCCGGAGTGGGCATCGGCGAGGACGGCTACAGCCAGCAGGGGCTGGAGGACATCGCCATCATGCGCGCGCTGCCGAACATGGTGGTGATCCAGCCGGCCGACGACCTCGAGTGCGAGCAGGCGGTGGAGTTCCTGGTCAACTACCAGGGCCCGGCGTTTTTGCGCACCACGCGCCAGAAGCTGGAGCGGGTCAACGGCGAGGGCTACAAATTCGAGCTGGGCAAGGCGGTGACCCTGCGCGAGGGCAGCGACGTGGCGATCTTCGCCACCGGCGGCACGGTGCAGGGCGCGGTCAAGGCCCACGAGGCGCTCAAGCAGAAGGGCGTCGCCGCGCGGGTGGTCAACGTCCACAGCCTCAAGCCGTTCGACAACGCCGCCGCGGTCAAGGCCGCCAAGGAGTGCAAGGGCGGGATCGTCGCGGTCGAGGACCACAACGTCATCGGCGGGCTGGGCTCGTGCATCGCCGACGCCCTGGCCGAGGCCGGGGTCGGAGCCAAGGTCCACCGGATCGGCATCGAGGGCTTCGGCGAGTCGGGCACTCCCGAGGAGCTGCTCCACCACTTCCAGCTCGACGCCGAGGGGATCGAGAAGCGGACGCTGCGTTTCCTCGGGCGCTAGTCCGGGATCCCGGGCGATTTCCCGATGTTGCCGCTCGCCGATGCCCTCGTTCGCCTCGAAGCGGCGCTCCTGTCCTCGGGCGAGGCGGCGCCGCTGGCGCCGTTCCGCCCGCCGCAGGGCGGCGTCCTCTCCGGCGAGTTCGAGGTCCGCTCCGCCGACGGCACCGTGCGCCGGATGCAGCCGGCGACTCTCGCGCTGCCCGGGCCGCTCTTGCGCGCCTTCGCCCACAAGGCGCCGGCGCGCAACCTGCGGATCGACCTCGGCTCGCACGCGCTGACCCTCTGGCAGCCGCTGGAGCTGCTGGAGCTGCAGGTCGGCCACCGCTGGCACGGCTTCACCGGCAAGCGGATGCCGGAGTGGGACGAGCGCTACGTGGTCTTCGCCGAGGACGGCGGCGATCCCGTGGCGATGCGCCTCGACGAGCCGGAGGGGCCGGTGTGGCTGTCGCACCGCGGCGACGGGCGGCACGTCTTCTTCCCGGCGGCGCCGAGCCTGGCCGCGTTCTACCTGGCGCTGGCGCTGTTTCTCGAGAATCGCGAGCTGGCGGCCCTGGAAGGCGCGCTGAGCACCAGCTTCGGCGAGGCGGCGCAGCAGCTCTGGCTGTGGCGGGAGCTGATCTCGCTGGAAGACGCCCGCCGCTGAGCTCTCTGCCGCGCCTCGTCGTTGCCCGCCTGCTCTGCTCGCCGCTAAGCTTGTCCACCTTTTCGAACCCAAGGGGTCTCGCGATGTCTCGAACGCTCCAAAGCGCGCTGGCGGCGCTGGTGTTGCTCGCCGCTTCGCTGGCGCAGGCGACGGTGGTGGCCAAGCTGAGCACCGAGCAGCTGACTCAGAAGTCGCACCGGGTGGTCCGCGGCACGGTCAAGGCCGCCCACTCCGCCTGGACGCCCGACCGCCGGCGCATCGTGACCTACTACCAGATCGACGTCCTCGAATCGTTCAAGGGCGAGGGCGCGGTCGAGGTGGTGGTGGTCGGCGGCGAGATGGACGGAGTCGCTGCCTATCCCTCCGGCTTCGCCAAGATGACCCCGGGCGAAGAAGTGGTGCTGTTCCTGGAGAAGAGCCCGCTGCAGGGATTCGTGCCGATCTCGATGTCGGCGGCGGTCTACCGAGTCGCCCGGCAGAGCGGGCAGGCGCTGGTCCGGCGCAACCTCGAGGGACTCTCACTGGCGGTGCTGCCGCCGGGCGGCGCCATGAGGCTCGAGGAGCCCAAGCCGATTGAGCCGATGGGCACGCTCGACGAGGTCCGCGCCGCCATCCAGCGCGGCCTGGGCCGCTAGAGGAGACCGACCATGCGAATCCCTCTCCTCGTCGGTCTCCTCGCCCTGACCCTCCCCGCCGCGGCGCTCGCCCAGAACCAGTGCGCCACCTCGTGCACCACCGGCAGCACCAACCTCTGCTCCGCCCGCGGCTCGGCCACCCAGGCCTGCCTGTGTACCGTCTCGCCGCGCTGGCAGGGCGTCTCCACGGTCAAGTACCAGATCTTCAATCACGCCGCCGGCATCCCCAACTCGAACATCAGCCTCAGCCAGGCGCAGACCACCGTCGCGGCTTCCTTCAACTCCTGGAACGCGATCGGCACTCCGCTCACCGTCACCTTCGACCGGCTCTCGAGCTACAGCTCGCCCTCGCAGGCCGCCAACGGCAACGACAACCTCAACACGCTGGTGTGGATCGACACCGGCTGGACCTACGGCTCGGGCACCCTGGGCGTGACCACCCCGTACTTCTACACGGGCACCAACCAGATCATCGACGCCGACATCGAGTTCAACGCCCAGGACTGGGGCTGGACCACCAGCAGCAACCCGCCGCAGGGCGAGCTGGACATGCAGTCGATCGTGACGCACGAGGGCGGCCACTTCTGGGGCGCCATCCACACCCCCGACGCCAGCTCGGTCATGTATTACGCCTACTCCGGCGGCGCCAAGCGCACCCTGACCTCCGACGACAAGGCGCAGATGACCTGCCTCTACCCCGGTTCCGGGTCGGCCAAAGGCGGCGTCGGCGCGAGCTGCGCCACCAAGACCGACTGCCAGACCGGGCTGGTCTGCGCCAAGCCGCTCTCGGGCACCTCGACCGCCTACGTCTGCGCCACTGCCTGCTCGCCGGGCTCCAGCGTCTGCGCCGCCGGCGAGAGCTGCGGCTCGGCCGCCTCCAGCCCGGCCGGCACCAACAACGCCTGCTTCGCCGCCGCCACCGGCCCCTCCGACCTGTGCTCCTTCTGCCAGCAGGGCGGCGACTGCACCACCGGCCTGTGCATCGGCGCCGGCACCTACTCGTTCTGCTCGGGGACCTGCTCCGGCGCCAGCGCGTGCGGGACGGGCTTCGCCTGCTACAACCTGAGCTCCGGCGGGACGGCCTGCGCGCCCTCGTCGGCCGACCACCACTGCCCCACGCCGCAGTGCGGCGCGGGCAAGAGCTGCCCGGCCGGCTTCAGCTGCGACGCGGCCGGGATGTGCGTCTCCTCCGGCTCCAGCGGCAGCTCCGCTGCCTGCGGCACCTGCGACGGCACCAAGCCGTGCCCGACCGGCTACGACTGCGTCCAGACCGGCGCCAGCGGCGGCTACACCTGCCACAAGCAGTGCACCTCGGCCTCCAACTGCTCCAACCAGCTGTGCCGCTGGTCGGACGGCGCCGGCAGCACCTGGTGCGCCTGCGACGCCGAAGTGGCCGGGCGTGGTCAAGCCTGCGTGACCAGCGGCCCCGGCAAGATCTGCGGCGCCGCCGACCTGTGCGCCAGCGCCAACGGCCAGAACACCTGCCTCCAGAAGTGCTCGGCCTCCAGCCCCTGCCCTGCGGGCAGCACCTGTGCGGCAGTCACCGGAGGCAGCGCCTGCGTGCCGAACAGCGGCTCGGCTGCCGATGCCGGCAGCTCCGGCGACTCGGGCTCGACCGCGGGCTCCGGATCGTCCGGGGGCTCGAATCCCAGCGATACCGCGCCCGCGGCGCAGGGCTGTGGCTGCGGCAGCGCCGGCGCCGCTCCGGCCTCGCTGTTGGGGCTGGCGGGCCTGACCGGAATGCTGCGCGGACTCCGGCGCCGCCCGGCCCGCGCGAGCTGCTGAGCGAGCTCAGCCGCGCTTTTCGAGTGCCGTGGCGCCCTGCTCCGGCGGGGCGCCGTGGGCTCGGATGCGCGCCAGGTACCAGGCCGCCACCGCCGACACCACGCCGAGGTCGTCCAGCCAGCCGAGGATTGGAATGGCGTCGGGGATCAGGTCGACCGGGCTGATCACGTAGAGGATCGCCAGCAGCGCCGGCAGCTTCTGCAGCCAGGGCACCTGGCGGTCGCGGAAGTAGGCGAGGGTCTGGCGGAAGCCGACGCGCATGGCGGTCACCTCGAGTCCTCCTACGGCGATCCAAGCCGGCGATTTCTCCCGCTACTGCCCGCGCTTGCGCGAGGGCAGCGGCGCGGGGCGCAGCCGTCCGGCAGCGAGGCGCCTCTTGAGCTCGCGCAGCCGCTCTCCGCGCGGCCGGCGCTTGAGCCCCCAGCGCACCGCGCGCTCGGCCTCGTCGAGGCGCCCCAGCTGCATCAGCGCCACCGCCTGGTCTTCGGCGATCCACTCGTAGAGCAGGCCGTCGCCGCGCTTGAGCTGCCGCTGGGCCCGGTCGAGGTAGCCCAGCGCCTCGGCCCAGCGCCCGGCGATGCCGTGGACCGCGGCGATCGACCAGAGCGGCTCGGCCTTGGCCGGCGCCAGCCGCCGGGCGCGGTGGTAGCTGCGCAGGGCCAGAGCCTCGCGCCCCAGGGCGCACAGGATATCCCCGCGCAGCACGTGGCTGGGGGCGCAGCTGGGCCGGAAGCGGATGGCCAGCTCACTCGCCTGTAGGGCGGCCGCGAAGTCGCGCTCGATGTAGGCCACCCGCGCCTGGTCCTCGAGGCGCAGGTGGGCCCGCTCGCGCTCCAGCTCGATCGAGATCACCCCGCCCACCTCGCGCTCCCTTGCCCGCCCACCCATCCAACGACCTGGACTTTCGCTCGCCGATTCCGCCCGGCGGCGCTCGCCCGTCCTGTTGAGGAAACAGCGGCCGCGGCGGGGCCTTCCCGGCGCCGGAAATCGAGTCCGGGCTCGATTCCCCCGCTCAAAGGTGTTGCCTTTCGGGAGCCGGCTCTGGTAAATCGTCCGCCGCGCTCGAGACGAACGAGCGGTTGCTCAGGTGGTGGAATTGGTAGACACACCAGCTTGAGGGGCTGGCGCCGCGAGGCATGCGAGTTCGAGTCTCGCCCTGAGCACTGAAAAGCCCCGGAACTCCGGGGCTTTTCGATTTTCAGGTGGCCGGGACCACCCGCAGCGCCGGCTGGGGCTCGATGCCGGGCAGCTCCATCTCCTCCCAGTGCGGCAGCGGATGGACCAGGGTCGCCTCGCCGGCCACCCACCGCACCAGGTTCATCACGAAGGTGGCGTAGTCCTCGCCCACCTCGCGGTCCTCGCCCACCGCCAGCCGCTTCTCGCCCCACTCGGTCAGCCCGCCGCTCCATGGCGGGGCAAGCGGGCAGGCGAGGGCCGCGGTCCGCCCGCAGCGATCGCTCGCCTCCTTGACCACCAACAGCGGCACCTTCGACTCCGACAGTTGCACGCCGTCGGCGGTGGTTTCGATCTCCCGGCCCACCAGCACGGTGCTGGTCTGCTCGCGGGGGAGGAAGAGGTTGAAGCCGGCGGCGGCCGGGGGCCTTTCCCAGCGCAGCCCGCGCAGGATCGGGTGGGAGTTGGCAGGCATCAGCAGCAGCCCGGAGGCGGCGCGCCTCCGGTCGTCCCCGTCGGTCAGGTGGACGGGGAGCAGGTTGCCGATCGGGCAGCGGGCGTAGCCGCCGCGGCCGAAGGAGCGATTGCCCCCGACCATCAGCAGGCCCAGCCCCTCCTGCGCCGCCCGGGTCATCAGCGGGGCGAGCTCCCCCAAGGCCGAGCTGGGGAAGTCCGAGAGGACGAAGGCCTGAAAGCGGGAGAGCTCACGAGGGAGGCGATCGCCGGGGCGGACGATTTCGTGGACGACTCCCATGCGAGCCAGCGTTCCGGAAACGAAAGTGAGTCCGTTGGGATCGCCCTCGAGGCAGAGCAACTTCATGGGGCCAAACTTGTCACGGGTCCTTTCGCCGGCAACGCGAGCGGGCGGGCAACCCCGCGAGCTCGAAAGGCAGGCGAGCGCGGGGCCGCGCTCAAACCTGCTCGCCGGCATCGCACGCTCGGGCTGGGCTCAGTCGAGCAGCTGGCGCAGCGCTGCCGCGCAGGAGTCGCGGTCCATCGCCGAGGCGGCTTCCTTGATGGCCAGCATCTCGTCGATGACCTTGTAGCGCTTGGGCCCCGACTCGAGCACCGGCCGGAACACGATCCGGATCATGTCGCCCTGGTTCGAGCCGCCGTCGAAGGCGCCGGCGAGAGCGCGCGCCAGCTCGCTGCGGACGGCCCCGTCGAGCTCGGAGCGGAGGAACTCGCGCAGCCTGGCCAGGTTGGCCGCCATCTGCGGCGAGTAGGCCACGCGGGTCGGCGCGGCGCGGGTGCGCCCTGGGCTTGTCGCCGGGCCGCCCGAGGGGCGGTTGCCTCGCGGGGCCGGCGCCCTCGCCGGCGCGCTCGACAGGTCGACGAACTCCAGTGGCTGGGACGGCGCGGGCGCAGGCTCGAGCTTGGTCGAGGGCGACAGCTTGATGTCCGAGTCGGGGACCTTGGTGACCTCGATCCTGAGCGAGCTGACGTTGTCCGGGCCCGGGGGAAGGGAAGACGGGGTCGCGGCCAGCGGGCCGCTCGCCTCCTGCGGAAGCGGGAGCGGGCCGCCCAGGCCGAGGTCGAGCGGGGCGGAGGTCTCCATCTGCACCGGGCCCGGCGAACCGGCGAGCGCCGGAGAGATCCCGGTTCCCAGCCCAGACAGTGAGGAGCCGAGAGGGGCCGGCCCCGCCGAGCTGGCCTGGGGGCGCGAGCGCGCCAGGTCTTCGCCCCGCTCGAGCACCTCGAGGGCACCGGCGGCCAGGTCGAGCACCGCGGCGTGGACCGGGACGCCGGCGGGCAGGAACGGCTGCTGGCGGATGGCGTTGGCGGTGTCGATGGCCAGCTGCCGCGGGCTGGCCTGGAGTGCGAAGTAGGAGCGCAGATCGCCCTCGATGGCCGCGCGGTCGACGCCGTGTCTGGCGAGGGCGCTGGCCAGGCTGCCGCCGTCGGCGCGGGTCAGGCCGCAGTCGGTGTGGGCCATCACGAGGATCTCGGCGGCGTCGTAGATGAAGACCGCGCTGGCGATCGCCCGCATCAGCTCCGCCGGCTGGCTCGGCAGGGCCGGCCCGGGGAGGCGGATGGTCACCGCGTCGCCGCGCTCGAGCCCCAGGCAGCTTGAGAAGAAGCGGTCCAGCCGCGGGTCGACGCAGGTCACCAGGCAGACCCGCCGCCGGGCGCCAGGGGAGCCGCTGGCGCCGGCGGGGGCCGGGGTGTGGGCTTGGTTGAAGGAGAGGATCTCGTCCAGCACGGCCATGGTCGCCTCCTGGCGATGGAGCCGATGGACCCGGCACCCGCCGCCGCGGTCGGGCGGCGGGGCGCGGGGGAAGCGCTACTTCTTGGCGGCTGCCGGCACCGGCGGGGCGGAGGGGTGGCTCGCCGGCTGGTTGGTGATTCCGGGGATGCGCCCGACGATCTCCTTGAGCGACAGCCCGCTGAGCGTCTCCACCACCGGCGGCAGCTGGGCCATGATGTGGGCCACGTCGTTGGTGATCTTCGAGGCCCCCAGCCCGCCGTCGGCGCCGCCCGAGAACATGATGATCTTCTCGGTCTTGGAGAGCGGCTCGGCCACCGCCTTGGCCAGCTGCGGCAGCATCTGCACCATCATCTCGGTGACCGCGGCCGCGCCGTACTCGCGGTAGCTCTCGGCCTTCTTCTTCATCGCCTCGGCCTCGGCCACGCCCTTGGCGCGGATGACCTCGGCTTCGGCCTGGCCCTTGAGGCGGATGGCCTCGGCCTCGGCCTTGCCCTTGGCGGCCACCACCTCGGCGTCGGCGAAGCCCTGGCTCTTGTTGGCCTCGGCGCGGCCGTTGGCCTCGGCTACCAGCTTGTAGCGCTCGGCCTCGGCCTCGACCTGCACCGCGTAGCGCTTGGCGTCGGCCGGCTTCTGCACCGTGGCCTCGAGCTCCTTCTCCTTGCGCTGGATCTCCTTCTCCTGGACCAGGATCTGCTGCTCCTTCTCGATGGCCTGGACCGAGACCTCCTCGCGCTTCACCAGCTGCCCGGTCTTGAAGCGCTGCAGGTCGTAGGAGAGGTCGGCCTCGGCCTTGCGCTGGTTGACCGTGCCCTGGTACTCGGCGCGCTTGAGCTCGTAGTCGCGGGTGGCGGCGGCGATCTCGCCCTCGGCCTTGAGCCGCTCGACGTCGCCCTCCTTCTTGGCCACCGCGCTCTTGATCGCCGCGTCGCGGTTGGCCTCGGCCTGGGCGATCTGGGCCTCGGAGAGGGCGCGCGACTCCTTGACCGCCGCCTCGCGCTTGACCTCGGCCAGCCGCGGCTTGCCCAACGCGTCGAGGTAGCCCTGGTCGTCCTTGATGTCGCGCAGGGTGAAGCTGACGATGCGCAGGCCCATGTTGCGCAGGTCGGTGGCGCTGAACTCTTGGACCTTCTGGGCGAACTTCTCGCGGTCCCTGTAGATGTCCTCGACCTCGAGGGTGCCGAGGATGGCGCGCAGGTGGCCTTCCACCGTCTGCAGCGCGACCTTCATCACGTCGTCCTGGGTGCGGCCAAGGAACTGCTCGGCGGCGGTGCCGAGGATCGCCTCGGAGGTGGAGTCGATCTTGATCTGGGCGATGCCGTCGACCATCACCGGCACGCCGCGGGCGGTGTAGACCGCCGGGGTGTGGACGTGGATGGTCATCACGTCCAGGCTCATGGTCTGGGCGGTCTCGACCACCGGCCAGACGAAGGTGCCGCCGCCGCGGATGATGCGGAAGCCGCGCCGGCCGCCGGAGATCACCAGCGCCTCGTTCGGGCCGACCTTGCGGTAGCGTGAGCCGAGGATGAACAGCACCGTCGCGAGAAAGGCGGCACCCACCCCGCCCAGGGCCAGAATCAGCTCGTTGCCGCTCATGACTTCCTCTCTTTCGTTCGACAGCGTGCCGGCTCCCGGCCGGCGGATGCGTGGACTAGCTCTTCACTCTGGTGCGCAGCGGCTCGCCGACCGCCGAAGGCTCGCCGGCTCCGGGGCCGATCGCCGCCGGTCCCGAGGCCTCGACGACGTAGGCCACTCCCTCGGAGACCCTGCTGACCCTCACCGAGGTGCCCTGGCGGTGCTCGCGTCCGTCGGCGGAGCGGGCGGTGTAGGTCTGGCGGGTGCCGGCGCTGACGTAGGCGATCTCCCCGGCCCCGTCGGCAGGCACGCTGACGGTGACCTCGGCGGCGGCGATCAGGGCGTCGCCGGGGCGGGCGATCCGGTTGGTCTCGAGGGTGCTGGTGATCTTGTAGATGAGGAAGGCCAGGCCCAGTCCCAGGATCGCGGCGGTGCCGGCGGCCAGCGCTCCCTGGATGAGGTCTCCGGCCGCGGGAAAGAGGTGCTGGTAGAGCAGCCCCGAGCCGCCGAAGGCGGCGACGAAGGCGCTGAGCACGGTCGGCGACAGCAGCGGCAGGTGCAGCGAGCCGGCGTGGAGATCGTCGGAGACGTCGCCGTCGCCGGCTCCGTGCGCCCCGCCGCTGCCGGCCTCGAACGAGTGGCTGAAGTCTGGGCCGTGGCTGGGGCCGGCGTGCCCCGAGTCCCCGCCGGCGAAGTAGCCGAGGGCGGCGCTCAGGAGCGTGAAGGCGAAGCCGAGGCTGAGGCAGAACAAATAGATCGAGCTCATGGCGCGCCCCGCTTGGTCTCGGCCGCCAGCCCTTCCAGCAGGACGAGCAGGGCGCGCTGGAGCGCCGCGCCGGTCAGCTCCGCCGCGTGCCAGGCCTTCGCCGCGGCCAGCCGAGCCAGCAGCTCGCCGACCAGCCGCGCTCGCGCGTTGCTGGGCTTGCGAGCGTCGGCGAGGGTCGCCAGCAGCGCCTCGAGCTCGCGGTCGGCCTGCACGATGACGGAGAGCGGCGCTGGCGCCTTCTCGCGCGCCAGCTGTTGCTCGCTGGCCTCCCACAGCTCGCTCTTCAGCGACGCGAGCTGCGCCTGGAGCAGCGCCTCATAGGAAGGATCGGGCGCTCCCTGCGAGAGCTGGTCGCCGGCGCGGCCGAGGGCGAAGGCGAGGGCGGTCCACAGCGGTCGCGCGCCCAGGCCGCTGGCGGCGATGCTCGCCAGGTCCGACGCCGCCCAGAGCGCCAGTCCCTTGAATCCTCCCCGGTCGCGGTCGATGGCTGTCGCCGCCAGGCAGAAATCGGCGAAGCCGATCGCCGAGCGGCAGGCGCCGCAGACGCTCTCGAGGAGGGCGACCTCCTCCGGTCCGGCGGGAAGCTTGCCGAGCCATTCGCGGGCGAAGGTGCGGGCGATGAGCGCCTCCCGGCGCAGCCGAGCCAGCGATTCCTCGTCTTCGACGAGACGGGGCGCCAGCGTGCCGATGCGGGCCAGGCGCTCGCGCAGGTTGAAGAGCGCGCCGCAGCGGGCGAGCAGTCCCTGGGGCCCGAAGGCGCAGCCGAAATAGCTCGCCAACCGGTCGCGCTCGAAGATCAACGCCTGTGAGAGATCGCGCCGGGCGGCCAGGTCCGCCAGCCGCCGGCGGGCCGACTCGAACAGCCCGGGCCACTCCGCGCCAGCGCACGACAGGATCTGGGCGCTGGTGGCGCCGACCTGCTCTTGCAGCCGCTCATCGCTGTGGAACTCGAGCATCGCATCTCCCAAAGCCCACATCCTCGGGGCTTCGGCATTTGCTGCGCTGGCAAGCAATCGGCATGCCCAGGGGCAACTGGGCGATTTTCCTTCGGATCGAGGCGGCGGGTGGCGCCAGGCGCCTGCGAACCTGGCGAGCCGCGCCTGCGAGGAGCGACAGGCTATCCCAAGGTCCAACGAGCTACAACGCGGGCTGGTTCGCTCGGAAGACGAGAAATCGACGCGCTCGCCGGCGGGTAGGCGATCGGCCGGGCGGTGCTACGCTGCGCTTCGCAGGAGCCTCGAAGGAGGAGCAATGGGGTTCGGATCGATCCGGAGCGGCCGGGCCAGCCCCGTGAGCCTGCGGCAGAACTTCCGCAACTGGCGGGCGCACTACCAGCGGGATCTGCGGGGTCGCTACTTCCTGCGCCTCCACATGAGCCTGCTGCTGGCGGGAATGACGGTGGTGGGAGTGACGGCCACCAAGTGGATGCTGTGGGCTGGGATCGGCTCGATGCCCGTCCGCCTGCCCTTGGCGGTCTTCGCCGCCTACCTGAGCTTCTATGGTTTCGTGGCGCTCTGGCTGCGGGTGGTGAGCGGCGACCGGAGGCTGGCGGCGGCGCCGGCGGCGCTGGCCGCCGCGGCGGCGATGCCACCTCCGCCGCCTCCAGCCCAGGGCGCGTTCCACGCGCACCACCTCGATGCCCTGCCCGACCTCGTCGAGAGCACGATCGACGCCGCCACCGACGGCCCTTCGGCTTCGTCCTCGTCCAGCGGCGTCGGGGATGCGGTGGGGGCGGTGCTCGACGTGGGGAGCGACGACTTCGGATTCGTGCTGCTGCTGATCGCGGTGGCGCTCTTCGTGCTGTCGGGGATCGGGGCCGCCGCTTACCTGATCGGCTACGCGCCCGAGATTCTCGCCGAGATCGCCTTCAACGGCGCCTTCGCCGCGCTGATCGGCCGCACCGTCACCAGCCAGGACGGGATGGGCTGGGCCGGGGTGCTGGCGCGCAAGACCGCCATCCTCTTCGGGCTCATGGTCCTGACGAGCTGGGGTTTGGGCCTCGCTGCCCAGAAGTACTGCCCGACGGCGGTGACCGTGCAGGGCGCGCTGCACTGCGGAAGGAGCGCTCCGTAGCAGCTCTTCGGCGCTACCGCCGGCCGGCCTTCTGCTTCTTGTTCTTGCGCGGCGGCTGGGTCTCGTACTTGGGCGGCGCCAGCGAGCCGGGATAGGGGAGCAGGTCGGGCGAGGGTGTGGCGTCGGGCGGCGGCGTGCTCTCCGCCAGCTCGCGCGGCTCGGGGATGGCCGGCAGGCGGATCACGAACTCGGTGCCCTCGCCGACCTTGCTGGTCACCGAGATCGCGCCGCCGTGGCTCTTGACGATGCGCTGGCAGATGGCCAGCCCCAGTCCGGTCCCCTTCTCCTTGGTGGTGTAGAAGGGCACGAAGATGTGCTGCCGGGCGTCGTCGGGGATGCCGCCGCCGGTGTCGCGCACCCGCAGCTCGACTCCCTCAGCCCCGCTGAAGCGCCAGGCGGGCACTTCGTCCGGCGCCCGGGTCGAGAGCGCCAGCACCCCGCCGCTGGGCATGGCCTGCACCGCGTTCTGCACCAGGTTGATCAGCACCTGCTTGAGCTGCTCGGCGTCGGCCTGCACCTTGGGCAGCTTCTCCGCCAGCTCCAGCTTGACGGTGATGTGCGCCGGGATGTCGTTGCTCAACAGCTTGACGGTGCGGTTGACCACGTCGTCCAGGTCGGTGGGGGCGAAGTTCTGCTTGAGCGGCCGCGAGTAGTCGAGGAACTGGCTGACCACGGTGTTGAGCCGGTTGACCTCCTCGACGATCACCCCCAGGAACTCGCTGGTCTCCGGGGGCAGGTTCTGTGGCGACAGGAACTGGGCGGCGCCCTTGATGGCCCCCAGCGGATTGCGGATCTCGTGGGCCAGGCCGGCGGCCATCTCGCCCAGCGCCGCCAGGCGGTCGCGCTCCTTCATCCGCTCGTAGAGCTTGCTGTTCTCGACCACGGTGGCGATGCGCTCGGCGATCTCCAGGATGGCGGCGATCTCGTTGGAGGCGTAGGCCTCGGGCACCCGCTCGTCCCACAGGTTGAAGAAGCCGATCACCCGGTCGCCGCCCATCAGCGGCACGGTGATGCCGGCGTTCATCTGCTTGAGGGCGGTCTTCAGGTCGCTGAGACGCTTGGCCTCCTCGCGGGCGCGGCGGTTCTCGGTCTGCTCCAGCTGGCGCAGCTCGGCCAGCCGGCGCTCGACGTTCTCCACCAGCACCGCCTTCTGGCCGCCCTGGGCGACGGTGATCAGGCTGCGGGCGGCGGCGGCGTCGAGGAAGACGATCGGCAGCGGCCCGCGGCTGTCGAGCAGCCAGAAGCCGGGCCGGTCGTCGGAGAGCAGGTAGATCGAGGCGTGGGTGACCCGCCGCGACTCGTTGAAGGTGTCGAGCACCAGCTTGGCCAGGTCGGCGACCTCGATCACGCTCACCAGCCGCGCTTTGAGCACGGTCAGGGCGCGGATCATCTCGAACCGCTCGCGGAACAGGGTGGCGACCACGAACTCCTCGACCCGCGCCCGCACCGGCTCGAAGAGGATCAGCACCACGATCGACGCCACCAGGCTGTTGAAGAGGAACAGGCCGAAGCGGTCGCCGACCCAGTAGACCAGCAGCACGTAGATGCCGACGAAGATGACGGCCTGCAGCGCCAGGCCGGCCATCTTTCCCAACAGCTCGTGCAGGTCGAGCAGACGCAGCCGCTGCAGCGTCTGCGCCAGCAGGAACATGTAGAAGGTGGTGACGATCGGGCCCAGCGGCGGGAAGCCGACGCCGTAGTTGGGCAGAAAGTCCAGGGCGGAGAAGAAGATGGCCAGGCCGGCGCCCACCGCGAGGTAGGTGAGGCGGGCGCGCTCGATGCGCGACTCGCTGGCCGAACGGCGGCGCATCAACAGCGAGAAGCTGATGATCAGCCCGCCGAACCCCCATAGCGAGACCAGCCCGGTGGCGATGGGCGAGTAGGTCAGCGGCGAGACGCCCACCGCCAGGCCGAGGGCGGCCCCGGCGATGGCGGCCTTGCGTGCGCGCCGGGCGTTCTTGGGAGTGACGCCCAGGAACTCCATGAAGAAGGCCAGCGCCGCCCCGGGAATCAGCGCGCCGAAGATCACGCTGGCGCGCACCCACAAGCTGCTGGGAGTGAGCCCGCCCAGGAATTCGCCCAGGTAGTAGGCGAACAGGGTCAGGCAGAGGATGGCGAAGACGGTCAGCTCGCGCCGCCGCGGCCGCAGCAGCACCGAGATCCCCAGCGCGAGCGTGATCAGGCCGGCCAGCAGCGCGCTCTGGATGTGGATGTTCACGGCGGCGGATTGTAGCAGCACCGCCGCCGCCAGCCCCGCGTTTGAGGGTGCCGGGCCGCCTCGGGCTGCCCCGGCGCGGCCTTCTCCTTAAAATGAGATGGCTCGCTCGATCGTCTTCCGAGCAGGCCTAGATTTGACAGCCGGCCGGGCTGAGGAGAAAAGCGAGTCCGATGCAGCGATTCCTCCCATTCCTGGCGGCGGTGCTCGCACTCTCCTGGGGCCACGCCTGGGGAGCAGACTCGCTGACTGCGGCGGTCGCCACCGCTCCGGCGGAGAAGGCGACGGCCCCGGCGCAGGCGGACCCGGACGAGACAGCCAAGTCCGCGGAAACGCTGGGAAGTGCCTCTTCGGAAGCCTCCCCGGCCGAGAGCGGGCCCGGTCCCTCTGTCGCCGACCCGCCCACCGAAGGACGGGCCGAAGCGCCGATTTGCCAAGGGCCGGCTCCGGCCCCGGCGGCCGCCGCCCAACCCGCGGTGTCGTCGGCGCCCGCGTCCGCCGCGCTGGCGGTGTCTCCCGAGATCGCCCGCGGCGGCGAGGCCGCCTCCGCGAGCGAAACCTGGATCCGCTCTTCCTTCTTTCCCGCCGTCGACGCCCCGCCTCCGAGCGCGGCCAGCCCCGTGCTCACCGAGGCCGACCTCGCCTCCGCCCTTCGCGCCGAGCCGCTGGCCGGCGCCAGAAAACTCTTTGATTCCGGCCGCTTCGACGAGGTGATTGCGCAGCTCGGCGGCTCTTCGGCGCCCCAGGCGCGGTTCGTGCGGGCGATGGCGCTGCACCGCGCCGGCCGCGCCGCCGAGGCCGGGAAGGCCTTCGCCGAGGTGGCGCCGAGCTATCCGCCGCTGGCCGACCGCTGCCGGTTCCTGGCCGGGACCTCCTTCGAGGCCGCCGGGATGCCCGAGTCGGCTGCCAACGCCTACCGGCTCGTTTCCCCGACCGCGACCTCGTATCTGGAGTCGCAGCGCAGCCTCGCCCGGGTGCTGCAGCGAGTGGGCGATCTGCGCGGGGCGCTGGCGGTGTGGCGGCCGCTGTCGGAGCGCGTCACCCCGCCCTGGGGCCTGGACGTCGCCGGCGAGGCGCTCTTCGAGATCGGCCAGCTGGAGGAGCTGCTCGGCCATCCCAAGGAGGCGGCGGCGGCCTTCCTGCGCGCCTGGGCCGAGCACCCGGGGGCGCCGGGATCGGCGGCGGCGCTGTCTCGGGCCCGATCCCTGGGAGCCCAGCCGACCCTCGACCAGACCCTGTCGCGCGCCGAGAGGCTGCTCGACCTCAACCAGAGCCGCTCCGCCGCCGAGATGGTGCGCTCGTTCGCCGAGGCCCCGCCGACTGCCGCCAGCGCCGAGCAGGTGTGCCTGGCCAAGTTCGTCCTGGGCAAGGCCTTCCGCAAGATGCGCCAGCACACCAAGGCGGTGGCGGTGCTAAAGACGGTCCTCTCGCAGTGCGAGCCGTCCGACACCTGGGCCCGGGCGGCCTTCGTCGCCGGAACCTCGGCCTCGTATCTCGATCCCGAGGAGTCGATCCGCGCCTACCTCGAGCTAGCGCAGCGGATGCCGGAGAGCCCGCTGGCCGACGACGCGCTCCTGGCTGCCGCCGAGCAGCTGCAGCGCAAGGGGCGGCTGGTGCAGGCCCGGATCGCCCTGCAGCGGCTGACCAAGCTCTACCCCGACGGCGATCAGCGCTCCGAGGCGCTGTTCCGCCTGTTCTGGCTCGACCGCGCCGAGGGCCGGCTCCCCCAGGCGCTCTCGGCGCTGGAGCGGCTGGGCCACTCGCTGTCGCCGATCGACGCCGACGCGCTGGAGCGCTCCCTCTACTGGCGAGGCCGGACGCTGCTCGACCTGCAGCGCGAGGCCGAGGCCCGGCGCGCCTTCGAGGCGCTGGCGATCGACCATCCGGCCAGCTACTACGCGCTGCTGGCCCGCTCGCGGCTGGCCGAGTTGGCTCCGCCGCAGGCCGCCGCCATCTCCGCCCGGCTGGCGACTCCGGCCTACGCCTCCCCCGAGCTCAAGCTCCCGCTGGCGCGGCTGGCGGCCGATCCCCGGCTGGCCTCGGCGATCGAGCTGTTGCGCCTGGGCTTTTCGGCCGAGGCCGCCGAGGAGCTGGCCGCCATCGACCGCGCCCCGCTGCGCGACAGCGCCGACTCGCTGCGGCTGATCGTGGCCCTGCTGGGGCGCACTGGCGACCAGCGGCTGGCCCACGCCGTGGCCCGCACCGAGCTGCGGCGCGACCTGGGGGCGGCCCCCAGCGCCGAGAACGCGCTGATGTGGCGGCTGGCCTATCCGCTGGCCTTCCGCGAGATCATCGAGCGCCACGCCAAGGACGCCGGGATCGACCCCGACCTGGTCCAGGCCCTGATCCGCGAGGAGAGCGCCCTCGACCCGCGGGTCCACTCCTGGGCCGGGGCGGTGGGGCTGTGCCAGCTGATGGTCCCCACTGCCCGCGAGCAGGCGGCCATGCTCAAGGCCGGCCGGGTCACCATCGATCGGCTCCACGAGCCGGACTTCAACGTGCGGCTGGGCACGCACTACCTGGCCCGCCTGGTGCGCCAGTTCAAGGGCAACGTCGCTCTCTCCCTGGCGGCCTACAACGCCGGCGGCGGAGCGGTCGGCAGCTGGATCAAGGCCCTGGACGGCCCGCGCGAGCTCGATGAATTCGTCGAGGACATCCCGGTGCTTGAGACGCGCAACTACGTCAAGCGTGTGCTCAAGTCGTACGCCGCCTACCAGCTGGTCTACGGGCGCGGCGGGCAGGAGCCTGGCATCGAGCGGCGGCTGGTGGCCACACGCTAGAAGCGCCCGGATCGACTGCGAAAAGCCGATCCAGCCTCGACCTTCTTGCTCGCCCGCTTGCCAGACTGCCGCCTTGGCGGGCGGGGGGAATCGTAGCTTTCGAGCCCGTGCTATAGTTCACACAAGGCGCCACCATGGAGGCTGAGACAGCCAGAGTGCGCGGGTTTGGAGCGCACGAGCCTATTGCGGCGAGCCGTCAGCGTTCGCCCAGGTCGCCGACTTCGGTGTGTCCCCCGAAGTCGTACGGTGCCGAGTCCACTGAGCGGTCGCCCGCCTCGAAGGCCGTCTGCCGAGGCGGGAGAGGGCCGCAGCGCCCGGAGCTGTGCGCAGCTCCCCGGGCCGCAGGACTGGGAAGGCCGCCATGCTGAACAGCAACGTGTTGGTGCTCAACCGGCTCTATCAACCGATCCACATCACCAGCGTGCGCCGGGCCTTCGCGCTGCTCTACCAGGGCATGGCCCGGGCGATCGACGCCGAGTACCGGCTGTTCGACTTCGAGAGCTGGGCCGAGCTGTCGGCCGAGCTGCACCGCGACTCGCTGGGGACGGTGGGCCGGCGGATCCGCATCCCGCGGGTGATCGTGCTCACCGCCTACGAGCACCTGCCCAAGGTGCGGGTGCGCTTCTCGCGCTTCAACATCTACGCCCGCGACGAGAACACCTGCCAGTACTGCTCCCGCACCCTGCCGCGCAGCGAGCTCAACCTGGACCACGTGGTGCCGCGCTCGCGCGGGGGGACCACCACCTGGGAGAACGTGGTCTGCTCCTGCGTGCCCTGCAACTTGAGGAAGGGCGGGCGCACGCCCCAGGAGGCGGGGATGAAGCTGATGAAGATGCCCACCCGCCCGCGCTGGACCCCGCTTCTCAGGGCCCCCCTGCGCAAGGCCACCTACCGCGAGTGGCTGCCGTTCTTGAGCCTGGCCGACGCCAGCTACTGGAACGTCGAGCTGCTCGACGACTGAGGGCCGATGCCCGAGCCGGCTCGACAGCGGCACTGCGAGCGCTGCGGCCGCGCCCTGGAAGACGGGGCGCTGCGCTACCGGGTGGAGATCCGCCTGACCGCCGACTTCGATGGCCTGCTCGGCACGCCCGGGGAAGGGGAAGGCAAGAGCCTGGAGGAGCAGCTGGCGGCCTGCGAGGGGATGTCCGAAGAGGAGCTGATGGCCGGGGTCCACCGGGCGCTGCTCTTTTTGGTCTGTCCGGCCTGCCGGAAGGCGATCGAGCGCGAGCCGCTTGGGGCGGGTTCCTTGAAGGGCGCGGGAGGGGTGGTACAGTAGCGGCCGCCCTGCCGCAGGATGCTCCGGCGATTGGGCCCGACGAGGAGCTTCGTTGACCGCTTCCCGCCCAGGTAACCTGCCCGCCCAAGGGCCGGTTGGCACTCACGCTTCCGGCTCCAGCGCCGCGGCCACGGCCGAGCGCAAGAGGCCTGCCCCCAGGGGCAAGCCCCGCGCCTGGCGGATCCTGGCCGTCGGGGGCGGCAAGGGCGGCATCGGCAAGAGCATGGTCTCCGGCAACCTGGGGATCGAGCTCGCCCGCCGCGGCAACCGGGTGGTGCTGATCGACGCCGACCTCGGCGGGGCCAACCTCCACACCTGCCTCGGGGTGCCCGCCCCCAAAGTGACCCTGACCGACTTCCTGACCCACAAGGTGGCCCGGGTCGAGGACGTCATCGTCCCCACCGGGATCGAGAACCTGGGGCTGGTGAGCGGGGCCTTCGATGCCCTGGACGTCGCCAATCCCAAGTACGCGCAGAAGCTAAAGCTTTTGCGCAACTTCCAGACCCTGGACGTCGACTACGCCATCCTCGATCTGGGGGCCGGCTCCAGCTACAACGTCCTCGACTTCTTCCTGATCGCCGACCACGGGATCCTGGTGCTGGTGCCCGAGCCCACCTCGATCGAGAACGGCTACCGGTTCATCAAGGCGGCCTTCTTCCGGCGGATGGCGAGCGTGCAGGCGGCCTACGGCATCGAGGCGCTGGTCCAGGACGCGATGAGCCGGCGGCAGGAGAACGGGATCAAGACCCCGTACGACGTGATCGTCGCGGTGAAGAAGCGCGACGAGCAGGCCGGGGCGAGCCTCGAGCGGGAGATGCGGCGCTTCCGCCCTCGGCTGGTGGTGAACCAGACGCGCTCGCCGGCCGACAAGCTGGTGGGCGAGGCGGTGGTCGGCGCCTGGCGCAAATACTTCGGCCTGGAGATGGATTATCTGGGCGCCATCGGCTACGACGACGAGGTGTGGAAGGCGGTGCGCAAGCGCCGGCCGATCGTCCTCGAGCAGCCGGAGGCGCCGTCGGCGCGGGCGATCGCCGCCATCGCCGATCACATCGCGCGCCTGGATAGGGAGCCGTGAGGGAGCGCGCCGCCGGCGGAGGCTGGCCGGGCGCGGCCGAGAGACCATGAAGCCGTTGAGCGAGCAGAACTACTACGAGCTGCTCGAGGTGGCCCCCGACGCCACCCCGCAGGCGATCGAGAACGCCTTCGAGCGCGCCATGGCCTTCTACGGCCCCGGCTCGCTGGCCACCTACTCGCTGGCCGATCCCGCCGACGCCGCCAAGCTGGTGTCGCTGCTGGAAGAAGCCTACCTGACCCTCTCCGACCCCGACCTGCGCCTGCAGTATGACGAGGACCTGCGCGCCCAGGCGGCGGCCTCGCCCCAGGCCCCAGCGTCGGCCCCGGCTCCGCTTCCGCCCCCGTCGACCGTGCTGCTCGCCCCGCCGGCGGTTCCCGCCAGCCGGCTGCCGGCCAATGCCCAGCTGGCGATGGGCCCGATCCTCGAAGCTGCACACCGCTATCCCTGGCCGGGCAGCCGCCCGGAGGACGAGGGCGCCGCGCCCGCTCCTGCCAGCGCTCCGCAAGCTTCGCCTGAGCCGGCGCCGCTCGCCGCAGCAGCGGTGATTGCTGCGGCTCCGGCCAAACCCGCGGTCGAGGAGCCAGTGCCGTCCGCGGTTTCTGCTGCGGCGGCGCCGGCCACAGCGGCGCCGTCGCGGCTCGAGTCGCCGGTTCCGGGCTGGGTCTCCGCTCCCGGGCCTCAGGCGCGGTCTGCCGCGGCGGAGGCTGTCCGCGAACCGGCTGCCGCTTCCCCGGCCTCGCCTGGTGCCGAAGCAGCTCCGCCCGCCCCGATTCCGAGCGTCCCCGAGCCGGCGCGTTCCCAGGCTGTGGCCGACAGCGCCCCGACGTCGCCCGCCGCTGAGCCGGCGGCGGCCTCGAACCAGGCGACTCCCGAATCGGCGCCGGTGCCTGAAGCTCCGGTCGCCCGCGCCCCGGCGTCGGATGCTCCCGTCGAAGCCGCCCCAGCGCCGCGCTCCGAGGCCCCGGTCGCCAGCGCCCAGCCGGCCGAGACGGTCGCCGCGGCGCCGGCCGCCCCTGAAATCGCCGCCCCGGCCAAGGATGCTCCGCCCAGCGCTCCAGCTGCCGATCCGGCCGCGGCCGAAGCCCCGGCTCCGAGTGCCGGAGCGGTCCGCGGGCCTGCCCAGCCGCCCGCCAGCGCTGCGCCCTCCGCCGAGCCCGTCCTGGCAGCCGCCGGCGCCGAGCTCGCCCGCCGGCCCGCGGCCGCAGCCGCCAGGGCAGGGGACAAACCCAAGCTCGAGAGCACCCCGGCCGAGGTCCGCCCGGCCGAGCCGCGCAACGACAGCCGGCCGCCCCCTCCCACGCCCATCGGCCGGCAGGGATCCAAGAACTTCGAGATCCCTCCCAGCGCCCCCTTCAACGGCGAGCTGCTGCGCCGCATCCGCGAGTCGCGCAACATCTCGCTGCGCGAGCTCTCCGACCGCACCAAGATCGCCTGCAGCCACCTGGAGAACATCGAGGCCGACCACTACAAGGCCCTGCCGGCGTCGGTCTACCTGCGCGGCTTCCTGATGCTCATCGCCCGCGAGCTCAAGCTCGACCCGCTCAAGGTCAGCAAGAGCTTCCTGGAGCTGGCTGCCGGCGCCAAGTCGGCCAAGCCCTAGCAATCTCAGGCGATTAGGCGAGGGTTCGCCCCCTCGAAAGGCGAGAAGCCGATTAATTGACAGGCCCCGGGCACGCCCATAGCATCGGACCGGCTCGAGCGCTTTCGTTCGAGGCGCGCGGAGTGGCGAAGAATGACCGACGAGGAGAAGGCCAAGGCGATTCGGCTGGCGCGTGCCATCGCGTCCGACATCTCCCTCTACAACGAGGCGAAGATCGTCCAGGGCATCGAGCGCGACAACCTCTTCGAGGTCCTCAGGGACGAGATCGAGGAGGGGCGCGAGCTCTACCGCAGCCGGGTCAGCGCCGAGATCTTCGGCAGCACCAACTTCTTCGACCGCGCCCTGGTCGACGTGGTCATCGCGCGCAAGGGCCACATCAAGTCCAAGATCTGGTAGCGCTTGCCCGCCCGCCAGCACACGGTTCCCCTCGAGGCGCGCGGTCGGCGCCTCGACGCATTTCTGGTCTCGGTCGAGCCAGAGCTGTCCCGCTCCCGGATCCAGGCGCTGATCGAGTCCGGGGAGATCCTCGTCGAGGGGCAGCCGGCCAAGCCTTCCCGCCTGCTCAAGGGCGGCGAACAGCTCACCGTCTCGGTCGAGCCTCCCCGGCCGGCGATCCCACAGCCGGAGCAGATTCCCCTCAAGGTCCTGTTCGAGGACGCCCACCTGATCGTCGTCGACAAGCCGGCCGGGCTGGTGGTCCACCCGGGCGCCGGCAATCTCTCCGGCACCCTGGTCAACGCCCTGCTGGCCCACGTCCAGGATCTGGCGGGCATCGGCGGCGAGCTGCGGCCGGGCATCGTCCACCGCCTCGACAAAGACACCAGTGGCTGCCTGGTCGCCGCCAAGACGGAGCTGGCGCTGGCCCGGCTGCAGCGCGAGTTCAAGGCCCACGCGGTCAAGAAGGTCTACCTGGCCCTGGTCCACGGCGCGACGCCGCCCTCCGGCCGCTTCGACACCCTCCACGGCCGCCACCCGACCGACCGGATGCGGTTCAGCGGCAAGGTGCAGGCCGGCCGCCGCGCCATCACCGAGTTCAGGACCGCCGAGTCCTTCCCGGGCGCCTCCCTGGTCGAGGTCTCGCTGCTCACCGGGCGCACCCACCAGATCCGCATGCACTTCGCCGAGGCCGGCCATCCGCTCCTCGGCGATCGGCTCTACGGCGGCGCCAAGCGGGAACAGCGGCTGCCCAGGGACTCCGCGGTCCGCCGCGCGGCAGACGCGCTGGGGCGGCAGGCGCTCCACGCCTGGAAGCTCTCCTTCGCTCATCCGGTCAGCGGGCAGCTCCTTAGCCTGGAGGCTCCGCTCACGCCTGATTTCTCTGCGGCTTTGGAGATTCTGCGGGCAGGGTAGCTGGGCCGGCGACCGCTGGCGCCGCTCGGCGCCTTACCGCATCCGCGGCGACCGGCCCGTAGATCGCGCCGGCCGCTCGCTATCGGTCACGGTTCATTCCGTCCCACGCCGCTACCCGATCGACACCGACTGCTTGTTCTTCCCCAGCACGCGGATCGGCTGGATGGCCATCACCTTCATGAACACCTTGAGCAGCTCCGGATCGAACTTGTGCCGCATCTCGGTCCACATCAGCGTCAGGGCGATCTCCGGTCCATAGGCGTCGCGGAACGGCCGCTTGCTGGTCAGCGCGTCGTAGACGCAGCAGATGGCGACCATCTTGGCGTAAACGCTCAGCTGGCCTTTGGGGATGATCATCGAGATGTTCCCACGGCCGTCCTTCACCGCGGTGCCGAACTCCTGCTTGTGCTCGGCGGTGGCCACCAGCCGCATCAGGTTGCTGCGGTTGAAGTTCTTCTCCGCCAGGATCTGCTTGAGCGTCTCGTGGTAGGCGCCCTGCAGCTTGTTCTTCTCATCCTGGGAGAGCGCTCCGGCCTTCTTCAGCAGCTTGTCGTCGACCGAGCTCATCCCGGTCTCGTGGAACAGGGCGATCAGCCCCACCTCGCGCATCTGCGCCTTGCTGAGCTGCAGCTCGTTGGCGAAGACGATGGCCATCAGCGCCGCGTTCACCTGGTGGAAGACGTGGTACTCCGCCTCCTCGCGCATCGAGGTCATGCCCAGGAAGTGGCTGCGCTGCTCGTAGCTGACGTCCACCAGATCCTGGACCACCCGGCCGGCCTTGGCCGCCGGGATCGGCTTGCCGCCCTTGATCCCCTCGATGTACTGCCGCAGGAAGTAGACCGCCCGGGCGTAGCAGGTGAGCGCGTACTTCTTGCGGTCCACCTTCTGCTCGTCGGGGTTGGCCAGGTCGTCCTTGTCCAGCTTCTCCTTGAGCCGGCTGTACTTGGTCAGCTTCATCTGGACCAGCTTCTTGCCCGCCAGCCCGTCCTCCTCCGCCGCCTTGGACTGGTCCTTGGCGAAGATGGAGAGGAAGTTCTTCAGCTCCTGCGGGTTGACCGGCCGCACCAGTGAGAAGCCGCCCACGTCCTTGGAGCGCATCTCCTCCTCGAGCTGGCGCACGTTGTCCAGGGAGTTGGCGTCCACCTTGACCAGCATTCCGTTGAGGTAGAAGGCGCCCTTGACCGCCTGCAGCTCGAGCTTTCCGTCGACGGCGATGATCTGGTTGATGTTGTCCTGCAGCTGGGTCAGCGGCTTGGCGAAGATGGCGTTGTCCGGGTCGTAGAGCCGGACCGAGCGCACCAGCATGTACAGCGAGCTGACCATCTGCCGGGCCATGGTCTGCAGCTTCTCGGAGTAGTCGCGGCCGGTCTCGGAGAGGTTCTCGGCGCGCTCGCCCTCGTTGCGGGTGATCTTGATGTCGGCCATCGACCTTGACCTCGTCGGCACAGGCGCCGAAAGGGCGCCGCAGCGCCGGTTACGCCATCTCCAGGGCCTTCTTGACGTTGAACAGCGCGCGGCGGGCGGCGGAGACCACCTCGGACTCGTTGCCCTTGTCGTCGATCACCGCCTGCAGCGCCTTGTAGGAGGGGATGGAGGGCATCGCCGACAGGCCGGCGACGGCCAGCAGCTTGTCCTCCTTGATCTTGCCCCGGCGCAGCAGGCTCTTCTGAATCAGCAGCTGCCCGAAGTAGGCCAGCGCCGCCGGCTGCTCGGTGGAGCCCAGCGCCACGAAGATGGCCTCCTTCTCCGGCATCTCGCGCTTGTCGAACTCCTCCGACTTGACGACGCCGATCAGGTCGGCGGCCGCCTTGTCGGCAGCCGAGTTGCGCAAGACCTTGGCCGCCTGGATCCGCATCTGCGGGTTGCTGTCGCTGAGCGCCGAGACGATGAACCGGCGGCACTGCTCGGACTTGGAGCGCGAGAGGATGGCCAGCACCTCCAGGCGCACCGCCAGGTTGGGGTTCTTCAAGGTCTCCCCGAAGTACTTCATCTTGTCGGGGAAGTCGCACTTGTCGATGATGTAGATCATGTCGCGGACCATCTGCGACTTCTCGCTCTGCAGCCGGCGCAGGAACGGGTCGGCGTCGTTCTTGCCCAGCGCCGCCAGCGCGTCGCAGATCAGCGGCCGGTTCTCCTGGACCTCGATCGTCTCCAGGATCTCCAGCAGCGGCGGGATGGCCTCGCGTTCGAGCACGCCCAGGTAGCTTCTGACCTCGGCCGGGTTGCGGGCCTTGCCGGTGTTGAGGATCTCGCCCACTCGCCGCAGGCGCTGCTCCTCGCCCATCTTGGTCTGCAGGAACTTGCGCAGCCGGGCTCCCTGGGCCGCCAGGTTGGCGTTGCGCTCCAGGCTGCGCAGCTTGACCACCAGGGCGTTGATGGTGGCGAAGTCCTCCTGCATCAGCATCGAGTCCACCAGCTGCAGCAGCACCTCCTCGAAGGCCGCCTCGTTCTCGAAGCCGGCCTCCTCCAGCACCTGGAAGATGGCGGCGGAGAGCTTGGGGAACAGCCGGACCTCCTCGTCCTCCTTGAGGTCCTGCTGCAGCTTCTTGACCAGCTTGTCGTCGGCGGTCACTCCGGAGACCACCGCTCCGCGCACCTGATCCACGCCCTCCAGCTTCATCTCCAGGTCTTCCGAGGAGACGCGGGCGAAGCGCAGGTAGTCGTCGCTGGTGGAGCGCAGCCGGCTGTAGAGGTAGCCGACGATCTTGTCGACCTCGACCGCCACCTCCTCCTCGTCCTTCTCGCCGACAGAGAAGCCTTCCACCACGATGTACTCGATGTTCTCGAAGCCGGCCTTCCACAGCTGAGCCAGGATGTCCTCGGTGCGGGTCGGGTCGCTGAGGGCGATGAGCACGAACTTGAGGAACTCGTCGGCGGTCAGTGTGGGCCGGAAGATCAGGTGGCGGATGCCGTCGCGGAAGAACTTGTAGGGGAGGTTGTCGTTGTCGCTGGCCTCGAGGAGCGTCTGCTTGAACATCGAGAAGCACTGGGCTTCGACCTTGAGCGACAGAGCGCCGTGCTTCTCGCCGTACTTCTGCACCGCCTCGAAGGCCTTCTGCAGGAACTCGGGGTAGCGGCTGGTGTTGTGGCGGTAGATGCCGATGTTCTTGATGCCCTTGGCCAGGTGGAAGGCGAACTCCTTGGCCAGCTCCAGCTTCTCCTTGTTCTCGGGCAGCGAGAGCGGATCGATCTCGGCGTTCTCGGCAGGCTTGGCGGCAGCTTTTGCCATGGGAGGATCCTCGGCGACGGCAGTGGCGAAAATGCTACCACGCTCTCCGAGCGAGGGTCGGAGCGCCCGCCCTTTCCGCCTCAATCCCGGGTGGTACACTCGCCCCCGGCGTGCCCAATTCGCCGCAGCGGCGGTGGATTTCGCGCTGCCGCCGCTCCGGGGAGCGCCGCAAGCCGGCGATATTGCTGGCCTCTGCCGCCGGGCGTGGGGATTGCACAACCGCCGCCGACGGCGGGTGAAAGAACCTGCGGGGTACTTCGTACGTTCACAGGGGCGCCAAGCTCTTCAGTTGTGGCCTTGGACTCGGGAGGTCGTCATGGCGGTGCGAACCAGCGGCTCGGCGGTGCCGATGTTCTTGCTGTCGAGTCTGGCGGTGGTGGGGGCGGCGGCGGCGCTGGCGACCTGCTCCGGCCGTGCCGGCGGTCACAAGAGCGCTGGGCCGCAGGCCGCCGCGGATCTGAACTCGGGCGAGCTGGTGGCCGACACCATCGTCGTCGACTTCCAGGACGGCACCACCAAGGCCACCTACGACGAGTTGGAGAAGGGCTGGGGCATCGACCTGGAGTTCAACAGCGTCGAGGGGACGCAGGACGGCATCACCATCGGCAGGGTCGACCCGGCCCGGCGCGAGGCGCTGCTGGAGAAGATCCGCCAGGACCCGCGGGTGGAGCGGGCCGAGGCGCTGGTGCGAGTGCACGCCGACTTTGTTCCCAACGACCCGCAGTTCAAGGCGCAGTGGAACCTGCAACTGATCGGCATGCCCGACGCCTGGGAGGTGTCCGCCGGCGAAGGGGTGACGGTGGCGGTGATCGACACCGGCATCGCCTACGAGGACGCCGGCGAGTTCAGGACGGTGCCGGATCTGAAGGGCGCGCGCTTCGTCCAGGGGTACGACTTCGTCAACGACGACGAGCACGCCAACGACGACCACGGACACGGCACTCATGTCGCCGGGACCATCGCCCAGGTGACCCACAATGGCGAGGGCGTGGCGGGGATCGCCTACAAGGCCACGCTGATGCCGATCAAGGTGCTCGACGCCAATGGCTCGGGGACCAGCGCCGACGTCGCCGATGGCATCCGCTTCGCCGCCGACCACGGGGCCAAGGTGATGAACCTGTCGCTGGGCGGTGGCGCCCGCTCCCAGGTGATGGCCGACGCGGTGGCCTACGCCCGCAAGAAGGGCGTGCTGGTGGTGTGCGCCGCCGGCAACGGCGGTCGGGGAGTGGTCGAGTTCCCGGCGGCCTATCCCGGGGCGCTGGCGGTGAGCGCCGTCGGCCCGACCGGCGAGCTGGCCAGCTACTCGAGCTGGGGCAAGGAGCTGGACATCGCCGCGCCCGGCGGTGATAAGCGGCTGCGCGGGCGCGAGGAGGACGGCATCCTGCAGAACACCATCGCCCCCGGCAATCCCGGCCGGAGCGTCTACGCCTGGTTCAACGGCACCTCGATGGCCACTCCCCACGTGGCCGGGGTGGCGGCGCTGCTGTTCGCCGCCGGGGCCTCGACGCCCGAGGAAGTGGAGCAGGCGCTGTTCGCTGGCGCCGACCACGCCAGGAGCGGGGAGTGGAGCGAGCGGTTGGGACACGGGGTGCTCAACGCCAAGGGCGCGCTGCAGGCGCTGGGCGCCACGCCGGGCGGGAGCGGCTGGTGGAAGAGGCTGGCCAGCCTGCTGCTGGCGATCGCCCTGTGGCTGGTGACGCGGATGAGCCTGCCCAGGATGTTCCGCGCCGGCTTCAAGCCCGGGGCCGGGTTCATCGGGGCGCTGCTGCTGTCGGCGATGGGGCTGTTCTTCCTGCCGTGGCTCGGGCTGGGCAGCGTGCCAGGGCTGTCGGCGCTCTCCAAGCCGGCGACCGAGTGGGGCAACTGGCTCTTGGGCAGCGGGAACTGGCTGTTCTCCAGCGCGGCGCTGCCGATCCTGCTGGCGATGATCGGGCTGCGGCGGGGCATGGCGCGCGGAGCGCTGGCCGGCTTCTCGATCGGCCTGGCGGCGGTACTGCTGGTCAAGGCGTTCACCGGCGCGGGAGTGGCCTGGCTGTCGTCCTCGGTGCTGGCGGCGATCTTCCTGGCGCTCAACGCCTTCATGGCGCTGCTGATGGCGCGGGCGGTGATGCACAGCGCCGGCCGAGGCGAGCGATGAAGCTCAAAGGCACGATCCGCCGCGAGGACCTGGAGGGCGGCTACATCGTCCTGCTGGCCGAGGACGGGCAGCGCTATCTGCTGGGCGGCGCCACCAAGGCCCTGCGCCACGAGGGGCTCAAGGTCGAGCTCGAGGGCGAAATCGATCCCGGCGGGGTCTCGATCGGCAACACCGGCGAGCCGCTATTCCGGGTCAAGAAGGCCAACAAGTTGTGACTTGGGTCACCGCCGTTCACTTCTGTTGGCTGCCTACTACTAGGCGAAGGTAGACTGAGGACCTTCGTCCGGCTTCTGCCGGGAGAACGCCCGAGCAGCGGGGCTCGGGCAATCGGTCCTCGTGAGGGCTTCGCCATGAATCGCCGTCTCCTCCTGGTCGCCGGGTTGATCCTGGCTGGCGCCGGATGCACCAGCGACGTTCCGCACTCCAACCCGTACGATCCCCAGTCGCCGACCACGGCCCAGGCCAAGTCGCGGCTGGTGGGACGGGTTTCGTTGGAGGGCAAGGGCGACGCCGACGATCGCTCGGGGGTGCGGGTGGCGCTGACGGCGTTGGGCCTGGAGTCCTCCACCGTCGCCGACGGGAGCTGGACGCTGGATCAGGTCCCGCCCGGAACCTGGTCGCTGGAGGTGTCGAAGGAGGGCTACCGGACCGGCACCATCTACCCGGTGGTGGTGACTCTCGACCAGGGCGGCGCCGAGGTTCAGGTGCCGGCCATCGGGTTGCAGCGGTCGCGCGGGTCGGTGCGCGGCAAGGCGCTGCTCGAGGGCGAGGACGTCAGCGCCGGCATCTCGGTGTCGCTCTCCAACGGCGCTGGCTCCGGCCAGACCGACGCCACGGGCGAGTTCGTGCTCTCGGGGATCGCCAGCGGCACCTACGAGGTCAGCTACTCCAAGGTGGCCTTCCGCGACGTCCGGGTCGGAAACGTAGTGGTGGCGCCCGACGGGACCACCGTGCTGGCCCCGGTGACCCTCTCCTCGAACCCGGGATCGCTCAGCGGCCGGGTAATCGTGCGCGGCGCGGCCAACAGCGACGGCGTGCTGGTGACCGCCGACGGCATGACCTTGGGCGGCCACCACAACGTGGTGCAGGTGACCACCGCCGCCGATCCCAGCGGTCAGAAGCCGGACGGGTCGTTCACGCTGTCCAACGTGGCGGCCGGCCTCTACAACGTCATCTTCACCAAGGACAACTACATCACCGAGCAGGTCTCGGTGGCGGTCACGCCGGAGAAGGAGAGCGTGCTGGCCCCGGTGACCATGACCGGCGCCGTGGGGGCGCTGACCGGAACGGCCACCCTGGCCGGAGCCCTCGACCACTCGGGGATCGAGGTGTCGCTGACCCCGCAGCCGACCACGGCCAACCCCAACCCCTCGGTGGCGGCGGCGGCCATCACCGACAGCGCGGGCACCTGGCGGCTGGAGGGGCTGCCGGTGGGCAACTACGACCTCCTCTACAAGAAGCGGCCCGGCTACCAGGACAAGACTGGCACGGCCACGGTGGTGCGCGATGCGGTGGTGTCCGCCGGCGCCGTGGTGCTCGCCGAAATCCCCGGTGAGATCAGAGGCCGGGTGCTGCTGGAGGGCTTCGCCGCCGGGGCCGATCTCTCGGGCACCTCGGTGCGCCTCGACGGCCATCCGGCGGTGACCACCGACGCCCAGGGCAACTACTCGGTCACCGGCAGCGGCGGCGCCCACCTGCTGCACGTCACGCGCACCGGCTACACCGAGGCCAAGGTCCAGGTGGCCATCGCCGCCGGCGACATCCTGACCCTCGACGACGTGACCCTGGCCAAGGCCCGCGGCAGCGTCTTCGGGATCCTGGCGGTCGAGGAGCGCTCCGACGCCTCGGGAGTGCTGGTGACGCTCTCCAGCGCCACCGAGCCCTCGTTCACCGCGCTCACCGACTCGCGCGGGGCCTTCCGCTTCTCCGGCGTGCCGGTGGGCACCTGGCAGCTCGACGCCAGCCTGCCCAATTACCTGGGCATCCCCACCGCCACCGCCACCGTGGCCGCCAACCTCGACACCGAGGCCCCCTCGGCCACCGCCCCCGCGGCCAGCAGGACCCTGTCGCTGCGCCGCGACGCCGCCATCCTGGGAACGGTCCACTACAGCGCCGGCAGCGATCAGTCGGGCGTGAACGCCGACCTCTCTGGCGCCGACGTCAACGGGGTGGTGGTCCACCTCACCGCCCGCAGCGATGTTTCCGGGGCCTTCTCCTTCACCGGGTTGCCGCCGGGCGGCTATCGGCTCTCCCTCGCGCTGCAGGACTACGAGGCCGCCGACCTGGGCTCGGTGGCGCTGGCCGCCGGGCAGACGGTGACCCTGGGGGCGGCGAGCCTTTCCCGCTCCCGCGGCGACGCCGCCGGCCAGTTCCTGCTTACCGGCGCCTCCAGCCACGACAACATCAAGGTCACCCTCTCCGGAACCGGGGCCATCGCCGGCACGACGGTCAGCGTCCTGACCGATCCTCTCGGCAACTTCTCCGCCGCCGGCCTGCCGGTGGGCACCTACAGCGTCGCCGCCACCAAGGCCCCGGACTGGGCCTCGCAGACCGGCTCGCTCACCGTCACCCGCAACGCGGTCGGCCAGCTGGTCGGCTCGCCGCTGTCGCTGACCGTGATCTCCACCGCCAGCGTCGCCGGCAAGGTGACGGTCGAGAAGGGCGCCACCGCCGGAACCTCGGTGCGACTGCAGGGCAAGGACCTGCGCGGAGTGGCGGTCGATCTCACGGCCCAGTCGGACGCCACCGGCGCCTTCCTCTTCTCCAACCTGGTGGGCGGCGACTACCAGCTCGGCTATTCGCGCACCGGCTTCGAGGCCACCTCCTCCACCGCCTTCCGGGTGGCCAGCGCCGCGGCGGTGACCGCCCCCGACGTCGTGCTGCGGGTGCTGCGCGGGACGGTCAGCGGAACAGTGAAGCTCGACCCGGGCACGGTGGTGGGCTTCGCCGTCGGCACCGATTTCTCGGGAGCGCGGGTGGCGCTGCTCGATGAGACCGGGGCCGAGGTGGATCGCACCGTCACCGACGCCAGCGGCGCCTTCCAGTTCCGGGCCGTTGCCGTCAGCCTGGTCACCGGCCTGAGCCACACCGTCAATGCCTCGCTCGACCACTTCAAGACCGCCAGCGCCCAGGTGCAGGTGGCCGCCAATGGAAACACTCCGGTCGGCCCGCTGACCCTGCTGCTACAGCCCGGCTCGATGACCGGCTTTGCCTACCTCAACGACAACGTCGGCAACTCCGGGCGCAACGCCGACAGCACCGGGATCGCGGTCTCGGTCTCCGGCGTGGCCTACAACGGAGTGACCTACAGCAAGGCCAGCGCCGGCACCGCCGCCAACGGCTCCTGGTCGATCGCCGACCTGCCGCCCGGGACCTTCGACCTGCACATCACCTCCACCGATCGCGCCTGCCTGGGCGGCGGGACCTTCCCGGTGCGCTCCGCAGTGGCCACCGCCGCCGCCAGTGCCGACTGCTTCGACACCCTGGCTCCCACCGGGCTGACCCTGGTCGCCGCGCCGGCCTGGACCAGCGCCACTTCCCTGACTCTTTCCCTGGCCAGCCCGGCGGTGGACAACACCAAGCCGACCTCCAACCTGCGCGGCTACCAGTACGTCAAGGGGCGGCTGCCGGACTGGACTGCCGCCGCCATCGTCGCCCAGACCCCGGCCCAGATGATCTTCAGCCTCGACCTCAACGCCGAGAACACGCTGTGGGTGCGGGCCGTCGACTGGCTGGGCAACGCCGGTCCCGCCAGCTACGCGGTGGTCCGCCAGGACAGCGTGGCGCCGGCAACCCCGGTGATCCACACCCCGCGCACCTACCTCAGCGCCACCACCACCTCGGTCAGCCTGAGCGGCGCCGAGGGCGACGCCACCTTCGACAGCTACCTGGTGTGCAGCTCCGAGCGGCCGGCGGCGGTCGCCTGCCCGGCGCTGCCCGACTGCGCCCTGGCAAAGTCGCCGGCCTCGTTCGCGCTCTCGCTGACCGCGGGCAACCGCACCTGCCTGTGGGCCCAGAGCAGGGACATGGCCGGGAACACCAGCGCGCTGGCCGGCCCGACCCCGGTGGTGTGCGACGTCTCGCGGCCGGGCGCGCCCTCCATCAGCCCGGTGTACGACCCCTCGCTCTACACCGTGCGCGCCGGCAGCGTGGACGTCTTCGTCGCCGCCGGGCCGGTGGACGCGCCGCTGGGCGACCTGAACCATCCCTACCGCGGCGTCGACTATCTGGAGGTGGACAGCGGCGGCGGCTTCGTCCCGCTCTGCGCCGGCTGCCGCTCGGCGACCGATCCCAACGCCTGGGATCCCTGCTCCAGCACTTGCACCTGTGCTGACCCGGCGCTGCGCTGCGCCACCGTCCGCAGCGGGGGCGTCAGCTCGCGCGAGCTGCGTTCGATCAACGTGCCGCTGGTCGCCGGGGCGACCAACCGCATCTCAGTGCGCGCGGTGGACCTGGCGGGCAACATCGGCGACGGCGCCTCGATCATCGTCGGGACCGAGGGGACGCGCGTCTTCGCCCAAGGGATCGGGCCGCAGATGGCGCCCCGCTTCTACAAGAACATGGTCGCCTACTCGAACAACGGCCTTGCCTCGATGGCCCAGCTCGACGCCCGCCGGGTTCCGCTCGTCACCTGCTCGCCGGCCGGTGAGGTCGCCCAGATGTCCTTCCTGCGCTCGCAGTCGTGCCAGGGGATGTCCGTCGCCCCGGAGTCCTTGGCTGCCATCGGGCAGCTCGGGGTGTACTACATCGCCCAGGCCTCGACGTGCGTGACGCCGCCCTGCCCGAGCAGCGATTTCAAGTCCATCAAGCGGGCGGACCTGCCGGGCATCGCCAGCTGCATGAGCGGCCTCGAGATCCTGGGGCCGACCAAGACTCCTGGCCTGCTCTCTTCGGTGCAATTCTTCGAGAGCGTCGCGGTCTCCGGACCGGTGCTGGCCTGGGTGGTGGCCGACGACTGGAGCGCTCAGGTCCCCGACACCAAGTCGGTCTTCTGGTGCCAGCTCGACCCGACCTCCAAGGCCTGCAGCGGTGCCGTGCACCCGCTGGGGGCCGCGGCCGGGCCGGGGCACGTCGCCGGGCTGCGCGCCGCCGGCGACTGGCTGTTCTGGGCCTCGGAGGTCGTCTCGGGCGCGAACTGCCAGGTGGGGCCGCAGCCGCCCAAGTACCGCTGGAGGGCCTCGTACGTGGGCGCCGCCCGTGCCTGGACCGCCGGCGCTGCCCATGCTGCCGGAGACCTCGTCTGGCCGACCACCCCCAACGGCCACGCCTACCGGGCGACGAGCGCCGGGACCTCCGGCGCGACCGAGCCGGCCTGGCCGGTCCCCGTCCTGCCCACGGCGTCGCCCGGCTCGGGGCCGACGGTGGCCGACGGCACGGTGGTCTGGACCGAGATGAGCTGGACGCTGGACGCCGAGCAGGCGGCCATCTCGGCCGACGGCAAGCTGATCTTCACCGCTGACAACTCCCAGGAACTCCCCTGGACCGCCTCGACGCTCTTCTCGGCCTACGCGCTGGTGAAGCCCACCGTCGCCAACGGCTTCTTCTACCGGGCGACCCAGACCACCGGCGCGTCGTCGTTCTCCGGCCGCAGCGGCCTGGCGGAGCCGGCCTGGCCCACCACGATGGGCGCGACGGTCGTTGACAACGAGATCACCTGGACCGCCACCGTGACCACCGACCACATGGCGCCGCCCGCGGTCTATCGGATTCGCAGCGCCGGTCCGGATGGGCTCTGGGGAACCGCCGACGACCCGGCGCCGGCGAAGAACCAGGGGACGCGCGAGGTGGCCCGGGGCGGGCTGGCCATCGAGCCGGGCCGGGCCATCGTGCTCAGCCAGACCATCTCCGGCTCGAGCATCACCGACTGGGAGGCCGCCCCCGACGGCACCTTCAAGTCGGATCCGACCGGCGGCCCGAGCTACCTGCGCCACCTGTCCGCCGGCGGCGCCGAGCTCAGCAGCCCCGAGATCGACCACGGCCTGTTCGTCTACGCCTACGGCATGAACCAGACCGCCGATCTGGTCGCGGTGGACCTCTCCTCTCAGCGCTGGGAGAGCTCGGTCAGCCGCGAGGACTACCAGACCATCGCCGAGGACGGGACGGTGCTGGTGCTGCGCAACGACATCGTCACCCGGTGGTTGGCGGTGCGCGACCCCGACGGCAGCGAGCGGACGACTCTTCTGGCCGACTTCGCGGGCTACTCCGGAAGCACTCCGCCGCTGGCGGTCACCGGCAAGGACGTGCTCTACCAGGTCGCCGGCGGCATCAAGATCCTCAACGCCGGCCCCGACGGGAAGCTCCTCACCGCCGACGATCCCGCGCCGACGGTCGTTTCGCTCGCGACCCTGTGCCTCGCCGCGCTGTCGGCCAGCGAGGGCAACGCCGCCTACTTCGTCGGCCCGTGCAACGGGCAGGGAGGCGTCACCAGCGTGCAGTCGGGGTACGCCTTGCTCCGCCCTTCGCCCGGAGGCTCGCTGCAAGGGGTGGCACCGGTGGCGCTGGCGGCGCCGGCGACCGGAAACACGCTCGAAAGCTGGAGCGCGCCCGCGGTGTCGGCGAACTTGGTCGCTTGGCGGGAGCGAACCTCCAGCTGGGCTCAGGATCTCCGCATCCAGACCATCGGCGGCGCGCCGCCTGCGCTGTCAGCCACTGCCACCAGCTTCGCCTGCTGGCGCGTGCAGGCTTCCGCGGGGCTGCCGGGGAGCACCATCTGCGACGTGTCGGGCAACTGGCCCACCTCCGGCTCAGGGCTGAGTTGGCAGGCCGCGTCCGGTTGGAACCTGGCGCTCCTGATCTCCGGCCGGCTCTTCTTCTACGACGGCGGCCCGGGGGGCATCTACCTTTCCCCCTTTGGGAACACCGCCGTCGGCTACGAGGTGCCGCTCGGACCGCTGGTTCCCGACACCAGCGGCGGCAGCAGGAACGGGATCTCCTTCGCCGGCAACTACCTCGCGCTCATCGCCAGCTCGCCCACGCAGTCGGCGCAGGTCTTCCTGTGGGACAAGTCGAGCCAGGCGCTCATGCAGAGGACCACCCATTTCTCGGAGAAGAGAACGGTGCAGGTGGCGCCCTCGGGGCGGATGGTCTGGGGAGATACCCTGTTCGCCAGCCCCGCGACCTTCGTCTTCTTGCCTTGAGGTGAGCCCGGGCCTCCGGCCCACAGTGCCGCCCGCCCGGAGCAGCGGGCGGCACCGACCTCCTCGACCTGCCTCGGCCTCAAGCGCTTGGCCCCCCGGGCACCTCCTCGACCTGCCTCGGCCTCAAGCGCTTGGCCCCCCGGGCACCTCCGGAGCACGTCCGAGGGCAAGCTCTTGCGCTCCGGGCAGCTCCGGAGCACGTCCGAGGGCAAGCCCTTGCGCTCCGGGCACCTCCGGAGCACGTCCGAGGGCAAGCTCTTGCGCTCCGGGCACCTCCGGAGCTGCCCGAGGCTGAAAGGCAGGTCAGGTCAGGCACCTCCCGAGCTGCCCTGGACTGAAAAGCAGTTCAGGTCAGGCAGCCTCCGAGGTGCCCGAGGCTGAAAGGAAGTGCAGGTACGGGCAGGTCCGGAGCCGACTGAGGCGAGGCACGCCAAGGTCCGCGGGGCGAAGTCGCGCTGCGGGTTGAGTGCGGCGCCCCGCCGCGAGGCCGCCGACTGAGGATCGAGAACGAGCTTCGGCGTGCTGCCGGCCAGACCACGGGGCAGGCGCTCAAGTCGAGGCTGCGCCGGCTCGCCGTTCGGGCTCGCGCTCGCGGCCCGCCCGTCCTTCTCTTGAGGTTGGGCCCCCGCGGCTTGCCGGGCATCTGGCCGTTCGCCGAGCCTGTCTCCGAGTGCTCCGCCGCCCGTCGGTCCTGCGGATCGCGGGTGCTTATGTTTTCGCTGTCCTGCGCCCCCGAGCGTCCCGGGCGGGCGCGGCCCGAAAAGGCACGGCGAAAAGGAGCAGACAAAGGATGAGCCCAACTCCCCAGGGAGCCAGCCCCAGGGGCAAGAAGCCCGAGCGGCCGACTCCGCCCCCCGGCGGCCGGCTCCGCCTCGGCTCGCCCGTGGCCTACCTGCTCTTGATCCTGATCGGCTTCTTCCTCTTCCGCGGGATCTTCGCCGACGCCGGGGTGCAGAAGGTCCCCTACAGCCGGTTCAAGGAGGCCCTGCAGCAGGACAAGTTCTCGCGGGTGGTGGTCTCCAACGACTGGGTCAAGGGCTATCTGGCCAACCCGGCTGGCGAGCAGCCCGGCGCCCCTGCCGAGCGCCCCGGGGCCGTCGCCGCCCGCATGCCCTGGATGGCCAACCGCATCCCCGGCGACAACGACCTCTTCAACCTGCTCAACGACAAGAAGATCACCTACGAGGCCCAGCCCTCCTCGGGCTTCGCCGACCTGCTGTGGGTGTGGCTGCTGCCGATCGGGGTCGGCCTCTTGCTGTGGAGCTTCATGATGCGGCGGATGGGCGGGCAGATGGGGCAGGGGCCGCCGGGGATCATGACCTTCGGCAAGACCCGGGCCCGCGTCCACTCCGAGGCCGACACCGGCATCACCTTCAAGGACGTGGCCGGGATCGAGGAGGCGGTGGACGAGCTCAAGGAGATCGTCGACTTCCTCAAGACCCCGGAGAAGTTCCGCCGGCTCGGCGGCAAGATCCCCAAGGGCGTGCTCTTGGTGGGCCCGCCCGGCACCGGCAAGACCCTGCTGGCCCGGGCGGTGGCCGGCGAGGCCGGGGTGCCCTTCTTCTCGCTGACCGGCAGCGAGTTCGTGGAGATGTTCGTCGGCGTCGGCGCGGCCCGGGTGCGCGACCTGTTCCAGCAGGCCCAAGCCAAGGCGCCGTGCATCATCTTCATCGACGAGCTGGACGCCATCGGCAAGACCCGCAACGCCAACGTGATCGGCGGCCACGACGAGCGCGAGCAGACCCTCAACCAGCTGCTGGCGGAGATGGACGGCTTCGACTCCAAGGTCGGGCTGATCGTGCTGGCGGCCACCAATCGCCCGGAGATCCTCGACCCGGCGCTGATGCGCCCCGGGCGCTTCGACCGCCAGGTGCTGGTCGACCGGCCCGACCGGCGCGGCCGGGAGGCGATCCTTGAGATCCACGCCCGCGAGATCCGCCAGGGGCCGGACGTGAATCTGAAGCTGCTGGCGGCGCGCACCCCGGGCTTCGCCGGGGCCGACCTGGCCAACGTCTGCAACGAGGCGGCGCTGCTGGCCGCCCGCCGCGGCAGCGACAGCGTCGAGATGCGCGACTTCGAGGAGGCGATCGAGCGGGTGGTGGCCGGGCTGCAGAAGAAGAACCGGCGGATGAACGAGCGCGAGAAGCAGATCGTCGCCTTCCACGAGAGCGGCCACGCGGTGGTGGGCTGGCTGCTGCCCAACGCCGAGCGGGTCCACAAGGTGTCGATCATCCCGCGCGGCCTGGGGGCGCTGGGCTACACCCTGCAGATGCCGCTCGAGGACCGCTACCTGATGAGCTTCGACGAGCTGCGCGACAAGATCGCCGCGCTGATGGGCGGGCGCGCCGCCGAGGAGCTGCTGATCGGCTCGATCTCCACCGGCGCTGCCAACGACCTCAAGCAGGCCACCGAGATCGCCAAGCTGATGGTGCGCGAGTACGGGATGAGCGGCACCCTGGGGCCGATGAACCTGTCGGAGCAGGCGCGCTCGATCTTCCTGGGCGGCGGGGCCAGCGGGCCGGACATTCGCACCTACAGCGAGCAGACGGCCGATGCAGTGGACAAGGAGGTGCGCCGGCTGGTCCAGGAGGGGTTGGACCGGGCCCGGGAGGTGATCGCCAAGGCGCGCCCCGGCCTGCAGCGGCTGGCGGCCCAGCTGCTCATCGCCGAGGTGGTCGACGCCGACGAGATCGCTCGCATCCTGGGGGAGAAGGTGACCGCCGAGTCGCCGCTGGCGGCGCCGCACGGGGAGGACGAGACCGAGGTCAGCCCGCCGGAGCCATTCGACGCTCGGGCGCCTTAGATTCAAGCCGAGGGCGCGACGAAATGGCTTTCGTCAAGTTGGGGCGCGGCCACGGGGCCAAGAAGCAGCTCTTTCAGCGGGGGCTGCGGAGGGGGTTTCTGACCATCCAGGAGATCGAGAGCTCTCTGCCGCCGGGGACGATGACCGCGGCCGAGCGCTGGCTGCTCTATTACTCGCTGCGCGCCGCCGAGATCGAGCTGCGCGACGAGACCGGCAACCTGGTGACCGTGCAGCCGCTGTCGCAGGAGGAGCTCAGCCGGCTGGCCAGCGAGCGCCAGCAGGGCGAGGCGCCGCCGGCCGAGCAGCCTGCCGAGGCGCTCGACTCGGAGGAGGCGAGGCAGATCGAGGAGGCGCTGGCGGCGATGGAGAAGGGCGCCGCCGACTCCCAGTAGCGATTTGACACCTCAAATCGGGTGCTTAGGTTGCGCCTGCCGCGCCCCCAGAGGGGCGACAGGCGCGCCAGGAGCCGACAGACTTGAACCCGACCGATTCCGCGCCGCAGGGCGCTCCCGAGCCCAAGGCCCCCGCCCCTGAGGCGGCCCAGGCCGAGCAGCCCGAGAAGACCACTCCCCAGGCGATCAACCCGCTGCTCCTCGAGGAGCTGCGCTCGGAGCTCAACGGCGCACGGGCCGAGTTGGCCGCGGCGCACAAGGAGCGAGAGCAGCAGGGCAAGCGGCTGGACGAGATCGCCCGGGCCTACAGCGGCTTGCTCGCCGACCAGAAGGAGTTCCGCCAGCGCCTGGAGCGCGAAAAGGAGCGGGTGCTCTTGGGCGAGCGGGGCAAGGTGGCGCTTGGCCTGCTGGAGCTGGGCGACGAGCTGGAGCGGGCGCTTTCGGCAGCCCGCCAGGACGAGGGGCCGCTGGCGCAGGGGGTGCGGCTGATCCGCGAGGGGCTGCTCAAGCGGCTGTCAGCGATGGGCATCGAGCGGATGGAACTGGTCGGCAAGCCCTACGACCCGGAGCTGGCCGAGGCGGTGGACTTGGTGCCGGTAGCGGACAAGGCCCAGGACGACACGGTGGTGGCCGAGGCGGTGCCGGGCTATCGGCTGGGCGAGCGGGTGTTGCGGCCGGCGCGGGTGCGGGTGGCGCGCTACATGGCGCCCCCGGCGCAGCCGGCGCAGGCCTGAGCGGCTTGGCGAGCGCTCGGCGGGAATGAGAGATCCCGCCGCCCGGTTTGTGGCAGTGACGCAGATCTGCCATTTCGAATCCAAACGCGGAGCATTCTCCATGAACTTCGGATCGGCTCGCGCCGCGGCGCTGGCGGTGGCGCTCTCGCCGCTGCTGGGGTGCCAGCAGCAGGGCAGCCTGGTGCAGGCCCTCGACTCGGCGGTGGTGGGCACCGCCCACGCCGAGACCCCGTCGACGACCCCGCCGCCGAACGGATTGTGGCGCGAAGGCGGGCAGAACCTGGGCGACTTCCGGGCCCCGGTGTCGCTGGCGCCGCTGGTCAAGGCGATCAAGCCGGGGGTGGTGAACATCAACACCACCAGCATCGCCAAGCGGCAGCAGATGCAGGTGCCCCCGGGCTTCGAGGACTTCTTCCACCAGTTCCACGGAGGCCGCGGCGGCGACGCCGAGCCCGAGCGCCGGCAGAGCCTGGGCTCGGGGTTCATCATCAATCCCGCCGGCTACGTGATCACCAACAACCACGTGATCGACGGGGCCTCGGAGATCAAGGTCACCCTCGACGACGGCCGGGAGTTCACCGCCAAGGTGGTCGGCCGCGATCCGAAGACCGACGTGGCGCTGCTCAAGCTGCAGCCCAACGGCCAGGAGGTCAAAGACCTGCCGACCGTGCCGCTGGGTGACTCGGAGGCGCTGCAGGTGGGCGACTACGTGCTCGCCGCCGGCAACCCCTTCGGCCTGGACCACTCGGTGAGCCAGGGGATCGTCAGCGCCAAGGAGCGGGTGATTGGCGCCGGGCCCTACGACGAGTTCATCCAGACCGACGCCGCCATCAACCCCGGCAATTCCGGCGGGCCGCTGTTCAACATGAAGGGCGAGGTGGTGGGGGTGAACACCGCCATCGTGGCCCAGGGCCAGGGGATCGGCTTCGCAGTGCCGATCAACATGGCCAAGGAGTTGCTGCCGCAGCTCTTGAACAGCGGCAAAGTGGTGCGCGGCTGGCTGGGCGTGTCGATCCAGGAAGTGACCCCGGACATCGCCAAGAGCCTGGGGCTGGGCAAGGCCGGAGGCGCGTTGGTGGGCGAGGTGATGAAGCGCGGGCCGGCGGCCGCCTCCGGGCTCGAGGCGGGCGACGTGGTGACCGCGGTCAACGGCCGCAAGGTCGAGACCTACAACCAGCTGTCGCGCTTCGTGGCCGGGCTGGCCCCTGGGGCTAAGGCCCAGCTGACGGTGATGCGCGGTGGCAAGGAGCGTGCGATCCCGGTCAAGGTCGGCGAGCGCCCCGAGGACGAGCGCACCGCCTGGCAGCAGGGCGGCGATGAGGAGAGCGCCCAGCCTTCGGCGGTCGACAAGCTGGGGATCTCGGTGGCTGCACTGGGCACGCAGCGGGCGCGTCAGGTGGGCGTCGAGGAGGGCGTGCAGATCAGCGCCGTCGAGCCCGACTCCGCGGCCGCACGGGCCGGCGCCCGACCCGGCGACGTCATCGTCGAGATGCAGCGCCAGCCGGTGCGCAACGTCCGCGACTACGCCCAGATCGCCCATACCCTCAAGGTCGGCGATACCGCGCTGATCCGCGTGCGGCGCGAGGGCGCGGCCATCTTCATCGCCGTGCCGCTGCGGTAGTCCGGCGCCTCATCGACGCGCTCCCTCCACGGCCAAATCGGCCGCGGGGCGGAGCGCGTCTTTGTGTTTGAAGTTACTGGTGGAATTCCTCGCGCAGAGTTTTCGAAGATCGAGCACTCAACGCCATGGCCGCTCGGGTGTACCTAGTGTGACGCCCGAGGTGCCGGTTGCGCGAATCCATTCCCAAGCTGCGAGTTCTGCCGGGCGATGCCGAGTCCGCGAATGCCCTCGACCGGGGCAGCGACGAAGAGCTGATGCTGCTGAGCAGCGCCGGCCGCCGTGACGCCTTCGCCGAGCTCGCCGGCCGTCACTTGCCGCGGCTGACCAGCTTCTGTGCCAAGTACGTCGGCGATCGCGGCGCCGGTGAGGAGCTCGCGCAGGAGACCATGGTCCAGGTCTGGCTCTCGAGCGCCGACTACCGGCCCGGCGCCTCGACGGCGGTCTTCCTCTACACCATCGCCCGCAACCGCTGCCGCAACCACCGCCGCGACACGAGTCGGCGCGAGCGGCTCCTCGAGGCCCGGCCCACTTCGGAGCAGGAGCCGGCCCAGCTCGATGCGCTGCTCGAATCGGAGCGGCAGCGGCGGGTGTTCGAAGCGGTGGCGCGCCTGCCCGAGAAGTTGCGCGAGGCGGTGCTGCTGCGCTTCGACCGCGGGCTCGACTACGCCCAGATCGCGGAGATCGTCGGGCGAGGGGAGGCGACCATGCGGTCGCGCGTCTTCCTGGCCCTCAAGAGCCTTCGCCGCGAGCTCGGCGAGGCGCTGCCCGAGGTGGAGCGATGAACGGCTGCCCCAATCCCTCGGAGTGGCTGCTGCTGGTCGACGGCCAGGTGTCGGAGGAGCGCGGGCGCCAGCTGCGCGGGCACGTCGAGGCGTGTCGCCAGTGCCGGTCGCGGCTGGCCGCGGAAGAGGAGCTGCTGCGCCGCCTGGCCCAACCGATTGCCGAGCCGTCGCCGGTTTCGGTGGAGCGGCTGATGGCGCGGCTCGATCAGGCGCCGCCGGTTCGGAGAAGCCCGCTCGGTTGGGTTGGCGCCGGGGCCTTGGCCGCGGCGCTGGCGACGGGCGTGCTGCTTGCCCCGCGCGGCGCGCCCGAGCTGCAGGCGCGAGGCGGCGAGCCCAGCGACGCGATCGGCAAGCGGGCCGGCGTTCAGCTCCGGCGGGTGGACGATCCTTCGCGAGCGATCGAGCCGGGTGCGGCGGTGCCTGCCGAGGCGGCCTTCTTCGCCAGCTACCGCAACCTCGAGGCAGTGGAGCTCTACCTCGCCGCCTTCGGACTGGACGCATCGGGAGAGATCCACTGGCTCTATCCCGGGTTCGTCGATCCCGACAGCGATCCGTTCTCGGTGCCGCTGTCGCCCGCGGAGGTGCCCAGCGCCCTGGGCGAGTCGGTGCGGCTCGAGTCGCCAGCGCCGGGGCCGATGAAGGTGCTGCTGCTGGTCACGCGGGCGCCGCTGCGCGTATCGCAGATCGAGTCCCTGCCTTCTACGCGGCTCACTGTCGGTTCCCTGCAAGCTCGCTTCCCCGACGCCTCTGTCGAGGAGCTTCCCCTCATCCTGACTCGGAGTTCCCCATGACCTCGCTCGTGTCGCTCGCGCTCGGCCTGCTGGTCGCAGCAACGCCAGGCAAAGCGGATCCTCTGGTCCTGGCGCTCGTGGTCGGCAGCAACCAAGGCGCCGGACTCTCCCAGCCGCCGCTGCACTACGCCGACGACGACGCCGCCCGCTACCTTGAGACCTTCGAGGCCCTCTACGGGCCGGAGAGCGCGACTCTGCTCACCGCTTTCGACCGCGACAGCGCTCGGCTCTTCGGCCCTCTGGTCGACAAGGCGCGGGCTCCGACCAAGGCCAACGTGCTCGTCGCCGCGCAGGAGGTCGCTGCCAAGGCCAGAGCAGCCGAGGAGCGCGGGCGAGAGGTAGAGCTCTACTTCGTCTTCGCCGGCCACGGCGACGTCGATCGCGGCAGCGGCTTCCTGAGCCTGGCGGACGGCCCCTTCACCTCCGAGGACCTCGAGGGGCTGCTCAGGGCTTTTCCGGCGAAGCGCAAGCACGTCATCCTCGACAGCTGCAACTCGTTCTTCGTGATCAGCCCGCGCAGGCCGGGCGGGCGGCGGTTCGCCACTCCCTCCGATGCCGCGCAGGCGCTCGCCCGCCGGATGCCGGAGGTCGGGGTCTTCCTCTCCACCAGCGCCGAGGCCGAGGTCTACGAGTGGTCCGAGCTCCAGTCGGGGATCTTCAGCCACGCGGTGCGTTCGGGAATGTTGGGGGCGGCCGACGCCGATGGCGACGGCCAGGTCAGCTACGAGGAGCTGGCAGCATTCGTTGAGACCGCCGCGGCGCCGGTCAAGAACCCGCTGATGAGGCCCAAGGTCTACGCCCGCGGGCCCGGCGGCGATGACCGAAGCGCCATCTCCGCGCCGGCTCGCTCGGCCGCGCCGGCGCTGACCATCCACGAGCCCGGGCCGGTGCGCCTGACGGTGCGCGACGAGAGCGAGCTGCGCTGGCTGGACGTCCACGCCGAGCCGGGCGCCGAGGTGATCCTGCGGCTGCCGGCGGGCCTGGAGAAGGGGATGGTGATCGAGCGCGGGACTGCTTTGGGGAAGGAGCGCCTGGTGGCAGCCGCGGTGCCGGCCAGGCTGGAGCTGGGCGCCATGAGCTGGGCACCTCAGGAGGCCTCTTCGCGCTCGGCGCAGGAGCAGCTGCAGACCCTGTTCTCGCTGCCCTTCGGTGCCCGCGCGCTGGAGTCCTGGCGCGCCGAGCGTGCGGCGCAGCCGGAGCCGGTCTACGGGATCACGCGCGAGGACGGCGAGAGGATGGACCGTCTGCTGGGTCAGCTGGCGGACACCGACCGTTCGCGCCGGCTCAGCGCCGGAATCCTCTCGGCGGCTGGCGGCTTCGGGCTGGGGGTGCTGGGCGCGCTGTCGCTGCGCGACGGCCACCGGGAGGGCTACGTCTTCCTGGGCACCGGTGCCGTGATGCTGGGTGTCTCGGCGCTCGCCTTCCTGCCGAGCAGCGGGGAGAAGGCCTGGGCTGCATTTCGGGAGGAGATGGCGGCCGGGACTGACCCGGTTCAGGTGGTCGCCAGGACCGAAGCGCGCCTCCAGGAGATGTTGGGCGGCGAGCGACTCGCCCGCCGGCTCAACGCAGTCACCGCCGGCCTGATGCTCGCCAGCGGCATCGGGCTGGTCGCGGTCAGTGAGTCCTCGTCGCGGCCGGATCGACCGACCGCCACCGGCTTTGGAGTGGCCCTGGCGGCGCTTGGAGCCTCGATCGGCCTATCGAGCCTGCTGATGGAAACGCCGGTGGAGCGGGTGATCGGCATCTGGAACCAGGATCCTGGCATCGCCAAGATGCGCCTGGGCCTGGCGCCGGTGAACGGCGGCGGTCTGCTCTCTCTCAGCGGCGAGTTCTAGGGGATCAGAGCGCGAGCGCCACCGTGGGGCCGGCGAACAAGTAGCCGCGCTGGGCGCCGGCCGGGGCGGTGAAGAACCAGGTTCCTGGAACCTCGAGCCCGAGCGAGAGCCAGCGGGTCAGCGAAACCTGCACCCCGGCGCTCCCTCCGATGCCAGCGGCGACGGATCGGGCAAAGAGGACCGGGACCTCCAGGGCCAGCACCGGCCGCACCTTCCCCTGGGCGTTGAAGGGAACCCACTCCAGCCGCGCCAGCAGGCCCATCTGCCCGGTGACCAGAACGCCGGCGCTGGCGGTCAGCGACTGCAACAGCCGGTAGCCCACGGTCGCGGCGACCGCGCCGCCGCGCTCCTGCGCCAGCATCACTTCGAGCCTCGCCTGGATCACCGTCCGCCCCGCCGACGCCTTCGTTCGCGCCACCGGCGAGGGACCGAACAGGCCAACTGCCGCCTCCGCCGACATGTCCAGCAGCTCGTCCTCCGCCGATCCGTTGGACTGGGCGCTGTACCGCTTTTCCACCTGGGCCTTGTGGGCGTTGAAGAGCTGGGCGCTGAAGACCAGGGTGTCGCCCAGTCGGCCCAGGCTGGCGCTGAGCAGCTGGTCGACGCCCAGCGCGCCGCCGATCTCCGCCAGGCAGCCGCTGTCGGAGCAGCCGATGAGCTGGCGCTGCCGCTCGTAGGAGAGAACGGCCTGCAGCTCCTTGGTGGAGACCACCCGCACCGTCGGCCGCTCCTGGATGCTGGCTAGAAACGAGGCGCTGACGATCTCCGCGACTCCCGATTCCACCCCGAGGCCGGCCTGCATTCCCAGGAAGGCCACCTTCACCGCCTTGGGCTTGGCCGGCGATGCGACCGGCGCAGCGGCGGCCTCGGCAGCCGGCGCGCTCGGAGCTGGCGGAGGAGCCGGCTGGGCGCTGGCGGCTGGCGGAGGTATCGGAGAAGCCGGGGGCGAGGTCGAGGCGTCCGCGGCAGGGGCGGTCGCGGCCGCCGGCGGCGTAGGAGGCTCGGGCGCCTTCTTCGCCGCCGCAGCCGGCGGCTTGGGCTTGGCCGGTTTCGGCTTTTCCGCAGAGAACGCCATGGCCGGGATTAGCAGCGCGACAGCGAGCGCCGCGGCCGAGCGCCGCCGACGCAGTGCCACCAGGGCTCCGAGCGCTGCCAACAGCGGTCCGCCGCCGCCCGCGTTGCAGCCGCAGCGAGGGGGCGCGAAGAGGTTGGGGTCGGCCGCCGCCGGCCCTCCGACCTGGCAGGCGCCCTTCTCACAGTAGCCGCTGGCGCAGTCCTCGGCCGCGGCGCAGCCCTGTCCGGCGGCTCGCTTGCAGGTGCCCTGGCCGTCGCAGGAGCCGTCGCAACCCCTCCCGGCGAAGGTCTCGTTCTGCGGCACCGCGGTGCAGACCCCCAGGTGGCCCGGCAGCCCGCAGGCCATGCAGCTGCCGGCGCAGTCCGAGTCGCAGCACACGCCATCGACGCAGCGACCGTCGGCGCACTCGGTGCCTCCAGTGCAGGGCACCCCGTTGCGCGCCTTGCACTTGCCGGCCCCGTCGCACGCCAGCGCCAGGCCGCCACAGTCGCGATCCTGCTCGCCGGCCGGGACGAAGGCGCACTGGCCCTCCTTGCCCGGCAGATTGCAGGAGCGGCACTGGCCGGCGCACGAGTTCTCGCAGCAGACGTTCCCCACGCACTGGCCGGTGACGCACTGGGACCCGTCTCCGCACGGCTGCCCCTGCCGCCACAGGCAGGCCCCGGCTCCGTCGCAGGCCTGGGCGCCGACGCAGGCCTTGCCGTCGCCCTGGCCGCGCGGGACGCTGCTGCAGATGCCCTGGCGCTCGGGGACGTTGCAGGCCTGGCAGGCCCCGGCGCAGGCGCTGTCGCAGCAGAAGCCATCGATACAGTGTCCCGACAGGCATTCCGCCGCCGACTGGCAGATCTGCCCGGACGGCTTCATGGCGCAGCCGCCGCTGCCGTCGCAGGCGTTGGGGGCGGCGCAGGTGTCGGGGTCGAGCTGCCCCTTGGGCACCGGCGAGCAGCGGCCGATCGATCCGGGCACGTTGCAGGCCTGGCAGGTGCCGGTGCAGGCGCCCTCGCAGCAGACCCCGTCCACGCACTGGCCGCTGGCGCACTTCGATTTGTCCGAGCAGGGCTGGCCAAGGCTGGCGCAGGCGCCCTCGCAGCACTTGCCGTCGACGCACGATCCGCTCAGGCACTCGCTCGGTCCGGCGCAGCTCTGTCCGGCAACCTTGAGGCAGGCTCCGGCGCCGTCGCAGACCGCCGGGGCCAGGCAGGTGTCGAGATCGGCCGCTCCCCTCGGCACCGGGGTGCAGCTGCCGAGCTTGTTCGGGACGTTGCACGCCTGGCAGATCCCGGTGCAGGCGCTGTCGCAGCACTGGCCGTCGACGCAGAAGCCGCTCAGGCAGTCGGCGGGCGAGGCGCAGGCCTGGGCCGCCACCAGCTTGCAGACCCCGGCGCCGTCGCAGGCCCGCGGCGCGGCGCAGGCCGGCGCGCTCAGCCCGGCCGGGACCGGGAGGCACTTGCCCAGGTTGCCGGCCAGGCTGCAGCTCTCGCAGGGGCCGGCGCAGGCCGCGTCGCAGCACAGCCCGCCGGCGCAGAAGCCGGAGAGGCACTCGCCATTGGCGGCGCAGGCCTGGGCGGCGGTGAGCTTGCAACTCCCGCTCCCGTCGCAGGACTTGGGGGCGGCGCAGGTGTCGGGGTCCGGGGCGCCGGCGGCGACCGGGGTGCAGGTCCCGCGGCGCCCGACCAGATTGCACGCCTGGCAGGTGCCGCCGCAGGCGCCGTCGCAGCAGAGCCCGTCGACGCAGAAGCCGCTGGCGCACTGGCTGGCGCCGGTGCAGGCGCTGCCGGCCACCAGCAGGCATTTGCCCAGCCCGTCGCAGGCGTTGGGGGCGGCACAGCTGGCGGTGGTCTGTCCGGCGGCGACGTCGGCGCAGCTCCCCAGCTTCCCCGGCAGGTTGCAGGCCTGGCAGGGGCCGCAGCTACCCCCGCAGCAGACCCCGTCGGCGCAGCGCCCCGAGGCGCAGTCGGCCCCGGTCGCACAGGCCTGGCCGTTGGCCAGCTTGCAGGAGCCGAAGCCGTCGCAGGACTGCGTCGCCAGGCAGCCGCGCGCGGAGAACTGCGGCGCCGGCCCGCAGGCCCCCTGGTGCTGCGGGTTGTTGCAGGCCAGGCAGGCTCCGGTGCAGGGCAGGTCGCAGCAGAAGCCGTCGGCGCAGAAGCCGGTCTGGCACTCCGAGGCCGCGGCGCAGGGCTGGCCCGAGAGCTTCTTGCAGGCGCCGGCGCCGTCGCAGGCCGCGGTGCCGCTGCAGCCGGAGCGCGCGGGCTGGCCGGCCGGGGTCGGGACGCACATTCCAGGGACGGGGGCCACGTTGCAGGACTGGCAGGTCGCGGCGCAGGCGCTCTGGCAGCAGACCCCGTCCACGCAGAAGCCGCTCAGGCAGTCCGAGCCGGCGGCGCAGGGCTGCCCGGAGCGCAGCCGGCACAGGCCGGTGCCGTCGCAGGCGCGCGACAGGGTGCAGGTGCGGCCGTCCTCGGCGCCGGCGGTGACGCTCAGGCAGATCCCGGGGGTCGGGGCGAGGTTGCAGGCCTGGCAGGTCCCGCAGACCGAGGCGCAGCAGACCCCGTTGACGCAGTGGCCGGAGGTGCACTGGACGTCGGCAGTGCAGGGACCGCCGACGACCCCCTTCCCGATCTGCATTGGGGCGGCGACGCTCGGGATTCCGGCGGTGGTGACGAAGAGCAGGTAGTGGCCGATTCCGAGTCCGGCGGGGAGCTTGGCGGTGAGGGTGGAGTCGTCGAACGAGCTGGCCGGAAAGCGGTGCAGCCCGGAGCCGTCGGCGGGCATCAGGGTGAGCACCGGTAGGTCGGCGACGGCGCCGGACGAGGTGCCGCCGCTGGCGCCGGCGGGGCCGCGGAAGCCGGAGCCGGTGAGGGCGACGGTGTCGCCGGGAGCCGCCCAGGCCGGAGCGGTGGCGATGGTCGGGCGAGCCGGAGCGAAGACGTCCAGCCCGGGATCCGAGAGCAGCGCCTCAGTGGTGGTCGCGCCGTTGGTGGTGCCGACCAGGAGGGCAGCGGCGCCCGGCATCAGGAGCGCTGCCTGGAGCAGGTGGGCGTTCTCCATCGGGATCGTCGGGCGCCAGGTCTCGGTCTGCGGATCGTAGAACTCCGCCGAGGCATTGGACATGGTCGAAGCGTTGGTCGGCGGGAAGTAGATCGGCGGTGCGGCGCCTGCCACCAGCACCTTGCCGGTGGGGAGCAGGACGGCGGAGTGGCCTACGCGGGGAAAGGTCATCGGGGCGGTGAACGCCGAGGCTCCCTTGGCGGGGTCGAACAGCTCGGCCGAGGCCAGCGCGGCGCCGCTGGCGTCGACGCCACCGGCGACGAGCACCTTCCCCGACGGCAGCAGGGTCAGGGTCGGGTCGCCGGTGATGCGCAGGGTGCGCAAGTATCCGGCGATGGACCAGCTGTTGGTGGTCGGGTCGTAGATCCGGAACGAGCCGTCGGTGCGGTGCAGGCCCAGCACCTTGCCGTCGGCGAGCCGTAGCATCTGGCTGACGCAGGTCAGGGTCGCCGAGGTGGTGGCGGTGAAGGACCCGGTGGAAGGATCGAAGATATCGTGAGTGTAGTCGCAGCTGGTGGCGCCGCCGGCGATCAACACCCTGCCGTCGGCCAGCGCGACGGCAGAATGGCGGAATCGGGCGACCGCCATCGGGCCGGTGGTCGGCGTCCAGGAGTTGGCGGTCGGGTCGTAGATTTCAGCGGTGCTGACTTGCTGGAAGTACGAGAGGCCGCCGCCGGTCACCAGCACCTTGCCGGTGGGCAGCAGCGTGGCGGTGAACGGGGACGGGCGCGGATCTCGATCTAGCGGATCGACGCGCACGGTCCCCATCGAGGCCGCCCGGGTGAAGGTGCCGGTCGCCGGGTCGAAGATCTCCGCCGAGCTGATGGTCCCCGACCCCAGGATCAGCGCCTTCCCCCCAGGGAGCGGAGTGGCGGCAAGCGGCCTGAGCAGCTGGGTCATCGGTGCCGGCCGACGCCAGCCTCCGACCTGCTCGCGGTAGAGCTCGGCGGCGGCGGTGGCGGGGGCGGTCCCGGGGTTGCCGCCCGCCATCAGGATGCTCCCGTCGTGCAGCACCGCCGCCGAAAAGGTCATCCGAGCCAGCGCGAGGCCGGGCGAGGGGAGCCAGCGGTCGACCCCGGGATCGTAGAGCTCGACGCTGGCAGTCATCGGGCCGGTGAGGCCGGGCTGGCCGCCGGCGACCGCCACCCTCCCGCTGGGCAGCGTGAGTGCGACGTGCTTGTAGCGGGCCTGGGCCAGCCCCGGCGCCGCGGTCCAGGACGAGGTCTTCGGGTCGTAGATCTCCGCAGTGGCCACGCGGTTGCCGGCGGCGTCCTCGCCGCCCGCCACCAGGACCCTCCCGTCCAGGAGCAGGCTCGCGGTGTGCGAGGCGCGCCCGGCCGCCAGCGGGCCGGCGAGCGCCCAGGCGCCAGCGGGGCCGGCGGCCGGATCGAAGACCTCGCAGCTCGCCAGGACCGTGCCCGCCCGGCCGCCGGCGAGCAGGACCTTGCCCGTGGAGAGCCGGGTGAGCGTGCCGCCGATGCGGGGAGCATTCATCGGCGGCGTGGACACCCAGGTTCCGGTGTTCGGGTCGAGCAGCGACGCCCCCGAGGCGGTCACCGCCAGGATGCGCCCGTCGGCGAGCAGCGCCGTGGTCCGATAGGCGGCCAGAATGGTGGGTCCCAGCGCGGACCACAGGTTGGTTGCCGGGTCGTAGATCTCGGGCTGGATCGACTGCGTGGAATAGGGCGGGAAGGGGATCACTTCGGCCGGAATCTTCACCACCCGGCCATCGGCGAGCAGGTGTGCGGAGTGCCCCACCTCCGGATACACCATCGAGCCCGCCGGCGCCCAGGAGCCGGTGGCCGGGTCCAGCAGCTCGGCGGTGGCGGTGACGGTAGTGCCGTCAGTGTATCCGCCGGCGACCAGCACCTTGCCGGAGGCGAGCACGGTCATCGAGGCGCCCTTCCTGGGAATGGCCATCGAGTTGACCGGGGTAACGGCGGGGTCGACCGTGTACCTCTCGGACGACGACAGGGCGGCGCCGGCGGCCTTGCCTCCGAGCACCAGCACGTCGCCGCTGGCGAGCACCGCCGCCGAGGCCTGCTGGCGCGCTGCCTTGAGCGGCACCGATTGCCAGAACCCCTTGGAGAGCCCGTCGTAGAGCTCGGTGCTGGCCAGGGACGCAGCGCCGTCGCTGCCGCCCAGCAGCAGCGCTTTGCCGGAGGGGAGCAGCACCGACGCATGGGCGCGGCGGCCGGTCACCAGGCCGGAGGCCGTGGCAGCCCAGGTGCCCTTGGCCTCGTCAAAGAGCAGGGCGCTGGCCAGGACGTCGGTCCCGGTGCTGGTGCCGCCGGCGACCAGCACCCCGCCGGTGCGCAGGCGGGTGGCGCTGTGCTCGGAGCGGGGGGAGGGGAGGTTGGCCGCGGTCCAGCTGCCGGTGGCCGGGTCGTAGAGGTCGGCGTTGGCCACCGGGCCGGAGGCAATCGTTCCGCCGACGACCAGCACCCGCCCGTCGCCGAGCCGGGCCGCTGCCGCGCGCGCGCGCGGGGCGATGCTCCCGGCGGCCGAGAAGCTGCGCTTGGTGGGATCGTAGAGCTCGGCGAGACCGGCGGCGTCGCCTCCGGCAATCAGCACCCTGCCGTTGGCCAGCAGGGTGGCGGTGGCGAAGCTGCGCGGCGCGGCCATGGGAGCGGTGGCGGTCCAGGCGCGCAGCACCGGGTCGAAGGTCTCGCAGCTGGCGTTGCCACCGCCGCAGACGAGCAAGGTTCCGTTGCCCAGCAGCGTGGCGGTCGCGCCCAGGTGGCCGACGGCCATCGGGCTCGGTTCGGCGGTCCAGGTTCCGGCGAGTGGCTCGTACCAGTCGCAGCGGGCCAGCGCGGTGGTCCCGTCGGCGGTGCCGCCGCAGGCGAGCAGCCGCCCGTCGCTCATCAGCGCCAGGGCCTGGTCGTAGCGCGCCTGGCCGAAAGTGCCCACTGTCGTCTCCCAGGAGGGATCGAGCAGGATTGGCGCCTCCAGTCCCGAGGTGTCGAGGGCGATGGTGAGCTGGTCTCCTTCGATCGAGAGGCTCGCCTCCGTCCGGCGGCCCCTGGCGTCGAGTGCCCAGGGCGGCGCCAGGCGCAGGCGCGCCATCCCCGAGTCGTCCACCACCTCGCCGCTGGGGAGCAGCCGGCCCCCATCGACAATCACCTGGTAGTCGAAGCGGCGCGGCGCACTCGGCCCCCGCAGGAACAGCAGTTCCTCGTAGCGCCCGGGGCTCGCCACCTGGACGACGTCGGTGTCCGAATAGGCGTCGCGGAAGACCGTGGCCGCGCCGTCGCTGGCTGCGGCGGCGACGCTCGCTCCCAGCGCGCGAACCTGAAGCTCGAGGCCGGCCGCCGACAGCCGGAGCGGGGCCTCGGCAGAGGCGGGCGGAGCCCCCACCACGTCGGCAGAGCGCCCGGTGGGCAGGCGTTCGTCCGCTCGGCTTTGCAGGCGGTCGGCGGCGGCGGGGAAGCGCTCTCGCAGCTGCTGGAGGAAGTGCTCGGCGCGAGTGCGGTCAGGGTCTCGGCAGGCGCTCCCGGCCAGGGTCAGCAGCGCGGCGAGGGCAATCGCCGCGCGAGCATGGCGTGGCATGGCTGCTCCAATGGATGGATGGCGGGCAAGAAAGCGACGACATCCTACCTTCCCCAGCAGGCGGAGTGGGGTTCACTTGTTTGCCTTGTTTGGAATGCAAAACAGCGGCGGCTCCTCGGGCGCGACGGGGCCGCGGCCAACTGAGGAGCCGCCGAAAGCGGCAGCGAGAGCGGCACTCCCGTCCGGCGTCAGGGCGGCCGGCTGCGAAATGGAGCGCGCCGCGTCGCGGGAGCTACCTGGAGACGCGCAGCGCCACCTCGTCGCCGGTGCGGGCGTTGGTCAGGCGCAGAGCCACGAACTTGGCCTTGACGCCCTGCAGCTTCTCCTTGCCCTTGCCCGGCAAGGTCCAGATCCCCAGCGGCCTGAACACCAGGTGGATCTTGAGGTTGCCGGTGCGGATCATCCGGTCCATGTCCATCGGCATCCAGTCGTTGGGCAGTTGGACGTCGAGCGGCATCAGCGGCACCCGCGGGTTGCCGTTGGCGTCCTGGCCCACCGGCGCGCCCTCGGTCAGCGCCAGGCCGTTGCCCTCGAAGAACGGGGTCAGCTGCAGCTTGTACTGGCGGGTGGCGGGGTTGAAGCTGCCGGCCTGGATCATCCGCGAGGCTGCGTCGCCCAGGATCACGTGGAAGCTCTTGCCGGTCAGCTCGGCGCGGACCTTCTTGGCGTTGGCCTCGCACTCGCGCTTCTCCAGCGAGGCGCCGCACTCGCCGACGTACTTGTCGAGGAACGAGGTGAGGCTGTCCAGGCTCTCGGCGGCGTCGCGCAGCTTGGCGAACTCGGGCGGGGCCTCGCCCAGGGCAGGAGTCGCCAGCGTCAGCATCAGCAGCGCGGGAAGGCAAGGCCTCATGAAGTCGTTCCTCCAAAGCAAGGGGTCGTTGCCTTGTACCGCAACTGGCCGTTCACTTTCGACGGAGGGCGGTGTGTGCCGGGGTGCGTCATGGTAGCTTTTTTGACTACATCTGCGCACCCGCTACAGTGAGCTCAAACGTCGGAGGTGAGCAGTGAAAGAGCGCAGAGACTCGATCCGGTTCGACAAGGCCTTCACGGTCTACCTCGCGGGCGAAGAGGGAATGACCCGAGGGATCGCCCGAAACATCAGCGACGGCGGCATGTTCATCGAGACCCGCGAGCCGTACCGGCTGGGGGCGCGGATCAAGGTGACCTTCGTGTCGCCGGAAAATGGGACCGAGATCACAGTGGTGGGCGAGGTCCGCTACCAGTGCTTCCTGTCCTACGGCGCCGACAACAACGGCGAGAACCAGCTGCGGGGCATGGGCGTGCGCTTCGTGGAGATCGCCGAGTCGGAGCAAGGGCTGACCCAGCCGCTGGCCGGGGCCGCCGGCGCCGAGCGCAGCCGGGTGTTCCACTGAGCCGGAGCGGGGAGCGGGCGGCGGGCCGGCAGCAGGCCTGCCGACTTCGTAGCTAGCTGTGGGAGAAGCCTTCGAGCGTGTAGTGCGACGAGATCCGCTTGAGGGCCAGGACCATCGCCGCCAGCCGCAGGTCGCACTCCTTGCCGACGGCGAAGGGGCGCGAGTCGTGCAGGTCGGAGCGCGACGGTGAGTTGGCGGCGATGTCGCGGATGATCCGGTAGTTGGCGCGCAGCGTCCGCTCCAGGCGGCTGACCACGTCCTGCTCGGACCAGTGCTCCATGCGCTGGTTCTGCAGCCACTCGTAGTAGCTGACAGTGAGCCCGCCGGCGTTGGCGATGACGTCGGGGATCAGGTCGATGCGCCGGGCGTAGAGGATCTCGTCGGCCTCGGGCAGGCAGGGGTTGCTGGCGGCCTCGGCCACCACCTTGACCTTGAGGCGCTGGGCGATCTCGCCGGTGATCTCGCCGCCCAGGGCGGCGGGGATCAGCACGTCGGCCGGCAGCTCGAAGAAGTCCTTCTTGGAGATGGCGCTGGCCAGCGGGAAGCCCGCCACGGTCTTCTTGAGATTGGCCGGGTTGTCGAAGACGTGGCGCAGCAGCGCGTCGACGTCGATGCCGTCGGGGTTGTAGATGGTGCCGAAGGCGTCGTTGATCGCCACCGGGCGCATCCCGGCCTGGGCCAGCACCACCGCGGCGTTGGAGCCGACGTTGCCGAAGCCCTGCAACAGGAAGCTCTTGCCCTTGAGCGACTCGCCGCGGCGCTGGGCCCACTCGTCGAGGCAGTAGCTCAGCCCCATGCCCACCGCGCGGTGCCGCCCCTCGGAGCCGCCGATGCGGATGTCCTTGCCGGTGACCGCCCCGCGCACCCGGTGGCGCTCGCGCTCCCCGTCGGTGAACTGGCGGAGCATGATCGCCATGGTCTCGGAGGTGGTGCCGACCTCGGGAGCCAGGATGTCGAGCTCGGGGCCGACCAGGCGCTTGAGCCGGTACATGTAGCGCAGGCTGATCTGCTCCAGCTCCTCCTTGCCGTAGGCCAGGGGGTCGATCTTGATCCCGCCCTTGGCCCCGCCGAAGGGCAGGTCGACGATGGCGCTGCTCCAGGTGACGCGGGCGGCCAGCGACTTGAACAGGTCGAGGGAGACGTCCTTGTGGAATCGGACGCCGCCCTTGTACGGGCCGCGGGCCTGGTTGTGCTGGACGCGGTAGGCCTTGAAGCGCTTGACCTGGCCGGGCTCGAGGCGGAACAGGGAGCCGCCGGGCAGGCGGATGACGCCCTGGCGGATGGTGACGTCGGAGCCAAGCAGGGCGCGGCCTTTGAGGAGCAGGGTGCCGTCGGCGAGGTGCTCGAGGGCGTTGGGGTCGCGCAGCACCGAGGCCGGCAGGTCGGCGAAGCGCGGCTGCTCGGAGTCGGGGACCGGGACCAGCCGGTCCTTGAGCCTGACCGTGACGTAGAAGATGTGCTCGTAGTCCGGCTCCTCGAGCTCGAGGCGGACGCGGTGGTCGAGGGTGACCAGGTCGGCGGCGCGATGGAAGATCTCCATCGAGTCGGTGTAGACGGTCCGCTTGTGACCTTCGCGCGCGCGCATGAGGAGCCCGGGGGCGGTTCGAAAGGGGCGGGAGGATAGTGCCCGAGGGATGCGGGGTCAAACGGCGATCCAGCCGTGCTGCAGAGGGGCGAGCGGCTGGCTGCACTCAGGGATTGAAGGCGCAACCGTCTGTGCTATAACGCCGCCCCGCCGTGTCCGGAGCAGAGCAGTCCGGGGACGCCGACATAGCTCAGCTGGTAGAGCAACTGATTCGTAATCAGTAGGTCCCGCGTTCGATTCGCGGTGTCGGCTCAAGAAAATCCGCTGTGCTTACGGGCTGTTTCCCTCGGGAGGCGGCCCGTTTTCGTTTGCGGGAAGCCCTGACACTCGAAAACGGGACTTCCTTAGAGGCCGGACTCGCGGCGCGCAAAGATGCTCCGTTTGCAGTTCATGAACTGCGAACAGGCTCGATTCGTGCCCCCTATGAAGCGCAAGCCTCGAGTCGTGCTCGTGCTCATACCGCACCTTCAACTCTCTCGGGTGCGGCACCTGTCGCGGCCAGGAAGATACCACTCATCGCGGCGTGCCTGTTCGCTGTTTGCAAACAGCGAACAAATGGCTAGATTCTGGGACGTGATCCTCAAGCCCCAAGACGTGCTGGTCTTGCTGAAGGTGTGCCTCCATCCCGAAGTCCGATGGACTGTTCGCGCCATGGGCGCGGAAGTCGGCCTAAGTGGCTCTGAGGCTTCTGCCGCGACGAAGCGATTGGTGCAGGCTCGTCTGGTGGTGTCGGGCGCGGGGGGGCGGGCGATTCCGGTTCGGGAGAGCGCGGTCGAGTTCTTGGTCCACGGGGTTCGATACATCTTCCCGGCTGTTCGCGGGCCAGTCACTCGGGGAATCCCAACCGCCCATGCGGCCCCCGTTCTCATCGGGAATTTCGCCAAGCTCGAGGGGCTTCCGCCTGTCTGGCCTCACCCCGAGGGAATCGCGCGCGGCGAGTCCTTCAAGCCGCTCTACTCCTCTGCGCCGAAGGCGGCGTCCCGCGATACAGCGATGTATGCGGCACTGGCCCTCATCGACGCGATTCGCGGAGGGAATGCTCGGGAGCGCGCGCTGGCGACGAAGCTGCTCAGCGAAATGATCATGAAGGCGGGAGAGTGAGTCAGAACCTCGAAATGGTAGCGCTCGTGGCCGAGCGGCTGGGCGACCTTCGAGGAGAGGTTGTCTTCCTCGGCGGCGCGGTGACGGCTCTGCTTGTCACCGACCCGGCAGCCGCCGAGGTCAGGCCCACGACCGACGTGGATGTGATCGTGGACCTCGCTACTCATACCGACTACGCCCGACTTTCCGAGCGTCTACGCAAGCTGGGATTCCGGGAGGACACCTCCGAGGGCGCTCCGGCCTGCCGATGGCTTGTGGCAGGCGTGAAGGTGGACGTGATGCCCACGAACGAAGCGGTGCTCGGCTTCGGCAATCGCTGGTACGGCCCGGCCATCGAGCACGCCGAGGCGCGCACCGTTGGGGAACTGGCGGTGCGGGTCGTATCTGCGCCTTACTTCCTCGGGACCAAGCTCGAAGCTTTCGATGGACGCGGCGAGGGCGACTATCGAGCCAGCCATGACCTTGAAGATGTCATCGCAGTCGTCGACGGAAGGTCGGAGCTGGTGGCGGATGTTACAGCGGCGCCGGAGGCCCTTCGCAACTATCTCAAACGGCGGATAGGGCAGCTTCTCGACGCCCCCAGGTTCATCGAGGCGCTCCCCGGCCATCTGCCTGGCGACGCTGCTAGCCAGGGCCGTGCGCCGCTTGTGCTGGCGAGGCTCAAGGCACTCGCCGGAAGAGCAGGATGAGTGCGAACAGTGGGATGCCGTCCGGGCCGTCGCCCGACCTATCTTCAGGTCATGGCCGTCCCAATCACCCGCTTCCCCCTCCGCTTCGACGCCTGGTACCGCGCCCTCTCCTCAACGCTGCTCCTGCCGCCCTCGAAGGCGTACGTCGAAGTGCAGGATGATCGAATCGCCGTCCGCATGGCATGGGCTTTCCGGGCCGAGTTCCCGAGAGCCGCGGTGCGCGCCGCATCCGAGCTGCACAAGCACCCGCTAAGCCGAGGAGTCCACGGGTGGGGAGGCCGCTGGCTGGTCAATGGCTCGGGAGACCGAATCGTCGTCATCGATCTCCAGCCGAGCCAGCATGGCTTCGTGGCCGGCTTCCCGGTTCGCCTGCGCCAGCTCATGGTCAGCGTCGAAGAGCCAGAGCGGCTGATCGCACTGCTGACGCAGAAGGATCCTTGAGACAGCAAAGCAACCGGCCACCCGCACTCTGAGCGAGTAGCGCCGGCCGCGGGCGGCGGCTACCGTACGCCAGTCCTCCTCACCTCGAGGCTCCCATGTCGCTCCCCGACCGGAACAACCCCTACAGCTTCCAGCCCTTCCTCGACTGGCGCGACAGCCTCGACTACTACGCCGGCGACGAGCTCGCCCAGAAGATCGTCCGCCACTTCGCCGGACCCTCCGCCGATCGCGTGGACTCCGCCGCCCGCGCCCTCTCGCGCAAGGCCTCCACCCGCTGGCGCGACTGGTCCAACGCCGCCTCCTCTCCCGAGAAGCGCGTCTTCCTGCGCACCTGGGACGCCCACCACCAGCGCGTCGACCAGATCGTCCGCCCGGCCGAGACCGAATCGCTCGAGCGCGAGGTCTTCTCCGAGGGGCTCTTCTCCTCCAAGACCGACCTCGCCACCCGCCTGGCGAAGATGTTTCTCGTCTACCAGAACGGCGAGGCCTGCATCGCCTGCCCACTGGTCTGCACCGAGGGCATGGTCGCCCTCCTCGAGCGCTTCGCCGATCGCCCGGAGACCAAGGCTGTCCTCGAGCACGTCAAGGAGGGCAAGGGTGGCGACTTCGCCGTCGGCGCGCAGTTTCTCACCGAGATCCAGGGAGGCTCGGATGTCCCCGCTAACGTCCTGGAGGCGGTCGAGGAGAAGGGCGGCTGGCGGCTCTACGGCTCGAAGTTCTTCTGCTCGGTGGCCCACGCCGACTACGCGGTGATCACCGCCAAGCCCAAGGGCTCGGATAAGGTGGGCCTGTTCGTCGTCTCGCTGTGGCGCCCGGGCGGCTTCCGCCAGCGACGCGGCGGGGTCGAGGTCGATCGCCTGAAGTGGAAGATGGGCACCAGCGAGCTGCCCACCGCCGAGATGACCTTCGACGGCGTCACGGCCTGGCCGCTGGGCCCGCTCAACCGCGGCGTGGCCAACGTGGTGTCGATCGTGCTCACGCTGTCGCGGCTCACCGTCGGGCTGGCGTCGGCCGGATTCATGACCCGCGCGGTGCGCGAGGCCGCCGGCTACGCGCGCTTCCGCGAGGCCTTCGGGCGCAAGATCGGCGACTTCCCCATGGTCCAGGGACAGCTCGAGCGGATGACCCGCGCCGCCCAGCGCACCACCGCCGGCGCCTTCAAGCTCTACAAGGGCTTCTACGAGTCGGGCGGGCTGTCGGAGCCGGGCTCCAATGACGCCGCCGCCCGCCGCCGCGCCTTCGACGCCCGCGAGATGGTGATGCTCCAGAAGTTCACCGCCGCCGAGGAGAGCACCGACGTCATCCGCGAGGCGATGGCCATCTTCGGCGGCAACGGCGTGATCGAGGACTTCTCCTGCCTGCCGCGGCTCTACCGCGACTCGGCGGTCAACGAGCTGTGGGAGGGGCCGCGCAACGTGCTGCAGGCGCAGGTCCATCGCGATCTGCAGAAGGCGGCCGAGTGGTATCCGACCGCCGAGGTGGTCGCGAGCATCCTGGCCGGCGCCGAGCCCGCGACGGTGCGCCGGATTGCCCAGGAGATGTCCGAGCTTGTGGCTCACCCCAGCCTGCTCAGCGCCGACGAGAAGACGCTCCAGGTCTGCCAGCGCTGGGACGCGGTTTGCCGCGAGCTGGTGCGCAGCTACCAGGAGGTCGCGCTGCGCGAGGTCGAGCGGAGCTGACCGGGCGCATCTAGCCGAACTGCACTGAGCGCCTGGTGAGCGTGGCGGCCATGAAGCCGGCGATCGGGAATTCCACCGGCCCCGATTCGACGGCGGCGCCGAGCGCGGTCACGACGGGCACGAAGTGCTCGTGCGTCGGCAGAGCCAGCCTCACCCCCGGCGCTCGCTGCTCATAGTCGAGCAGCGCGTCGACGTCCCTCCTGGCCAGCACCTCGCTGCACCAGGCGTCGAACTCGATCGCCCAACCCTCGGGCTTGTCGACGCCGAACCTCACCAGCCGCAAGTTGTGCGTGAGGAAACCGCTGCCGACGATCAGCACGCCCTCGTCTCTCAAGGGAGCGAGCGCCCGCCCCAGCTCGAAGAGCTCGCCCGGATCGAGGCTAGGAAGCGAGACCTGCAGCACCGGGACATCGGCCTGCGGATACATGCCCATCAGCGGGACGAAGGCGCCGTGATCCAGGCCGCGATCCGGATCGTCGGCCACCGGCTGCTTCTCGCCGAGCAGTTCGCGAACTCGGCGTGCCAGCTCGGGCGCCCCGGGAGCCGGGTACTCAATTCGGTAGTACTTCTCCGGGAATCCATAGAAGTCGTAGATGAGCGGGACCGGGCGCGTCGCTCCCAAGGTGACCGGGCGCTGCTCCCAGTGCGCCGAGAGCATGAGGATCGACTTGGGCCGAGGCAGCTTGGTTGCCCAGGCCTTGAACCGGTCCATCCATTCCGGATCGTCGAGGATCATCGGCGCGCCGTGCGCCAGGAAGATCGTCGGCATTCTGCCCGACGGTTTCGCGATTGACTCAGAAGCGCCCATGTTCGGTCCGGCACCCAGGGATTCAGCGGCCAGGGCTGCGGCTCCACCTGCCATCATCTGCAGGACCTCTCGCCGTCCCAGCAATGTTTCATCTGCGCTCATGGTCGACCTGCCTGGCTGCCCTGCGGCCACTTCACGGCCAGCCGATTCTTGAGATGCCCGAGAGGAAAAGACGCTTCCTCGAGCCTCCCGTCCGCTCGGTCGCTCCTTGCTCTCGGTTCGCCACTCCTGCCTAAATGCCTCGCGAACGCTCGCTTTCCTCCGGACTCCCATGCCCCAACCCGCCAACGAAAAGCCCGCCGCGGTGCTCGTCGCCGTCCAGCTCCCGGACGTTGACGAGGTCGAGTTCAGGTCTCAGCTGGCGGAGCTGCGCCGGCTGGTCGAGACGCTTGGATACGAGGTCGTCGCTTCTGCGACGCAGCGCCGCCAGGGACTGGCGCCGGCGGCCATCGTGGGCCAAGGCAAGCTCAAGGAACTCGCCAAGCTCACCGGCGGAAGCGGCGTGGTGCCCTCCGGCGTCCCCGAGCGCAAGAGCAAGGCGCGGCTGCGGATGGCGGACTCCGAGGATGACCCGCCCGCGCCGGATGCGGACGAGGAATCCGAGGAGGGCGAGAGCGCCGATGCCGCTCAGCCCGTTCCCAACCGGCGTGCAAGCCTTGTGGTCGTCGACCATCCGATCACCCCGAGCCAGGCCCGCAACCTGGAGCGCGCCACCGGGGTCGAGGTGCTCGACCGCACCGGGGTGATCGTCGAGATCTTCCACCGGCATGCCCGAAGCCGCGAGGCGCGCCTTCAGGTCGAGCTGGCGCGGCTGGCGTACGTGGCCCCGCGGCTGCGCGAGACCGGCGGCGGGGGCGATCGCCAGCGCGGAGGCATCGGTGGGCGTGGCGCGGGCGAGTCTGAGGTCGAGCTCGACCGGCGCAAGATTCGCGATCGCATGGCCGATTTGCGGGTCGAGCTGACAGCGATCCAGCGCGACCAGGAGAACCGGCGAAGCCACCGGCAAGAGCAGCGGCGGGTGGCGTTGGTCGGCTACACCAATGCCGGCAAGTCCTCGCTGATGCGCGCGCTCACTGGAAGCGAGGTGCTGGTCGCCGACAAGCTCTTCGCCACCCTCGACACCACCGTGCGCGCGCTCCAGCCCGAGGCGCGCCCGCGGGTGCTGGTCTCGGACACGGTGGGCTTCATCAAGAAGCTGCCCCACGAGCTGGTGGCCTCGTTTCGCTCGACCCTGGACGAGGCGCTCGAGGCCTCGCTGCTGCTCTACGTGGTTGATGCCTCTGACCCGATGCATCGCGAGCAGTACGCGGTGACCCGGCAGGTGCTGGCGGAGATCGGCGCCGGGGCAGTGCCCAGCCTGCTGCTGCTGAACAAGGTCGATCGGCTCAGCGCCGAGGAGCTGCAAGCGCTGCAGGCCGAGAACCCCGAGGCCAAGCTGCTGAGCGCCAAGAACCCGAGGGACGTCGCCACACTGCGCGAGGCGATCATTGGATTCTTCGAGAGCGCGATGGTCGAGGGCGAGCTGCTGGTGCCCTACGGGAAGCAGTCGCTGCTCGGGAAGATCCACGAGGAGGCGCGAGTGCTGGCCGAGGAGTACGACCAGTCTGGCGCGCGACTCAAAGTGCGCGCCCATCCGGCGGGGCTGGAGCGGCTCAAGCTGCTGCTGGCGAGGTGAGCCGGGCGGCGGGCTCGAACAGGAAGGCGTGGTTCGAGGTGAAGAGCGGCGGAGTGCGCGCGGCGATGGCGCGGATCGCCGGCGAGCCGAGGACGCGCCGCTGCAGGAAGCGCCGGGCCCCGGCACGCTCCCATCCCTGCGATGCCTCGAAGGCTCGGTAGAGACCGAGCGGCTCCTCCTCGGCCAGGGGCTGGGCGCTGCGGATCCCGTGCAATTCGGGATTCTCGAGGAAGGTGGCGTCGCGGGGCAGATTCATGATCGCCAGGTTGAGGAAGCCGATTTCGCTGGCGTGCTGCTCGAGGAAGCGCAGGGTTAGCTCGCCGTCCTCCTCGGTCTCTCCCGGCGTGCCGAACAGGATGTAGACGTAGCTGCCGATGCCCGCCTCGGCGAGATTGGCCAGGATCTGCGAGACATCGTCGAGCCGCGTCCCCTTCTGCAGGCGGTCGAGGACCTGCTGCGAGCCGCTCTCGAGCCCGAGCTGGAGTTGGGTGCAGCCGGCGCGCGCCAGGCCTGCGACCAACTGCTTGTCGAGCAGCGCCTTCTCGAAGCGGACGAAGCCGTGCCAGGAGAGGCCCTGCAGATGCTCGGCTTGCGAGGCGAGCTGGCGCAGCACGTTCACCGGGATGGCATCGTCGGTGAGGTGGAAGTGGCGCACCTGGTGGCGGGCGGAAAAGTCGGTCAGCAGCGCCGCGAAGCCGGTCGGCTGGCTGCAGCGGTAGCGGTGGATGGGAGCGGTGGCCTCGGGACAGAAGAGGCACTTCGCCCAATAGCAGCCGCGGGTGGTGGTCAGCGGCAGGATCCGCTCGGGCGAGAGGTAGTCGCCCAGCGGAGCGAAGCTGTAGTCGGGAACGAAGGCGACCTGTTTGCCGTCCTCGAGGAAGTACTCGGAACCGGTGCGCCCTGCTGCCAGCTCGGCCAACGGAGCCTCGCCCGGGCCGAAGACGATGTGGTCGAAGGCGGAGAAGCGCAGCCCCAGCTTCTTCAGCGGCCTGCGCCACGACGTGAACATCCCGCCGCCGCCTACGATCCGGGTTCCCGGGAAGGCACGGCGCAGCATCCCCGCCAGCTCGAAGGCGGGCAGGACCTGGTTGCGGAACTGGACCGAAATCCCGAGCATTCGCGGCTGCATCTGCGCGATGCGCGGAACGAGCGAGTCGCGGAAGTAGGCGGCGAAGACGGTCGAGCTCTCGCCGCGGGAGAGCCTCTCCAGGTCTTCGGGCGAGAACTCAGACAGAGTGGGGTGGAGGTAGTCGCCGAGGGTGAGCTCTCCGAGTTCGCTGGGATAGGCGCTCAGGGCCTCGTTGAGATGGCGGACGGCGGTCGAGTAGCGGGCGAATGAGGCGCGGGTCTCGCTCGAGCGCAGCTGCTGCAGCGACTTTTCGGCGTGGCCGACGGCGCGCTTGAGCGCAGTCCTGGGCTGGGGCCCGGCGGCGGCCGAGAGCCGCGTCGGATCGAGGAGATGGAGGTAGGCCTCCAGGTTCGCGTCGATCGACGAGGCCGAGAGGCCTTGCGCGCGCAGGTGCCCGAGGAGAATCCCAACTCCGAGCGGCGGCTCGCCGGGTTTGGTCGCGGGCGGGTGGAGGAGAAGGAGGTCCATCAAGAGCGCTGGGCTTGTGACCTTGGTCAGGTCCCCGCCGCCGACCGCGCCGTCCCCTTCAGCACCTGCTTGAGATACTCCCCGGTGGCGCTGTCGCTGACCCGCGCCACGCTCTCCGGCGTGCCGCTGGCGATCACCCGCCCGCCGGCGGCGCCGCCCTCGGGCCCCATGTCGATGAGGTAGTCGGCGCTCTTGATGACGTCGAGGTTGTGCTCGATGACGATCACCGTGTTGCCGGCATCCACCAGCCGGTTGAGCACCGCGAGCAGCTTCTTGATGTCGTCGAAGTGCAGCCCGGTGGTCGGCTCGTCGAGCAGGTAGAGCGTGCGCCCGGTGGAAACCTTCGCCAGCTCGCGGCTGAGCTTGATGCGCTGCGCCTCGCCGCCCGAGAGCGTGGTCGAGCTCTGCCCCAGCTTCATGTATCCCAGGCCGACGTCGGCGAGCGTGGTCAGCACCCGCACGATCTCCCGGTGCACCGCGAAGTGCTCGAGCGCCTCGCGCACGCTCATGTCCAGCACCTCGGCGATGTTCTTGCCCTTGTACTGGACCCGCAGCGTGGCGTCGTTGAAGCGCTTGCCTCCGCAGGCCTCGCAGGTGACGTAGACGTCGGCCAGGAAGTGCATCTCCACCAGCCGCACGCCGCCGCCCTCGCAGGCCTCGCAGCGGCCGCCCTTGACGTTGAAGCTGAACCGCCCGGGCTGGTAGCCGTAGGTCTTGGCCTCCGGGGTCTGGGCAAACAGCTCGCGGATGTAGTCGAAGACCTTGGTGTAGGTCGCCGGATTCGAGCGCGGCGTGCGCCCGATGGGCTGCTGGTCGATGTCGATCACCTTGTCCAGGTGCTCCAGCCCGAGGATCCGCTTGTGCTTGCCGGGGTTCTCGCGGCTGTCGTAGAGCGAGCGCGCCAGGGCGGGGAAGAGCACCTCGTTGACCAGCGTCGACTTGCCCGCGCCCGACACCCCGGTGACCGCGACGAACAGGCCCAGCGGGAAGTCGACGTCGATGTTCTTGAGGTTGTTGGCCTGGGCCCCCTCGACGCGGATGCGCTGCTTGCCGGGCTGGCGGCGGGCGTCGGGGACGTGGATCTCCTCGCGGCCGGCCAGGTAGGCGCCGGTCAGCGACTTGGGCGCGTGCATCACTTCGCTCAAGGTGCCGTGGGCGACCACATCGCCGCCCAGTTCGCCGGCGCCAGGGCCGAAGTCGACGATGTAGTCGGCCTCGCGGATGGTCTCCTCGTCGTGCTCGACCACGATCACCGAGTTGCCGATGTCCCGCAGCCGCTTCAGCGTCGCCAGCAGCTTGCCGTTGTCCCGCTGGTGCAGGCCGATCGAGGGCTCGTCGAGGATGTAGATCACCCCGGTCAGCTCGCTGCCGATCTGGCTGGCCAGCCGGATGCGCTGGCTCTCTCCGCCCGAGAGCGTGGAGGCGCTGCGGTCGAGCGTCAGGTAGCTCAGGCCGACGTTCTTGAGGAAGCCGAGCCGGCTCTTGATCTCCTTGATCAGCTCGTGGGCGATCTTCTGCTCGGTGGCGCTCAAGGGAAGGCCGTGGATGAAGTCGTAGGCCTCCTCGATGGTCAGCCCGCTCATCTCCACGATGCCGCGGCCGTGGACCTTGACCGCCCGGCTCTCGGCCTTGAGGCGCGCGCCGTCGCAGGCGGTGCAGGGCTTGGTGGAGAAGTAGCGCATGTAATAGCGGCGCATCCCCTCCGATTCGGTCTGCTTGAAGCGGCGCATCAGCTGGTGGACGACCCCCTCGAAGTCGCTCCAGTAGCTGCGCCGCCGGGTGGCCGGGTCGGCGTTGCCGCTGCCGAAGAGGATCAGCTCCTGCTGCTTCTTGGGCAGCTTGCTCCAGGGCTCGTCGAGGTCGATGCCGTGGGCCTGGCTGAACTGCTCGATGAACTCGCCGGTCCAGCTCTCCATCCGCGCCATCGCCCCGGCCCAGGGCTCGACCGCGCCCTCGCGCAGGGTCTTGGTCTTGTCCGGGACGATCAGGTCGGGGTCCATCTCCAGCTTGGTCCCCAGGCCGTTGCACTCTTGGCACATGCCCAGCGGGTTGTTGAAGGAGAAGTGCGGCGGGGTCAGCTCGCCGAAGGAGAGGCCGCAGTCCGGGCAGGCGTTCAGCTCGGAGAAGATGCGGTCCTTCTCCGGGCTCGACTTCTCGTCGGAGAGGGTGAGCAGCCCTTTGCCTTCCTTGAGGGCGATCTCCACCGCGTCGGTGAGCCGGGCCTTGAGCTCGGGCTTCATCACCAGCCGCTCGACCACCACGTGGATGGTGTGCTTGAGCTTCTTGTCGAGCTCGACCCGGTCCTCGTCCAGCCGGTAGAGCTTGCCGTCGATGCGCACCCGGGGCATGCCGCGCTTGCGCAGGTCGTCGAGCAGGTCGCGGTACTCGCCCTTGCGGCTGATGGCGATGGGGGCGAGCACCGTGAACTTGCTCCCCTCGGGCAGGCGGAGGATCTCGTCCACCATCTGCTGGGCCGACTGGCGGCCGAGCTTGCGGCCGCACTGCGGGCAGTGCTGCACGCCGATGGAGGCGTAGAGCACGCGCAGGTAGTCGTGGATCTCGGTGACCGTGCCCACGGTCGAGCGCGGGTTGTTGCTGGCGGCCTTCTGCTCGATGGAGATGGTCGGCGACAGGCCGCGGATGGTCTCGTAGTGGGGCTTGTCCATCTGCCCCAGGAACTGGCGGGCGTAGGCGGACAGGCTCTCGACGTAGCGGCGCTGTCCCTCGGCGTAGAGGGTGTCGAAGGCGAGCGAGCTCTTGCCCGAGCCGGAGACGCCGGTGAAGACGACCAGCTTCTTCTTCGGCACGTCGACGTCGATGCCCTTGAGGTTGTGCTCGCGCGCGCCGCGGATGGAGATCTTGTCGGGTTCGGACACGGTAGGTCTCTTGGCAGGCGGTCGAGCTCGGAAGCCGCCGAAGGTTCTCGGGTTTCTAACGCTTGGACGGCGGCGCATTCAACACTGTTCGCCTCCAGGCGAATGGCCGCAATGCGCGCGCTGGCGATTACCAGCGAAGGGCGGGGGCGCCGCAGGCGGCGACGAGCGCGTCCTCGAGCGCTCGTAGTGCTGCCTCGGGATCATTGAGCACGAGGTCGTTGGGCAGGCGGACGACGCAGTAGCCCTGCGATCGCATCCAGTCGTCCCGCTGGGCGTCGTAGCCGCGCTGGTGTTTGTGGATGCCGCCATCGACCTCGACGACCAAGCGGGCCTCTCTGCAGAAGAAGTCGGCGATGAAATGGCCGAGCGGGTGCTGCCGGCGGAACTTGAGGTTCGACAGCTTCCTGCCTCGCAAATGCTTCCAGAGGAGGCTCTCGGCGGGCGTCATCTCGCGGCGCAGGTCTTTCGCGCCCTCAGTCGTGCGCGGCAAGCGGGAGTGCGTGACGGGTACAAGTGGCATATGGCGGAGATTAATCGGTAGGGGTGACACGATGGTTGGCGGGGCGGCGCTCTTTCCCCTCACCCCAACCCCCTCACCGTCGGCTGGCGCCTCCGGAGGAGGGGGCTCGCTCGGCGGCATTTCGGGATGAAGTGCTCACGCGCATCCGCCGCCTGCGGTGCCAGGAAGTCATCCCCCTACTCCTGAGGGCGCGAGCCCGAAGGAGAGGGGGACCGAGGGGGTGAGGGTGTCGGCGCGGACCGCGATCTTCCCGAGTTATCTTCCTCTCCGGAGGGCCATCGATGCTCACCCGCGCCATCCCCAGGACTGGCGAACAGCTGCCCGCCATCGGCATGGGCACCTGGTCGACCTTCGACGTGGGGAGCGCCCCTAAGGACCGCGATCCGCTGGCCGAGGTGATGTGCAAGCTGGTCGCCGCGGGCGGGACAGTGATCGACAGCTCGCCGATGTACGGGCGCGCCGAGTCGGTGGTCGGCGAGCTGGCAACCGAGACCGGCCTCGCCAACCGGCTTTTCTTGGCTACCAAGGTGTGGACGCAGGGCGCGCAGGCCGGCATTGCGCAGATGGCCGAGTCGATGCGGCGCATGCGCTGCGAGCGCCTGGATCTGATGCAGGTCCACAACCTGGTCGACGTGGAGACGCACCTGCGCACGTTGCGGCGCTGGAAGGACGAGGGCCGGGTTCGCTACCTGGGGATCACCCACTACTCGCTGAGCGCTTTCGACGAGCTCGAGCGGCTGATGCGCCAGGAGCAGGTCGACTTCCTCCAGTTGCCCTATTCGCTGGGCACGCGCGCGGCCGAGAAGCGGCTCTTGCCGGTGGCCCGGGAGGCCGGGACCGCGGTGCTGGTGATGCGCCCGCTGGAGGAGGGCAGCCTGCTGCGCCGGGTTCGCGGGCGTCCTCTGCCGGGCTGGGCCAAAGAGATCGACTGCTCGAGCTGGGCGCAGCTGCTGCTCAAGTTCATCCTCGCCCACCCCGCGGTGACCTGCGCCATCCCGGCGACCTCCAACCCCGCGCACATGGCCGACGACCTCAAGGCCGGGGAAGGCCGGCTCCCGGACGAGAAATTGCGGCAGAAGATGATCGATCTCTTCGAGTGAGCCGACCGCTCAAGGCTCCATGAGCTTGTCGATGTCGCTGCCTTGCGACTGGAAGATCTCGCTCCATCCGGCGATGAGCCGCCAGGCGATCAGGCCGATCACCGCCGCCAAGACAATCCCTCCGGCGGCGGCGATGCCGGCCATCACGAGAAAGCGCGCGCGGCGATGGCGCTCCGCGGCCACCACGGGCAGGACTCGATCGAGGGTTCCCGAGCGCTCGGCGGCTTCGATCTGCGCGAGGTCGCTCGGCTGGAAGGCTCCGGTGTCCGCAAGTGCCGCCGCGAGCGTCGCCCCTTGCTCGATGCTCCGGACCAGCGCCTTGCCGGAGTGCTGAAGCAGCGGGTGGGCGCTCGCCGAGGCCGACAGCTCCAGCGCCTCGCGCGCGGTCAGGCCCGCCCTCAGACAGCTCGCCAGCAGCTCGAGGAAGGTCCCTACGCCCCGATGCCGCACCGCCGCCCCGGAGATGGGCAGCGCCAGCCCGAGCTGCCGCGCCCAGCGGCGCGGCGCGGACCGCGGCGAGAGGCGCGGGCCAATCACGAAGGCGCCCAGCGCCAGCGCGACCACGGCGATCGCCGGCGGAAGCGCCCGAGACAGGTAGACCCCGACCCCTCTGACGATGAGCGGCAGCGGCAGGAGGAGGCAGGCGAGCAGGAGCAGCAGGCCAGGATAGGCGAGCGCCGCCGCGGTCCGCTGGCGATCCTTGCGCTGCTGCTCCAGACGATCGGAGAGCGCCTTGAGGCTACCCGCGAGGTCGCCTTGCCGCTCGCGCGCTCGGAAGAGCGCCAGCCCGGCGGCATCGTCGGGAGCGAGCCGCGCCAGCACTTCGGAGAGTGGAATCCCTCCGGCGAGCTCGGAACGCAGGCGGGCGGCAGCCCGGGGCGACAGCTGCTGGACGGCCTGGGAGTCGGCAAAGGCGGCGGGAGTCATGCCGGCCCCGATGGCCGCGGAGAGCGTGCTCAGCAGCACCTCGAGCTCTCGGGACGAGAGTCGCCCGGCGGGGTTGGGCACGGCCCGGGCGGCGAGCACGGGCCCGCGGTACTTGGCGAAGACGATGCCGCAGCCGCGGCACTCCAGGTCGCTCACCTGCCGAGGCTGGCGGCAGTTCGGGCAGCGGTTGGTTTCGACGTGCGCGAAGCGTTGTCCCGAGTGAGGCATGGGCCAGCCTCCTTGCGGCTGAGATTACCGGGAGCGCCGGGAACCTGCCCGTGGGATTGCGCTCGGTCGAGGCAGAACCGAGCGAGCCACGGGAAAGTCGCCTGAGCGTCAATGTCCCCCTTGAGTCAGAGCGCCGGCCCCTCTACCCTGTGGCGCCTTTTCACTCGGGGGGAGCCGGGGGCCTGAACCCGGCGGCTCGCCAGCGGAGACGACATGGACCACGCACCGCAGAAGCGCAGCAAGCTGTTGCCGGCCAATGCCTACACCAAGCTCGCCGCCGGCGAGAGCTACCAGCCGATCGTCCCCACCGCCGACGGCCGCGCCGAGGTCACGGCCTGGTCGGTGGTCACCGGCATCCTGATGGTCATCCTCTGGTCGGCGGCCTGCATCTACATGGCGCTGAAGGCCGGCAACGCCATCGAGGCCGCCATCCCCATCGCGGTGATGGCCATCTTCTTCGGCAAGATGCGCAAGACGCGCAGCACCATCCTCGAGAACGTGATGGTGCAGTCGATCGGCCAGGCCTCGGGCGTGGTCGCCGCCGGCGCCGCCTTCGTCATCCCGGCGCTCTACATCAACCAGCTGCAGCCCAGCTTCTGGCAGATCTTCCTGGCCTGCTCCATCGGCGGCTTCCTGGGCGTGGCGCTGATCATTCCGCTGCGCAGCTACTTCGTGAAGGACCTCCACGGCGAGCTGCCGTTCCCCGAGGCCACCGCCATCAACGAGATCCTGGTCTCGGGCGAGAAGGCCGGGAAGGCCGCCGGCAAGGTGTTGCTGCTCTCCATCGCCCTGGGCGCGGCGTTCGACTTCATCGTCGGCACCGTGAAGCTGTGGTCGGAGCGGATGAGCACCACCACGCTGCTGGGCAGCTGGGGCAAGAAGATGGGCGAGGCCCGCGTCGAGCTGAACATGGACGGGCTCGCGGCGCTGTTCGGGCTGGGCTACATCATCGGCCTGCGCTACGCGGCGATCATCGCCAGCGGCTCGGTGCTGGCCTACGTGGTACTGGTCCCGCTGATCTACCTCTTCGGCTCCCAGATCCCGTCCTTCCACTACGCCGGCGCGACCTACGAGATCGCGAACATGAGCGCGGCGGCGGTCTTCAAGGCCTTCGTCAAGCCGATCGGCATCGGGGCCATCGCAGTCTCCGGCCTGATCGGCATGATCCGCATGGGCAAGATCATCGCCGGCTCGGTGTCGCTGGCGTTCAAGGGTTTCTCCGGCGCTCCGGTGAAGGAGAGCGAGCGGACCGGCCGCGACATGGGAGCCCGCACCGTGCTGCTGGTGCAGCTCGCCACCACCCTGGCGATGGGCCTGCTGTTCTTCATCGTCGCCGCCACCCGCAGCGAGTACGGCACCGGCCAGTCGCTGCTCTTCGCCGGCGCCGGGATGCTGGTGGGCTTCATCCTCTCGTTCCTCTTCACCCCGGTGGCCGCCCAGGCCATCGCCACCGTGGGCACCAACCCGGTCTCGGGCATGACCCTGATCACTCTGGTGATCGGCGCCGGGGTGATGACCTCGATCGGCCTCAAGGGGCCGGCGGGCATGTTCATCGCCCTGGTGATCGGCACCGCGGTCTGCACCGTGCTCTCCACCTCCGGCGCGCTGATCAGCGACTTCAAGATCGGCTACTGGATCGGCTCGACGCCGCGCAACCAGCAGCGCTGGAAGTTCGTGGGCATCGTGGTGGCGGCGCTGACGGTGGCGGCGATCATCCCGCTGATGGACAGCGCCTACCACTTCGTGGTCGCCGGTCCCGACGGCCGGATGGTCTCCAACGCCGAGGTGCTGCCGGCGCCGCAGGCCAACATGCTGGCGGCCATCGTCAACGGCCTGATGTCGAGCTCGGAGCAGCCGATCCTGCTCTACGCGCTCGGCGGCCTGGTGGCGATCCTGCTCTACATGGCGCAGGTGCCGATGCTGGCCTTCGCGCTGGGCATGTACCTGCCGATCTCGATCAACCTGACCGTGCTCGCCGGCGGCTTCGTGGCCTGGCTGGTCTCCAAGACCGGCAAGACCGCCGAGGTGCAGAACGCCCGCCGCGAGCAGGGGACGCTGATCGCCAGCGGCATGATGGCCGGCGCGGCGATCATCGGCATCGTGTCGGCGGCGCTGCGGCTGCCCGAGCTGGGCGCGCCCATCCGCTTCCTCAGCGTCGGCGAGAGCTTCAAGTTCGAAACCGTGAACATCGCCGGCAAGGCGGTGGAGGTGCTCAAGTCGACCGAGGCCGAATGGCTCAGCGGCTTCGGCGGTCAAATGGGCGCGCTCGTCGCCTTCGTCGGACTGGCGTTCGCCTGCTATCTGCTCGCCCGCCTCGGTGCCAACTGGGAAGCCCAGGAGGCGGCCGAGGCGGACAAGGCCGAGGTGGCTGAAGCCGGCCCGAAGAAGGCGGCCAACGGCTAGAAGTTTTGATTCGCGCCGGCCGCCGGCTTTGCGCCGGCGGCCTGCTCCTACGGCTGGCCGCGCTGCTCGAGCTCGCGCAGTTCGGTCTTGAGCTCGGCCGCGAAGCTGACCAGCTGCTGCCGATCAGTCCCGAAGCGGAACAGCGCCAACTCGGTGCCGGGCGTCGTCTGCTTGCCGGAGTAGCGCGCCAGATAGCGGTGCAGGTCGATTCCGACTTCGACCGACAGCGTGCCCTCGGGCGAGGCGCCGATCTGCAGGCCGAGCTCGTCGGTGACCGCCGAGCGGAAGGCGGTCCCCTGGATCTCGCCGCGAATCAGCCGCTCGAGAGCGCCCACCAGCTCCTCGCACTCCTCCAGCCGCAGCCAGTACGGAGTCAGGCGGATGAGCGGCCAGAAGGTGCCGTCCTTGGCGTCCAGGTGCTCGATGCCGGCGCGGGCGAGCAGTCGCCCTTGCCCCAGCGCCGAGGCCATCCCGGGGACCGAGGGAACCGTCTCCTTGTCGGCCAGCAGCAGCTCGAAGCGAAGCGTCCCTTGAGGATTGAGTAGCACGGCCATCGTCGTCACCTGTCGCTGGCGCTAGCGCGCCGAGCCAATTCCTTTGGGATCGAGTGCGAGCTTCTCGAACAGGAAGGCGTAGAGATCCGCCGCCTGCTCGATGCTCTTCTTGGTCTGGTCCGCGCCGCCGTGGCCGGCGTTGGCCTCGATCCGCAGCCAGGCGTCGGCCCCGTGTTCCTGCAGCAGCGCC
>JBBIQS010000034.1:0-76734 GCA_037442205.1 Myxococcales bacterium
CCGGTCTGCACCTGTGGCCCGCGCTGCCCTTGGCCGCCGCGCTGGCCGCGCGAATCCTGGCCGCGCCGCTGGTCCGGCCGGCCGCCCCGGTTCCCTTGGTTTGGCTGCCCGCCTCGATTTCCTTGGCTTGGCTGCCCGCCCCGGTTCCCTTGGTTTGGCTGCCCGCCTCGATTCCCCTGGTCTGGCCGCCCACCTCGATTACCTTGATCCGGCCGCCCGTCGCCGCGGTTGGCCTGCTCCGGCCGGCCGCGCTGCTCGGGGCGCTGCCCTTGGGGCTGTTGCGCCTGGCGCGGATGCGGTTGGCCGGGCTGGTCGCGCCGCTGGCCGTGGGCCGGGTGCTGATCGCGCCGCTCGTGGTGGGTGTGCGGCGGCGGCGCCGAGGGCCGCTCCGGCGGCTCGAAGTCGGGGGTCAGCTCGCGCCGGACGTAGGCCCGCCAGATTTCGCGGGCGTCGTGATGGCGCTGGTGCAGGCTCTTGTCGAAGCTGGCGAAGTGGCGCCGGAGGTTCTCGAAGTCGCGGAGGAAGAACGGCTCGGCGCGGTTGTTCTGGGCTGCGCTGATGATCTGCGGGAAGTCGATGATCGTCGGCCCGGCGGCGCCCATCAGCACGTTGTAGGGCGACAGGTCGCCGTGGATCAGGTCGGCCTCGAGCATGCGCACCATCTGGCCGCGCAGGTCGCGGTAGTGGGCGTTGGCCTCCTCCGCGGTGAGTGAGGTGTCGATGAGCCGGTGGGCCGGATTTCCCTCGGCATCGACCACCAGCTCCATCAGCAGTACGCCCTCGTAGAACATGACCGGGGTCGGGGTGCGCACGCCGCGGTCGTGCAGCTTGTAGAGCGCGTCGGCCTCGGCCGACTTCCAGGCCTCCTCGGCGGCGGCCTGGCCGAATCGGCTGCCCTTGTCGATGGCGCGCTGGGTGCGGCTGTTGCCGACCACCCGGCCCTCGCGGTAGGCGGCGTTGTTCTTGAAGCTGCGGGTCTGGCGGTCGCGGTAGATCTTGGCGGCGATCACCTGGCCGCCGTGGCGCACCAGCCAGATGTCGGCCTCTTTGCCGCTCTTGAGCCGGCCAATCACTTCGTCCACCACGCCGTCGGCCAGCAGCAGCTCGAGCTTTTCTTCCACGAGAGAGGGTCTCCTTCTTCAAGGCGCCAGGCCTGCCCGCCGTCGCTCGCGGGCGGCACGGGGCTCCTCACCACTTCTTGTAGCGCCACGCTCCGATGAAAGTGCCCACCGAGGCCACCGCCAGACCCATGATGATCCAGAAGGCGTACTCGTGCTTCTGCATGGGGATGGTGACGTTCATCGAGAAGGCGCTGACCACCAGAGTCGGCACCATCAGCGCGATGGTGACAATGTTCAGCGTCTTCATCATCCAGCTGAGGTTGTTGTTCACGATCGAGGCGCGCGCCGCCACCATGCTCGAAAGAATGTTCGAGTAGATCTCCGCCTGCCGGTAGCACTGGTTGGTCTCGATGGCCACGTCCTCGAGCAGCTCGAGCTGCTCCTGGACCAGGCCGATCTTGGCGGCGCCGTTGCGCAGCTTGTCGAGCACCAGGGCGTTGGAGTCGATGGCGTTGAGGTAGTAGACGAGGCTCTTCTCGAGGGTGAACAGGCTCAGCAGGTACTTGTTCTCCATCGACTCGTTGATCTTCTGCTCCAGCGAGTCGGAGACCATGGTGATGACGCGCAGGTGCTCGAGGAAGTGGTAGCTGGTGCGCCACAGCAGCCGGAGCATGGCGTCGGCGGGAGAGGCAGTGCGCAGCGTCTGCCGGCCGTCGAAGACCGGGACGTTCTCGCTGAGCACCAGCACCAGCTTGTCCTTGAACAGGAACATGCCCGCCGAGACCACCTTGAACAGGAAGTTGTCGGCGGCGCTGTAGTTCTTGGGTCGCTTGAAGATGACCGCGACGTGCTCGGGCTCGTACTCGATGCGCGCGACCTCGTCGGGGTCGAGCGCCGAGGCCAGCGTGTGCTCGTCGATCTTCATCCCCTCGACGAGCTGCTTCCTCTCGGCCTCGTCGGGGTTGCAGTAGACGAGGATCGGCGCCGACGGATCGTCGGTCGGCGCGATGGCCCGAGCCTCGGAGATCTGGAACCGCTTGAGCATCGGTGTGACTCGATTCGCCGCCGCCCGTCGAAGGTCAGCGCCCGCCCGCCCCTAGCGCCGCTTCCCGAACAGCCTGAGCAGCGCGAAGAACAGGTTGATGAAGTCCAGGTACAGGCTGAGTGCCCCGACCACCGCCAGCGACGCCGCCCCCCCGGAGCCGCCAACCGCATGGAGCGCCCGCAGCTTCTGGGTGTCGTAAGCGGTCAGGCCAGTGAAGACCACCACCGCCATGCAGCTGGCGACGAAGTCGAGCATCGAGCTGTGGGTGAAGACGTTGACCACTCCGGCAATCAGCACGCCCCACAGCCCCATCATCAGGAAGCTGCTCCAACTGGTCAGGTCCTTCTTGGTCACCGAGCCGTAGATGCTCATGCCGATGAAGGTGCCCGCGGTAGCGAAGAAGACCTGGCCGATGGAGTCCAGGCGATAGACCAGGAAGATGGCCGAGAAGGTCGGGCCGCTCATCGCCGCGTAGACCAGGAACATCAGCCCGGCGATGCCAGCGCTGACCCGGGTGGCAAGGAAGGAGAAGGCCAGCACAAGCAGCAGCTCGCCAATGGACAGCGGCAAGTACAGCGGCATCACCTTGGCCGCCAGCTCGACGTTGCTGCCGACGTACCATCCGATTCCGCCTGTCAGGGCCAGGCCCACGAACATCCAGGCGTAGACCTTCTCCATGAAGGCGCGCTGGGACTCGGCCCAGGCCGAGGTTCCAGCAGTCGAGTACGAGTTCAGGTTGGCCGGGCCCATCGCCATGTCGCTTCTCCTTATGAATGATTGAACGCGGCCGGCGGGCGCCGGCCGGCGGGTTACTTGGCGAGCAGCTTCTCCATCTCGCTCAAAGTCTTGTCCATCAGCCGGGTGGCGGCCTCGACCGCCTCTGGCTTGGTCAGGTCGACGCCGCCGCCCTTGAGCAGCTCGAGCGGGGGCTTGGAGCTGCCGCCCTTGAGCATTCCCAGGTAAGCGTCGCGGGCCTTGGCGTTGCCGGTCTGCACCTTCTCCGCCAGCGCGATGCCCGAGGACAGCCCGGTGGCGTACGCGTAGACGTAGTACTTGTAATAGAAGTGCGGGATGTAGGCCCACTCCATCTCGTCGTTGGCGCCGACGGTGAAGTCTTTGCCGTAGTAGGTGCGGATCAAGTCGCCGTAGGTCTTGTCGAGGAACTCGGCGGTCAGCGGCGTCCCGTTCTCGGCGGCGGTGTGGATCGCCAGCTCGAACTCGGCGAACAGCGTCTGCCGGTAGATCGTGGTGCGGATCGACTCCACCAGCTTGTTGAGGATATAGAGCTTCTCCTCCTTGGTCTTGGCCTCCTTGGCCAGGTAGTCGGAGAGCAGCTTCTCGTTGAAGGTGCTGGCGATCTCGGCGATGAAGGTCGAGTAGTTCGCGGTGGCGTAGGGCTGGGTGACCATCGCCAGGTCGCTGTGCATCGCGTGCCCCAGTTCGTGGGCCAGCGTCGACAGGCCGTCCAGGTCGTCCAGGTAGTTCATCTTGATGAACGGGTGGACCCCGAAGACGCTGCAGGAGAAGGCGCCGCTGGGCTTGTTCTTGTGCGGGTAGAGGTCGATCCAGCCGCTGCCGGTCTCCAGCGCGGTGCCCAGCACCTTGAGGTAGTCCTTGCCCAGCGGCTTGAGCGCCGCCGGCAGGATGGTCTGCGCCTTGGCCCAGGGGACCTCCATCTTCACGCTGGCGACCATCGGCGTGTAGAGGTCGTAGATGTGCAGGTCGGGGACGTTGAGCAGCTTCTTGCGCAGCGCCACGTAGCGGTGCAGCGGGGCGAGGTTGGCGTGCACCGCGCTGATCAGGTTCTTGTAGACCGCCGGCGAGATGTCGTCCTTGTCGAGGTAGGCCTCGAGCGCGGTCGGGTAGCCGCGGGCGCGGGCGTAGAAGATGTTCTGGTTCACCTGGCCGGACAGGGTGCCGGCGAAGGCCGCCTGGAACTGGCGCAGGGTGGCGAAGAGCTTCTCGACCGCTTCCTCGCGGACCTGGCGGTTGGCCGAGGCGCGCAGCTTTGGGAAGTTGGCCAGGGTCAGCTGCACCGGCTTGCCGTCCTCGTCGGTGACGGTGGGCAGCGGCAGGTCGCCCAGCAGCGCCCCGAAGGTCTTCTCGTGGTCGCTGGGCAGCTCGTTGAGGTCAATCTCCGCCCACAGGTTGTCGCCGGCCAGCGACAGCACCTTCTCCGCCTCCGGGGTCAGCACCCGCGCGCGGCGCCGGCGCAGGTCCTCGAGGTAGACCTTGTACTCGGCCAGCTTGGGCTGGGCCTGGAGGGCAGCGGCGAAGGCCTTTTCGTCGAGCTTGAGGACCTCCTGGCGGATGAAGCCGGCATCGGCCATGAAGTCGTTGAGCGCCTTGAGCGCCCGGTCGTTGTTGGCCTGGAAGGCGGTCGACTTGTGGTCGGTGTCGAAGCGCAGCTGGGCGTAGAGGGTCAGCTTGTTCGCGTCGCGCCGGGTGGCGAAGTAGAGCTCCAGGCACTCGCGCAGCTTGGCCGGGTCGGCGAGGGTCCCCTGGTAGCCGGCCAACTTCTTGCGGGCCTCGGCCTGCTGCGCCAGGGCGGCCTCGAAGGCCGCGTCGTCGGCGAACAGCGGCGCCAGCTTCCACTTGTAGCTCTCGGGAATCACCGCCCGCTCGGCGTTGGCGTCGGGGCGATAGACGCCGGGAGCCGGGGCGGCGGCGGAGGTCATCATCAGAGCGACAACTCCAAGGTAGGTCATGTCAATCCTCGGGCGCTGGCCTTGCGCAGTGAGTCTCGTCCCCGTTATCTCAGGGAGATTTCGCCGACCGGCCGCCGCTGGGGGCCGGCCGAAACCGAGCGGCGGCAGAGGATAGAAGGCTGTTCGCCACGCCACAAGAGGAATGGCTCAACATTTGTCCCCCAAGCTGGCCAACGCCCCCTTCCCTTGCGCCCGGCCAGTCGCTCCTCCACCGGCGCACCGTCGCTTCCGAACCGGTCAACCGACCGGGCAGTCCCTCGAACCACGCAGCGCCAGCCGCCCGATCCGCGGTACCGGCGGCCTCCATGCGGCGGGCCGGGTGAACGATCTGGCCCTGGCTGACGCACAGTGTCAGGATGCGCCGACCAACGGCGCCAAAGGCGAGACATGAACTTCATCCAAGAGCTGATCAACCATCCTTCGCGCGGCGGCTGCGGCGTGGGGGCGCTCGCCGATCTCAAGGGCCGCAGCCGGGAGCTCATCGACTGGGCGCTGGCCGGCCTGGCCAACATGGAGCACCGCGGCGGGGCCATCGACGACACCGGCGACGGCGCTGGGCTGCTCTTCACCATCGACCCGGCGTTCTTCGCCCGCTTCATCGCCCACGGCAAGCACCTGCCGGCCGACGAGCAGCTCTCGGTGGGCGTGGTCTTCTTCCCGGTGGGCGAGTCGCCGCTGTCGGCCTGGCAGTCGGAGATCGACGGCATCCTGCGCCGCGAGGGACTGACGCCGCTGGGCTGGCGGCGAGTGCCGATCGACGAGTCGGCGCTGGGGCGCTCGGCGCGCGAGTCCCGCCGCGACATCTGGCAGGTGCTGATCGGCGAAGGGCTGGTCCCGAAGAAGAAGCTCGCCCTGGCCATGTGGCAGGCCAAGCACCGCATCGAGACCTCGATGCGCGACGTCTACCTGCCCTCCTTCTCTCCCAAGACCCTGATCTACAAGGGCCTGTGCACCGGCCAGCAGCTGCCGGCTTTCTATCCCGATCTCAAGGACCCGGCCCTGACCACCGACGCGGTGATCTTCCACCGCCGGTACTCGACCAACACCTTCTCCAACTGGTATCTGGCGCAGCCCTTCCGGCTGCTGGGACACAACGGCGAGATCAACGCCGTCAAGGCCAACCGGGACGCGGTGCGCAACCTGGAAGGCGAAGTCCACATCTCCAACGTGCTGATGAAGCAGGGCTCGGACTCGGCCGACCTGGACCGGGTGGTGGAGCTGTTCAACGTCCACGGCGTGCCTCTGCTCGAGGCGCTGGTGCGGGTGATGCCCCCGGCGCAGCGGGACATGCCCGGGCTCGATCCCAAGGCGGCGCGCTACCTGGAAGGCGCCAAGCGGGCGCTGGGGGCGCTGGGCGCCTGGGAGGGCCCGGCGGGCATCGTGGCCACCGACGGCGACTTCGTGGTTGCCCGGCTCGACCGCATGGGCCTGCGCCCGCTGCGCTACATCCTGACCCGCTCCGGCAAGCTGGTGGTCGAGTCCGAGGTCGGCGCGGTCCCGGTGGCCAGCGAGGACGTCGCGGAGATCGGCCAGCTCGATCCCGGCGAGGCCATCGCGGTGGATCTCGAGCAGCGGCGGCTGCTGCGCCAGCCGGAGATCCTGGAGGAGGTACTCAAGCACACCCCGCTCAACTACAGCGAGCTCTCCTCCACCAAGCTCGCCCACCCGGTCTCCGCCGGCGAGCCGGCCAGCGGCAAGGCCTGCGCCCCGACCCTGGCCACCTTCGGCTGGTCGCACGAGCGGGTGCGCGCCCTCAAGCACATGGCCCAGAACGGCTCCGAGCCGATCAGCTCCATGGGCCATGACAAGCCGCTGGCGGTCCTCTCCAAGAGCTCGCCCACCCTCTTCAAGTACTTCAAGCAGATCATCGCCGTGGTCACCAACCCGCCGATCGATCCTATCCGCGAAGGCACCGCGATGGACCTGTCGGTCTTCCTGGGCCGCACCCCGCGCGCCTACGAGGACAGCAACGAGTACCGCGTCTTCCCGCAGGTGAGGTTCGACTCGCCGATCCTGACCGAGGGCGAGGTGCGCGGCATCATCCAGGGCGGCCGCGGAATGCCGGACTCGGTGGTCTTCGACGCCACCTATCCGAAGTACGGCGGAGCCAAGGCGCTCTCCGATCGCATCGCCGACCTGACCGCCGAAGCGGTGCGGCTGGCGCGCAACCGGAGCGCGGCGGTGATCGTCCTCTCCGACCGCCAGGCGGTGGCCGACGCCGAGCAGCGGCTGGCGGTGCCGGCGGTGCTCATCGCCGGGGCGCTGCACTCGGCCCTCACGCAGCAGGGTAAGCGCCGCCGGCTGTCGCTGCTGTGCGAATCGGGCGAGGTCCAGGAGCCGCACGACGCCGCGGTGCTGATCGCCAACGGAGCCGACGCCGTCTGCCCCTGGGTGGCCTTCGATCTCGCCTTCGACGTCCAGGGCGCCGACGGAGTGACCAAGCTCAAGAAGGCCTTCGACCGCGGCCTCGAGCGGATCATGTCCAAGATGGGCATCTGCTCCCTCGACGGATACCGGGGCTCGAAGATGTTCGAGGCGGTGGGGCTGTCGCCGGCGGTGGTGGACTTCTACCTGCCGGGCACGGTGTCGCGGGTCGGCGGCGTCGAGCTGGCCGGCATCGACGCCGACATCCGCCGCCGCGCGGAGCTGGCGGGCAATCCGGCCGCCGGACGCGTCGAGGAGGACCACGGCATCTATCGCAAGGAGCTGCTGCGCCAGCTCTACCTGGTCAGCCGCGGGACCGATCCCACCGCCTGGCGCGGATTTCTCGAGGTGGTCGGCAAACACCCCCAGGTCTACCTGCGCGACCTGCTCTCCTTCCGCAAGGAGCAGGCCCGGCCGATTCCTCCCGAGAGCGTCATCTCCCCGGAGGAGATCGTGGCCGCCATCCTGCGCGGAGCGGCCATCAGCCACGGCGCGCTGCACCGCATCGCCCACCGCGCCATCTCCGGCGCGCTCAACGAGCTCAACAGCTCCTCGAACTGTGGCGAGGGCGGCGAGGACAAGCGGCGCAACAAGGGCGGAGCCTGGGAGAAGGACCGCTCGCGCATCCGCCAGGTGGCCAGCGGGCGCTTCGGCGTCGACACCGAGTACCTGGTCAACGCCGACGACCTGCAGATCAAGATCGGCCAGGGCGCCAAGCCGGGCGAAGGCGGGCACCTGCCGGCGGAGAAGGTCACCGCCGAGATCGCCGCCATCCGCCACTGCCCGCCGGGCGTGGGGCTGATCAGCCCGCCGCCCCAGCACGACATCTATTCGATCGAGGATCTGGCCCAGCTCATCCACAACCTGCGGGCGGTGAACCCCGGGGCGCGCATCTCGGTGAAATGCCCCTCGGTGACCGACCTGGGGACCATCGCGGTCGGCGTGGCCAAGGCCGGGGCGGACATCATCGACATCTCCGGCTTCGAGGGAGGCACTGGAGCCGCGGCCGCCAGCTCGATCGAGCACGCCGGCCTGCCGCTGGAGCGCGGGCTGGCCGAGGCTCATCAGGCGCTGCTGCTCAACGGCATCCGCGGCGAGGTGCGGCTGCGCGCCGACGGCGGCATCAAGACCGGCGACGACGTCCTCAAGCTGCTGGCGCTGGGCGCCGACGAGGTATCGCTGGGCACCGCGCTGATGGCCGCCGAGTTCTGCACCTACTGCCACAGCTGCATGAAGGGCACCTGCCCCTCTGGCATCACCACCCAGGATCCCGAGGTGTTCAAGCGCTTCACCGGCGGGCACGGCCCGGCCAAGCTCGAGCTGGCGCCCGACCTCGACGAGGAGACGCGCTACCAGACCGCCAAGCAGGGCGTGAAGAACTACCTGCTGACCCTGGCGGCGGACGTGCGCGGCAAGCTGGCGGCGCTGGGGATGCGCCACCCGCGGGAGCTGGTGGGCCGGGTGGATCTGCTCGATCAGCTGACCACCAAGGACGCGCGGCTCGACCAGGTCGATCTCTCGAACCTGCTGCTGGACCCGCGGCAGTTCGCGCGGGCGCCGGCGGGGCTGGGAGCCCGCTGCTCGGGGCGCAAGCTGCCGCCGACCGCGCTCAACTTCCGCATCGTGGACGAGGTGCGGCGGGCGATCGACGACGAGAAGGTCGAGCTGCGCTACGAGGTACGCAACACCGATCGCGCGGTCGGCGCGACGCTGTCGGGGGCGCTGGCTGCCGGGACCCTGCCCAAGCCCAAGCAGCCCATCAAGCTGCTGTTGAACGGACATGCGGGCCAGGGGCTCGGCTTCGCGCTCTACGAAGGCATTCACATCGAGCTGGACGGGCTGGCCAACGACGGCGTGGCCGAGTCGATGAGCGGTGGGCGGCTGGTGGTGCGCCAGCCGCGGGAGTGCCGGCGGACCGGAAACTCGGTGGCCGGCAACGCGGCCGGCTACGGGGCGGTGGCCGGCGAGATCTTCCTCGAGGGCAAGGCCGGGCAGCGGCTGGGCGTGCGCAACTCCGGAGCGACCATCGTCTGCGAGGGCGCCGGCAAGTACGCCTTCGAGTACATGACCCACGGGGTGGCAGTGGTGCTGGGGCCGGTGGGGCCGGTCTTCGCCAGCGGCATGCAGGGCGGCACGATCTTCGTCCACGACCCCCAGGGCGAGGCGCGCAGGCGGATGCACGCCGACGCCGCGGCCACCCCGCTGCTGCCGCTCGAGAAGGAGCAGCTGCGGGCGCTGGTGGAGAAGCACGCCGAGCTCACCGGTTCGCCGGTGGCCCAGGGGATGCTCAGCAACTGGGAGCGAGCGCTCGAGGAGTTCGTGGCGGTGCGGCCGGTGGCGCAGGCGCAGCGGGTGATGGCGCAGGTCGGGCTCGCCAAGGCGGCCGGGTAACGGAAGCTTGGCGTCAGAGAAGGGCGCAGAGGTGACACTTGCAGGCTAGCCAATCCCAGTCGCCGCTCCCCACCCAGCCGTCCAGCAACCGCCTCGGAAAGCTGCTCGCACTCGGCATCCCCGCCGTCGCGCTCGCCGTGGCGATCGGCCTGATGATCGCCAAGCCCCCGGACGCGCTTCGCCTGCAGGGAGGCTCGTTCAAGGTCTTCGCTACGCGGCCGGGCGAGGACGGACCCCGGGAAGTGGTGAATCACCAGGTGAAGGCCGGCGACTCTCTCAGCTTCTCCTATGAGCCACCGCGCGACGGATACCTGGTGCTCTTCCAGGTGGACTCCAACGGCAAGGCCATCCCGATCCATCCGCGCGAGGGCGGGCAATCCCAGCCGGTGAAGGCCGGCCCGGCCAGCGCGCTCCCGGAGAGCCTCGTCGTCGATGCCTCCCCCGGCGGCCTGTGGCTGATGGCGGTGTTCAGCTTCGATCCGCTGCCGATCGAGCCTCTGGTGCGCCAGCTCGACAAGCGCAAGCGCGACGCGCCGCTGCGCCTCGAGTGCAGCCCGTGCCGCGTCGACACGGTCCGGCTCGAGAAGTTGCCGTAGCAGGCAACCTGGCCTCCCCGCCGAAACTTGATGGGCGAAGCCAGGCAGTCGGTGGCCGACCGCGCCTCGCGGCTCTCCGGCTTCACTCCTGATCGATCAGGACTCGCCCTTCTCTCTACTTTGCCGGCGTCCAGGTCGAGCTCGCCAGCCGGACGTACATCCCCTGCTCCTTGGCGGCGAAGTCCACCGTGAGGGTCTTTCCCACCGTGCCGGCGTCGAAGAGGTTCACCGGCGGCTCGGAGCACTCGAGGCTCTCGCCCGGGTCGAGCAGCCCGTTGCCGTTCTTGTCGTCGAGCGTGAAGTTGAGCGCGGTCGCGGTCTGTCCCGGAACCGCCGCCGAGATCATCAGGTCGGTCAGGGCGAAGGACTTCTCCGCCTTGACCAGGGTGAGCGTGAAGAGCTTGTCGCTGCTGCCCGAGGTGAGCGCCGAGGACGCGTTGGCGATGGAGATCTCCGCCTTGTCGGGCACTGGCATCCCGCAACCCAGCGTCAGGATTGCCAGGACAGCCGCCGTCATCGCTCGAATCGAAAGAGTCCTCATATTCTTCTCCTATTGGCCTCGAGAGGCCGGGTTCGAGCAAAAGACTGTCGAGGCCGTCATTTCTGGGAACCTGGGCCTCCACTCGGACGGTCACCCCTCTGGTTCCGCGAGGGGCGGTTCCCATAAAGTCGCCCCCCGGCAGTCCATTCGTCGGAGGTCGCGGTGGAAGAGGCGGAGTTGTCGACGCTCTACGAGCGCTATGGCCATCTGGTCCATCGGCGCTGCCTCGCCCTGACCGGCAGTCGCGCCGACGCCGACGATGCGCTTCAGGAGGTTTTCTTGCGCGTGCAGCGCTTCCACCACTCGCAGAGCGGCGAGTCGCCCCTGGGCTGGCTCTACGCCATCGCGGCCAACTGCTGCTTCGATCTCATGAAGAAGCGCCGCCGCGAGGAGCCGGGCGGCGAGAGGCTCGAGGCCTCCGACACGCGCGCCCAGGGCTCCGCCACCGACGCCGATCGCCGCGCGCTGCTGGGGGCGGTGCTGCGACAGCTCGACGAAAAGACCAGGCAGATCGGCATTCTCCACTTCCTCGACGGCTTCACGCAGGAGGAGGTCGCCGAGCGCACCGGCTACTCGCGCAAGACGGTCGGGAAGAAGCTCCAGCTCTTCGAAGCCCTCTTCCAGGAACACTGGATTCGGGCCGGAGGTGCCGCATGAAGCCCGCTCTCGACCCTGCCCTCCCCGAGCGCGGCTCCTCCTGCCCTCCTGCCTTCGAGATCGAGGCAGTGAGCGCCGGCGAAGCCGCGAACGCCTCCGTCACCGCCCACCTCTCCAGCTGCGCCCAATGCCAGGCCTACCTCGCCTCCCTGCAGGAGTCGCGGAAGGCATTCCTCGCGCAGCGGCCGCCGGAGCTGTTCCTCAAGCAGGTCGCCCAGCGCGCCCAGCGGCGGCCCGAAGGCCGGCTCGGGAGGTGGCTGGCGCTGGGTATCCCCGCGACTGCGGTGGCCGCGGCCCTGCTGCTCGTGGTCACCAAGCCCCCAGACGCGATCCGGTTCAAGGGCGCCTCCTTCAAGGTCTTCCTCAAGCGCGAGGGAATGTCCGAGCCTGGCGAGGTGAGCGCCGATCAAAGGATGCGGGCCGGCGACTCCCTGCGCTTCTCCTACCAGGCGCCGCACGACGGCTACCTGCTCGTCCTCGATCTCGATTCGAGCGGAAAGGCCACCGCCTTCTACCCGTACGGCGGTGCGCAGTCGGAGCCGGTCAAGGCGGGCTCGCCCCAACTGCTCTCGGGCACCATCGTCCTCGACGCCACTCCTGGACCCGAGTGGCTCCTGGCGGTCTACAGCTTCGAGCCGCTGCCGGCGGCGCCCCTGCTGCGACAGCTCGAGAAACAGCGGGGCGGCACGGCGGTGAGCCTCGACTGCGGCTCCTGCCGGGTCGACGCCGTCCGGCTGGAGAAGTCTCCGTGAGATTGCCTGGAGCACTCGCCGTTCTCGCGCTCGGCCTGATTTCAGCGGGCTTCCCGGCGCTGGCACGCGCGGCCCCGGTGCGGATCCTGCTCTCGGTGGGCAGCAACATCGGAGATCCCGAGGACGCACCGCTGCGCTTCGCCGACTCCGACGCCCAGCGCCTGCTCTCGCTTTTCGTCGAAATCGGTCAGGTCGCCCCCGACCGCGCTTACCTCCTGCTCGACGAGCCGGCGCAGAAGGTCCGCGAGAAGCTGGCCGAGGCCGCTGGCCGCATCGCCGAGCTGGCCGCCGCCGGCAATGAGGTCTCTCTCATCCTCTACGTCTCGTCACACGCGCGCGCCGGCGAGCTGCACCTGCGAGGCACGCACCTTCCTCTCGCCGAGCTGCGCGATTTTGCCGCCGCGACCAAGGCCCGAGTGCGCGTGCTCATCGTCGACGCCTGCGACAGCGGAGCCATCGCCCGCCGCAAGGGAGGAGCGCCGGGACCGGACTACGAGGTCGCTATCGATCGGCTTCCTCTCGGCGGGCAGGTGACGATCTCCTCCAGCGGGCCGGCGGAGTCCGCTCAAGAGTGGGATTCGCTGGGAGGCTCGCTCTTCACCCACTACCTGCTCACCGGCCTGCGCGGCGACGCCGATCTCGACGGCGATGGAAAGGTCTCGGTCTCCGAGGCCTATGGCTACGCCTACCGGCGCACCGTCCTCGACTCCGCCGGAGGCGCGCAGCACCCGGCCTTCGACATGGACCTGGCGGGAACCGGCGAGTTGGTGCTCTCGGAGCCGGCGAGCGCCAAGAGCGCCCTGGTCTTCCCCGCCAACCTGGAGGGCCGCTACGTCGTCGCCAGCCAGCCGCGGCCCAACGTGGTGGCGGAGGTGGACAAGAGGGCGGGCCGACCGCTGCGACTCGCCGTTCCGCCCGGCCGCTACCTGGTCCGCAAGGCCCTGGGCCACAGCGTCGGCCTGCTCACGGTGGAGCTCCCCTTCGGCGGCGAGAAGACGGTCGACGAGTCGGCGCTGGTCAAGCGCAACTTCGCCGAGATTGCCTTGAAGGGCGGCAGTGTCGAGCTCCATCCCTCGGCGGCGCTGGGCCTCTTCTCGCTCGCCAGCGCGCCTCTGGACGGAGCTGGGACACGCTGGCGGATCGGCGCCGGCTATCGCCGCACCTGGGGTGAGTCCTGGGGCTTGGCCTCGCTGGGCTTTGGACGCGCCCGCTTCGAGGGGGTGCAGCTGGCGACCACCGAATCGGACCTCGCGCTGGGGATCGCCGGCGGCTACCGGCTCCTCTACCCCGCGGTGAGCCCGCTGCTTGGCCTTGGCGCCGAGGCGCTCTGGATGCGCCAGAGCTTCGTGCGCGCCCAGGAGGCGGACATCCAGAGGGTCTTCGGCCAGGGACCCTTGCCCACCAGGAGCGCAGTGGGGTTCGGCGCCGGCCCGATGGTCGGGGTCGAGCTCTCGCTGCCGATGGGCGCCTTCGTGCTGGCGACCATCCAGGCTCAGGTGCGCTACCTGCCGGCGGCCGACCAGTCGGCCTGGAGCCTGGGCGCCCACGGCAGCATCGGTGCGGGGGCGACCTTCTGAGGCCAGGTTCCCAAAGCCGGCCGCTTCGCCAGTCCAGAGAGGGAAGCTTCCACCTTCTCGGCGAGACAAGACGATGACCAATTCACTCAGAAGGCTTTCGCTCCTGGCGTTGTTGGCCGCCGCCTGCGGCGTTGCGACGAATTCCAGCTATCGCGGGGAGCCGCTGGCGACGGTGCAAGGCCAGCTCACCGCCAGCCCGGGAACGGCGATCACCGGCACCGTGCGACTGGCCCTGGCCTGGTATCCGCGCAGTCAAACCGCTCAGCCGACGCACGCACCCAAGTCGATCGTGACCGAGGACCTGCCGTACCAGGGGACCTTTCCGCTCAACTACAGCTTCGACATCTACGGCCTTCCTCCCGCCGAAGCCCTCTCCAGCCTGGCGCCCCAAGGAGGCACCGGCGTCGCCGCGATCGGCCTGCTCATCGCCTACGAAGACCTGAACGGAAACGGCCAACTCGACACCATCCCCGCCGGAGGAACGGCAGTCGACAGGGTTCTGGGCAGCTCCGCGGGCGATCTGCTCTCCAACCCGCAGCCAGGAGAGCGCTTCTACGAGATCGTCTATCTCGATGGCACAGTCCCGGCCGGTTCACCTGCGCTCAACCAGGGCTTCAACCTCTTGCGCCTCGATCCGGCCAACAGCGACCCCAACAGCGCCGAGAACCTCCCCTTCAGCACCTCGGTCCCCATCAACCTTACCGGCGACCCGCGGCTCAACATCCTGGTATGCGAGGGGTCTTCTCCTCCAGTGATCCCCAACCCGGCGGCCCTGGGCGCCTGCGGCATCCCCTCGCGCACCGACTGCACCGCCACCAACAGCTGCCCCAAGTTCCACGTCAGCGGGTCGCTCGGCATCGCCTCCGGCGGCTCCTCGGCCAATCTCACCGTCTACGACGGCACCACCGCCCTCTCCACCGCCACCGTGACCGTGAACGGGCGCGCCATCCCCTACGACGCCGCCGCGAAGCGCTACTCGCTCTTCGATTCCAAGAGCCCGTTCCTCGCCGACGGAACCTCGGGCGGCAACTCGCTCAAAGTCTCCGCCCCGGGCCAGGCGGATCTGGTCCTCTCGGTCCCGCTCGAGGGCAGGTTCTCGCTCACCAAGCCGGCCTTCAATGCCTCGATCGCGTCGGGCTCGGCCGTCACCGTGAGCTGGACCGCCTCGGCCGGCGCCAAGGAATACCGAGTCCGGATCTTCGATCAGAGCTTCGCGACGATCTTCGACGCCAAGACGGCTGCCCTCTCGCTGACGACCGGCCCGCTGAGCTACACCGGCGCGGCCACCCTCAACGTCGAGGCCGACGCGGACTCGATCTCCGATCCCAATGGCTCCCTCGTCTTCCGCTACGTGAACGAGGGGCTGCCGCTCACCTTCGTGCCCTGACGCGCGGCGGCCGGCCTCCCGCCCGCCAACTCGATCCATCCCGGCGCGCGCTCGCCTCCACAGGCGGGCGCGCACGCGCTCTCTGCGCCGTACCCGCGCGGAGCGCGGCAATCCCGTTTCGTGCACCTCGCAACAACGGCGCGGGAGCGACGGTCAGGCCGATTGCGGACGCGGGGGGCCATCTCGATACTTCCCGCGCCGCAATCCACCCCAAACCGTTTCGGGAGGCGCCCCATGTCGATGACTCCGCACGAAGTCTCCAGCTCGCTGCGACCCGTGCCCACTCCGTCCACCAGCCGTCCGGCAAGCCACAAGGTCAGCGGCGAGCAGCTCGACAGGCTGATCGGGCGGATCTTCACCGAGGGCTCGCGCCACACCGCTCCGGTGATGGCCCCCTACACCAACAGCGCCATCCGCGAGGTGCCGCTGTGCAGCGCCGACGACGTCCAGGAGGCGGTTCGCCGCGCGCGAATCGCTCACAAGGAGTGGGCCAAGCGCTCCTTCGCCGAGCGCGCGCGCGTCTTCCTGCGCTTCCACGACATGGTGCTGGCCCGACAGGACGAGGTGCTCGACCTGATCCAGATGGAGAACGGCAAGGCCCGCAAGCATGCCTTCGAGGAGGTGGCCGACACCGCCATCACCAGCCGCTACTACGCCCACCACGCCGAGCAGCACCTCAGCCCCCAGCGCCGCATGGGCGCCCTGCCCGGCCTGACCACCACCTGGGAGCACCACCATCCGCTGGGAGTGGTGGGGATCATCTCCCCCTGGAACTACCCGCTCACCCTGGCCATGGCCGACGCCATCCCGGCGTTGATGGCCGGCTGCGCGGTGGTGATCAAGCCCGACCAGCAGACCCCCTTCTCCTGCCTGTGGGCCGCCCGCCTGCTCGACGAGGCCGGCCTGCCGCCCAATCTGCTGATGGTGGTCACCGGCCGCGGCCGCGACCTGGGCTCCCCGCTGATCCAGGCGGTGGACTACATCAACTTCACCGGCTCGACCCCCACCGGGCGGATCATCGCCCGCCAGGCCGGTGAGCGGCTCATCGGCTGCTCGCTCGAGCTGGGCGGCAAGAACCCGATGATCGTCCTCGACGACGCCGACGTGGAGAAGGCCTCCGAGGGCGCCATCCGCGCCTGCTTCTCCAACACCGGGCAGCTGTGCATCTCGATCGAGCGGGTCTACGTCCACAGCTCGATCTTCGACCGCTTCCTCTCGCGGTTCGGCGAGCGGACCCGGGCCCTCAAGCTGGGCGCCAGCTTCGACTACGAGGTCGACATCGGCTCGATGTCCAGCCAGGACCAGTTGGAGAAGACCGAGGAGCACGTGCGCGACGCGGTGAGCAAGGGGGCCACGGTGGTCGCCGGCGGCCGGGCCCGCCCGGACATCGGCCCACTTTTCTACGAGCCGACCATCCTCACCAACGTCCCCAAGGAGGCGGCGGTGTTCCGCGAGGAGACCTTCGGACCGCTGGCCTCGGTCTACCGCTTCGAGTCGATCGAGGAGGCGGTGACCCTGGCCAACGACACCCGCTACGGGCTCAACGCCAGCGTCTGGACCGGCGACGTCAAGTTCGGCATGGAGCTGGGGACGCGCCTCGAGAGCGGGACGGTGAACGTCAACGAGGGCTACGCCGCGGCCTGGGCCTCGGTCGACTCGCCGATGGGCGGCTTCAAGGACAGCGGGCTGGGCCGGCGCCACGGCGCCCAGGGGATCCTCAAGTACACCGAGGCCCAGACCGTGGCCGCCCAGCACCTGATGCCGCTGGCGGCGCCGCAGGGGGTCAGCGAGCGGCGCTACAGCGAGGTGATGAGCGGAGCCCTTAAGATCCTCAAGCGCATCCCCGGCGTCCGCTAGCAGCATTTCCAAGTTCCTCCCGGGGGAGCGTCGGTGGCAGCATCGCCGGCGCTCCTTTTCTTCGAGGCCCCGCCACCATGCCCACCCTGTTCTTCACCGGCTTCCCCGGCTTCCTCGGCTCCGAGCTGCTCCCGCGCGTCCTCAAGCGCTACCCCGTGGAGGTCACCGCCACCTGCCTGATCCAGTCCAAGTTCCGCACCCTGGCCGAGGAGCGGGCCCACGACCTGATCAAGGCCGACCCCTCGCTCTCCGACCGCATCGCGCTGGTCGAGGGCGACATCACCCAGCCCAACCTGGGCCTTAGCGGGGTCGGCAAGCTGCAGGAGGAGGCGGTGGAGATCTTCCACCTGGCGGCGGCCTACGACCTGGCGGTGCGCCGCGAGCTGGCGATGCGGGTCAACGTCGACGGCACCCGCCACCTGCTCGACTTCGCCCAGGGCTGCCGCAAGTTGACCCGGCTGCAGTACGTGAGCACCTGCTACGTCAGCGGCCGCTACGTGGGAGCCTTCTCCGAGCGCGACCTGGAGAAGGGCCAGCAGTTTAACAACTACTACGAGGAGACCAAGTACCTGGCCGAGGTGGAGGTCCAGCGGCGGATGAAGGCCGGGCTGCCGGCGACGATCTACCGCCCGTCGATCGTGGTCGGCGACAGCTCGACCGGCGCCACTCAGAAGTACGACGGCCCCTACTACGTGATGCAGTTCCTGCTGCGGCAGGCGAGCGTGGCGGTGATGCCGGTGGTGGGCCGGGCCGAGCACACGAGGGTCAACGTGGTGCCGCGCGACTTCGTGGTGGCGGCCATCGCCTATCTCTCGGGCCAGAAGAAATCCAAGGGCAAGGTCTACCAGCTGTGCGATCCCAACGCGCCGACGGTGGCCCAGATGATCTCGATCCTCGGGCGGGCGACCGGGCGCAACCTGGTCAAGGTGCCGCTGCCGGCCTGGCTGGCCAAGGGGGCCATCGAGAAGGGCCCCGGGGTCTACCGGCTGATGAAGATCCCGGCCCAGGCCCTCGACTACTTCACCCAGCCCACCTTCTACACCTGCGACAACACCCTGGCCGACCTCGAGGGGAGCGGCATCCGCTGCCCCGGTTTCGGGGAGTACGCCTCGACGCTGGTCAGCTACATGCGCCAGCACCCCGAGGTCTCGGCCGCGGCGATGGTCTGAGCACTCCATCCCGTCTCGGCGCGCGGGAGGAACTGCCTCGCGCGCCGCAACTTCCAGACGCCCGCGACGTCCCAGTCCCAGCCAGCCACGGCGGCTCGGATTGGCGCAGCCGTGGTCTATGCTCTTGCCATGGCGGCCGCGCCGCGCGACCGCCCCACCCTGCCGTCCGGAGCCGAGCCAATGCGTGCCCCCATCCTCCTGCCGATTGCCGCGCTGGCGATGCTCGTCGCCGCCTCAGCCGCGGCGGCGCCGGCCTGGGAGGGAGCGCCGTTCTCCGCGGATCCCGCCGCCTTGCTCGCCGAGGCCAAGGCCACCCCGGCGCCCGACGGCGAGGACATCCAGGTCTTCATCGAGGAGACCACCCTCAGCTTCGACGAGCAGGGGCGACGCCTGACCCGGATTCGCACCGTCTACCGCATCCTCACCGAGGCCGGCGCCCGCGCCTGGGCGAACAGCTCGCTCGCCTGGTCGCCCTGGTACCAGGAGCGCCCCAGGCTCGAGGCGCGGGTCATTTCCCCGGACGGCCGGGTGAGCACGCTCGATCCCGTCACCCTCTCCGAAGGGCCTGCCGCCCAGGGCGACTCCGACAGCTTCTCCGACCGGCGCGTCCTCCGCGGCCCGCTGCCGGCGATCGGCGTCGGCGCGGTGGTGGAGGAGCTGGCCGAACACCGCGAGCACCGCCCCTTCTTCGAGGCCGGTAGCACCTGGCGGCTCCCGCTCTCCCGACAGATGCGAACCGAGCGCCTGCGCGTGCTCGTCGAGGCGCCGACCAAGCTGGCGCTCAAGGTCAAGGTCCGCGGGCTGGCGCTCGAACCGGTTCGCCAGGATGGCGACGGCAAGCGCCGCTACCTGTACGAGCTCGATCCCGCTCCGAGGCGCGTCCCCTCCGAGCCCTACTCGCCGCCAGAGGGTACCGACGCGCCCTACCTCGGAGTCTCTGTCGGCGAGAGCTGGGAGAAGGTGGCCGCGGCCTACGGCCAGATCGTCGAGGCCCAGCTGGCCGATTCCGCCGACGCCGCCGAGGTCCTCAAGGGACTGGGCAAGCTTCCCAAGGAACGGAAGCAGGCCGCGGCGGTGCTGCTCGGGTGGATCCACGGGCACCTGCGCTACACCGGCGTCGAGCTGGGCGAGGCGGCGCTGGTGCCGCGCACGCCGCGCGAGACGCTGTCCCGCCAGTACGGCGACTGCAAGGACCTGTCGGCGCTGCTGGTGGCGCTGCTGCGGCGCGCGGGATTCCAGGCCGACCTGGCGCTGGTCTCCAGCGGCTGGTCGGACGTGGATCCGGATCTCCCCGGGCTGGGAGACTTCAATCACGCCCTGGTCAGAATCGCCGCCAACCCGCCGATTTGGGTCGAAGCCACCGATCCGACGATGGCCCCCGGGGACCTGCCCAGCCTGACCCGAGGCAAGCGGGCGCTGATCGCGGGAAGACAGCTTCCGGCACTGGTGCGAATTCCGGATGCCGCCCCCGCCGACAACCGCTCGCTGGTGGTGCGGGAGCTGCAGCTGTCTGAGCTGGGCCCCTCGCGCATCGTCGAGACCCGAGAGGTCTCCGGCACGCTGGCGGCCCAGCTGCGCCAGGGGTGGCTGGAGAGCGATGAAGAGCAGCTGGAGAAGGGCCAACGCCGCTACAGCGAGGCGGCGTTCCTCACCCCGCAGATCGACTCCTTCCGCCATTCCGATCCCCGCAAGATCGATGCGCCGGCGACCGTCCGGCTCGAAGTCTCGCAGGCGCGCCGCGGCTACACCGACGAAGAGGAGGCGGTGGCGGTGCTGATCCCGGTCTCGCTCTTTTCCTGGATCCCCTCGGCCCTCTTCTCCTCCGAGGACGAAGAGGGACCGCCGCCGGCTCGCCGAGGTCCGTTCTGGCTGCCCACTCCCTACCAGGCCGAGCTGCGCTTCAAGGTCATCCCGCCGGCTGGCTTTTCCGCCCGACCCCTTCCGGATGACGTGGCGCTGCAGAAGGATCTGGGAGGCGCCCGGTTCTCGCGCGCCGCGAAGATCGACTCCTCCGGTGCCGTGGAGGCGACCTTCCGCTTCGAGATCTCCCGGCGCCAGTGGAGCCCGTCCGAGGCCGACCAACTGCGGGAAGACATCCTGCGCCTCGAGTCGGAGGACCAGCTCAAGGTCAGCTTCGAGCGTTCGGCGGCGGTGCTGCTCGCCTCGGGAAAGGTGCGCGAAGCGCTGGCGGAGTACGACCGGCTGATCGCGCTCCATCCGAGCGAGGTGCTCCACCAAGCCCAGCGGGCCGAGGCGCTGCTGGTGGCCGGCTTCGGCGAGGCCGCCCGGGAGCAGGCCCGCGCCGCGGTGGCCATGGAGCCCAAGTCGGCCTTCGCACAGCAGAAGCTGGGGTACGTGCTGCTGCACGACGAGCTGGGGCGCCCCATGCGACGCGGCTTCGATCGCGACGGGGCCATCCTCGCCTACCGCGCCGCCCGCGAGCTGGAGCCCGACAACCGCTGGGCCCGCCGCAACCTGGCGGTGCTCCTGGAGTACGACGCCGATGGCCGGCGCTACGGCCCCGGCGCGCGGCTGGAGGAGGCCATCTCCGAGCTGCAGGCGCTGCGCTCCGAGCTCAAGAGCGAGGAGATGAACCAGAACCTGCTCATCGACCTGCTGCGCGCCGGCCACTGCGACAAGGCTCGCGAGGTGGGGCGCGTGATGCCCGCCAGTCGGGAGCGCGACGCCCTGCTGGTGGCCGCGGTCACCTGCCACGACTCGGCGGCCGCCGGACTCAAGCAGGCCCGCGGCCTCTCGCCGATGATCGAGGGGCGCCGGGCCACCCTGGAATCGGCCGCCGCCTCGCTGCTCTCGCTTCGCCGCTACGCCGACGCCGCGGCGCTGCTGAGCGAAGCGGCCCCCGGCGCATCCAACGAGACCGAGCTGCGCACTCGGGCCGCGGCGCTGGAACGCGCCAGGCCCGCCGCCGGGCTCACCTTTCCGGACGGAGACCCGGCCAGCCCGCTCAGGCGGCTGATCCTGGCGGGGCTGACCAACGATCGCGACGGCGTGATCAAGGTCATCTCGCCCCGCCTGGCGCAGGGAGACGCAGCCAAGGAGCTGGCCGCCGGCTTCGCGGCCGCGATCTCGGGGGCCAGCCGCTCCTTCGACCTGCAGAGCATTCCGACCAGCGCCGTGGCCGACCTGGCGATGGCCAACATGAGCGTGGTGGTCGAGGGCGACGACAAGCTGGGCTACCGGCTGCGGGCCACCCGGCCCAACAGCTCGCGGGAAACGGTCTGGTATGCGGTGCCGGAGGGGAAGCGGTATCTGCTGATTGCCGCCGGAGACCTGCCCTGGACGCTGGGGGCCGAGGCCCTGCGCCGGCTGCGCACCGGGGACCTGGCCGGAGCGCGGCGCTGGCTGGAGTGGTCGGGGCGAGCCGGCAAGCTGGGGCTGGCGTCGGCGACGAGCGCCACGGCGCCGCAGCTCGAGCGAGCCGCGGCGCTGCTGGCGGCGGATGGCACCGACCTGCCGGTCGCCGAGCTGGAGCGGCTGGCCAAGGACTCCTCCGGCGAGGAGCGGCGAACGCTGCTGCTGGCGCTGGCCCGGGCGCACCTGAGCCAGGACCGCTTCGAGGCGGCGCTCGAGGTGCTGGGCCGCGAGAAGGAGTGGGCGGGCCAGGGGGCTGCGGTCTTCGCCATGACCACCTCGGCGCTGCACAAGCTGGAGCGGACCGCGGAGCTGGAGTCGACCATCGCCCACCGGCTGGCCTCCGACGAGACCGATCCGGCGGCCCTGGAGCTGTCCTTCCGGCTCAGCTTCGAGCGCGGGGACTTCGCCGCCGCCGATCGCCAGGGCCGCAGGCTGGTCGAGCTGGGCCGGGCCAGCGCCTGGATCTTCAACGACCTCGCCTGGCAGAGCCTGTTCGGCGCCAGGCCTGGCCCGCAGGCGCTGGAGGACGCGCAGCGGGCGGTGGAGATGTCCGGGGGCGGCCGGCGATCGATCCTTCACACCCTGGCCGCGGTGCAGGCCGAGCTGGGAAAGGGCGGCGAGGCGCGCCAGACGCTGCTGCGCTCGATCGACGCCGGCGACGGCGTCGCCGAGGAGCACGACTGGTACGTGATCGGGCGGATCGCCGAGGGGTTCGGGCTCGACGAGCTGGCCCGCCGCGCCTACCGCCGGCTGACGCCGCCCAAGGACCCGACCCCGCTCGACACCTGGCTGCTGGCCAAGCGGCGGCTGGAGCGGCTGGGGCCGCCCAAGGACGCCGCCAACCTGGCCCACTGAGCCGCTACGAAGCCGCCTCTTCGCCGGCCGCGCCGGCGGCGGCGCGCTTCTTCTTGGCCGGCTTGGCGTCCTTCGCCCCGCCCTCGGCCAGCTCCTCGGCCTTGGCCGCCTTGGGCTCCTCGTCGGCCCTGGCCTTTTCCTCGGGGGCGGGCTTGTCGTCGTCGGCCTTCTCAGGCTTGTCGGCCTTGACCGAGCGCCGCTTGGGCTTGGCGGCCAGCCCCTGCTCCTCGAACATCCCGGAAACCGGGGCCAGCGCCGCCTCGGCCAGCAGGCGCGCCTGGCGGACCGCCAGATCGATGCGCTTGGCGGCAGCGATCAACTCCTTGCGCAGCTCGGCCACCGCCGCCTCGGGCAGCTCCTCGGGCTCGTAGGCCGAGCTCCACTTCTGCTGGGCCGCCTTGAGCACCTCGAACACCGGGGCGGCGAAGGCGAAGTTGGGCTCGCCGAGCATCCGGCTGACGTAGGAGGACTTGAGCCGGCGGTTGAGCTCCTTGGCGTAGTCCTGGGCCACGTCCTGGGCCGCCTTGCGCAGGGCGGCGATCTTCTGGTGCGGCAGCAGCGCCTCCAGCACCGGGTCGCGCGGGCCGACGTGGAAGGTGATCCCCGCCACCAGCCGCTCGAGGGCGTCCACCCACTGGCCCTGGAACTCGGCGGCGTACTCCCCGCGCACCTCGGCCAGCTCCGGCAGCGAGCGGGCCCGCTCCAGCAGGCCCAGCGAGGTCTCGCGCGCCGCCCGCAGCAGTTCCGCCGCCGCGGACATCCACTCCTTCTCCTGCTTGAGGGCGCGCTTGAGCGACAGCTCGCTCATCGCTCCGGAGAGCTTCTCCTGAAAAAGGTCGGCGAAGCGGATCAGGTCGTAGGACTCCAGGAGATTCATGCTCATCGGTGCTCTCGGCGGTCGCGGCGAGTGTTGGCTGCCGGAAAATGCGGCGCAGACTACCCTTTCCGCGGGCGGGTTGAACAGGGCCCTGCCGGTCGGCGGCGCTGGCCAGCCGGTCGGCGCGAGGGCGATGGTCGGCGTCGGAGAGGCGGCGGAAGGCGAGCAGCAGCACCGCCAGCATCCCCAGCGCGGTGGCCAAGGCGATGCGCCCCCATTGACGCGCTGCCGCGCCGCACCGATGGTGGCGGGCTCTGGCTCTCCATCCTTAGAAGGATTCCCGCCATGCGCACCGTCGCCCTCGCCATGTCCCACCAGGACCTCGACCACGCCCCCAGCCAGCACTTCGGCAAGGCGAAGTGGGTCCTCCTCGTCCGCGAGGGCGCCGAGCCGCGCTTTCTGCGCAACGAGGGCCTCAACGGCCGCTACGTCGCCGAGCTGCTGGCGCGCGAGGGCTGCACCGACGTCATCCTGCTGCACGCCGGCGAGGGCGCACTCCACCACTTGAAGGCCGCCAACCTGCGCCTCTGGCAGGCCCTCCCCGAGCTTCCGGCCAGGGCTCAGCTCGAGCGTCTCTCCACCAATTTGCTCGCTCCCTACCAGCCGCCCCTCCAGCAGCTCCCTCGCGGGACGCTCCCCAACTAGCGGCCACCACTAGAGTTTTTCATCTCCGGCGGCGCTCTCGAATGATTCGGGCTTGCGCGCGGTTCAATTTGTCGCTATTCCCTACTGACACTATCGGAAAACACAATGAAGGTCAGCCAGAAGACAGACTACGCCTTGAGGGCGATGATCGAGCTGGCGCGGCACGCCGTCCGCGAGCAGCCGCTGCGCTCCGGAGACATCGCCGAGCGCGGCGGGATCCCGGAGAAGTTCCTCGAGGCGATCCTGGTCGAGCTGCGCAAGGCGGGGCTGGTGCGCAGCCGCCGCGGGCCGGAGGGCGGGCACCTGCTGGCGCGCGCGCCCGGGCAGATCAGCGCCGCCCAGATCCGCGAAGCCATCGAGGGGCCGCTGTCGCTCTCCGGCGAGCGGCGCGGCAGGCCAGCCTCTTCCCTGGACCGCACCCTGACCCAGCTCTGGGAAGAGGTGGAGCGAGTGATCGAGGAGGAGCTGTCGGCGACGAGCTTGGAAGAGCTGGTGAGGAGAGTCGATTCGGAGATCGAGGTAGCGGACTACAGCATCTAGCTCGCCGTGAGCGAGCGCAAAGGAGAGCCCATGGCGCGCATTTACGAGGACAACAGCCTTTCCATCGGCAACACCCCGCTGGTCCGCCTGAACCGGGTGACGCAGGGAGCGGGGGCGACGGTGCTGGCCAAGATCGAGGGCCGCAACCCGGCCTACTCGGTGAAGTGCCGCCTGGGCGCGGCGATGATCTGGGCGGCGGAGAAGCAGGGCATCCTCAAGCCCGGCAGCCAGGCGCGGACCATCATCGAGCCGACCAGCGGCAACACCGGCATCGCGCTGGCCTTCGTGGCGGCGGCCCGCGGCTACCCGCTGGTGCTGACCATGCCCGAGACCATGTCCATCGAGCGGCGCAAGATGCTGCAGGCCTTCGGCGCCCAGCTGATCCTGACCGAGGGCGCCAAGGGGATGCCCGGGGCCATCGCCAAGGCCGAAGAGATCGCCAAGAGCGACGACAAGTACTTCATGCCCCAGCAGTTCAAGAACCCGGCGAACCCGGAGATCCACTTCAACACCACCGGCCCGGAGATCTTCAACGACACCGACGGCAAGGTGGACATCGTGGTGGCCGGCGTGGGCACCGGCGGGACCATCACCGGCGTCGGCCGCTACCTGAAGCAGGAGAAGAAGAAGGCGGTGCAGATCATCGCCGTCGAGCCGGCGGCGTCGCCGGTGCTGACCGCGCTGAAGAAGGGCGAGCAGCCCAAGCCCGGGCCGCACAAGATCCAGGGCATCGGCGCCGGCTTCAAGCCCGACGTCCTCGACCTGAACGTGCTCGATGAGATCGCCACCGTCAGCAATGAGGAGGCGGTCGAGCTCGCCCGCCGGCTGCACAAGGAGGAGGGAATCACCTGCGGCATCAGCTCCGGCGCCGCCGCGGCCGCCGCGATCAAGGTCGCCCAGCGCCCGGAGAACAAGGGCAAGACCATCGTGGTCGTCCTCCCCGACGCCGGCGAGCGCTACCTCTCCAGCATCCTGTTCCAGGACCTGCAGGGCTAGGACCTCTCCAAGTCCATCCCGAGCCCGCCTCTTCGGCCTTTCCCCGGCCGTCGAGGCGGGCTTTCGTTTGGCCGCCTTTACGCCGAAAGCTGCCGCTGCTAAGGGAGCCCGTTACAAGGGGGCGCGGAGAGACGAATGAGCGCGCGGCAGCGAGTGCTGGTGGCGATGAGCGGCGGGGTCGATTCGAGCCTGGCCGCGGCGCTGCTGGTGCGCCAGGGCTTCGAGGTCCAGGGCATCACCCTGCGGCTCAACCCCTGCGAAGACCAGGCGCTGGGCAAGTCGTGCTGCGGCGTCGACGCGGTGCTCTCGGCGCGCCAGGTGGCCGACCAGCTCGGCATCGAGCACGCGGTCCTCGACGTGCGGCGCGAGTTCGAGGCGCGGGTGCTCAAGCCGGCTTGGAGCGACTACTCCCGCGGTCGCACTCCCAGCCCGTGCGTGCTGTGCAATCAGGAGATCAAGTTCGGCCTGCTGCTCGAGCGCGCCCGGGCGCTGGGCGCCCCGCGCATCGCCAGCGGCCACTACGCGCGGATCGCCAAGGGCGAGGACGGCTCCCCTCGCCTGCTGCGCGCCCGGGACTCGACCAAGGACCAGTCCTACTTCCTCTTTTCGCTCTCCCCGGACCAGCTCGACTCGCTGATGCTGCCGCTGGGCGAGATGACCAAGGCCGAGGTCCGGGCCATGGCCCGCGAGCTGTCGCTCTCCCCGGCCGAGCGCGCCGACAGCCAGGACGCCTGCCTTTCGATCAGCGAGGACGGCTTCGCCGAGTCGCTGCGCCAGCGCTTCGAGGAGCCGGCGCTGACCGGCCCCTTCGTCGATAGCTCGGGGAAGATCCTCGGTGAGCATCCGGGGTTGCACCGCTTCACCGTCGGCCAGCGGCGCGGGCTGGGCATCTCGCTGGGGGCGCGGGCCTTCGTCCAGGAGCTGCGCGCGGACGGCGCAGTGGTGCTCACCAGCGACGAGAAGGCGCTCTGGTCGGCGGGGCTCACCGCGCGCCTGGTGCGCCCCCTGCCCGGCTCGTTCGAGTCGGTGTCGGTGCAGATCCGGTCCCGGCACGCGGCGGTGCCGGCCCGGCTCGAGCGCGCCGAAGGGCTCTCGGTCCAGCTCCGCTTCGAGCAGCCGCAGCGCGCGGTCACTCCCGGGCAGGCGGCGGTGATCTACGACGGCGAGCGCGTGCTCGGCGGCGGCTGGATCGAGCGCGCACTGCCCAGCTGATCAGGCCATCGAGGCCGCGGCCCCGGGCTCGGACGGCTCGACGTGGATCACCACCCGGCCCAGCTGCGGCAGCTTGGCGCGCAGCTTCTTCTCCAGCTGATCGCTCAGCTCGTGCGCCCGGACGATGGAGGTCTCGCCGTCCATGTCGCAGTGGAAGGAGACCGAGAGCTCCCCGGCCACCCGCTGCACCGTGAGGTCGTGCGCGGTCTTGGCCAGCGCATTCTCCTTGCGCAGCTGGTCGATGGCCTCGCGGATCGGCGCCTCGTCGTCCGGGTGGGACTGCTGGATCGCCGTGGTGTCGCCCGCCGGGTCGAGGTGCGTCACCACCTGTCCCAGGGTCGGCACCGCCTGGTGCAGCGCCTGCTCGAAGCTGGTCGCCAACTGGTGGGCGCGGTGAAGGTTGAGGGTGTCGGGGACCTCGAGGTGCAGCTGCACCGCCTTGGCTCCCTCCTGCTCGTAGATGTGCACCGCGTGCGCCCCCAGCCCCGACCGCGCCGCCACCAGCCGCACCGTTGCCAACAGCCCCTCGTCGCCCGCGTCCACCGGCTCGACGTGCATCATCACGTCGGTCCCGGGGATGTCCTTGAGGATCTCCGCCTCGGCGGCGTGGGCCAGCTGGTGCGCCTGCTCGAAGGCCGAGTGCCGGCTGATGGTCAGCGTCACCTCGGCGAAGACCTCCGGACCGCTCTTGCGCACCCGGACCATCTGCACGTCGAGCACCCCGCTGACCCGCAGGCAGGCCTTGACCACCTTCTCGTGCAGCTCGGGCGGGGTGGCGTCGAGCAGGTCGTCGAGCGACTTGCGGCCGAGCTGGATACTGACCCACACCACGATCCCGGCCACGCCCAGCGCGGCGAAGATGTCGGCCTTCTGCAGCCAGGGCAGGCCCAGCTTGTCGGAGAGGTAGACCGCGCCCAGGCCGACCAACACCACCGCCGAGGACCAGATGTCGGTGGAGAAGTGGAGCGCGTCGGCCTCCAGCGCCTGGCTGTCGTACTTCTTGGCCACCCGCGCCAGTGCCCGCGAGCGCGAGAAGTCGATGACGATTGACGCCGCCATGATCACGAAGCCCCACGCCGAAGCCTCGACGTGGACCTCATGGAAGAACAGCCGCCGCACCGACTCGTAGATGATCCACAGGCAGGTGACCAACAGCAGCAGCGTCTCGAACAGCGCCGAGAGGTTCTCGAACTTGCCGTGACCGAAGGGGTGGTCGCGATCGGCCGGCTTGGAGCTGACCCGCACCGCCCAGAAGGTGACCCCGGCGGCCAGCAGGTCCAGCCCGGAGTGCGCCGCCTCGGAGAGGATGCCCAGCGAGCCGGTGGTCAGCCCCACCACCAGCTTGAAGGTCACCAGCGCGATGGCCGCCAACACCGAGCTCAGCGCCACCAGGCGCTTTTCGCGGTCCGCATCCGCTCGATTCAAGGGGACAGCGTCGCCCATGGATCACCAAGCCTTTTCGCGTTCGAGGCCTGCTGGGCGAACCGTCGAGCCCTGCCGTGCGGCGGGCGCAGCTTGCCACAGACCCCCGGCCGGCGGCACTGCGATTTCCCCTCGCATAGTGCACCGCGTCACGGCACTGGACTGGCCGGCCGGGAAGGCGCCTGCCGGTGTCGCTCCGGCTTCTCTCTGGCCAGCCGAATTTCCCGCCGGGCTTCCGCTCCCTCCCCACCACGGAACTTTTGCCGCCGAGGAGCAGCTCGGCCGGGTAGCAGTATTGCTGTTGTGCATCTTTAGAATTAACGCAGGGTTGCAATATTGAACGACCTCCGGGCGCCGTCTATGCTTCGCCACCTGACTTGCCGAGCGAGCCTCCCGGTGCTCGCCCGCTGACGCGACGCAGCAACCGGTTGCGAGGAGCAGAACCTGGTGAGCGAGCAGCCGCGCTTCGGCAAGTACTCCGTGGTGGCCCGCATCGGCGTGGGCGGGATGGCCGAGGTTTTTCAGGCGCGGCTGTCGGGGCTGGGCGGCTTCGACAAGCTGGTGGTGCTCAAGCGGATCCTGGTGTCGCACGCCACCGAGCCGGAGTTCGTCGAGATGTTCCTCGACGAGGCGCGCATCGCCGCCAACCTCAACCACCCCAACATCGTCCAGATCTACGAGGTCGATCAGATCGGCGGGGTGCCGTACATCGCCATGGAGTACGTGCGCGGCCCGACGCTGGCCTCGCTGATCAAGCGCTCCTCGCGCGACAAGAACCTGCACTACGGCCACGCCGCGCGGATCCTCTCCGGGGTCTGCGCCGGGCTGCACTACGCCCACAACGCCCGCGACGTGAAGGGCGAGCGGCTGCAGATCGTCCACCGCGACGTCAGCCCGCAGAACGTCATCGTCTCCAACGAAGGCGTCCCCAAGCTGCTCGACTTCGGGGTGGCCAAGGCCAAGGGCAAGCTGTCGGTGACCGGGACCGGGCGCATCAAGGGCAAGCTGCGCTACATGGCCCCGGAGGTGCTGCGCGGCGAGGAGATTGACTGGCGCGCCGACGTCTTCGCCGCCGGAGTCTGCCTCTACGAGCTGACCACCGGCCAGGATCTGTTCCGCGCCGAGAGCGAGCCGGAGCTGATCGCCCGGGTTACCAAGGGCGAGGTGGAGAAGCCCAGCAAGCTGGTCAAGGGCTATCCGGCCGAGCTCGAAAAGATCGTGCTGCAGGCGCTGGAGCCCGAGCGGCGCAAGCGCATCCAGACCGCCCGGGAGATGGCCGAGGCCCTCGACGCCTTCTGCGCCGGTGGCAGGTGGGCCTCCACCGCCCACGGGCTCAGCGAGTGGATCGCCGCGCTCTTCCCGGGAGCCGCGCCCACCGGAACCGCCGGCGAGGACTATGCCACCACCCCCACTCCGCCTCGGGATGGCCGGACCGCCCGGCCCCCGGCCCCACCGCCCCCGCCACCGCCGTCCAACCCCACCAACCCGGTGGCCGATTTCCAGGTGATCGAGCAGTCCAAGCCGCCGGATCAGGCGCCGACCCTGCCGTGGGCGCTGCCGGAGAATCTGCCGCAGGAGACGAGGGAGCCGAAGCAGCCCAAGCACGAACGCCGCAGCCGCTGGATCTCGCTGCACACCACCATCCTGGCGCTGATCGTCGGCGGCGCCCTGCTGGTGAGGGCGCTGTGGGGCGGCTCGTCGGTCCCGGCCATCCCGGCGCCGGGGACTTCGCCCGAGCAGATCAACGGAGTGGTCCACGCCTACCTCGAGGCGGCCGAGCGGCTCACCAATCAGCAGCGGCCTGAGCCGGCGCTCGAGCTGCTGGAGAAGGCCAGGCTGGCCCAGGCCAGCGACCCCGAGCTCAACATCCGGCTGGCGCGGCTGACCGATCTCGCCCAGCGCGACGCAGCCGTGGCCCGGGCCCGGGTCCACCTCGAGGCCCAGGAATGGCGCGGGGCGATCGACTCCGCCAAGGAAGCGCTCACCCACGACCCCAAGCACGCCGAGGCCGCCAAAATCCTCGAGGCGGCGACACAGGCCCTCTCCGATGCCAGCGTCCCGGCGCAGGACTCGGCGATCTCCGCCGACGCCTCGAGTGCGGATGCAGCCGCACCGGAAGATGCCGGCGCCCCGGGCGCGTCCGACGCCTCGTCTTCCGACGCCTCGCCGCCCGATGCCTCGCCGCCCGACGCGGGCGCTCCCGACGCCGGCCCGCCGCCGGACAAACTCCCCGCAACGACCGCGCGCCTGGTCATCACCTGCGCGCAAGGCGGCGAGCTCCAGGTCGATGGAAGGCCGGTGGGCTCCCTTCCGGTCGAGCAGCTCGAGCTCCCGGCGGGCGAGCATCATCTGAAGGTCAGCAGGGCCGGGCTTCTGGCGGTCGAGCGGACCGTCACCTTGAAGCCGGGAGAAGAGCGCGCCATCTCCTTCCAGCTTCCCAAGCCTCAGGAGAAGAAGGCCGAGCCGAAGCCAGCCAAGGCCGAGGAGAAGCCGGAGTCCAAGGGCAAGTCCGACGCCAAGCTGGCCTCTTATGAGATCGATCGAGGCCGACCCCTTCCGCCGGGCGCGGAGAACGTGCGACTGCCGGCGACCTACCGCGTGCGGACCGACAAGGACCTGGCGCGGGTCTTCGCCAACATCGAGACCGAGGCCATCAACACCGGCAAGGTGGCGCAAGAGGTCGCCGAGGGAGTGACCAAGGACCTGCGGAGCGAGCTCGGCCCTGCCTTCGAAAGCGGCCCGGTCGAGTTCTATCCGCGGGCCATGTACTTCTTGATCGTCCGCTCGGCCGGTGCGGGGGTACAGCGGCCCGCCATCGCCGCCAAGCTCAAGCAGGCGCATCTCTCGGGCAAGCTCAAAGCCTCGGCGACGCAGGATTGAGCGCCGGGAAGTTTCCGCGGCCGGCCGGTCGTTGCTCGGACATTGCCGGCACTTGCGCTCAGCCCCCGGTTCCTCCTCTCCGCGAAGAGGCGCCTCTGCCTCCTGCTCGCGGCGCTGGCCTTGTTTGCCTTCCCGGGCTGCTTGCGCACCGGAGATCTCGCGCCGGGGCTCGGAAGCGTGTTGGCCTCCGACGCCGCCCAACTGGCCGCCGGCGCTCCTGAGCGGCCCGGGGTGCATCCGGTCGAAGCCAAGATCTTCGACCGCGAGCAGGGACCGCGCTTCTCCTTTGCCGTCTACCGGCCCGCTGATCTGGAGGGACCCCTTCCAGCGGTCGTCTTCCTGCCGGGACTGATGGCCCCCGAGTCCCAGTACGAAAGCTACGGCCGCTGGCTCGCCTCATGGGGATTCGTGGTCGCGGTGCGAGGCTGGTACGGACCGCTCAAGGGAGATCACAGCCTTGCCCAGGATGCCCGCCAGCTGGCCGACTGGCTGGTACGTCGCGGGCTGGCCGACTCAGCGAAGCTCGGACTCGCTGGGCACTCGCGCGGAGGAAAAGACGCCATCCTGGCTGCTTCGCTCGATTCTCGCTTCCGAGCCGTGGTGGCGCTCGACCCGGACGACCAGGGAGGCCTGTCGGTGATCGCCAGCGCCCTGCCCGCCCTCGAGGCCAAGCTGCTGCTGGTCGGATCCGAGGTGGGGTGGAAGGGAGCGCAGGTCTGCGCGCCCAAGGCCCACAACTACCAGCGCTTCTTCGAGGCCTCTCCGGCCGGCACGGTCGAGCTCGAGCTGGCGGGAGCGGATCACGTCCAGCTCCTGGACGACCCCGAGGCATTGGGAATGAGCATCTGCCGCAAGGGATCGGCGGACTCGAGAAGCGTCCGCTCCCGGGCCCGGTTGGCCATGGCGTCCTTCTTCGCCGAGCACCTGGCGGGCCAGCGCTGGCCCGCCGCGCCTGAGAGCGACCAGGTGCGGACGCGCGTGCGCTAGGCCCACGAGACGTGGAAGGCAGTGAGCACCGCGCCCGTCTCGCGCACGCTCATTCCGCCTTTGCGCGCAAAGACAAGGAACGACGGCTCGGTCCGCGCGATGCGGAACTTGTGGTGGTACACGGTCTTCGCTTCCAGGTGGAAGGCCCGATCAGCCATTCGGTAGAGCATCCGGGCCATGGTCTGCCTGGCCGGTCCCATTCCCCAGGCGCGTCCGAGCGCCATCCCGGGCTCGGGCCCGAAGGTCACGCAGGGAACCCCTTCCCGGCCCAGCGCGGTGACCGATTCGGTGACCAGCAGCTCGGAGGTTCCCACCGGCGAGCCCGGCCGCGCCAGCAGGTGCTCGACCAGGAACCCGTCGATCGAGTCGAGCCGGATGAGCGTGAGCAGTCCGACCAGATGCTCTCCCGCACGCGCGTAGAACCAGCGCCTGGCTCCGCCTTCGAACAGGCGAATTCCGGAGAGGAAGACTTGAGGGCCGCGGCGCGCGGCGACCCAATCGTTCGCCAGCTCGATCAGACTGCGCTCCAGCAACTCATCCACGCGCGAGTCGGGCCGGTACTCGAAGGCCTGCACGCCGGCCTTGCGGCCTCTCTTGACCTTCTTGCGCAGATCCCTGGCGCCCTCTCCCTGCAGCTGGTCTTGCCGAGGGTCGAGCACCAACTCCTCGCCCCACTCGAGCGCTGACCAGCCGAGATCCAGGGCCAGCTGCGTGAACCTGCGGCCGACCACCGCGAACACGGCGCGCCAGCGCCGGCGCTGACAGTGCTCCCGAAACCCCTCGGCGAAGGCCTGCTGCTCGCCCTCGGGGCAGGCCGGCTCGCCGAGGGCCACGCCACAGCCAAACCCAACCCGGTAGCCGATGGCGCCCTCGTGCCCCGGCATGACGAAGAGCCGGGTAGACGGATCGAGCAGCGCAGTGGAGACCGGGCCGCCGTAGCGCCGCACCAACTCCACCAGAGCGCTTTCCCCCCGGCTCTCCGAGAGAATCTCGCCCACGCTCAAAGCTTAGGCCGGCCGCGAAGACATTCGCTGCTCGCGACAAAGTCGGGCAAGCCAGAGCACCGCTCCTCGCCGCCCGAGGCGCCTCGCGTTGACAGCCTGGGCGCCTGCCCCCACTTCGATTCGAGAGCGCGCGGATCACCTGCAGGAGGAGACCGATGGCACCTCGGCGCTGGCTCGTGGGCACGCTCGGACTCTTCGTCGCTTTGCTGGCGCCGCGCGCCATGGCCGCCGCCCAGCCGGCTCCTTCGCTCCAGCAACTGCACGCCCGGCTGCAGGAGCTCGTCGACTCGACCAAGACCGCCAGCTGGTTCGAGGCGACCTGGGAGCGGCTGGGCGACAAGACCGAGACTTCGCAGGAGCGCTGCCTGTGGAGCGCGGACGGGCGAGTCAAACTGAACGTCGTCGAGGGGCGCGGCAAGGGGTCCACGGTCGTGCTCGACGGCGAGCAGGTCAGCGTGCGGCTGCCGTCGCCGCTACGGCGGATGGTGGTGCACTACGGCCTGCGCGACAAGACGGTGATGTCGCTGCGCAGCCACGACGTCTCGCAGAGCGGGTTCTTGCCTCGGATGCGCGAGGCGCTCGAAGCCTGGGATACGGCCGCCGTCAGCCAGGGGCCGGGAGGGCTGGAGCTCAGCTACACCGACCCGACGGCCTCAAACGCCAGTTCTTGCTCTCGCCGGAAACGCTGCTGCCGCTCCGCTTCGAGGCTTTCGAACGTGGGGAGCTGGTCCAGCGCATCGACTTCGAAACCATCGAGCTCAACCCCGAGCTCCCGCCCGACGCGTTCGAGGTGTGAGGATCGCGCCATCCGCTCCCCTCACCCCGCGGTCAAGGGTGAGGTTTTGAGGCTCGAGACGACGGCCGAGCCAGGGCGGAACTCTCTACGCCCGTCCCGGAAATGCCTCGGCGTACGCGCGCACCGTGGTGATCTCGTCGAGCCGGTGCTGAAAGCCAGTCGCCTCGCGGAAGCGGCGGCTGTCGACCACGATCGGGTACTTGATGTGCTCGATGGCGCCCACCGGCAGGTTCGGCAGGCCGGCGCGGCCCAGCAATCCGGCCACCAGCATCTCCGGCAGCGGGACGACCTGGCGGTGCGCCAGCTTGGCGATGGTGGTGAGAGGCAGCGGCTGCGGGCCGGCGACGTTGAAGACGCCCTTGGGGCGCTTCTCGACCGCAGCCACGATCGCGCTGACCGCGTCCTCCTCGTGCAGGAAGTGGAAGAGCGGATCGAAGCCCAGGATCTTGGGCACCCGCTTGCCGCGCATGAACCTGGCCAGCGTGCCCTGCCCGCTCTGCCCGAGCGTGTAGACCATCCGCAGGACCGAAGTGGTCATCTTGGGATAGCGCCACAGCGCGTTGGCGGCGAAGAGGTCGGCCGAGACCAGGTCGGCCAGCTCGGGGAAGGCGGCCAGCGCCTGGGGCGGCTCGTCCTCGGTGTGGTAGAGCGGCGTGTCCGGGCCGGCGCCGTAGAAGGAATGGCGCCCGACGAAGATCACGTGCTCGACCCCGTAGGCGGCGCAGTGCTCGAAGACCGCCCGGGTCCCGCCCAGGTTGATGCGGTAGCGCTCGTCGCTGGTGTCGGCGCTGAGCGCGTTCACCGTCGCCATGTGCACCACCACCTGCGGCTTCTTGCGCCGGAACACTTCCTCGGCGGCGCGCTTGCGCACGTCCACCTGGTGGAAGTCCACGCCCTTGGGAACGTCGCTCCAGGGGCGCGCGTCGAGCCCAATCACCTGGTGGCCTTGAGCGGCCAGCCGGGTCGCGACCTGTCGCGCCAGGGCGCCGGCGGCGCCGGGAATGAGGACCTTCATGCTGCCTCCCCGGCGGCGAGCTCGCCGCGCTCGCGCCGCCCCTGCTCGATCAGTGCGGCAATGCTCGCCTTGACCTGATCCACGTACCCGATGACCACGTCGTCGTCCTCGGCGCCGGTGCCTTCGAAGAGCAGCGGCTTGCCGTAGCAGATGTCGAAGCGCGCCGGCTTGGGCACCGGCAGCAGGTAGCTGGTCACCGGGATGTAGGGCGCCCCGACCAGCTGCCCGAGCTTGTAGAGGTTGGCGACGGTGGGCATGGCGTCGCCGCCGCCGACGCAGCCGAAGGGGATGATCGGGGTCTTGGTCTGCAGCGCCTGGCGCATGAACCCGGTGCCGAAGTCGACCAGCGAGTAGCGCTCCTTGAAGAGCTTGGCGGTGCCGCGGGCGCCCTCGGGGAAGACCAGCAGCAGCCGCTCGTCCTCGAGCAGGCGCACCGCGTGCTCGGGCAGGCCGGTGAACTGGCCGCAGCGGGCGGCCCACACCGAGGCCATCGGCAGCCGGTGGAGGAACTTCTCCACCATGCTCTGCACCAGCCGCGGCGGGTCGAGCTCGAAGAACATCGAGGCGATGACCAGGCCTCCGTCGATCGCGATGCCGCCGGAGTGGTTGCCCACCAGCATCGCCCGCCCGCGCGCCGGCACGTTCGACAGGCCGTGGTTGTGGACCTTGAAGTAGCGCTGGTAGAGCGCCGAGAAGGCGGTGAAGGCCACCTTGAGATGCTTCTTGCTGATGCCGAAGGGGTCGAGCCCCTCGGAATCAAATGGCAGCTCGAGCCTGTCGAGCCGGTCCTGGATGTCGCTCACGCGGGATCCCCCGTTGTTGAGAGGTCCACGTTATAGCGGCAATTGCCGGGCGCCGTCACCGGGGAGGGCGACGGCGCCATAGCTCGAGGGAGCTGAAATCAGGCCGCGGCGGGCTCGGCAAGGACCCGCACCGGCAGCACCATGGCGTTCATGCCGGCGAACTGCAGCCGGCGCTGGACCTGGAGCGCGGTCTCGTTGTGCAGCAGCCGCTGGAACCAGCGCTCCTGCTCGAACACCAGCTTGCCGGCGAAGAACACCGCCGCCGGGAACTCGCGGTAGACCTCGAGGCACAGGTTGACCACCTCGTCCACCACCTCGGTGCCCACCGCCACCTTGCCCGAGGCGTTGAGCCCCAGCCGGTGCGCCAGCTCCACGTACTGCTGGACCGACTTCTCGGCCCGCTCGCGCACCTGCTCGACCTCTTCGACGCCCTTCATCGCCGCCGAGTCGATGGCCCCGACCGAGACGAAGACGAAGCTCTTGAAGTGCCCGCGGAAGATGCGCTGCACGGTGAGCAGGGCGTGGACCCCCAGCCCGCTGTAGGCGCCGACCATCAGCACCGCGGTCGGCTCCTTGGGGTTGGCGGCCTTCTTGTCCCCGCCCGCCTCCGAGGGCAGCACCGACAGGATCTCGTCCAGCCGCGACAGGCTCAGCCGCACCTGGCGGTAGTGGTCGCGGATCAGGAAACAGATCGCCACCAGCGCCGAGGTCACCACCAGCGTCACCCACCCGCCCTCGGTGAACTTCTCCAGCACGCTGACCACCAGGATCGAGGCGCACAAGAGGAAGCCGACCAGGTGCACCGAGATCGGGCGCAGCCATCCGCCTTCCTTCCGGCGCGCCAGCCAGAAGCGGATCATCCCCAGCTGCGAGAGCGAGAAGGTGACGAAGACGTTGATCGAGTACATCAGCACCAGGGCGCTGGTGTCGCCGCCGGTGTAGAGCAGCGTCAGCGCCGCGGCCGCCGAGATCAGCAGCACTCCGTCCTGGGCCACCAGCCGGTCGGAGATCTGTCCGAAGCGGTGCGGCAGCCAGGAGTCGTTGGCCATGTTGGCCATCACCCGCGGGCCGTCGATGAACCCGGCCTGGGCGGCCACCACCAACAGCGCCGCCTCCGAGGCCAGGGTCAGCATCACGAACCAGCGCCCGGTCTCGCCCCAGCCACCGGCGAAGGCCTCGACCAAGACCGCGTTCATGGTCTTGCCGGCCACCGGCTGGGCGTGCACCAGCACGTAGGCGATCATGATGCCGCCGGCGGTGAGCGCCAGCGAGGCCGCCATGTAGATCATGGTCTTCTTGGCGGTGGCCACCTTCGGCTCGCGCATGATCTGGATGCCGTTGGAGACCGCCTCAATCCCGGTGTAGGTGCCGGCGCCCATCGAGTAGCCGCGCACGAACAGGGCCGCCAGCCCGGCGAATCCCAGCGTCGACAGGCCCTGGCGCGCGCTCTCGGTGTTCTGGGCGACCGCCGTCCCCAGATCGGAGCCGTGCGTCACGAAGACCCCGACCAGCAGGATGACGTGGGTGACCACGAAGGCGAAGAAGATCGGCGCCAGGAAGCTCACCGACTCCTTCACCCCGCGCAGGTTGAGCAGCATCAGCAGCGCGATGGCCGCGAACTCGACGGGCAGCTTGGCGTGAGTCCATTGCGTCGGCAGGAAGCTGAACAGCGCGTCGGTGCCGGCGGCGATCGAAGTGGTGATGGTGAGGACGTAGTCCACCAGCAGCGCCGAGCCCGAGACCACGCCCACCCGCGGCCCGAGCAGCTTGGAGGCCACCACGTAGCCGCCGCCGCCGAACGGGAAGTGCTCGATGATCCGCGAGTAGGCGTACGAGATGATGAACACCGTCGCCGCGATGGAGAGCGCCAGACCAACCGCCAGGTACTGGTGCTGGCCGAGGGTCCGGTACGCTTCCTCGGGGCCGTAAGACGACGACGAAAGGCCGTCGGCGCCCAGGCCGACCCAGGCCAGCAGGGCGATCAGCGAGATCTGGTGGTAGGTGTTGGGGTCCTGGATGTCGCGGGGCTTGCCCAGCAGGAAGCGCCAGGCGCGCGACAGCAGGCCCGGGTTCTGGCCCGGCGTAGACAGTTGCGTCGACATGATCGTCTCTCCTCGACGCCTGCGGGGTTAGCTGACGGGCTCGGGCCGGAAAGCTGCCCTGCGCGCCCTTCCTGGACGACAGCGCGGTTCGCCCCAACTGCTCGGGTCCCCCGTTCCCGCCCCGAGGGGCGGGATTCGGCGAGCGCATGAACTACCAAGCCGGTCTGACGTTCGCAAGCCGACAACGGGAAGAGCCCCCGCCCTGCGAGGGACGGAGGCCCTGGTTTACGGCCTGCTTTCAGGCAGTTACGAGAATCAGACTCGGCGCGTCAGCTCGGCCATATTGCGGTTGCCGGCCGGCCGGGAGCTCCGCTGAGACGCGTTCTGACGCACCCCGCCATCAGCCCTCGTGATCGGCGGCGAAGGCGATGGCGTCGCGGGTGAACTGGGCCAGCCCGGGGCGCAGCTTGTCGATGTTGGCGGTGAAGCGCGGGTCGGACACGTAGAGCTCGCCCAGGTTGCGGTGGAACTGCTTCGAGCAGGGGTAGAACCACTTGTCGATGTGGCGGCGGTGCTCCTCGGCCACCTGCTGGACCTCGGGATCGCCCGCCCCGCGCCCGGCGGCCATCAAGGCGGCGAGCCGCTGCTGGAGCTGGTCGCCCTCGCGCTTGATCGTCTCCCAGTCGCGCTTGGAGTAGCGGGCGGTGCGCCGCTTCGACTCCTTGTAGGCCTCGGTGTCGCCCCAGCGCTCGCGCGCCTCCTCCTCGTACTGAGCAGGGTCGAACCCCTCGAACATCTTCTGCTTGTCCATGACGCGTCCTTTCTCCAGCGCCTCGAGGGCCTCGTCGACCGCGCCGATCATCGCCTCGAGCCTGGTCTTCCTCTGGGACAGCTGCTCCCGCTGCATCCTCAGCGCCTCGCGCCGATCGAAGGAGGGGTCGTTGACGATCCGCCCGACCTCCTCCAGCGCGAAGCCCAGCTCGCGGAAGAAGAGCACCTGCTGCAGCTTCTCCAGGTCCGCCTCGCCGTAGATCCGGTATCCCGCCTCGCTGCGCGCCGAGGGCGAGAGCAGGCCCAGCTCGTCGTAGTGGTGCAGCGCGCGCACGCTCACGCCCGCCAACCGGGCGACCTCGCCGACCGTGTAGCCCATGCGTTCCTCCAGCCTGCGCGCCCGAAGCTAGTCCCTCACGCCGCGTCAGGGTCAAGCCCCCGGCCGCCGCGGCGAGCTCTGTGCTCGATCGGAGTCCCGCAAGAGCGAACGGGCGCCGATTGCTCGGGCGCCCGTCCGCGTGAAGGACAGCGAGATTAGAAGCCGGCTGCGGACTGCCTCAGCGCGCCAGCTCCTGGTCGATGATCCGCTTGAACTCCTCCTCGGGCTGGGCGCCGGAGAGGAAGATCCCGTTGATGAAGAAGGCCGGGGTGCCCTCGACGCCGGCCTCCTTGCCGGCGGCGGCATCGGCCTCGACCGTCTTGGAGGTCTGGCCGCCATCGAGGCACTGGGCGAACTTGGCCTCGTCCAGGCCGAGGGCCTTGGCGTAGCCCTTGACCTGGTCCGCCTCGAGCGCCTTCTGGTTCGTGAAGAGCGCGTCGTGCAGCTCCCAGAACTTGCCCTGCTCGTGGGCGCAGAGCGCGGCGGCGGCGGCCTTGGCGGCGTGGGGGTGGAACGGCAGCGGGAACTGGCGGAACACCAGCCGCAGCTTGCCCGGGTAGGCCGCCATCACCTTCTCCACCGTGTCGTGCGCCTTGCTACAGAACGGGCACTCGAAGTCGGAGAACTCGACGATGGTCACCTTGGCGTCCTCCGGGCCGCGGCTGGGGCCCTTGGCCTCCACCGCGATCCGCTCCACCGGCAGGAGGACCTGGACGTTGCCGTCCTTGCGCAGTTTCTCCACCAGCTTGCCGACCAGCTCCTGCTTCTGCTTCTGGGTGAGGAACTCCACGATCCGCTCGCGGAACTGGTCGATGGTCGAGCCCGGGGGCAGCTCATCGGCCCCGCCGTCGAACACCTTCTTGATGTCGGCCTCCGAGGGCGCGACGACCTTGTCCTCGATCTCGGCCTTGATCAGGCCCTCCTCGGAGAGCCCGCGCTTGGTCGCCTCGGTCTTGAGCAGCCGCTCGATGATCAGCTGGTCGAGCCGCTCGCGGCGGGCCTCGGCCATCTTCTTGCGGTGCTCCTTCTCCATCTTCCTGAGCTCGGGGCCGACTTCCTTGTCGAGCTCGGCGGCGGTCAGCTTCTCGCCGCTGCCCCAGGTGGCCACGACCGAGCTGGGCGAGGCCTCGTCCTGGGCGGCCTTGGCGGTCTGGGCACAGGCCCCGGCCTCGTAACGGTTGCAGCCGGCCAGCGAGAGGGCCGCGACCGCGGCGAGGACGACGCTAAATGTGGAGAATTTGGGATTGTTCATGGCCGGGCATCTTCGGCGCAGACCCCCGGCCGAGGCAAGCAGATCTGAAGAGCGTTCGGCGGTGGGGCGGAGGAACGAGCGAGACGCCCGCTCGATCCCAATCCGAGCGGGACGGCGGCGGCCGGGGCGGCCGAGCTCCAACTACATCAGCACCAGCGCGGTCGTCAGCACTGCGGCGACAGGGACCGTGAGGTTGTCATCCAGCCGGTCGCTGAAGAGCTCGGCGACGGCGCCGGCGAGCGAAGCCAGGCAGGCCGCCAGGATGCACAGCGGCGCCGAGACGCCCGGAGCGAAGAAGAGCAGATAGGCGCCAGCGACCAGGGCGCCCGCCCCCGCGAAAGCAGTCGAGCCGACCAGGCTCTTGTTCTTGTGGATCTTGAGCGTGCCCCAGCGGCGGCCGAACCAGCCGGCGGCCGGATCTCCGAAGGCCAGCACCAGCACGCCCGCCAGCAGCGCCTCCCGCGAGAAGACCGGGGTCAGCAGGCACAGGGCCAGCAGGTAATAGGTGGCGGAGTTGACCTTGTAGTACTCGCCAGGCCGGGCGATGAGCTTGAACACCCCAGTGACCAGCAGGTGGTTCCAGCGCCGGGACATCCGGCGGGTGATCTCCAGGCTGCCGATGACCGCCAGCAGCACCAGCAGCACCAGCGTCGCCCCGCGGCGGTCGAGGAAGAACTGGTAGCTGATGAAGGCCAGCACGCCCATCGACGCGTGGAAGAGGGCCCGCGGCAGCTTCTGGGGCTTGAGCGCCTTCAGGCTCAGCTCGGCGCGGACGCCGGCGCTGTCCCAAGCCTCGCGGAACTGCGTCCGCCAGTGCTCGTAGGCGCGCGCCGCCTCCTCGTACTTGGCCATCGCGTAGCTTCGCGCCGGCTGCCCGTCGAGCGCCCCGCTAAGCTCGCTCAAGCTCGCCTTGAGCTTGGCCAGCCGCTCGTCCATCTGCGCGTTCGGAACTCGATCGATCAGGCTCTGGCACTTGAGCTTGAGCTCGTCGGATTGGCCCTTCTTCAAGTAGGCCGGCACCCGCTCGAGGAAGGCGTGCATCTCCTCCCCGAGGTGCGCCAGCTGCAGGTCAAGCTCCGATGCGAGAGCGAGTTCGTTCATGGGCACGCGCCTGAAAATGTAAGCGAGGGGACCAGGAGATAGTGCCAAGTGACACTTCTGGGCAAGCGATCAGTTCGCAATCCGGGTTTCCTCCTCTCTGAGCCCGCTTCAACAGCCGAACGCCTCGAAATCCGAACGCTTTTCCGGCCAGGAAGTGCGCCGGCGCTCGCCGATCTGCCCAGGGCAAGGGCGCGAAAAGGGCTCGAGGCGTCGGCCGAATGCACGCTTACGCGGCGGGGCGTGCGCGCCGACGTTAGGTTGGGGGCCGAACACTCGCCACATGGGGAGGAGTGGCGCCGGGAGCAAGTGAACGTGCCTGCCTACGAAGCGATCGGCTATGCAGCGTCGATTCTCGTCGCGGTGTCGCTGACGATGAGCAACGTGATGCGGCTGCGGTGGGTGAACCTCGCCGGAGCGGTGTTCTTCACGGCGTACGGAGCGCTGGTCGGCGCCTGGCCGGTCTTTGCGGTCAACCTCTTCATCGCCGGGGTGGACCTCTACTACCTGGTGCAGATGACGCACCGCCGGGACTTCTTCACTCTCTTGCCCGCCCGCGCCCAGGACGCGCTGGTGCGCAAGTTCCTGCTCTTCTACCGGGCGGACATCGCCCGCTTCTTCCCCAACGCCACCGCCGAGGCGCTGGCCGGAGTCTCGGGGTTCTTCGTGCTCAGGAACCTGCTGCCGGTCGGCCTGTTCTTCTACCGGCCGAGCGCCGGCGGCCAAGTCGAGATCGTGCTCGACTACGTCATCCCCGAGTACCGCGACCGCAAGAACGCCGAGTTCGTCTTCCGCATCCTCAACGAGAAGCTGGGCGCCGAGGGGCTGCAGGCCTTCGTGATCAAGAGCTCGGTGCCCGAGCACCAGCGCTACCTGCTGCGCGAGGGCTTTGCTCCCGATCAGAGCGCGCCGGAGCTGTTCTGCCGGGCGATCATCTGAGCGGCCTCGAGTCCCGGCAACGGCTCAGTCGCTGACCTCTGGCGCGCACTTTGCCAGCTCCTGGTCGGGCAGCGCCCAGGTCACGTTGGGCTCGAGCACGAGCCAGCTCACCTCGGGGAGAGTAACCTCGACGAAGCCATCTCGGTGCGTGCCCGGGACGATGGCTGCGTGCTTGAGCAGCTGCGCCACCTTGCGCAACGGCTCGCCGGGCCGAGCGAGGTAAAGGTCCGCGGGCTGGGTACATCGGGCGTAGCGCGGGCGGCCGCTGCCGTTGCCGCCCCCGCCTCGCATGCCCAGCCCGCCGCTTCCCAGCCCGCCTCCACCAAAGATGGCGGAAATCTCCTGAGAGCGAGTTCGGGGCTTCTCGACCCAGCCCTCGAGCTGGCCGGGATGGAGCCTCAGGCGAATCCGCGCCCAGGCGCCTTGTTCTTCACGCACCTCTGGCAGCTGCCCATCCTTGGAAGCCAGGAGCTGTCCCTCCGCTGGCCCGCCCGGCGTTGCGCTCACCGGGATCGGGCCCTCGCCCTGGAAAGCGACGAAGCGCTGTTTTGCTGCCGTCTCGCTCTCCAGCATGCTCTTGGGGAAGCCGATGGTGGTGTCTTCGCACCGAGCCGTTGCAGTCAGGGGCCCCGCAGGATTGAAGCTGCGCGGCGCTTCGCCTCTGACCTGCATCTGCCCTTGCTCGTCGCCGCCCTGCCAGATGACCGGATCGCCTGGCAACCACGTCAGCACCGGGCTCATCGGAGTCGGCTTGTTCACCCTCAACCGCAAACCTCCTTTCGCGGAGTAGTTTGCGCGGAAAGTGATCCAGCCGGAGGTGAAGGTGGCTCGAGCGCCCTGCTCCGCCGAGCCAAATGGCAGAATCAGCTCCGTCCCTGCCGCTTTCGCTCCGCGGATCTTGGCGAAAATCGGCCCGTCGGAATCGAGCCGCAGTTCGCCGTCCGCCAAGTGGTACGGATTGAGGAAGTACTTGCAGAGGTAGGGGTCGTCACTCGGCCTCGCGTCCGCGGCAACCGGGAGCTCGGCGCAGGCCGACAGCAGCGCTGTCGCCAGCACAAGGCCTGACCACCGCCCCAATCGCCTGTTCTTGTTCGTGTTCTTCACTTCGGTTTCTCCCGCAATCGGCACTCTCGCCCTTCGAGAGCAGGGACGAGGCGAGCTGCTGCCGGTTGCAGATTACCGCTGGCGAAGATCTTCGGGACTGCCATCGCTCGACGCCGGCCGGCGAGACGCTGGCGCGCTGAGGCGCTCTCAGCCGAGCTGTTCTGCCGGGCGATGATCTGAGCGGCCTCGACCTCCGGCAACGGCTCAGTCGCTGAGCGCCGGCGCGCATTTGGCCAGCTCCTGGTCGGGCAGCGCCCAGGTCACGTTGGGCTCGAGCACGATCCAGCTCACCTCGGGCAGAGTGACCTCAACGAAGCCATCTCGGCGCGTGCCCGCGGCGATGGCGGCGTGCTTGAGTAGCTGCGCCATCTTGCGCAGCGGCTCTCCGGGACGAGCGACGAAGAGGTCGGCGGGCTGGGTACATCGGGCGCGACGTGGGCGGCCGGTGCCATTCCCGCTCCCGAGGCCGCTTCCCAGCCCGCCACTGCCGAAGATGGCGGAGAGTGTCTGACGAGAGCGAGTTCTGGCCTTTTCAATCCAGCCCTCAAGCCGGCCGGGATAGAGCCCCAGACGAATCCGCACCGAATCCCTTTGCTCTTCCAGCACCTGAGGAAGCTCGAACTCCTCGGGGGAGACGAGCTGGCCTTCCGGCCGGCCGCCCGGCGTTGCGCTCACCGGGATCGGGCCATCGCCCTGGAAGGCGACGAAGGGCGGAGTAGCCGCCGGCTCCCTTTCCGGCAGGCTCTTCGGATGGCCGATGGTGGTGTCTTCGCACCGCACCGCGGCAGCCAGAGGCGCGGCGGGAGCAAAGTTGCGCGGCGCCTCGCCTCCGACCTGCATCCACCCTTGCTCGTCGCTGCCCTGCCAAACGACCGGATCGCCTGGCAACCACGTCAGCACCGGGCTCATCGGAGTCGGCTTGAGCACCTCCAATTGCAGGCCTCCTTTCGCGGAGTAGTTCGCGCGGAAAGTGATCCAGCCGGAGGTGAAGGTCGCTCGAGCGCCCTGCTCTGCCGAGCCAAATGGCAGAATCAGCTCCGTCCCTGCCGCTTGCGCTCCGCGGACCTTGGCGAAGATCGGCCCGCCGGCCTCGAACCGCAGCTCGCCGTCTTCCAGGTAGTACGGGTTGAGGAAGTACTTGCAGAGATAGGGGTCGTCGCTCGCCTTCACCTCCCGAGCGACTGGGATCTCGGCGCAGGCCGCCAGCAAAACTGGCGCCAGCAGGAGTCCCCAACGAATCCGCAACCCGACGTTCTTTCTCGCCTTTTTCACTTCGGCCTCTCCTGCCATCGGCACTCGCACATCCGTTTGGAACTGGGACGAGGCGAGCTGCTGCCGGTTGCAGGATAGCCGTTCTTCTCCGCTGGACGCGCTCTCAGCCCTTGGCGGCCGCCGGCGCGAGCTCCTTGAGCTCGTTCACCAGCGCCTCCACCGTCTTGGTGGCGTCACCGAAGACCATCATCGTGTTCGGCTTGTAGAACAGCGCGTTGTCGATGCCGGCGAAGCCCGGATTCATCGAGCGCTTGAGCACCATCACCGAGCGCGCTCTGTCGGCGTTGAGAATCGGCATTCCGTAGATCGGGCTGCTGCTGTCGCTGCGCGCCGCCGGATTCACCACGTCGTTGGCGCCGATCACGATCGCCACGTCGGTCCGCTCGAAGTCGTCGTTGATCGCCTCCATGTCGAACAGCTTGTCGTAGTCGATGCCCGCCTCCGCCAGCAGCACGTTCATGTGGCCGGGCATCCGGCCGGCGACCGGGTGGATGGCGAAGCGAACCTCGGTCCCCTTCCGTTCCAGCAGCTCGGCCAGCTTCTTCACCGCGTGCTGCGCCTGCGAGACCGCCATCCCGTACCCGGGGACGATGATCACCCGTTCGGCGGTGTCGAGAATCGAGGCCGCCTCTTCCGGGCTCGCGCTGCGGTAGGTCGGCACCTCGGCGAGCTTCGCCGGACCCTCCGGCGCCTTGCCGAAGGCCCCGAAGAGCACGTTGGTGATCGGCCGGTTCATTGCCTTGGTCATGATGATCGACAGGACGAAACCCGAGGCCCCGTCCAGCGCGCCGGCGACGATCAGGATGTTGTTCTGCAAGGCGAACCCGGTCGCCGATGCCGCCAGCCCGGCGTACGAGTTGAGCAGCGAGATCACCACCGGCATGTCCGCGGCGCCGATCGGCAGCACCAGCGAGATTCCAAACAGCGTCGCCAGCGGCACCATGGTCCAGAAAGCGGTGGTGGCGGTTGGCACGATCACCACGTAGGTGGTCAGCCCGGCGATGGTCGCGAAGAGCAGGACGTTGACGATGTTCTGCCCGCGGTAGGTGATCGGTCTCCCTGGCAGCCACTCCTGCAGCTTGCCGAAAGCCATCAGCGAGCCGGTGACGGTCAGGCTGCCGAACATCACCTCGAAACCCAGCGCCACCAGCTGCACGGTGTCCAGCCGCGGGCCGTTCTCCCAGTAGTGCGCGATGCCCACCAGCGAGGCCGCCAGCGCGCCGAAGGCATGCGACAGCGCGGTCCGTTGCGGCATGGCGGTCATCGGCGTCCAGAGCGCGATGCCGACGCCCAGCAGCGACCCGATCACCGAGCCGATCAGAATCTCGGTGAAGCTGATGATCTGGTGGCTGAGCAGCGTGCCGGCGATCGCCAGCACCATCCCCAGTTCCGCCAGATGCATGCCGGTCCGCGCGGTCCGCGGCGATCCGAGCGAGCGCAGCCCGAAGACGAACAGCAGCGAGGCGACGAAGTAGACCAACCCCACCGCTCCCGCCAGGCTCATCGCCGCACCTTCTTCTCGGAGCGGAACATCTTCAGCATCCGCTCAGTGATCAGGAACCCGCCGACGACGTTGGTCATCGCCGCCGCCACCGCGATGGTCCCGAGGAGCTTCGGCACCGGCTGCCCTTCCCCGCCGGCGACCAGCAGCGCCCCCACCACCGAGATCGCGGAGACGGCGTTGGTGGCCGACATCAGCGGCGTGTGCAGCAGCGGCGGCACCCGGCGGATGATGTGGTAGCCGACCACCGCCGCCAGCGCGAACACGTACAGCTCCATCAGCTGCAGCGTTCCTACTGTGATGGCGCTCTCCTCCATTTGCTTCACCCCACCTTTTGCCGGACCTGCATCGAGCCGGCCGCTCCTTGTGGTCCCTGGCGGGACCTCCGGTCACGGTTCGGGTCCCCTGCCCGCCTCTGGCCTCGACTTGGCCGCCGCCAGCGCCTCCCGCACCCTCGCGCTCACCACCTCCCCGCCCTTCGCCACCAGCGTCTGACTCACGATCTCGTCGTCCGCCCTCAGCTCCAGCTGCCCCTGCTTGTCGATCAGGTTGAGCAGGAACGTGGCGACGTTCTTGGCGTAGAGCTGGCTGGCGTGAAAGGCCATGGTCGACGGGAGGTTGACCGGGCCGATGATGGTCACCCCCTCCACCTCGACGGTCTTTCCCTCCACGGTCAGCGCGCAGTTGCCGCCCTGCTCGGCGGCGAGATCCACCACCACCGCCCCCGGCTTCATCCCCTTCATCATCCCGGCGGTGAGCAGCAGCGGCGCCCGCTTGCCGGGAACCTGGGCGGTGGTGATCACCGCGTCCGCCGCCCTCACGTACCTGGCCAGCGCCTCTTGCTGGCGGGCCAGCTGCTCGGCGGTCTGGGCCTTGGCGTAGCCGCTCTTGTCCGACAGCTGGCCGGTCTCCAGCCCCAGCTCGACGAACTTGCCGCCCACCGACTGCACCTGCTCCTTGACCTCGGGGCGCACGTCGTAGGCCTCGACCACCGCCCCCAGCCGCTTGGCGGTGGCGATCGCCTGCAGCCCGGCAACCCCGGCTCCCAGCACCAGCACCTTGGCCGCGGCCACCGTGCCCGCGGCGGTCATCATCATCGGGAAGACCCGCGGCGAAGCCTCGGCCGCCAGCAACACCGCCTTGTAGCCGGCGAGATTGGCCATCGAGCTGAGCACGTCCATCGACTGCGCCCGCGAGATGCGCGGCAGCAGCTCGAGCGCGAAGAGCGTCACCTGCCGCGCGGCCGCCGCCGCGCTCCGCTCCGGAGAACCGAGCGGGTCCTGCAGCCCGATCAGCACCTGGCCCGGGTGCGTCAGCGCCAGATCCGCTTCCGCGGCGGGATTGGCCCCCGGCCCGCGCACCTGCAGCAGCACCTCGCAGTCCGCCGCCAGCCGCTGGCGGTCGGGAGCAACTGCGGCTCCGGCGGCGAGGTAGGCCTCGTCCGGATAGCCCGCCAGTCGGCCGGCGCCCACCTCGACCAGTACCTCGAGGCCGCGCTTGAGCAGCGGCGCCAGCGCCCCCGGGACCAGCGCCACCCGCCGCTCGCCGGGAAACGACTCTCGCGGCACCCCGACGCGCATGGCTTTAGTAGCTGGCCTTGACGCCCAGGATCGGCAGGGTGATCGGCAGCCCCTGCGCGGTCCGCCGCAGCTGCCCGCCGCCGCCGTAGACGCCGCCCAGGTACTCGAAGCTGATCACCTCGCTGCTGAAGGTGGTGTTGAGCACGTCCAGGTAGGCGTCGAGCATGAAGTCGTCGAAGGCGAAGCTGCGGGCGATGCGCACGTCGAAGCGGAGGAACGGCGGCAGCCGGTCGGCGTTCTGGTTGCCGACCCGGACCCACATCGGCCGGCCCTGGTCGTCGGTCCCCTCGACCATGGTGCTGCTGGTCATGATCCCGGTCTCCGGCCGGCCGGTGTTGAAGTGCAGCACTCCGCCCACCGTCCAGCGCTGGAAGCGGTAGCTGAGCACCGCGTTGACCACGTGCGTCTGGTCGAAGGCGTAGGGCAGGTAGCCCTCGCCGCGCCCCAGGTAGTTGTCGTGGGCGTCGTAGAGGTCGTAGTGGGCGTAGCGCACGCTGCGCTGCAGCGAGTAGGAGAGCCAGCCGAACCAGTTGCCTCCCAGCGGGTGGCGCAGCAGCACCTCGAACCCGTAGGCGTAGCCGTCGGAGGCGAAGTCCGAGGCCCGCAGCACCGAGTTGGGATCGGAGAGGCTGGTCTTGTCGAACGGCTGCGGGGTGAGGTTGCGCATCTGCTCCGGGTCGAAAGGGTTGAACTCGAGCGTCTGGAACAGGCGGCTGAAGTAGACGTCGAGGCTCAGGTGCAGGCTGCTCAGCGCCTTCCACTCGGCCCCGAAGTCGACCTGGGCGCCGCGCTGCAGCCCGTAGCGCAGCCCGGCGACGTCGGCCACCGGCAGCTGGACCAGGGTGGTCGGCTGCTGGTGGTAGACCCCGGCGCCGCCCTTGAGCGAGAAGGTATCGCCCAGCTTGCAGCGCACCGTCAGCCGCGGCTCCGGCGCCAGCTCGGAGACGTCCGGATCGAGCCGGTAGGCGTCGAGCCGGAATCCCGGAATCACCGTCCACATCTCGCCCGGGCTCTTGTAGAGCAGCTGGGCGAAGGCCCCGCCGAAGGTGCCGACCGCCAGCGGCTCGTTGAATTGGGCGGCGGCGCCCCGGGAGCCGGCGGTGATCGCCACGTTCACCGCCCGGTGGTCGAAGTCTGCACCCAGGGAGAGCGTCAGACCTTTGCCCAGCTGGTCGGTCCAGTTGGTGCGGGCGCCCCAGCTCTTCTCGTCGAAGCCGAAGCGGCTCTTCGGCTGGTCGAGCCCCTGCGAAGCGAAGGCGAGGGTGTCGATGCCCACGGTGGCCCCGACCTCGAACTGGCCGTCCTTGAGCGGCAGCTGATAGCGCAGGTCGCCGCGGTGGAAGAGCACCGATTCGGTGGCCGCGGTGACCCGCGGATCCGGAGACTCGCTGCCCACCAGGTCGCTGCTGCCGAAGGCGAACAGCCGCACCCTGCCCGCGCCGACCTGTTGTTCGAGGCGGCCCTGGTAGTCCCAGAAGTTGAGGACGAAGCTCGGGTTCGAGTACCCGGGCAGCGGGTCCGGCTGCAGCCGGTTGGCGAGCGGAGCCAGCAGCAGCGAGCTGTAGCTGATGCGCCCGGCGAGGGTAATGCTGGTCCCGGTGCTCTTCACCGGCGCCTGCACGAAGCCCCCGGCGTTGAGCAGGTCGAGGTAGGCCGAGGCGTGGATCCGGTCGTCCTTGGGCTGTGCGGTGCGCCCGTCGATCACTCCGCCCAGCTGCCGGCCGAACTGCGCCGGCGGGGTGCCGGGATAGAAGTCGATGGCGTCGATGAAGTCGGGGTGGACCACCGCCGGGCCCAGGAAGAGGTGGAACAGGATCGGGACCCGGATTCCGTCCAGGTAGTAGCCGGTGGACGCCGGCGACGCCCCGCGCACCACCGGGTAGGAGACTCCGGAGAGCACCGAGCTGACCCCGGGCAGCAGCATCACCGCCCGGAACGGGTCGCCCATGGTCCCGGGGACCTCGCGCAGCTCCTCCTGGGAGAGCGTGACCCGGCTGACTTCGGTCCGCTCGCGCTCGCCGTGGACGATGGTCTCGTAGGGGCGCAGCCGCAGCGGATCGAGGGAGTAGATCACCTCGAGCTCATCGCCGCGCTTCAGCTTCTCGTGGAATTTCCCGGCCTCGAATCCCGGCGCGCTGACCTCGACGACCTGTTCGCCCTCCGGGACGGCGAGCGAGAACCGGCCGTCCCCGTCGGTGCTGCCGGTGGTTCCATCCGCGAGGACCAGGTTCGCCCCCGGCACCGGGTCGCGGGTCCCCTTGGAGCGCACCTGTCCGCGCACAATGGCGGACGGGCGCGGCGCCGCGGGCGCCTCCACCTTGGGGCGGGCGACGAAGCGGTACTCGTATTCGATGACCACCGGGACCGGCTTGCCGTCCATGGTCGCCGCCTGGAAACGCAGCCCCTTGGCGGCCTCGGCGGCGGCCAGATCGAGCTCGGGGTGCACCCGCTCGACGATCTCCACCGTCCCCACCGCCCCGGATTCGTCGACCACGATCCGCAGCTTGACCACCCCGGAGACGCCCTGGTCCGCAATCGCCTCGGGGTAGCGCGCGGGAGATTCCTGCACCAGCTGCGGGGGCTCGACGGCAACTGCAGCCGGCGCGGCGGCGCCTTCCTCGGCGCGGGCAGTGCCACCCGCCAGAAGCGCCAGCGCCAGAGAGATCGCCTGCCGCCGCACGGCTCGCCTCACGTCCAGTCAACCGCCCGATGCCTCGGTGAGCGAGATGGGGACGGGCGAGCAAGCACGCCAGCGGCCACTTGTAGGTGGTCGATCCTCCCACTGGAGATGTCGGAAGCCTGAGCGGGCAGCTACCCCTTGAGAACGCCGATGGGCCGCAGCCGGGCAACCATCCGCGCAAGCCCCGCGCGGTGCGTCACCTCGACCACCTTCTCGACGTCCTTGTAGGCGACCGGCGCTTCCTCGGCGAGCTCCTGGCTCGACTGGCACTTCACCACCACGCCCTCCTGCGCCAGCTTCACGCGCAGCGCGTGGCCGTCGACCATGTGCTTCGCCGCGGTGCGGCTCATCGCCCGGCCGGCGCCGTGGCAGCAACTCCCGAGAGCGAGCTCCGCCGACTCGTCGGTGCCCGCCAGCACGAACGAGTGGGTGCCCATGCTCCCGGGGATGAACACCGGCTGCCCGACCGCGCGGTAGGCCTTCGGCGTCTCGGGGTGCGACGGCCCGAAGGCGCGGGTGGCCCCCTTGCGGTGCACGCACAGGATGCGCTCGCCGTAGCGCTCCAGCTTGGCGGTGTTGTGGGCCACGTCGTAGACGAGCTCGAGGGCGCCGCTCTGGCCGAAGCAGCGGGCGAAGACCTGGCGGGCGCGCTCGCCGATCGTCTGCCGGTTGCAGAACCCGAAGTTGGCGGCGGCCGCCATCGCCTTGAAGTAACTGCGCCCTTGCGGGGAGCTGAGCGGCGCGCAGGCCAGCTGGCGATCGGGAAGGACGATGCCGTAGTGGGCCATCGCCCCGTCCATGACCCGCAGGTAGTCGGTGCAGACCTGGTGGCCGAAGCCGCGCGAGCCGGTGTGGATGAGGACCGTCACCCGTTCCAGCGACAGGCCCATCGCCTCGGCCGCGGCCTCGTCGTAGATGCGATCGACCACCTGGACTTCCACGAAGTGGTTGCCGCCGCCGAGCGTGCCCAGCTGGACGTGCCCGCGCTCGCGCGCCTTATACGAGACCTCGCCCGGGTCCGCCCACGACAGGCAACCGCCGGACTCGACGTGCTCCAGGTCCTCTTCGCGCCCCAGGCCGAGCTGGTGGACCAGGTAGGGAACTCCCTCGGCGAGGATCCGGTCCATCTGCTCGGGGGTGGCGGCGAGCTGACGGCTGGCGCGCCCGAATCCCGCGGGCACGCTGCGGCTGAGCTCGTGCATCAGGCGCTCGAGATGGGGAGCGATCGACACCCTATCCAGCGACGAAACCAGCAGCCGGACTCCGCAGTTGATGTCGAAGCCGATCCCGCCCGGCGAGACGAGGCCGTCGGGGGCCTCCGTCGCCGCCACTCCGCCGACCGGGAAGCCGTAGCCCTCGTGCATGTCCGGCATGCCGTAGGCCGGCGCCGCCAGCCCGGGCAGCGTCGACACGTTCACCAGCTGGGCGAGGCTGTGGTCGCGCCGGATCTGCGCCAGCATCGCCTCGTCGGTGAAGACTCGCGCCGGCACCCGCATGTCGCTGCGGTAGCTTCGCGGAATCTCGTAGAGGCACTCGCCGATGCGCACCAGCTCGGGTTTTCCGCTCACCGATGCCGGGTATCCGGAGGTCTCGGGGATCGTTTCCATGGCTAGACGTCCAGGACGACCGAGGCCGTCCACCCCCCTTCACGCTCCAGCGGCGCCACGCTCAGCTCGTGCATCGTCGCCGCCTTGACCGGCGTCTTGAGCGCCGGCACCGCCGCCGCGCCGACCTTGGCCACCAGCGCGGTGTCGCTGACGTGCTCGACCTGCGGGGCGCTGTAGAGCACGCCATCCATTTCGGTGCGGTAGATGAGCTCGTTCAGCCACGCCGCCAGCAGGGCCTCGCGGTCGTCCGCGTGGACCTCGATCGGCTGGGCAGGCTCGGAGGCCCGCGGAGGCGCCGTCCCGGTCATCACTTCGGCCAGCGCCCGGCAGGCCTCTTCGAAGAGCGAAGGCAGCGTCGGCGCGAACACCCGCACCTTCACCTCGCTGGTGTGCTCCTCGAATTGATGGCTCGACCGCACGGGTCGACCTCTCTTTTCGATGCTTGGGCCGCAGTGGCTCCGAGGGAATGCACCTGCCGCCGAGGCCCGGGGCGAATGCAGCGAGCGCACGGGCTCGCCTGAGCGCCGCCTGCTCAACCGCCAAATCACTGGAGCAGGAATGCGCTCCGCCGCCTGGTCCCCCGGGTGGCCGTTGGCTGCGTTCCGAACCACCTTTTGAATCGCCGTGGGACTGCCTCGGGTGCGAGGCGGAGGGAGCAGCTGAGCATGGCGACTCAGGTCGAGAAGCTGGCGGACTTCGCCGCCTCGCGCACCTACACGGATCTGTCGCTTGCGGCAAAGGCAGCGCTCAAGGCGCGCGTCCTGGATGCGCTCGGATGTGCGATCGGAGCCCTCTCAGCCGAGCCAATCGCAGCGATCCGGGCGCATGTCCAGGAGCTCGGCGGCAGGCCTTTCTGCTCCCTCATCGGCGGCGGCGACAGCGCTCCGGATCGCGCCGCGCTCCTCAACGGCGCCCTCGTCCGCTACCTCGACTACAACGACAGCTACCTTGCGCCGAAAGAGACCTGCCATCCCAGCGACAACCTCGCCGCGGTGATCGCCGCCGGCGAGCTGGCCGGCGCCAGCGGCGCCCAGTTCCTCACCGCGCTGGCCATCGCCTACCAGGTGCAGTGCCGCCTGTCCGACGCCGCTCCGCTTCGCGACAAGGGCCTCGACCACACCGTCCAGCTCGCCTTCTCCGCCGCCGCGGGCGCCGCCCATGCGCTCAGCCTCGATCCGGCGCGCGCCGCCAGCGCCATCGGCATCGCCGGCACCGCCAACCTCGCCCTGCGCGTCACCCGCACCGGCAAGCTCTCGCAATGGAAGGGGCTGGCCGCGCCCTGGGCCTCCAGCCGCGCCCTGGAGGCGGCCTTGCTCGCTCGCAGGGGCATCACCGGGCCGCTGGAGGTTTTCGAGGGCAACAAGGGCCTCATGGACCTGGCCGGCAAGTTCGAGATCGACTGGGAGAGGGAAGATCTCGAGCGAGTCACCAAGACGGTGATCAAGCGCTACAACGCCGAAGTCCACTCGCAGTCGGCGCTGGAGGCGCTGCTCGAGCTGCGGGAGGCCTACTCGCTGCGGCCCGAGGACGTGGAGCAGATCGAGCTCGACACGTTCGACGTGGCCTTCAAGATCATCGGCGGTGGCGAAGAGGGCGAGAAGCACCACGTCGCCACCAAGGAGCAGGCCGATCACAGCCTGCCGTATCTGCTCGCGGTGGCGCTGGCCGACGGCGAGGTGACCCCGGCCCAATTCGAGCTCAAGCGAATCGAGGATCCGGCGATCCAACAGCTTATGGACCGGGTCACCGTGCGCGCCAATCCCGAGCTGAGCCGGCGCTTCCCGGCCGAGCACGCGGTGCGGCTCAAGGTCGCGCGCCGCGAGGGGCCGCCGCTGATTGCCGAGCGGAGCGACTTCCTGGGCTCGGTCACCCGCCCGCAGCCCTACGACGCGGTGGTCCGCAAGTTCGACGCGCTGGCGTCTGGCCACGCGGGGGCAGCGCTTCGAGAGGCGATCGTGGACGCGGTGTGGCGGCTGGATGAGCTCGGGCTGCGCCACCTGACGCACCTGCTCGAATCCATCGGAAGGGGCGAACCATGGCTGAACAGCATCCAGGAGGAAGAGGAGATCGAGGCTTCACCTTCCTGAAGACGAACCAGCGGTCAGGCAAACCCCGGCAGCGCGGCATCACCGAGATCCGCGGCCCGTACTACACGCCGCTGGGCAAGCGCCAGCTCGAGGACATCCTCGAGACCATGGGCAGCTACGTCGACGCCCTCAAGTTCGCCGGCGGCTCCTTCACCCTCATGCCGCGCAAGGCGCTCAAGGAAATCATCGAGGTCGCCCACCGCTACGACGTGCTGGTGGACACCGGCGGCTTCATGGAGCGGGTGCTGACCATGGGCCCGGAGGCGGTGGACGCCTACGTGCGCGAGTGCAAGGAGGCGGGCTTCGACATCATCGAGGTCTCGTCCGGCTTCATCACCCTGGCCACCGACGACTGGCTGCGGGTGGTGGAGAAGGTTCAGCGCGCCGGCCTCAAGTGCAAGCCGGAGGTCGGCATCCAGTTCGGCGCCGGCGGCGCCACCACTGCCGAGGAGCTCGAGGCCGAAGGCACGCGCGACGTCGGAATCGCCATCGCACAGGCCAAGCGCTTCCTCTCCGCCGGTGCGTACCAGATCATGATCGAGTCCGAAGGCATCACCGAGAGCGTCAAGCGCTGGCGCACCGACGTGGTCTCCAAGCTGGTGGACGGCCTGGGGATCGACCGGGTGATGTTCGAGGCCGCCGAGCCGGAGGTCTTCAGCTGGTACGTGAAGACCTACGGGCCGGAGGTGAACCTCTTCGTCGATCACAGCCAGATCGTGCAGCTCGAGTGCCTGCGCTCCGGCCTGTGGGGCACCAAGAGCACCTGGGGCCGCATCGTCTCGTACCCGGGCCAGGCGACCTAGGGCGGAACCGCCCCCTCCTCCGCGGTTCGCCGCGCGGTCGCCAGATGTTGCGAGAACCAGTCCCGGGCGAGCGCGGCAACCTGCTCGAGGGTTCCCGGCTCCTCGAAGAGATGGGTGGCGCCGGGCACGATCTCGAGGCCGCGCTTGCACTCTAGCGCCCGGTAGGCGCGCTCGTTGAGCTCGATCACCACGGTGTCGTCGCCGCCGACGATCAGCAGCGTGGGGGCGCTCACCTGCGCCAGCTCCCGACCTGCCAGGTCAGGCCGGCCGCCTCGCGAGACGATGGCCCCCACTCCCTCCGGCTCGCGGGCCGCCGCCACCAGCGCCGCGGCCGCACCGGTGCTCGAGCCGAAGTAGCCGATGCTCAGCCCTCGCGTCTCGACCTGCTGCGCGACCCATTCCTTGGCGGCGCTCAGGCGCCCGGCGAGCAGCTCGATGTTGAAGCGCAGGTGCCCGGTGAAGCGCTCTTCGTCCTCCTCCTCGCCGGTCAGCAGGTCCAGCAGCAGGGTCGCCAGCCCGGCCTGCTGCAGGATGCCGGCCACGAACCGGTTTCTGGGGGAGAAGCGGCTGCTGCCGCTGCCGTGCGCGAAGACCACCACGCCGGTGGCCTGAGCCGGGACGCTCAACGTCCCCTCGAGCGAGATCCCGCTCGGCGCCGGAATCGCCACTTCCCGCTGCATCGTCGCCATCGCTATGCCTCACGCATTCTGGCTCACGCGCTCGGCGGCGCACTGGGGGTCGGCGACGGGGGCGCAGCCTTCCCTGGTTCCCTCTCGCGCCTGGCGCGTTCCAGAAGATTCCTGACCTCTTCGTCGCTGGTCTGGCCGAAGATCCGGTACCAGAGCCCGACCGCCAGAAACGGCTCCGGATTCTCCAGGCAGACGACCTGGTCCACTTCGCGCGCCATCCGCTCGCAGACCGACTGCTCGGCGACCGGGATGGCGACGATGAGTCGCGCCGGTCCCAGCCTCCTGACCGCCACCGCCGCCGCCCGCATCGTCGCACCGGTGGCGAGCCCATCGTCGACCAGGATCACGATTCGGCCCGCGATCGGCAGCGACGGCCGCCCTTGCCGGAAGAGGTGCTCTCGCCGCGTCAGCTCGGCGGCTTCCAGCTCGGCCACGCGCGATACGACCTCGTCCGAAATCCCCAGCCCGTGGATTACCTCCGGGTTCAGGACCACGGCGCCGCCGCTGGCGATCGCCCCCATGGCCAGCTCCTCCTGCCCCGGCAGTCCGAGCTTTCGGACGACCATCACGTCCAGCGGCGCGCCGAGGATCTTGGCGACCTCGTAAGCGACAGGCACTCCGCCGCGCGGCAGCCCGAGCACCAGCACGTCGGCCGCGCTCAACTCCCGCAGCCGTTCACCGAGCGCACGCCCGGCTTCGACGCGGTCCGTAAAGAGAGGCCCTAGGAGGATCCGGTCCATGGCTGGAAGGTAACGCCGTCGGCGAAGCCGACAGCGATGGTGATGGAACCGCTTCCAGACAGACCTTGCGCAGCGAGGCACGGCCGTCTGCCCGCATAGCCAGGGCAACTACCGGCCTCTTCCCGATGAGCCGCCGAGCCGCAATCTAAAGCGACGGCCCGAGCAGCGGGACTCGCGAGAGCGCCCTCTGGCCGGCCGACCGAATGGGCGCGAGCCATCCATCTCAGAGTCGGCGAAACCCTGGTGGACGGCTCGTCGTGGGGAGGCTCGCAATGGAGATCGGCATTGCGATCGGGCTGCTCTTGCTCCGGCTCTTCGCCGGCCTGCAGCTGGCGGCGCACGGCACTCAGAAGCTCGCCGGCTGGTTTGGCGGCTTTGGGATCGACGGCGTGGGGAACTTCTTCCAGCAGCTGGGACTGCGCCCGGGCAAGTTCATGGCGGTCCTGGCTGGGCTCGGCGAGCTGGTAGGAGGACTGATGCTGGCGCTCGGGCTCCTCAGTCCGCTGGCCGCCGCCATCGTCATCGCGGTGATGCTCACTGCGACGACGACCGTGCATCTGGGCAAGGGCTTCTTTGCCGAGCGAGGCGGGTTCGAGCTGCCGCTGCTGATAGCGGCGGTCGCCGCCAGCATCGGCTTCGCGGGAGCCGGGGCGTTCTCGCTGGACGCCGCCATCGGCTGGCACTTCGCCGGCTGGGAGACCGGAATCTTCTCCGTCGCCGCCGGGGTGGTCGGGATGTTGGTGGCGCAGGCGATGCGCACCACCAAGATCGTCGAGCGCGCCAAGCAGAAGACCTGAGCGCCTCCGAAACCCACGAGGGGCAGGCCCAGTCCTTGGACCTGCCCCGTGCCCTGCCCGGCAGGATGGCGTTAGGCCTTCGCCTTCTCGGTTTCCCTGCCCTTCATCAGCGGGATCTTCTTGGCCTGGATCTCGGGCTTCTTGGCCACGCGGATCTCCAGCTCGCCGTTCTTCAGCTCGGCGCCCACGTGGTCGAGATCCACTCCGCTGGGCAGGCTGAACGAGCGGCTGAACGAGCCGTAGCTGCGCTCGAACGAGTAATACTGGTCGCCCTCCTCGCGGTGCTCCTCCTCGCGCTTGCCCGACACGCTGAGCAGGTTGCCACTGAGCGAGATGTCGAGGTCGCTCTCCTTGACGCCCGGCATGTCGGCCTTGAAGACGTAGGAGTCCTTGGTCTCCTTGACGTCGAACGCGGGGACGTAGCCAGCGGTGGGAGCCAGCGCCCGGCCCACATCCTCGAACGGATCCCAGCCGAGCATGCCGCGCATGAACTCGAACGGATCCCATCCACGGCGCCTGACGAGGCTGCGCTCACTTTCCGGACGATCCTGCCGTCGGACGATCGCCATATCTCCACCTCCATCTCCTCGGCGCTTTCAGAGCGCCGGATTCATCCCTTGGGAGATCGTAAGGACGCAAATCGCGCCGTCCATTCGGCGCGCGCGGACGTTTCTCTGGCTGCGCGCACTGTGGAAAGCGAGAACCAAAGGATTGGCAGGTCGCCCCAGGCGCCAACGAGCCGTCCGCGGCGCTCGAGGAGCACCATAGTGCGTGCGGGTGAGTGCCGGAGCGATTTCGTGTCAGCTGATCGCCCGCCGATTCGCCTCTCCGCCGGGCGCCGCGGTCGTCGAAAGACGATGGGAGCGGCTCGGCAGCGCCGTCACTGGGAAGGCCTGCCGCCCCGCGCCGCGGTGCAGCTCATCCGGTACACCGACCAGGCCCAGATGAAGACCGCCGAGGTGAGGAGTCCGGCGATGAAGGTGAGCAGCATGGGGACGACCCCCAGCGAGTCACGGACTCCCTCGGTCGCCCCGGACGAGATGGCGTACCCGACCTGCGCCAGCTGGGCGCGGATGCACGCCTTCCTGTCAGCACCGACGCATTCCGGAAAGACGTCGCTCAGCTCGCTGCGCGCCCCGTCTACCGCGGCCATGGCGGCCTGGCGGCTGACCTCGGCGATGGCCCTGCCCAGCGGCCCTTTCCCGTCCGGACCGATCCGATGCTCCAGCTCCGCCGACAGCGACTCCGCGAAGGCCGTCGCCGCCTCCTGCGAGAGCTCGCCGACCGGGGAGACGTACACTCCGCCGGCGCCGGTCCCGCCGATGCCCCAGCGCGGGCCCTCGATCGCTCCCCAGATCACGTCGGCGGTGCTGCTGCGTATCAGCGAGGAGAGCTGGTCGCGGAACTCGGGCTTCGACAGGTCGTCGAGTGCGGCGCGCACCGCGCCCCGGGTGTAGCGCTCGGCGAGCGGCGCCGGCACGTTCGGGTCCACGTTCGCCGCCTTCGCTTCAAGCTGCGCCAGGGCGCCCTTACTCGCCTGCTCGCCCGCCCGATGGGCACAGCCCAAGACCAGCAGCGAGGCGACGGCGGCGAGCTGTGGCGCGCGTCGTCGCATGCCGGGCATCCCCCTCGCACGATATTTGGCGGATGCGCGCGGAGAGTGCAGTTCCCCAGGCGAGGGCCCCCGCGCCGCCGGCCGGCAAAATCAAGCGCCCTGGCGGCCGGCAATACCCCGACGGCGGCGGGATTCCGCCCGCCCTCCGAGCGCCAGGCGCCATCAGAAGTATTGGAAGCCCACGACGATCGGGAAGTAGTAGCCGTTGGCTCGCCGGGTGCCGGTGCCGATGTCGATCAGAGGGCCGTAGATGAAGTGGAAGCGAGCCTCCAGGTAGATCTGGGTCGGGAAGCCCAGCGAGAAGCCGAGCTTGAAGCCGAGATTGCCGCCGGGATCAATGGAGCTCCTGGCCCCCAGGACGGTGGTGGTGGGAGTCGGGGTCGGGAAGCAGAAGAAGGTGCCGGGGGAGCAGAAGGTCACCAGCTGCACCCCGGTGATCTGCTCGATCGACACGGTTCGAAAGTAGATGCCGGGACCGGCCAGGACTTTGAGGCTCACCACCCTGCCCGGCTCGATCACGTCAAAGCCGACGTCGACGGTGCTCCACTGCATTCGCTGCACGCCGGTGAGGCTGGCGCCGGTCTCCGGGATGAGGTCGCTCCTCACGTTGTAGGAGCTGTAGAGGTAGTCGGCCTGCAGGTTCAGGCGCCCATGGAAGTGGTAGCCGACCCCGCCCGTGATGCCCCAGCCGACGTAGAACGCCTCGGAGGATTGCGAGGCGGGCACACCGGCACTGCCGCCGAGGAAGTAGTTGAACCCGGCCAGGGGCGACTTCTCCTCCTCGCCGGCGCTGGCGCTCCCGACCAACGCCACTGCCAGGAATACCGCCAGCAGAACGAATCGCCGCATAGGTGCCCCCCTGGCAAATATTCGAAGCGGCGGCGGCAGGCGGCAGACTCGCGCATGGGGGCGGCTTCCTCTATGGATACTTTTCTCCCGATCAGCGCCGGCGCCGGCGGGACCTCAGGCGAGGATGTTCACCGCCCGCGCCGCCACCAGAGCGATCGTGACCAGCGAGACCAAAGCCTCCACGCTCATCAGGGCGCGGGCGCGCGTCGAGAGCGGCGGGGTATCGGTGGGACCGAAGGTCGTGGCGGTGGTCAGGGCCAGATAGAGGTATTCGGGGAAGCGCGGCTGCCACCGGGCCGAGGTGCGGCCGGGCGCCACCATCTCCGGAAACATCCACTCTGCCGTACGGGCCTCCCCCGCGGCCCGCGCGTCCGGCCCTCCGCGATCCAGAAGCCAGTAGCTGAGCGCGAACGCGAAGATGTTGTCGACCCAGATGCACGCCGCCAGATGCAGGAGCACCCATCCCGGCAGCGGCGTTCCGGCGGCCAGGTGACTGAGCAGTGAGATGAGCGCTCGGATCGTCAGAAACGCCACCACTGCCACCACCGCACCGGCCGACCATCGCCCGGCAGCGGGATGCCCGAAACGCCGCAGAATCCTCGACAGCGTCAGCAAGCTCACCACCAGGCCCGTGACCACCGCGGCCACGGTTGGAGACACAAACCTGTAGCGAGGCGGCAGCGAGAGCCCGAGAACCGCGGACACGGCGAAGCAGATGATCGGAGGCCACTCGAGGAATCGTCGAGCCATGCGCCCTCCCCCCGGACTGTCGCCCACTACCGGGCCCTCACGTTGCGCGTCCCCCGGGTAACGATATGGCTTTCGTCGGGCGGGTTCGGGAACCACGCGCCGGGTGTGGTCGAGCGCCGCGGACGACCATTCAGCCCGTGCGCCGGGGGAGATCGAGAGTTTCCCCGGGTTCTTGAAGCGGCCCGGGAGCATGGCCAACTCGAGCGAGACAGGCGCGTTGCGGGCCTGGCCGGACGAGCGCGCCCGCGTCGGAAGGGAACTGGCTGAGGTGCTCGAAACCCTTTCACGGCTGCTGAGCATCACAGTCGTCATCTTCATGATCGGCAGCTTGCTGGAGATGGGTCTGAAGCTCGACCTGCCGGAGACCCGCAAGGCGCTGCGCAACGTGAATTTCCTGGTGCTGTGCCTGGCGTGGAGCTTCTTGCTCAACCCGGCCCTCGCCCTGCTGCTCACCAAGACCATTCCGCTGGCCAAGCCCTATGCGCTGGGCCTGATGTTCTTGGGAATGGCGCCGTGCGCTCCCTTCCTGCCGATGGTCGCGCAGAAGGCCGGCGGCGACCTGTCGTACGTCGCGGCGTTCATGGTGCTGGCCGCCGTCGGAACGGCGATCTACATGCCCTTCGCGGTGCCGATCCTGGTCCCCGGTTTCTCGGCGGATGCCTGGACGATCGCCAAGCCGCTCGTCTTCTTTATCTTGCTTCCGTTGGCTATCGGCGCGGCGCTCCGGTCCGTCTCGCGATCGTTCGCCGACAAGATCCTGCCCGCAGTGAAGAGGCTGACCGACCTCGACATCCTTTTGATGCTGGTCGTGATCCTGCTTCGCTACGGAAAGGACTACCTCAGCGCGGTGGGGAGCTACGCGATCGGAACCCAGTTCCTCTATTACGCGGTGGTAGCCGCGGCGTCCTATTGGCTGGGGTTCGGCCTCGCCCCGAACCAGAAGAGCGTGCTCGCCCTGGGACTCTGCACCCGGAACATCGGCGCCGCGGTCGCTCCGCTGATGGCCGTCCCCGGCACCGACCAGCGGGCGGTCGTCATGTGCCTGCTGGGAATCTTCACCACCATGGGGACTGGGCTCGCCGCCGCCGCGCTGATGGGACGGCGAGCGCCAATCCACCAGCCGGCTTAGAGCAGCCGTCCGGAGCAGCAACGCCAGGTCCGGAAAGCGCCGGCGACCACTCGGACTCGGGCGGCCAGCCAGAGCGTCCCATTGAACCGCAGTTCCCGCCGGTCATATCGCGTCGAGGAGTGGCTGGCATCCGGTTTCCGGTTCAAGATGCCGTACTTCCTCGACGAGGATCTGCGGCTCAAAAGGACTTGGCGTCCATCTGCGACTCCCAAGCCGACCAGGGGAGGTCCAATTGGAGATAGACACCAACGCAATCGACGCTTGGCTCAGGCAGCTTGATTCGCCTGCATTGGCGGGACGCGGCCAAGCGACCTGCGAACTCGCTGAAATGGGGCCGCCGATCGTCCCCTATCTCGCGGACTTCATGCGCCGTGCCCGCTTGGACAGACGAGTGAGCGCAAATGTGCGCCGCGGCGTGGTCATCGCGCTCGGCCGCATGGGGGTAGGCGCCGAAGATGCAATTCCCGAATTGATCGAGGCTCTGCGGGACGATGTCGACGCAGTTTGCGCGGAGGCGGCAGTGGCGCTTGGCGGCATGGGAGAGACTGCGCATGTCGCAGTGCCTGCCCTCGCAAGAGCGTTGCGGTCTTCGCGGGGAGTGGATGCGTCGATCTCATCCGCCATCGCGCTTGCGGACGTTCGGACTGCTGACGCCCTCCAGGCGCTTGTCGATGTCTTGGGAGATGCGACCGCCGGAAAGATGGCACGCTCTGACGCCGCGGTAGCGGTCGGAAGGATGGGAGCTCGGGCCCGATCGGCGAGAACCGTGCTGATCTCCGCCGCGAAGTCCGCGGACGGCGTCTTCAAGAAGCGGCTCGACGAAGCTCTTCGACAACTCGGCGACGCCGAGTAGCGCGGCGCGAGAGATACGCTCGCGACAGACCCCGGCCCAAGGTGTAGAGCGCCGGGGGCGACGGATGCGCCAATGCCCGCCAATGCTGGCTTCGATCGAGAACGGCCATCCGCCTGAACCAGTTTCAAGCGCCCTCGGTGATCGGGCGCGGCGCCGTTCGCCTCCATTACCCAGCGCCGATGAGGCCGCGCGGAATCAGGCTCTCCGCTCGTCGATGGCCAGCACGATCTTTCCGCGGCCGTGGTGGGAATCGATGCGGCGGTGTGCCTCGGCCAATTGGGCGAGCGGCAGCACGCGATCCACCACGACCTTCACCTGCCGGCGCTCGAAGAGCGGCCGCATCTCCTCCAGGCGCGCGCGTTCGCGGGTCAAGAAGACGCCGTGGAGGGTGAGGTTGCGCACGCTGAGGGACGAGAGGTCGCCCTCGGGAGGCAGGACGCAGGCGATGCGGCCGAAGGGCCTGATCGCAGGAAGGGAGCGGCCCACCCGCCCGTCGCCCTCGATGTCGAACGCGGCATCGACGCCGCGGCCGAAGGTTTCGGCCAGCGCGACCTTGACCACGTCCTGGCTCCGGTAGTCGATGGCCACGTCGGCCCCCAGCTCGCGCAGGAACGAGAGGTTCCCGGAGCTGGCGGTGGCCAGGACGCGGGTTCCGGCGGCCTTGGCGAACTGCAAGGCGAAGGAGCCGACTCCGCCGGCGGCGCCGTGGATGAGGATGGTCTCGCCGGGCTTGGGCGCCAGGCGCCGCACAAGGGCCTCCCAAGCCGTCCCGCCCGCGAGCGGAATCGCCGCCGCCTCGATGAAGGACAAGTTGGCGGGCTTCTTGGCCACGATCGCGGCGGGAACTGCGTTGAGCGTGGCGTAGGTGCCGTGAGGATTCCCGACGATCTGGGGCGTGTAGAAGACCTCGTCGCCTGGCTGGAATTCGGAAACGCCGACGCCTATCTGCTCGACGATTCCCGCCGCGTCATAGCCGAGCACGACCGGCGGCGTGAGGCCGGCCCACTGCCCGGCGGCCCGGAGCTTGGCATCCACCGGATTGACCGCCGCGGCGACCACGCGGACCAGGACCTCGCCCGGCTGCGGCTTCGGGTCGGGCAGGTCTCGAAGCGAAAGATTCTCGGGACCTCCGAACTGCGTCAGCACCATCGCGCGCATGCCGTCCCCCTCCCTTCCCCTCCGCCTTCGCGCTCGGTTGCCATAGATCGACCCACGGCCTTGCGAACGGTCGCCCAGCGCCCCACCCCGGAGCCTTGAGCTCCCTTCAAAGCTGAATTCGAAGGCAGACGGAGACAGGGAGAGGATTGACTCGAGCAGGCAGCGATGCACACCGCCCCTCGGAGCTGCGTAGTACGAGCACCGGCAGAAGATGCGCCCTTCTACTGCGGCCTCACGGGCCACTGGCGGGGACGCCCTCTGCAGTTGCGCGCCCCAGGTGCAGAGTGCCGACGAAGTTGACGTCTGGTTGGGCGAACAGCGCCCCCTGCTGACGCAACCAGCCGAACTCCGAAGCGGGTTCGGCCAAGCTCCATCGAATTGGGTACCGGGCCTGCAGACCTCGGAGGCTCCGAAGAACCGCCGGACGCAGCCTGCTTCAATGCCTCAGCCTGGCGAAGTTCGGCCGTCGGCTGTGTCAGTGGTGAAGCAGGCGCAGGAGCGGCGATGCGCTCAGCCTCGGGCCTGGCTCTCGGCTTGGCGGAGCGAGGACGGGACGGCACCACCAGCTTGCGCAGCGGGCTGGCGGACGAGGTGTTCATGCGCACCACCTTGACCGCGCGAGCGATGGCCGCCGCCAAGTCGAGGTTCGCCAACAGGAGCTGCTCGCGCTTCTCCTCGAGCGCCTGGCGAGCGGAGGCGAGGTTCTCATCCGGAAGTCCCTGAAGCGTGGAGAGGAGCTTCTTGCGCAGGGCCTCGGCGACCCGGCCCTTGCCCTCGAGGATGGCGATGAGGGTGCGCGCCTGCTGCTCGATGTTGGCGAAGCCGCGCGGGCCTTCGTCGAGGACGTAGCCCATCTCTTTACCGGCGATTCCGAGGACCACCGCCACGCTCTGGACCAGCACTGGAAGCGTGGGGCCTATCCGAGCTCGCGCGAGCTGTACGCCAAGCCTGGCGGCCGCCACCGCGGCCTCGCTGGCGTCCACGGCCGAGGCGGCGCGCGTCAATTCTGCGAGCGCGTTCCTGGCCTCATCACTGTCGATCGTGCCGAGCGCGTGCTTGTGGGCTGAGATCCGCTTCTCCCTGCTCTCCGGAGTCCTCCGGGCCATGACTTTCCTCCCCGCGATATCTCGCGAGGCGCCGAGGAGGCGCCAGATCGCGAATTCGTTCGTCGATCCGGGCACTGCGGGAGGCGTGCCAGCCCATCCCCCGAGCCAAGAGGACTCTCTGCGCCCCGCCGCTGTCTCTAAACGGGACACGGCTGTTCCGCGGTGGAACAGGGACCGGTCCCGCGGCGCTTGGCAGCGATGGGAAGGGGTTCCTGGGCGCGCGGCCGGGGCGCGGGACGGGTACGCGAATCGCCCGGAGGACGCGAACCAGGGGGTCAGAGCGTCTGGCACGCTCGTTTCCGGTACACGGGCGTCGGCGCCGGGGCGCGGATGGGACGGCGACGTTCGCCCGGACCCATGTACGCCGCGGCCGGCCAAGCTTGAGTGCCGGGAGCCTCTTTCAGCGGAGTTGCGAGCGGCGGCGGAGCGGTCGGCGGTGTTCAAGCCGCCCATCGCACTGGTACTCCCCGCGGCGAGGGGACCTCAACAGGCCCAAGCCGCCACGCTGGCTTCCGCTTCCTCGCTCAACTGCTCTCGCGCCTGTTGCGATCGGCAAGACAGCACGGGGGCGGCCAGCGCGAGGCGAACCTCGCTGCCGTCCCCGAAGGAAGGCGAGGAAGTTGCTGGCGCCACCGGTCAGCGAGTAGCTGCCGTCGGGCATGGTGCCGCCGCTCGTCGGCAGGATCTCGCGGCACGAAAGACCGGGTTTGCTGACGGCAGCGGCAGCGGCCGTGCCGCTCGCTACCTGCGAGCGCGTGGGCGCCCGCCCGCGGCCCGGGCACCGGGCCGTCTCCGCTTTTTTCCGGGCTTGCTCAGCTTGGCTCGAGCCCCTTGCGCCGCTCGGCCCCTGCCTCCCCCCTTGGTCTTCCGGCCGGCTACTCGAGACGGCGCGGAGCCCTTCGCCGCCGGCGCGCCGGGCGCGAGATTCCCCTGGCCCGCTCGCTCCTCCGGCTGGCCGGGTCCTTCGAGCTCGAGCCCGAACAACTCCGACAGCCCCTCGCCGCCCAGGACCCGGTCGGCGGACGGGCCGGCCTTGGCCAGCGGCAACCCGCTTCCTGCTTTGGCGATCAGGTCGGTCTCGTCAACCTGGCGCAGCTTGAACAGCAGCTCCGGCTGCTGGTCGAGCCTGGCGCCAACCCCGTAGAGCACCGCCGCCAGGTGCTTGCACATCGATGCCCAGTCCGGGCAGCTGCACGAGAGCTCAATCTCGCTCGGGGACGGGAACAGCCCCACCTTCTGCTGGCAGATGCGCTCCATCACCCCCTTCGAGAAGCGCCCCTGTAGCAGCTCGACCAGCGAGTCGATGGCGCCGGCGCAGTCGCCGCAGATCGCGGTCCACCGGGTCTTCGGCACTGGCGCCACCTTGATCGCGACCTGGTAGAGCTCCGAACCGGAGACGACCGCCGTCACTTTGCCGGGGGCCAGCTGGAGATCGACCACCGAGCCGTTCCGCACGTAGGTGCGCCCGCGCGGCAGGCGATTGGCGTAGTCGCTGTAGCGTTCGAGGTTGTCGCACCAGGCCTTGCCCCAGAACGTCTGGGCGATCGCCCGGCCTTCGATCACCACTGGCGAGACCGGGTGCCCCTTCCTGCGCAGCCTCTGCATCTCGCGCTCGGCATTCCGCCGTCGCTCGGCTACCGAGACATAGGGCCGCCAGTCGTAATACATGCCTCACTCCTTCATCGCGGTTCCGAGATCGAGGGCGACGAGCCGGAGCAGCTCTTCGTCCTTCAGCTCGGTCAGCTTGAGCTCGCCGGCGCCTTCTAGCAGATCCTTGGTGAGCTGCTTCTTCGACTCGATCAGGGCGTCGATCTTCTCCTCGACGGTTCCCTTGCAGACGAACTTGTGGACCAGCACGTTCTTCTTCTGGCCGATGCGGAAGGCGCGGTCGGTCGCCTGGTTCTCGACCGCGGGATTCCACCAGCGGTCGAAGTGCACCACGTGCGAGGCAGCGGTCAGGTTGAGCCCCGACCCTCCGGCCTTCAGCGACAGCACGAAGAACGGCACCGACTCGTCCTCCTGGAACTGCTTCACCAGGTCCTTTCGCTTCTTCACCTCGGTCTCGCCGTGCAGGACCAGCCCCGGCCGCCCGAAGATTCCGCCCAGGAACGCGGCCAGCGGCGCGGTCACTTCGCGGAACTGGGTGAACACCAGCACCTTCTCCTGCTTGGCGGCGACCACCTCGGCGATCTCGCGCAGCCGGGCCCACTTCCCGCTCTCGCCCTCGGTCCAGGCGCCGTCGCCGAGCCACTGCGACGGATGGTTGCAGATCTGCTTGAACCGCATGAGGAAGGCGAGGACCACGCCCCGGCGTTGGATGCCGTTCACCGCATCGAGCTCCCGAGTGAGCTCGTCGACCGCCTGCTGATAGAGCGCGGCCTGCTTGCGGCTGAGCTGGCAGAAGGCCTTCAGCTCGGTCTTGTCCGGCAGGTCCGAGATCACGCTCTTGTCGGTCTTGAGCCGGCGCAGGATGTAGGGCCGCACCAGCTCCCTCAACGGTCCGTAGGGATTGCCCGCATTCGAGGCGAGCCGCTTGGAGTAGCCGGTGAACTCCTTGGCCGAGCCCAGCAGCCCGGGATTGATGAAATCGAAAATCGACCAGAGGTCGCCGAGCCGGTTTTCGATGGGGGTGCCCGTCAGAGCAATCCGCCCTCGGGCCGCGAGCTTCTTGGCGGCCTTGGTCTGCTTGGCCTCCGAGTTCTTGATGGCCTGCGCCTCGTCGAGGACCGCCAGGTCCCAGCGGGTGGCGGTGAGCCAGGGAACCCGGAGCAGCGAGCCGTAGCTCGTGATGACCAGATCGGTCGCGGCGAGCTTGTCGGCGGGAATCGCTTCGAGCTCGCTAGCCGGCATCGCCGACGAATGGGCGACCAGCGACTTGAGGCTCGGGGCGAAGCGCTCGATCTCCGCGGTCCAGTTGCCCAGGAGCGAGGCGGGAACGACCAGCAGGCTCGGCTGGCGCTTCTTGCTCGAGGCGCGGCGGGCGAGCAGCAGCGACAGCACCTGGATGGTCTTGCCCAGCCCCATGTCGTCGGCCAGGCAGGCGCCGAGACCCAGGCTCGAGAGGAGATGCAGCCACCGCAGCCCCACCTGCTGGTACGGACGAAGGGTCGCCCGAAGCTCGTTCCCGGGATCGACCTTGGCCAACCCCTCCGGCGAACGCAGGCCCGCGAGCGCCTCGGCGAGCCAGGGACCGGCGGCGACGCGCGACCAGAGAGGATCGGCGCGCCCGGACTCCCCGTCGGCTGAGATGTCGGCCCCGGCCAGCATCCGCATCGCCTCGGCGAAGCTGAGCCCGTCCTGGCTGGCGAGGCGCTCGGCCTGCTGGAATTGCCGCAGCGTCCGCTCGATGCGCTCGCGGTCGACCTCGACCCATTGGCCGCGGATCAGGGCCAGCCCGCTGGAGCCGGAGAGCAGCGCACTCGCCTCGGCCGCGGTCAGCGCGTCGCCGCCGAGCGTCAGCTCGGCGCGAAAGTCCAGCAGCGCGTCCTTGCCCAACCCCGAGAGCGCGTTCGCTCCCACGGTCCCGGAGACCTGGGGCCGAGGCGGCCGTCCCGAGGGCCAGCTCGCCGGCATTCGGATCACCACCCCGGCGTGCTCCAGGGCCGGCACGTCGCCGAGGAACCGAAACGCCTCCTGCGGCGACCAGCGCAGCGGATGGAAGATCTCGCCGGCCTCCACCATCTGCTTGAGCCAGCCGCAGCGCTCGGCCGCCCGCTGGACGGGAAGGAGAAGCGAGAGCAGGCGCGACTTGTTGGCCGCGCCGGCGTACTCGCGTAGTGCCTGGCCCAGGGGAAGGTGCTGGGCCTTGCCGTGCGCCGACAGCCGGCTGCTGTAGGTGGCCAGGAAGGCGAACGGAGCCTCCTGGTCGCGGCGGTTCTCGGCGAGGTTGAAGTGGACCCGTCCGACGAGGTTCCAGGCCGGGTTCAGGCCCCTCAAGAAGTCCTGTGGCCCGGCCTCGGAGGCCTGCTGTCGCTCGGCGAAGGCCCTTCCGGTTTCGCTCCAGAGAGCTTCCAGCACCGCGGGGGTCAGGTACTCGGCGCCGGGCATCAACGGCGCGGCGGCGGCGAGGGCCTCGAGCTCCGACCTGGCCGGCACGGTCGGGGCGACGAATCGCTCGGCCTCCGAAGGCTGGCTGGTGCAGACGGCGGTGACGAAACGCGAGCCGAATTCCCTCCAGTAGCCGAGGACCGGCGGCAGGACGGTACCCACCTCGGCAGCACCGAGGAGAACGAGCCCGTGGCCGGAGCCCTGTTCGAACGCCTGCTCGAGGCGCTGGGCTCGCCCAGCCTCGAGCTCGGGCGCCTCCTCCGGGGAAATCGCGGCGAGGCGGCCGTGGGGGGTCAAACAGAGAGTCAGGCGACGCTCGTTCACGGTCGCTCCCGCGCCGAGGTCGCCTTCCCCGCCGCGTCGAGCTCGGGGCTGCCGGGCGAGGTGGCCTGCGGGAGCACGCTCCCCCGGCTCGCTCGCCTCTCTAGGCGCCGGGCCTCCTTCGTCCGCGCGATGGCGCCCAACCGGACCTCGACCGAGGGCACCTCGCCGCCGAGGACTCTGCCGAACCGCTTTTCGTAGAGATGCTCGATGAACCGCGGCAGCGGCATCTTCCAGGGATCCCGGGCGCGGTTGTCCAGCCCACCGAGCCTGTTGGGGTTCATCCCCAGCTCGCGGGCCATCTGGAGCTGTGCATGCGAGTGGTGCCGCTTGCGCGCCGCGATCCACTCCTGCATGCCCTGCTCCTTCGACGCCATCTGCACTTCCTCCGCGGCCAACCGATCGCTCATTGGTAGCACGTCCCTGTGCGCGGCCCGACGGCGAATCGTCCTCCGGCGCCGGAGGCAGACTCGGGTTCCGCTCACCGTGCAATCAGGCCCCCGGCCGTCCACGCCTTGGGAATAGGGAGATCTCCTCTCCCCGCTCCCCTCAGTGCCCCCCGGCGGGCCGCTCCGCGGGGCGATTCTTCTTCAGCAGCAGCAGGATGAGCGGGACGATCGGCACGGTGAGGAGAACCAGGTCTCGGATGACTTCCACGTAAGACAGCAGCATCGCCTGCTGCTGGACCGTGTCGTAGACGGCGAATTCGGCCCGCCGCATCGATTGCGCCGGGCCCTCCGAGGCAAACGCGCGCGCCAGCGCCGCGAGCCGCTCCTGATAGTACGGGTTCGACGGCGTCACGTGGCCGACCAGGCTGGTCTGGAATCCCTGCGAGAGCCGGGCGAGCTGCGTCGTCAGGAACGCGATGCCCATGCTCCCGCCGATGTTCCGGGCCAGGTTCATCAGCCCCGAGACCTGGTTGTTCTGCTCGCGGGGCACGTCGATGTAGCTGACGACGTTGATGGGGATGAACAGGAACGGCAGCGCCGCGGCGAGATAGATCCGATAGAAGGTCGCGGTCTTGGCGTCGATGGAGAGGTTGAGGCTCGACATGTGGGCGAGCGCCAACGACACGCATGCGAACGCGGCGGCGATGATGTACTTCGCCGGCACGCGCGAAACGAGGACGCCGACGAGCGGCATCAGGCCGATGGTCACCAGTCCGCCAGGGCTCATCACCAGCCCCGCCTTCTCGGCGGTGTAGCCCATCATCGTCTGCAGGTACAGCGGCAGCAGCACCGTCGAGCCGAAGAGCGCTCCGCCCAGGGCGAACATCAGCATCATGCTCCCGGCGAAGTTCCGGTTCTTGAGCAACCGCAGATTCACGATCGGGTTCGGGTGGGCCCACTCCCAGACCACCAGGCCCACCATGCAGACGACCATGGCCATGCTGGAGGCGACGATGAAGGGAGAGGAGAGCCAGTCATCCTCCTGCCCCTTGTCCATGATGACCTGGAGGGTGCCGAAGGCCACCGCGACCAGCCCCAGGCCGAACCAGTCGGGCCGCAGGTGCCGCGAGCGCTCCCTCTGCTCCTGGAGCCAAGGCGGGTCCTCGACCATGACCGAGCTCAACAGCAGCGAGGCGATCCCCACCGGGACGTTGATGTAGAAGATCCACCGCCAGCTGGCGTGGTCCACGATGTAGCCGCCGAGAGTTGGGCCGATGGTCGGCGCGAAGACCACCGCCATGCCGTACATCGCGAAGGCCATGCCGCGCTTCTCCGGCGGAAAGGTATCGGCGAGGATCGCCTGCTCGCTCGGCGCCAGCCCGCCGCCGCCGATGCCTTGCAGCACGCGCAGGAAGATCAGCGCCGGCAGCGAGGGAGCGAGCCCGCACATGAGGCTGCTCACTGTGAACAGGGCCACGCAGGTCATGTAGAAGCGCTTGCGGCCCATCCAGCCCGCGAGCCAGGCACTGACCGGGAGCACGATGGCGTTGGAAACCAGGTAGGAAGTCAGGACCCAGGTCGCCTCGTTGGGGCTCGCCGCCAGGCCACCGGCGATGTGCGGCAACGCCACGTTGGCGATGGAGGTATCCATCACCTCCATGAACGTCGCCAGCGTGACCGTCAGCGCCACGGCCCACGGGTTGCGGCTCGGTTTCCAGGCGATTGCCTCGGCCATCGGCTTCCCCGCGCTGGCAGTCACTGCGACACGTAGACGGTGACCTCCACCGACTGCCCTGCCCGCAGGACCATGTCCGGCGGGGCGCCGTCGAGCGCGATGCGGACCGGGATGCGCTGGGCGACCTTGACGAAGTTGCCGGTGGCGTTGTCCGGCGGGAACAGCGAGAAGCGGGCGCCCGTCCCACCGCCGATGCTCTCGACCTTGCCGCCGATCGTCCGGCCGTAGGTGTCGACGTGGACGTCCGCCCGCTGCCCTGCCCGCATCCGGCCCACCTGCGTCTCCTTGAAGTTCGCGGTCACGTGCTTGCGGTCCGGGACGAATTGCCCGAGCGTCTGGCCGACCGCGACCAGGGCCCCGGAGAACCCGGTGATCCGGCTGACGACGCCGTCGTCCGGAGCGAGCACGCGGGTCCACTCGAGGTTCAAGCGCGCGAGCGCGAGCGCCGCCTCCGCGCTCTTGGCACGGGCGTGCTGGAAGGCAGCGTTGGCGCGGGCCACCTCGATGCTCGCGCCGACCGGCTGCGAGCTCACCACTCGCCCTTCGGACTCGCTGACCTGGGCCCGCGTTCGCTGCAGCTCCTGCTTCGCCGCTTCGACGCTGGCCTGCGCCGCCACGAACGCGGCCCGCGCCGCGTCGCGCTGAGCCTGGGCCTGATCGAGCTGCTGCTGCGTTACCGCGTTCGCGTCCCGCAAATCCCTCGACCGTCGCAGGTTCACCTCGGCGAGATTCAGATCGGCCCGGGCGCGGGCGAGGTTGGCCCACGCCTGCTCGAGCGTGGCCCGGGCTGCGAAGACCGAACGGCTCGAGCCAGCCAGGTTCGCGTTCGCCGCGGTCAACGCCCCTTGCGCGGCGGCCTCGGCGACTTCCACCTGCGCGTCGCCGGCGTCGGCCTGGGCTTGCGCGCTTTCGAGCTCCGCCTCCGCCTGCTCGACGCGCGCCTGGTAGTCGCGCTCGTCGATCCGGGCGAGGACTTCGCCTTTCTTGACCGGCTGGTTCTCGACGATCGACAGCTCGACCACCTGCCCCGCGACCCGCGGCGCCAGCTGCACGACGTCGGCGTCCACCTGGGCGTCGTCGGTGGTTTCCTTTCCGGCGTGGACGACCACCCAGAGCACCACCGCGAGAATCAACGTCCCTGCAAAGCCCCCGATGATGAGGAGGAGCTTGAGCCGCTTCTTTCGCCATGCGGATGGAGCTCCGCTCCCCTGGTGCGATTCCGGCGAGGGTTTGGGAGCCTGGTCCGGAGGCGTTTCGTCCATGGCGCAGCCGTCTCCACAGGACCCGTGCCGCGTTTGGGCACAGATCGCGCACCGGGCAGGTCACCTTGCTGACCAGCCGCGTACGGGGCAAGCCCCGGCCGAGACTGCGGCTGATGGGCCGACCGACAAGGGCCTCTGCCGGTGCGAGCTCATAAGAAGGTGGCCCGTCCAGGTCGAGCGTGAGTTCGGCGGCGCGGGCTGCGGACCTCTCCCCCTGACAACTGTGGCCATTCTCCCGGGGGATCGTTACGTGCACGCGAGACAGGAGGCGGCTATGAAGATCGTCGTGGTGGGTGGCACCGGCACCATTGGCAGCGCGGTAGTCACGGCGCTACGCCGGAACCACGAGGTCGCGGTGCGCTCCAGGAGCAGCAACCCGCCGGTGAACCTGGATGATCCGGTCAGCGTCCGCGCGATGTTCGACGCCTTGGGACCGCTCGACGCCGTGGTGTGCTGCGCCGGCGGCGCCGCCTTCAAGCCGCTGGCCGAGCTCTCGGATGAGGATTTCGCCTACAGCCTGCGGGATAAACTCATGGGCCAGGTCAACCTGGCGCGCATCGCCGCCAGCCGTGTGCGCGAGCGCGGCTCCATTACCTTGACCAGCGGAATCCTGGCGACCCGGCCGATTCCGAGAAGCTCGGCGGTCTCGCTCGTCAACGCGGCAATCGAGGGCTTCGTCCGGGCCGCGGCGCTCGAAATGCCGCGAGGGCTGCGCATCAACGTGGTCAGCCCGCCATGGGTCAAGGAAACCCTTCAATCGATGGGACAAGATCCCTCGCCCGGCATGAGCGCTGCCGACGTCGCCCGCGCCTACGTTGCCGCCGTCGAGCGCGTGGCGCAGGGCCAGGTGATCGATCCGGCGCATCCGCCTAAGTAACCGACGCCAGACCGACTCCGGCAGGCATTGAAGGAGAGCTCAGATGGAATACCGCCGCCTCGGAAACACCGGCCTGTCGGTTTCGCGGGTCTGCCTCGGGTGCATGAGCTACGGCAGTCCCGACACGAGCGTTCCCGGCTCGCTCCTCCGCTGGGAGTGGGTCCTGAAAGAGGACGAGGCGCGACCGTTCTACAAGCGCGCCATCGAACTGGGAATCAACTTCTTCGACACAGCCAACGTCTACTCATTCGGAAAGAGCGAGGAGATCACCGGGCGGGCACTGCAGGAGCTGGCGCGACGCGAGGATGTGGTCATCGCCACCAAGGTCTGGGGCCGGATGCGCCCCGGGCCCAACGGCGCCGGCCTGTCGCGCAAGGCGATCCTCTTCGAGATCGACGCCAGCCTGAAACGCCTGCGCACCGATTACGTCGACCTCTACCAGATCCATCGCTGGGACCCGCTGACGCCGATCGAAGAGACGATGGAAGCGCTCCACGACGTGGTGCGGATGGGCAAGGCGCGCTACCTGGGCGCATCCTCGATGCACGCTTGGCAGTTTGCCAAGGCCCAGCACGTGGCCGAGAAGAATGGCTGGACGCGCTTCGTGTCGATGCAGAACCACTACAACCTCCTCTATCGAGAGGAAGAGCGGGAGATGGTTCCGCTGTGTCGGGACCAGGGACTCGGGCTCATTCCGTGGAGCCCGCTTGCCCGCGGCCACCTTGCCCGCCCGGCAGGCGCCAAGGCGGCCACCAAGCGCGCGGCAACGGACCGCTTCGGGAAGACCCTCTACTCGTCCATGGCCGAGGCGGACCAGCGCGTGCTCGCCGAGCTCGATGCCCTGGCCATGTCGCGCAAGCTTCCTCACGCCCAGATCGCCCTCGCCTGGCTGCTGCAGAAGGACGAGGTCGCCGCGCCGATCGTCGGAGCGACGAAGATGGAGCACCTCGAGACGGCGGCGGCGTCGGTCGAAGTGCAGCTGTCCCCGGAGGAGATCGCCAAGCTGGAGGCGCCGTACGTCCCTCACCCGATCGCCGGGTTCGAATAGCGACTTGCCCAGCGCCCATCGTGCCGTTGACCATCTGGCAGCGCGGCACCCGTGTGATGCGGCGTTGTTCAGCCGCCGGCCGCCCCTAATTTGCTGTTGGCGGATCAGGTGAGAAGAAACATTCCTCGGCGCGCCGCGCGTGCCTGGGATTCCGCCAGGAGAGCCGTCGGCGATTCCTGACGGCGACAGTCGGCGCACGGCTCGGCGTGCCGTGAACCGCGATACGTCGACTGCCTGCCAGGCGAGCTGCATGAGGGCTGCGTCAGGAACATGAGTGTAGAGATGCGAAAGGCAGTGCGCGGCAGCTCTGTATGACCTCCGGGCCGATGCTCCCGCGCACTGGAGACGACCATGGAGACGATCCACGACATTCAAGAGGAGCCCGAGAGCACCATCGGCCACCGTCCTTCCGAGCTACAGGGGCACGGTTCCGAGCACGAAGCGCAGGAGACCGAGCATCGCCAGTCCGCGGACATCCCCGGGACCCTCAAGTCCGGCGATGTCGCACGCAAGGAGCACGAGGACCGAACCGAGCGCACCATCCAGGACGCCGTCTTCGCCGCGGTAGGAGGCGGATCCACTCCGCGAACCCAACTTCCGCCGGGCAGCTTCTCTCGTATCCGCGAGGACGTGCCCCCGAGCCTCAGCACCCCGGGACCGAAGGGGACGAGCGGCAGGTAGGTAAATCGTAGAGCGCGAGCGCGACCAGCGCGACACGGTGGGCGCGCGAAGCCTGACATTTTCAATGCTCGGGAACTCGGAACGCGAGCTGCTTGGCGATCATCACCTCGATTGCCTTGATGCCGACCGAAACCGAATCCATGACCTCGAATCCGAGGCGTTCTACCGACCTGACGAGCTCCCGGCCCCGACGTCCTTGACGCGAGAACTGCTCCGGGACGACTCCTTCGGGCTAGGTGCTCGGCCGCAGCCGAAGGTGCCAGCCGCCGAGCAATAGCGCGCCAAGCCCGAAGAGGATCGTCGCCAGAGACACCAGCCCGCCGAGCACCGGCACGCGCAACATCAGTGCCAGCAGGATCGCGCCGACAACCAGCGAGAGCACGAGTTGGGCGCGTCCGCCCGCGAGCCGTCTGACCAGCCATTCGCCGACCCACAGACCGACGAGAGCGAAGCTCAGCGCGATGGCAATGCCGAGCATCAGGAGCCCGAGAAATCCGATCCACCAGCCGCCGACCAGAGCGCCGATCGCAAAGAGAATGACCGCCGCCATCGGCACCGCGATGAGGGTGAGCGCCCCCGAGGCGGCGCTCCTTCCTGGACTGCGCCGCAGCGTGCCCAGCGCCTCTCCTGCCCAGTGTGGTGCGATCAGCCGGAGCAGCAGCCCGAGCGCGAACAGCCCCACCGCCAATCGCAGCCAGCCGACCAGGAACGCAGCGACCGGCGGCAGTCGGCGCGGGGAAGGTTCTCTGACGGCGGTGCCGATCTTCGCCTGCGGCGAAATCGTCGCCTGCCGGGTTGCGTAGCTCAGCGTCCCGGCGATCTCACCGCGATCGGCGATGTTCAGCGTCTCTGCTCGGAGGTGCAGGTCCCCGCGCACCGGAGCCTGGAGGTCGAAGGCCCGGGCGGCGATCCGCGCCGTTCTGCCGATCGGAGCCTGCACCACAATGCTATCGCCGGCGGCGATCAGGTCGCCCCCAAGGGCCGCATTCGGTCTGACCTGGACCGCGTTGGCGGCGACGATAGCGTCCCTGGCGACGCGCCCCTCCAGCGCCAGCGTGGTCGCGGCAACTCGGATGCTGCCGCCGATGGCTCCGGTGATCTGGATGTCCGTTCCGGCGCCGACCAAGTCGCCTTGGATCCGGCCAGGCACCTGGATGGCGCTCGCGAAGGCAACGACGTCTCCGCGGACTTCTCCCTCGATTCGGACCTTGCTTCCGAACGCGTACAGGTCGTCCGCGACGATCGTGTCCTTCGGGATGACGATCTCTTCGCCGCGGCGGAATTCAGCGGCCGTCGCAGAGGTCGCCAACACGAGTGCCAGGAGGCTGAGCCAGCGCATGAGGTACCCCCGGCAAATGTAGGGACGGTTGCGCAGGAGGATCGATGGTTGGGAGATTGGCCGGCGGCCGCGGAGGCACTCGTATGGTGATGGAGCTGCTCAGCGAGCTCCAAGTTCGCCAAGTCGAGGGACCGCGAGCTTGACGGACGGCACGGATTGCCTGCTCACGCGCGCGAAGATGCTACGCGCTCCTCTGCAGGGCAGGAGCAACCTCCGAGCAGGAGGCGCGCAGCTATGTGACCAGCTGGTTCGAGGAATCTGGGCTCTCGGCCCCGGTTGCCCTTGTGCCGATCAATTCCTCGAAGGGCTATCTCACGAGGGATGAGAAAGAGGTCGCTGCCGAGTTGGACGCCGGTGAGGTTCGAGTACGAGCGGTCTTCGTGGCCTTCCCCTCCTCCGCGGCAGCAGCGAGAACCGAAGCAATCCGCCTCTTCGAAAAGATCGTCCTGCGGAAACGATGGGAGTTCTGGAAATAGCCCCGACGCCGGCCAGCCGATGCGCGCTGGTCCGGCTTGCTCGGACAGGCCTCGGCACAGAACTCCTCTCCTGGACTCGAGGGGCTCACCAGAACCGTGGCCTTCGGCCACCATCCTTCTTCACGTAGCCAAGCCAGGCTCCGTGCATCCCCAGAATCCCGAGCACGGCAAATATCCCACCGCCCA
>JBBIQS010000035.1:0-76444 GCA_037442205.1 Myxococcales bacterium
CGCCGCCCCGCAGCACCCGCAGGTGCAGCTGCCGCCGGCAGCCGCCAAGCCCGCCCGGGCCCAGCCCGCCCCGGCGCCTCGGCGCGAGGGTCACGACTGACGCTGCGCTGAGTCCCTGATCTCCCGCGGGCGGGTCCGCCAACCACGGACCTGCCCGCGGTCTTTTTTCCCGACCGAGAGCCTCATGAACTGGACCCGATCGCCGGCATTCCTGCTGGCAATGCTGCCCGCGACCGCCCTGGCCGCGGGCTTCGAAGTTCCCGACCTGGGAGCCCAGGCCTCGGGCCGGGCCGGCGCGTTCACCGCCCTGGCCGACGACCCTACCGCCATCGCCTACAACCCGGCCGGCCTGGCCTTCCAGAAGGGCGCCAACCTGCTGCTGGAGGGATCGCTCGCCTGGAACGCGGTGAGCTTCCGCCGCCGCGAAGGTCCCTACACCTACTGCAAGACCGTCAACGGCAGCGAGGTCTGCACCCCCAGCGTCACCGCCGACAGCGTGGCGCTTTCCAAGCAGCCCAACGACGGGGCGTTGTCCAACAGCGCCGGGTCTTTCCCGTCGGGCTTTGCTGCGGCAAGCTACGGCTTCGAGCTGGGCGGCAGCGGACTATCGGTGGCCCTGGGAGCCTACGGCCCGCCGGCGGTGGGCCACTACAAGTACCCGAGCCCCGACTACTCCGACGCCAACTTCGATCCCAACAAGGGAACCTACGGCCAGTTCTCAGCCGACCCGCGGGTCACCGCCCCGCAGCGCTACGCGCAGATCGAGAGCCGGACCACCATCGTCTACCCGACCCTGAGCCTGGCCTACCGGCACTCGGACTGGATCGCCGCCGGGGCCAGCTTCCAGTACGTTTTCTTCGACGCGACGATGCAGCAGGCGTTCTTCGCCGCCAACCAGTTGTTCTTCGGCGACCTGTTCAAGAACAGCTCGCACCCTGGCTGCGATCCGAACGTGCCGCAGACCTGCGGGCCCGACCGGATGAGCGACGAGAACCCGGCCTTCGACGCGGTGGCCACCCTGTCCACCCGCGGCCGGCCGACCTTCACCGGGGTGCTGGGGCTCATGGCGCGCCCGCTCTCCTGGCTGTGGCTGGGCGGCTCGGTGCGCCCCGGCTACAAGGTGGTCGCCGATGGCACGCTGAAGATCGACCTGCCACAGATCGCCAAGCGCTTTCCCACGACCATCGACGGCGACCAGGCGACGATGGAGGTCAACATGCCCTGGCAGGCGCGGCTGGGGGCGCGCGTGCAACTGAGCGACAACGTTGACGTGGAGCTCGACGGAACCTACGAGGGCTGGCACAGCGTCGATCGCTTCGTCATCACCCCGCATGACATCACCTTCAACACCGCGGGTCTGCCCCCGCAGACCGCCGAGCCGTTCATCGTGGAGAAGCACTGGGTGGACGCCTGGTCGGCACGGTTGGGCGGGCAGTGGCGGCTGCCCTGGACGGTGCCGCTGGTGGAGACCGCCAAGCTGCGGGCCGGGCTGCTCTACCAGACCAGCGCCATCCCGCTGCAGTACACCAGCGTCGACTTCCCCTCGTGGGAGCACTTCGGCGAGTCGGTGGGCGTGACCGTGGGAGTGCCCGCCTTCGAGGTGACCGCCTCGTTCAGCCTGGTGCAGCAGCCGACCCGCGAAGTGACCGACAGCAAGGTGACCGGGATGGCCAGCGATCCGCAGCTCAAGCCGTTCGTCGTCGGCAACGGCACCTACAACTCGAACTACACCCTGGCGCAGCTGGGAGTACGGTCGATCTTCTAGTCGACACCGAGCCGATGAAGGTCCGTGCAGCCACTCCTGAAATGAGCGACGGCGAAGCCGGCGCGGCAACGCCCGAGCCGATTGCCGAGAACCTCGCACGGCTGAAGGACCTCTTCCCCGAGGCCTTCAACGAAGGGAAGGTCGACTTCGAGGTCCTCGAGCAATTGCTCGGGGGAGCGCTCGAGGATCGCGAGGAGCGATTCGGCCTGCACTGGCACGGCAAGCAGCGTGCGCGCCAGCTCGCTCTCAGCTCTTCGAGCGGCACGCTGCGCCCCCGCCCGCAGCAGAGCGTCGATTGGCAAGGCACCGGCAACCTGATGATCGAGGGCGACAACCTCGAAGTGCTCAAGCTGCTGCAGAAGAGCTACGCCGGCAAGGTGACGGTCATCTACATCGACCCGCCCTACAACACCGGCAAGGACTTCGTTTATCCCGACAACTACCAGGACAACCTCCGCAACTACCTCGAGCTCACCGGACAGAGCCAGGGCGGCGCCCGGCAGAGCAGCAACCCCGAGACCTCGGGGCGCTTTCATACCGCCTGGCTGAACATGATCTACCCGCGGCTCAAGCTGGCCCGCGGGCTGCTCGCCTCCGACGGGTTCATCGCCATCTCGATCGACGACAGCGAGCTCGGCACCCTGCGGATGGTCTGCGACGAGCTCTTCGGCGCCGAGAATTTCATCGGCCCGGTGGTCCGCAACACCAACAGCTCCAAGAACCAGAGCCAGTTCCTCTCGGTCAGCCACGACTACGCCCTGTTCTATGCCCGCGACCTGGAGGCGCTCACCGCCAAGGCCCAGGTTCAGGGCGCCTGGGAGGTGCGCAAGAACAACCTCGAGTCCTTCCTTCAGCAGCTCGAGCAGCTGCGCCAGCGAGGACTGTCGCCGGAGGAGATGACCGAGGAGATCAAGGAATTGGTCAAGCGCCCGCGGTTCATCGACTTCGTGAACTACTGGCACTTCGACGCCCATGCCGAGACCCGCGGGGTCTATCGCAAGGGCGATCTGGGCGGTGTGAAGAACGGCAACCCGACGCCGCTGATGAATCCACTCACTGGCAAGCCGGATCCAGTGCCGCCGGGCGGGTTTCGCTTCGATTCCAGGAAGCTCGCCGAGCTGGTGGCCGACAACCGGATCCACTTTCACACCGACGGCAGCCTCCCGACCATCAAGCGCTATCTGAAGGAGAACCTGAATTCCCGGCCCAAGAGCATCATGAGCGACGACCAACGGCCGGACGTCGGGCTGCTGCAGCGGCTGGGGATCCCCTTCGACAACCCCAAGCAGCTGGCCTTCCTCAAGCGCATTCTCAGCGTCGCCGACAAGGACAGCCTCATCCTCGACTTCTTCGCTGGTTCGGGGACCACCGGGCACGCGGTGATGGAGCTGAATGCCGAGGATGGCGGGACGCGGCGGTTCATCCTGGTGCAGTACCCGGAGCCCACCAAGGCCGAGGGCTTCAGGCACCTGGCCGAGATGACCGAGCGCCGACTGGTCAAGGCTGCCGAGCTGATCCGCGCCGAGCACGCGACCGAGCCCTCGCTGGACCTCGGGTTCCGCCTGTTCCGGCTGGACTCCAGCAACCTCAAAGCCTGGGAGCCGAAGCGCGAGGCGCTTGCGAGCTCTCTCCTCGAGGCGATCGAGCAAGTGAAGGCGGACCGCACCGGCGAGGATCTCCTGTTCGAGCTGATGCTGAAGCTGGGGCTCGACCTCGGTGCTCCGGTCGATGAGAGGATCGTCGCCGGAAAGCGCTTCCACATCGTCGAGGGAGGACGGCTGCTCGCCTGCCTCGCCGAAAAGATCGGCGTAGAGGACGCGGAGGCCCTGGCCGAAGGCCTCGCCCAGCTGCACCTGTCTCGCGATACGACCGTGATCTTCCGCGACAGCGCCTTCGCCGACGACGTCGTCAAGGCGAACCTGGTGGCCATCCTCCGGCAGCGCGGGCTCACCAACGTCCGCAGCCTCTGAGAGCTGGCCGTGAAGCTCCACTTCGAACCCGACCTCGACTACCAGCTCCAGGCGATCGAGGCCGTCTGCGACCTGTTCCGCGGTCAGGATCTCGGGCGCTCGGAACTCTCCATCGCAGGCTCGAGCGCCCAGCAGGCCGGCAACCACCTGATTCTGCCTGGCGAACAGCTGCTCAAGAACCTGCACGCAATCCAGCTGCGCAACGGCCTGCGGCCCTCCGAGGCGCTGGAGTCAACCGACTTCACCGTCGAGATGGAGACCGGCACCGGCAAGACCTACGTCTACCTGCGCACCCTCTTCGAGCTGAACAAGCGCTTCGGTTTCAGCAAGTTCGTAGTGGTGGTCCCGTCGGTGGCCATCAAGGAGGGCGTCTACAAGTCGCTGCAGGTGACCGAGGAGCACTTCAAGGCGCTCTACGCCGGCGTCCCCTTCGACTACTTCCTCTACGACTCGGCCAAGCTCGGCCAGGTCCGCAACTTCGCCGCCAGCTCGACCATCCAGATCCTGGTGGTGACCGTCGGAGCCATCAACAAGAAGGAGGTCAACAACCTCTATAAGGAGAGCGAGCAGACTAGCGGCGAGAAGCCGATTGAACTCATCCGCGAGACCCGGCCGATCCTGATCGTCGACGAGCCGCAGAGCGTGGACGGCGGCCTCGAAGGCCGGGGCAAGGAAGCGCTCGAGGCGATGAACCCCCTCTGCACGCTGCGCTACTCGGCGACGCACGTCGATCAGCACCATCGGATCTTCCGACTGGACGCGATCGACGCCTACGAACGGCAACTGGTGAAGCAGATCGAGGTTGCCTCGGCAACCGTCGAAGAGACCTTCAATCGCCCCTTCGTGCGCCTGATTTCGGCGAGCAGCAAGAAGGGCGCAGTCGGCGCCAAGGTCGAACTGGACCTCGAGCGCGCGGGCAAGATCCGGCGGCAGGAAGTCTCAGTCCGGGACGGCGAGGACCTCGAGGCGACCACCGGGAGAGCGATCTACCGCGACTGCCACATCGGGACGATTCGCGTCGGCAAAGGCAGGCAATCGCTCGTGCTGCGCGCCCCCGGACGCGAGTGCCTGTTGAATCCGGGCCAGGCCTTCGGCGATGCCGACCGCTCGGCGGTGCAGCGCTTGATGATCCGCCGGACGATCCAGGAGCACCTGGACAAGGAGAGGCGGCTGCGCCCGCTGGGCATCAAGGTGCTGTCGCTCTTCTTCGTCGATGCCGTGGACAAGTACCGGCAACACGACGCCGACGGGAATCCGAAGAAGGGCGAATACGCCCGCGTCTTCGAGGAGGAGTACTGCCGGCTGACGAATCAGCCCGACGGGGCCGAGGAGGTCCACGGCGGCTATTTCTCGGTCGACAAGAGGAAGGTGGGAGGACGAGTCGTCGAGGAGCTCCGCGACACCCGCGGCGACTCCAGGCTCGACGACGACACCTACAACCTGATCATGAAGGACAAGGAGCGGCTGCTCAGCTTCGACACGCCGCTGCGGTTCATCTTCTCTCACTCGGCCCTGCGCGAGGGCTGGGACAACCCCAACGTCTTCCAGATCTGCGCGCTGCGAGAGATCGGAACGGAACGCGAGCGCCGCCAGACCGTCGGCCGCGGCCTGCGGCTGTGCGTCAACCAGCAAGGCGAGCGAGTTCGGGGCTTCGAGGTGAACACTCTCACCGTCATCGCCACCGAGCGCTACGAGGATTTCGCCCAGAACCTCCAGCGCGAGCTCGAGGAGGAGACCGGCATCCGGTTCGGCCTCGTCGAAGACCACCAGTTCGCCGCCCTCTCGGTCGTCCGACCAGAGGCGGCGCTGGAAGTCCTCGGCATCGAGCGCTCGAGGGAGCTCTGGAAGTGTTTCGCGGCGCAGGGCTACTTCGACGCCGAGGGAAAGGTCCAGGAGTCGCTTCGCTCGGCGCTCGGGAGCGGGGATCTCAGCCTGCCCGAGCCCTTCACCGCCTATCGACGGGAAATCACCGCGGTTCTGCGCAAGGCGTGCGGCCGCCTGAGGATCAAGAACGCCGCCGAGAGGATCGACGCTCCCCGGAACACCGACTCGCTGCCCCCCGCGCTCGAGGCGCTCTGGGACCGGATCAAGCGCCAATCGAGCTGCCGGATCCAGTTCGACCCCGAAAAGCTCGTCGAAGACTGCATCCGCGCCGTCCGGGCGATCCCGTCGATGGCCGAGGCTCACCTTCGATGGCGCACGGCCGAGCTCCGCATCCACCAAGCTGGAGTCGAAGTCAGTCAGTTGAACGCGGCGACGGCCATCGCCATCGACGACGAAGGCCCGGAGCTCCCCGACCTCCTCACCGGGCTCGAAGAGCGCACCCATCTCACTCGCCGCGCGCTTCAGCGAATCCTCGCCGGGAGCGGCCGGCTGGCCGACTTCACCCGCAACCCGCAGCGCTTCGTCGAGGCCGCCGCCGAAGCGATCGACCGCTGCAAGCGGTTGGCACTCGGCCACGGCATCAAGTACCAGCGGCTCGGCGATTCCCCGGTGTTCGCCCAGGAGCTGATGGAGCCCGGGGAACTGGCCGACCACATCGAGAGCGCGTCCAGCGTCTTCGCCGAGCTGCCAGACTGGTTCAGCATCTCCACGCCCTTGGGGCGCTTCCGCCCGGACTGCGCGGTGCTGGTCCAGTCGGCGGAGGGCGAGCGGCTCTACCTCTGCCGCGAGCGTCACACCTGCTGACGCCGGCACACCCTGCAGGCAGGCGAGCGCCCTTCGCTTCGCTCAACTCAGCTCTCCATCCTCCTGATTCCGGGATGGATTCCCCCCGGCCACATCGGGTATGAGTACGCTTGCGCAGCGCGTTAACGACGCTGCCTTGCCCATCGAAATACTGCCCCCACAGCCAAGACGAGGCCCCCATGGGACCCATCGCCATCAGCATCCTCCTCCTCGGCGCCGGCGCGTTCTTCCTCTACACCATCCAGCACCGCTTCCGCGTGCTGCGGGCCCTCGCGCCCGCCGACCGCACCGACCATTCCGACCTGCGCATCGAGCGACTGTTCGAGTTCGGCTTCGGCCAGAAGCGCATGGTCGATCCCGAGGCCCGCTTCACCGGCCTGATGCACGTCTTCATCTTCATGGCCTTCCTGGTGCTGTCGCTGCGCACCATCACGCTGTTCGGGATGGGCTTCTCGGAGAGCTTCCACCTGCCGCTGCTGGGCGAGGAGAGCTCGCTGGGCCGGGCGTACCTGTTCGCCAAGGACCTGGTGCTGGTCGCGGCGGCCATCGGGGCCACCTACTTCATCGTCCTGCGCGCCGCCTTCAAGCCGGATCGTATGACCGCCAGCTGGGAGGCCTACCTGATCCTCGGCTTCATCTTCGGCTTGATGGTCACCGACATGATGTTCGAGGGCGGGGCGATGGCCATCTCCGGCAAGCGCGAGACCTTCCTGCCGGTGAGCAGTGCCATGGCCAGCCTCTTCGCCGGCGCCGGGCTTTCACCTGACGCGCTGTCGATCATCAGCAAGATCGGCTACTGGGCACACCTCTCGATCATCTTGGCCTTCGGCAATTTCCTGCCCTACGGCAAGCACTTCCACGTCATCACCTCGCTGCCCAACGTCTACCTGTCGCGGCTGACGCCCTCCGGGCAGCTGTCCAAGCTCAACCTCGAGGACGAGAACGCCACCACCTTCGGCGTCTCCAAGGCCCACGAGCTGACCTGGAAGCAGGGCCTGGACGTCTACAGCTGCACCGAGTGCGGCCGCTGCCAGACCCACTGCCCGACCTACGTCACCGGCAAGCCGCTGACGCACAAGGCGCTCAACCAGACCATCAAGCACCACCTTTACGAGGTCAGCGACAAGCTGTTCGCCAACAAGCCCGACGAGCTGCCGGCTCTGGCGGGCGGGGCTGTGGCCTTCGACACCATCTGGGCCTGCACCACCTGCGGTTGGTGCGAGACCGCCTGCCCGGTGCTGATCGAGAACGTTCCCCGAATCGTCGACATGCGCCGCTACATGACGATGATGGAGTCCAAGTTCCCCGAGGAGGTCACCCGGGTGTTCAAGGGGATGGAGACCCAGGGCAACCCGTGGGGCCTGGGCTCCAACACCCGCGACGCCTGGGCCGAGGGCCTGGATGTGCCGCGCTGCGCCGACGGTGGCGAGTTCGAGTACCTGTTCTTCGTCGGCTGCTCCGGGGCCTACGACGACCGGCAGAAGAAGGTCAGCCGGGCGATCGTGAAGATCCTGCAGGCGGCCAGGGTGAAGTTCGCCATCCTCGGCAACGAGGAGACCTGCAACGGCGAAAGCGCGCGGCGGATGGGCAACGAGATGCTCTTCCAGACGCTGGCCGGGCAGAACGTGGCCACCTTCAACAACTACAAGGTGAAGAAGGTGCTGACCCAGTGCCCGCACTGCTTCAACACCATCAAGAACGAGTTCCCGCAGCTGGGCGGCAACTTCGAGGTGGTCCACCACAGCGAGCTGATCGCCAAGCTGATCGAGGACGGGCGAATCTCGCTGGCCCAGACCGAGGAGATCAACAAGCTCACCGGCTCGGTGACCTACCACGACAGCTGCTACCTGGGCCGGCACAACGGCGTCTACGAGGCGCCGCGCCAGGCGCTGGCCTCGGTGCCCGGCCTCAAGCTGGCCGAGCTGCCGCGAAGCGAGCGCCAGGGCTTCTGCTGCGGCGCCGGCGGCGGGCGGATGTGGATGGAGGAGAAGCTCGGTACCCGCATCAACCAGAACCGGGTGGAAGAGGTGGAGAAGTCGGGGGCCTCGACCGTGGCCACCGCCTGCCCGTTCTGCCTGACCATGCTCAAGGACGGCATCAGCGAGAAGGGGCTGGAGCAGAAGATCGCGGTCAAGGACGTGGCCGAGCTGATCGCCGAGGCGCTGCCGTCGTCGGGCGTCGCCAAGCGGGCCAGCTAGCCTTCATCGAGCTGTGAGATCGGAATCGCCGGCCAGCCCCTGGCCGGCGATTTCCTTTTCTAGCGTCGGCGGAGGACGGTCCCTTCCTGGCCGACCGCCCAGACCTCGACTCCTCCATCGACCGCGATCCCGTGCGTGGCCAAAAGGTTCCACGAGCAGTTCGACGCGTCGAGCCGCCAGCCAGTGCCGTCGAAGTGAACGATGGTACCGTCGTTCCCGGCTGCCCAAGCCTCGCCGTTCGGGCCTGCCCACACCCCAGCCAGATCAGCGCTGGTCGTTCCCCTCCCTTTCACCTTCCATCCGGCGTCGGGTCCCTCGAAGGCGAGGACGGTGCCGTGGGCGCCCACCGCATAGCCACCGCCCGGGAATCCGCTCACGGCGACGAGGTGGTTGACGGTCACCTGCTCGCAGTTGCAGGTCTTCCCGGCACAGGTGCACAGCCGGTCGCCGACGATCCAGAAGGTGCCGGCGCCATCTCCGCCGACGCCCCCGGGGGCTTCATCGGCCAGGCTCGCCAGCGGCTCGGGGGCCCCGGCGTCGGCGGCCCAGGTCCAGGCGCTGCCGGTGGGAGAGCCACCGTCGCAGTCCCAGGCCGGCCCGAGGCTGAGCATGACCTGGCCGCTCGGGTCCTCGAACGCTCCGTTGAGCGTGGAGCAGGGAACGGTCGTCGGGGCCGACCATTGCTGGTCCTGGCGGCGCGCGACCTGATGCTCCGTGAGGACCACCAGGTCGGATCCTGAGCCGGCAAAGATCACGCGCGTACCGTCGCCGCTATTCCAAAGCGGGGCGTCGGAGTGGTCGAAGCCCGGGCCACCGGTCCAGTGAACGACCTCGCCCCATTGGCCGCCGAGCCAGACGTCGGAGGGTGCGCGGGCGAAGACGCCATTGAAGTGCATCATGTTCTCGCCGCGACTCAGCCAGGTAGCGTTCAGCGTAGTTCCCCCCGCGTCCGCGCTGCCGAAGGTTCCGGAGCTGCCGACGAACCAGAGGCGCCCGTTGACCAAGGCCAGCCCGGAGCCGAGCTTGCCCGACCCCAGGCTGTCTCCACTGCACTCAGTCGGCGTGGCGTGAAACCACAGGCCCCCGCTCAGCAGCCAGGCTTCGCCTGGCCCCTTGGCCACGACCGCGGTGGCGTCGGCGGCGGTGGGACCGTCGGGGCTCTTGCACTGCAACGAACTGAACGCGCTGCCGTCGAAGTGCAGGACCGGCGGGGCGCCGCTGTTGGCGGCGGCGCCAGTGATCCAGACGTCGCTGGAGCTCTGCACCGCCACGCCAAGATAGAGGGCGTCCGAGGCGCCGCCCGCGGGAGCTCGCGCCACCCAGCCACCACCGGCTCGCTCGAAGATCGCCCCCTTCTCACCGACGACCCAAATCGCGCCCCCTTTGCCACTGACTGCGCGCAGCCGTTTGTGCTCGCTCGACTCCACCGTCCAGATCGAGCCGTCGTAATGCAGCACTCCGTCGTCGCCGACCGCCCACACGTCGCTGGCCGACGCGCCCCACACCGCGCGGATCGCTCCGGTGACCGGGCTGGGCTTTGCCGACCACTCAGTCCCATCCCAGTGCAGCAGCCTTCCGCGATCTCCCACCGCCCAGATGTCGGAGCCGGAGGACCCCCAGATGCCGAAGAGATCCTCGCCGCTGGCGAGCGACCAGGTGTCGAAGTCCTGCGCCAGCGATCCGCTCGGCTAGCCAGTGTAGTGGAAGAGAACACCGGCGCTGCCGACGACCCAGGCGCCATCGGCATCGGCCCAGACCGCGTTGAGCGAGTTGCCATTCGGGATGGGATTGACCCAGCACCATCCGTCGGCCGAGCAGTTCCCGCCCTTGGCGAAAGAGAGCCTCACCCCGCCGTCGCTCACCTGGGCGTCGAGGCCGCCGCCATCCGAGCCAGGCGCTCGCGCCCGCAGCTTGTCGGGGTTGTCGATCAGCTGGCACGCCTGAGCGAGCGCCAGCGCCGCCGCCGACGCGAGGGTCAGCCGAAGAATCGTTCGAGTGCCCATGCGCTAGAACCTCCCGCCGACCCGGAGCGCGACCCCTCTCGGGTCCGCGGTGAGGACTGCCGTGGGCCCCGCCGATGACGGGGCGGAGCTCCAGCGAACCCAGAGCCAAGCCGATGCCGCAGCGCTGAGGACTGCCGCCGCGTACATTCCGTCGGCCCAACGCGCGGCTGAGCGAACGGCGTCGGCCCGCGCGTTCCAGTCCGGAACGTCGGGGCCGGCCTTCTCCAGGTCGAGATAGCGGCCGTGGGCGATCACCCCCGCTGCCACGCCCCCTGCAGCCAAGGCGACGGCGAGACCACTCGCGAGCACAGGAGCGGTGAGGCTTGGGCCACCATCTGGAATTGCAGACGGGGCGGGCTTCGCCGCCGCCGCGCTCGGCCCAGAGTCGGCGGCCGCGGCAGGTGAGGCGCTGGCCGCCGGGGACGCCACGCTGGACCTTGGTTCCGGAGGTGCCTGCCCAACTGCCAGCTGAGACTGGGGCGCGCCGGTGGCCTGCGTGAAAGCGAAGAGCGCCTCGACCAGACTCTGAGCCGTATCCACCAGCTCGTCCTCGCTGGCGCTACAGAGCTTGGATTGCCTGCCGACGACCCGGGCTTTGCGCATGTCGGCCAGCGAGAGCATGACGTGGAAGCGCGAGCCGATCCGCCCCACCTCGCCGGTGAGCAGGTAGTCGGCCCCCAGCGCGCCGCCGATCTCGGCCAGGCAGTTGGTCTCGGCGCACCCGAGCAGCCGCTTCTGCTTCTCGAACCCGAGCATGGCCGCGACCTCGGTGCTGGAGAGGACCTCGAAGCGCCCCGAGGCGCCCACCTTGGCGGTCACGATGCTGGTGAGGACCTTGGCCGTCCCCGCTGGAACGCCTTGGACCGCCTCGAGGTCCAGGACGGCAACCCGTGGGCGAGCAGGCGGCTTGGCGGCCGCGAGTGCCACGCTGAGCGGCGACAACAGTGCGAGCGCCAGCAGCCGGAAATGTCTTGGCATTTGCGGCCAGTCTCGTCGAACCGCGACACGCGGTGCAAGGAGCGAGCAAACTGCGCGGGCGCTTACCGGCGTTTCGCTTGAGGCCTCCAGCCGAGCGAACCCAGCCGAGCCAGCGAGATCCGATTTTGGCTTCGCGAATTCTGCGCCCCGCCTTCCGGGCCGCTAGAGTATCGGGAGTGCAACTAGGACGATTCTTGGAGACCTTTCATGCGCTGGACAACCCCTCTGCTGGCGATTGCGGCGATGGCGAGCAGCTGCGCAAAGCCGCCGCCACCGGTCGAGGCCGACGCCGGGCCCACCTGCGAGCCCTGCCCGGCCGGCACCGAGTGCGTCGCCGGCCAATGCGAGCAGATCTGGAAGGATCTGGCGCTGCCCGGCTGGAAGGCGGCTGAGCTGGCGAGCGATCCCGGGCCGTTGCTCTCGATCTGGGGCCCCAACGACAACGAGCTCTGGATCGGCGGGGCGAAGCTGCTGCTGCACTGGGACGGCCGGAAGCTCGAGGACAAGACCCCGGCCGACTACGCGCCCTTCAAGTCGATTCGCGGCGCAGGCACGGCTGCCTGGGCGCTGAGCAAGCAGGCCATCTACCGCCTCGGCACTGGCGGCTTCGCCAGGGACGCCACCGCCGCCTTCACCTGGGCCGGCGCCGCGCTCTGGGCGACTCCGGAGCTGGTGATGGCGATCGGCGTCGGGAGCGACCAGGGCACGCCCTACCCGGCCTTCGCTCAGTGGACGAGCACTGCGGGCTGGACCGACGGCGGCCTGCTCAAGTCGTTCAGCGGCGTGAAGCCGCTGGCGATCTGGGGCGCCGATTCCCAGCAGGTTTACGCCGTTAGCGAGGGGGTGCGGGTGCTCTCCTTTGACGGCACCTCCTGGCGCGACGCCGACCAGGCCATCCCCGGAGCGCCCTCGCGCGTGAGCGCCATCCACGGCACCAGCCGCGACGACGTCTGGGCGGTGGGAACCGACCACGGCGAGCCCAAGGCCTACCACCTGGTCACCGGGACTCCCTGGCACGCCTACAATCTGGCGATCGACGACCAGGGCAACTCCGGCACCGCCGATCCCGAGTGCGTCCATGCCTGGCCGGGCTCGGTGTGGGTCGCCGGCTCCAAGGGGCTGGCCTGGCACCGGGTCTCCAGCTTCTGGGAGACCTACCAGGTCGGTGCGGCGAGCGACCGATTCCGCGGCATCTGGACCTCTGACGAGAACGAGATCTGGCTGGTCGGCGAGACCAACTCCGGGACCGGCACCGCTGGCGCGCTGCTGGTGCGCTACCACCCCGGCGCGCGCTGAAGAGGCCGAGCGAGGGCAGTCCGGCCTGCGCGACCAGCTCGCCTCAAAATTCCCCGTATCAGTTCCGAGCGGTCGAGGCTCCACCTCGACGCCGGGCGCTGGGACCCTCGACGGTCCACCGTGCCATTTGTGACGCGCCGCAGCAGAATGCTGCCTTCGACCGGGCCGGCAAGCTCGGCGCGCAGGCCCGGTGGGACTATCGAGCGTCCCGCCGCGCTGCTTCGAGACCGTTGCGGGACTATCGATAGTCCCGCTGACCCGCTCGAGGCCGGTGCAGGACTATCGATAGTCCCGCGTAACGCCGAAAACGCCGTGCATGGACGCTTCGACCCTGTCCCCAGTTGTCCGTCAGCGTTCAGAAGCACGCTGGACCGTGGTCGAGCGCTCCATTTTGGTGCAGTCCGGGACCCTCGACCGTCCCCAACCGCCTCATCGGGCCCTGTGGAGGCCGGTTTGAGGGTGGCTCGGCGCTTTCGCGGGAGCCGTGCGCCACGGTCGATAGTCCCGCACGGCGCTTCGAGGCCGCCGCGGGACTATCGATAGTCCTGCGACGGCTCGAGGCGCGCGAGGACGGTCGATAGTCCTGCTCCAGCGTTAGGGCGCGCAGGCACGGTCGAAGGTCCAGCATCCGTTTGGGAGACCTTCCGGCCATGAACCGAGCGAAGTAGGCGGCCGTTTTCTTGCCCGTCTGCCTAGTCGCCCTACCATGGCCGACATGAACAAGCGTTTCCTGGTCGAGCAGTTGGCTGAAAAGCTCCGCGCCACCGCCAGTTCCGCCCGGCGCGCCTCCCAGGATGCCGCCGAAGAGGCGCGCGAGGGCGCCACTCCCGCCGAGCGGCGCGAGGACGCGCGGGTGGCGCTGGAGAACGCCGGGTTGGCCCGCGGCCAGGAACGCCGCGCCGAGCAAGCGATGCAGAGCCTGGCGGCCATCGAGAAGTTCAACCCCGGCCCCTTCCCGGCAAATGCCAAGATCGGCTTGGGAGCACTTGTCGAAGTCGAGGACGAAGAGGGCGGGCGCACCGTGTTCCTCGCGCCGGCGGGCGCAGGCGAGGAGCTCACTGGCCCCGACGGCGACGGCTTCCTGTCGGTGGTCACTCCGTATTCGCCGCTGGGCAAGGCGGTGCTGGGCAAGAAGGTCGGCGACTCGTTCGAGATCACCGTCGCCGGCGAGCCGCGCGAGCTGACGGTGACCTTCGTCGGCTGATAGCCATCCTGCCAGGCGTTCAGCCTGGCGCTCGTCCGAAAGGACGGCTGCTCCAAGCCTCCGCCACTTCCTGCGATCGCCGCAAGCTGTCATTCTGACGGCGGTTTCCGGACGCGAAAGCGGCACCAACTCCGCCGCGAGGTCGGTCGCTTTCTGTTTTCGGCGCCCCGCGGTGTCGATTTCGGCGAAGGCCAACCAATCACGGAGAGACCAATGACCCGAAACCTGCTCAGCGCGCTGCTCACCCTGTCGCTGGCCGCCTGCGGCCTCGGCCCCGCCGACGAGTTCGCCAACGCCTCGCCCTCGCGCCAGGGCATTGAGATCAAGGTGCCGGCGCCCAAGGGCCAGGCCTTGACCGCCGACGACGTGGGCACCAACCAGTCAACGCTGCTGGGCGAGACCGCCGAGTGGTACAAGAACACCCGCGCCATGACGCTGGCGGTCAACGGCGCCACCGCCTGGGTGCTCAAGCTCTGCGAGACCATCGTCAGCTACCCGGCGACCACGGTCACCAAGAACCAGGCGGTGTGGGGCCCGTGGACCGACTCGCTCTCGCCCAACACCTTCAAGTTCACTGTCACCAAGAACGCCGACGGCACCTTCGACTACGTGCTCGAGGGCAAGGCCAAGACCGCTCCCGACACCGGCTTCGTCTCCATCATCCGCGGCCACCACGAGCGCGGCGCCGCTGAGAAGGTGGGCAAGGGCAACTTCAGCGTCGACTGGAACGCCGCGAGCACCCTGCCCGAGCACGGCCCCGAGGTCGGGACCGCCGACTTCACCTACCAGCGCAACGAGAAGATGGACGTGACGGTGGGGGTGGCCTTCCGCCAGGTCAAGGACGGCGACACCGGCAACCTGGTCGACGCCGACTACGCCTTCGCCAAGGCCAACGGCGCCGACGGCAGCTTCGAGTTCGTGGTCCACAAGGACATCCAGAACAACAACAGCAAGCTGGAGCGCTGCGCGGTCAAGAGCCGCTGGCACGACAACGGCCCCGGCCGCGCCGACCTGATGGTCTCCGGCGGCGACGTCGCCAACCCGGTCACCGCCAGCGAGTGCTGGGACGCCAACTTCGGCCGCACCTTCTATTCCGACAGCCTCAGCCTCAAGCCGACCGAGGGCGTGGAGACCAACTGCACCTTCTCCTCGGCCGAGTACACCCAGCTGTCGAAGTAGGCTTCGCCAGTCAGCGCCGGCCTCGCAGCGGGGGGCCGGCGCTCGCGAGCTTCGAGGAGCGGCGGCGAAGGTCGGTCGGTGGTCCAAAGGGGGCTTTCGGATGCCCGAGCTCAAGGTCATCGGCGGCGGGCTCGGACAGCGCGACCAGGTGGAGGAGCTCTATCAGCGCTACGCCGCGCCGGTCCGCTCGCGCTGCCAGTACCTGCTCAAGGACCGGGCCGAGGCCGAGGACGCGATGCACGAGGTCTTCGCCCGCGCCCTGCAGCACCTGGGCACCTTCCGCGCCGAGGCCTCGCCGCTGACCTGGCTGATGCAGATCGCCACCCGCCACTGCCTGAACCTGCTGCGGTCGAACAAGGCGCTGTGGCGGCAGGAGCTGGAGCGGATGGCCAAGCTCAAAGTGGCCGACGACGCGCTGCCGCAGGCGACCGAGGGGCGCGAGCTGGTGCGAGCCATCCTCGGGGAGTTCGACCAGGAGACGCAGGCCGCGGCGATCCACTACTACGTAGACGAGATGACGCTGGAAGAGGTCGGAGCAGCCATCGGGCGGTCGGTGCCCACGGTGCGCAAGCGGTTGGAGTCGTTCGCGGCGCTGGCTCGCGACCGGGCAGCGCGCTGGCTGGGGGCAGGGAAGGAGGAGTCCCATGGATGAGCTGCTGGCAATCCCTGGAACCCGCCGCGAAAGCTGCTCCCAGGCCGCGCTGGCCAAGCTGCGTGCCGGCGAACTGGACGACGAGGCCGCCGCCCGCACCCGCAGCCACCTTTCAAGCTGCGCCCTCTGTCTGCGCGAGATGGATCGGCTGGAACAAGAAGAGCAGCAATTCCGGAAGGAAGTGAGCCTCGCTGGCTTCCGCCGCCGCCAGGAGCGCAAGCAGGCCGCGCACGCGCGGCGGCGCTGGGCCGGTCCGGCCGGCCTGGCCATCGCGGCTTCCCTCCTCGGAGTGCTGGCGCTCGGGCCGCTGCGCGATCTGCTCAAGCCCACGCCCCGCAACCAGCTCAAAGGTACGAGCCCGGCGCTGGAGCTGTATGTCGGCGGCGCCGGTGCCCGGCCGCGGGTCGCCGTGCCCGACGAACAGCTTTCCCCGGGTGAGAAGATCCGCGTCGCCATCCGCGCCCCGAGCGCGAGCGACGGCTACGTGGTGGTGATCTCGGTGGACGAGGCCGGAGAGGCCACCGCCCTCTACCCCGAGACTGGCGAGAGCCTGCCCTCCGACCCCGGCGCCGGCTCGCACTTGTTGCCGGACAGCGTCGAGCTCACCGGACAAGGGTTCGAGAAGGTCATCGCGGTCTTCAGCGCCAGGCCCCTGCGCGTGGACCAGGTGCTCGAGGCCGCCCGCGCCGAGCTATCCCGCGCCGGCTCGCTGCGCGCCATGAGTCCCCTGCCGGTGGGCAGCACCGAGTCCAGCCAGCTGTTGCGCAAGCCCTGAACCGATGGCGATCCGCTGCCATAGACGCTCCAGCGCGTGCCTCCTCGCTGCGGCCCTGCTGGCGGCGGTCGCGCCCGCCAGCGCCCAGGCGGCGAGCCGCCGCTTCGCGCTCTTCATCGCCAACAACGACGGCGGCGCCGGAACCCATCCGCTGCGCTACGCCAAGGAGGATGCGGAGAAGGTCCGCAACGTGCTGACGCGCCTGGGCGATCTGGCCGAGCAGGACGCGCTGCTTCTCTACGAGCAGAGCGCCGACCAGGTTCGCGGCGCCCTGGCCAGGCTCGAGCCTCGCTTGCGCCAGGCCGCCGAGAGCGGCCAGCGCCCCATCCTGTTCGTCTTCTACAGCGGCCACGCCAAGGACGGCGCCCTGCGGCTGGGAAGCTCGTCGCTGCCGCTCGAGGAGCTCAAGACCAGGATGGCCGCCACCTCGGCCGAGGTGCGGATCGGGCTCTTCGACTCCTGCCGCTCGGGGGCGACGCGCACCAAGGGCGCCCGCAAGGCCCCGGCCTTCGAGGTCGATTCCGGGCTGCTGCAAGGAGTGCGCGGGCTGGTGATCCTGGCCTCCAGCGCCGCCGACGAGGACTCGCAGGAGTCGGACGAGCTGAGCGGCAGCTTCTTCTCGCACCACTTCGCCAGCGGCCTGATGGGCGGCGCCGACAGCTCGGGCGACGGAAAGGTCTCGCTGGCCGAGGCCTATGCCTACGCCTACTCGCGCACCGTCGCCGATACCGCCGAGACCGCCGCCGGCGCCCAGCATCCGACCTTCGCCTACGACCTGGCCGGCAACGGCGACGTCATCCTCACCGACTTTGCCGCCCGCACCGAGGGCGTCCTCCTGGCCGCCGACGCGCCCGAGGGGAGCTGGTTCGTGGTCGACTCGCGCGGAGCGGTCGCCGCAGAGGTCTCCAAGTCCCCGGGGATCGAGCGGCGCATCGCGCTGGGGCCCGGGCGCTACCGCATCAAGCGCCGCCTGCCCGACCGGCTGCGCGTCGGCGAGCTGTCGGTTCCGGCTGGGCAGACGGTAGTCCTCAACGACCAGATGCTTCGCGACGCCCCGTTCTCAGACGATCCGGTGAAGGGCGCGGTTACCCGCCGCTTCCAGCCCGAGTCGCACTTCGGGATGGCCCTGGGCGGTGGCTATCAGCGCTTTTTCGAGGGCCCATTCCCCTCGACTGGGCTCATCGGCCTGGAGCTGGGGCTGCGCGGGTACCTGCGCGAGAACTGGCTGCTCGGCTTCGACCTCGCCTTCGGCGGCGGCAATGCCTCAGTGCTGCCGGGCGGCCAACTGCCCTACCGTTTCAGCGAATGGGACCTCGGTGTGTCTATTGGAAGGGAGTGGCCAGTCGGGCTGCTCTCTCCGTTCCTGGGAGCGAGGCTGGCGATGATCGGCTTGAGCCGCAGATTCACTGGGGATCCCATCCCTGATCAGGTCTACGCGGCCATGACCCCGGGGCTGCTGGGCGGGCTCCAGCTGCGCCTCAGCTCCCACCTGACAGCCACCGCTCGCGCGCGGCTCCACTACCTCTTCTACAATGTCGATTCGCGGCAGTCGCTCGGCTATCTCGAGGGAGCGCTGCTGCTGGGGTACGAGCTATGAGCCTGAACTATCGCCGCGCCATCGCTCTCGTCCTCGCCCTACTCCCGGCCTGCGGGACCTGGTCCGACCTGGATGCCCAGTTTTTGGCTGCGGTGCCCACCAAGGATGACCTGACGCTCAGCGGACCGGCCGAAACGCAGTCCTCGCCGCTGACCGCGGACATCTCGCAGCGCCAGGATCTGCTCGGCACCAGCCGCGTCTACACCGACGTGGTGCAGCAGGTCTCCGACGTCAACAAGTTCATCGACGCCCTGGCCAACGGGCTCGACTTCATCCGCAAGCTCCCGCCCTCGCAGCGGCTCGCCGATGCCCGGCTCTGGGGCCCGTACGACGACGACAAGCATCCCGGGCTGCAAATCCAGATCGGCATCCAGCGTGTCTCGGCGACCGAGTACCACTACGCGGTGCAGTACCGGCGCAAGGGAGCCGCGGACTTCAGCACCGTGATTGCCGGAGTCTTCTATGGCGAGAAGGCCAGCCACGGCATGGGCAATTTCCAGGTCGACGGCCGCGTCGGCAAGTCGCTGGGCATCAGCCAGGCACAGGACGCCGAGGCGGTGGAGCTCGGCTACAACATGAGCGACGGCCTTTCCACAGTCGGCCACCTCAAGGCCCAGTACAGTGCCGCCGCGCTCGAATACGCCTACGCCACCAAGCGCGACGGCTCGGGCGAGGTCTCCTTCACCGTCACCAAGGACTTCGTCGCCGGCCCGCTGGGCGACGAGACGCTGAGAGTCTCGGCCCACTGGCTGGACAGCCAGGCCGGTTCGGCCAGCGCCGAGGTCTCCGGCGGCGATCTGGGAACATCCAAGGGAACCCAGCAGGAGTGCTGGGACGAGAGCGCGCGGCAGGTCTATCTGAGCAAGAACTTCGACTGCTCCGGCGCGTCCTGCACCGAGGGCTCGCCGAGCGCTTGCCGGCTCGCACCTCCGACGCCCTAGAGCGCAGGCCGAGGAGCGAGCCGGCGGGCGGCGGATCGTACCTTCCGGCGACATCGCGGCCCAGGCCGACCGCCTGCTCCTTGGACCGGGCGCGCGCCCCCGCTATCCTCGGCCGAAGTCTGATGGCCACTTCTCTCAGCTACCACGCGCTGCTGCGCCAAAACCGGACCTTCCGCCGCATCTGGATGGGCGACGTGGTCAGCCTGCTGGGCGACTGGTTCACCACCATCACCCTGCTCGCCACCCTGCTGAAGCTGACCGGCCGAGCCGAGGCGGTGAGTTTCGCGCTGATCGCCAAGTTCCTGCCGGCGCTCTTTTTCGGACCGGTGGCGGGGCTGGTCGCCGACCGCTTCCCGCGCAAGGTGGTAATGGTCACCTGCGACGTGCTGCGGGCGGTGGTGGTCCTCGGGTTCCTGCTGGTGCGCGAGCCCGGCGACGTGTGGCTCGCCTACCTGCTCACGTTCCTGCAGCAGTCGCTGGCGGCCTTCTTCGATCCCGCCGAACAGGCGGCGGTGGGCAGCGTGGTGGACCGATCGCAGATCGTCGCTGCCAACGCGCTGCAAGGGGCCACCTGGTCGACGATGCTGGCGCTGGGAGCCCTCGCTGGCGGCGTGGTCGCCGAGCTCTTCGGCCACGAGACCGCCTTCGCCATCAACAGCGTCACCTACCTCGGCTCGGCAGTCTTCATGGCCAGCGCCGCCATTCCCTACACCCCGCGCAAGCTGGCGCGGACGAGTTGGGGAGAGCTGCTGGGCATCCACGAACTGCGCGAGGGCGCCCAATACGTGTCACGCGAGCCCGAGGTGCGCCGAGTGCTGATGGCCAAGGCCGGCTGGGGACTGGCGGGCGGCGGAGCGCTCATGCTCTACAGCATCTTCGGCGAGCGCGTCTTCCCGGTGGGCAAGAGCGCGGCCACCAGCATCGGCATCCTCTATGCCGCGCGCGGGCTGGGGGCGCTGGCCGGCCCGTCGCTGGCGAGGCTGAGGAGTGGCGACTCGGAGAGCGCCCTCGACCGCTACATCGGCCATTCGTTTCTGCTGATGGTGCTTGCCTACGGGCTGTTCGCGGTTGCTCCGTGGATCGGCCTCGGGGCGCTGGCGCTGATGGTGGTCCACGCCGGCGCCTCGATCATCTGGACCTTCTCCACTTCGCTGCTCAACCTGCGGGTCCCCGACCACCTGCGCGGCCGGATCTTCGCCACCGAGATGGCCCTGCACACCCTCGCGCTCACCGTGTCGACCTGGGCCACGGGATTCGCACTGGATCACCTGGGCATCGCTCCCCGGCCGCTGATGGGAGCGCTGGCGGCGCTGGTGCTGCTGCCGGCGATGGTGTGGAGGCTCACGCCGCGGCAGGGCGCGCTGCCGGCGCAGCCGCCGGAGCAGGCGGAATGAGCGCGAGCCGCCGTCGGTCGCACCGAATTCCCCGGCAGTTGGTCACCCCTGTGCCGCCGCTACCTTCTTGCGGGCGATCCCGAGGTTGACCTCGAGGATCTTGTTCCCCGGCTCGAGTTCCCGCGCCTGCTCCCAGAGGCTGAGCGCGCCCGGGTAGTCCTTCGCCAGGAACTTGCTCAGCCCTTCGTCGAAGAGCCGATCGAACTGGCCGGCGGGCGCGGGCGAGCTCTTCTGAGCGGCCAGGCCCTCGATCTTCTCGCGCACCTCCTGCTCGACTTGCAGGTGCTGCTCGGCGACCAGCTTCTCGGCGGCGGCGAGCTCGAAGGTCTTGGTCGGCGGGCTCGTCCGCTTCAGCACCGCCTTGCCACCAGCCATCACCACTGTCACCGCCTGGCAGCTGGGACTGGTCGAGAACTCGGTCTGGATTTGAAAGAGACGGCTACCCGCGCGGACTCCTGACAGGCGCCCCATGGGCCGCTCCCGCGGCAACTCCTTGGGACCGACCACCAGCGCCGCCTGTTGCAGCGACGAGAAGTCCACCGGCGTGGAGGTGAGCAGGAACTGCCCCTCGGTCAACTCGAGGCAGCGAGCGACATCGTCCGCTGCCTGCTCTGAATCGATTCGCACCGTCCCCGCTCGGAAGCGCAGCTTGGCGGTGAAAGCCTTGGCCGTCACTTCGGCTTCGCCCTGTAGCTCCTGGGTCTCGCAGAACTGCAGCACCTTGGCGAAGGGGAACTTGGCCAGGTCGCCCAAGAACGAGGCCGCCGCCTGGCGCCGGCCGCGTCGCAGGTGCGCCTTGACCTTGGCCACCAGCACCGCCGGCGACACCGGCTTGGCGAGGTAGTCGTCGGCGCCCACCTCCAACCCGCGAACGACGTCGCTCGGGCTGTCGAGCGAGGAGAGGAACAGGAAGGGCGTCTGCCGCTGCGGGTAGCGGTCGGAGTACGCCTCACGGAAGGCGATGCCCCCCATCTCCGGCATCAGCACGTCGGAGATGATCAGCTCGGGCTCTTCCCCGGCGGCCTCGAGAGCATCGACGGCACGCAAGAAGGTCCGAGGCTCGTAGCCGGCGCCGGCAAGCGCCTGAGAGCTCTGCGCCAGAATCTCTTCGTCGTCATCCACTATCAGGATCATGAACGGCCTTCTCAGCTGGAAGCGAGGATCCTCGCCAGGGCGTCGATGGTGACCTCAACCTCCCCGCGCACCTCCAGCGCCTGCTGGCAGATGACCACCAGGCAGTAGGGCGCCCCACCGACCTCGAAGCGGCGAAGCACCGCCTTGTCGGTGAAGTTGATGTCCAAGGTCATGTAGTTGGCCTGGTGCTGGCCGAGCAGCCGGCCCGACTTCTCGGCGGCGACTGAGAGCACGGTGGTGAATGCGGCCACCAGCTCGGCGCCGACCGGGCTCTTGTGCTCGGCCAGAGGCAGACCGCTCTCGTCGGCCAGCACCGCTCCGGTGAATCCGCCTCGGCGGCAGAGCGAGGCCAGCGCCTGCTCCAGGCGCTCCGAGCGGAACTGGGGCTTTCCGGTCGCTGCGGGGAGGGTGGCTGCCGCCACGCGCGCCTCATGGCGCAGCACCGCCGCCGCTACCGCCGAAAGCCCCGCGCTGCCCGGCAGCGGCTGTCCGGCCGGCGTCCGCGCAGGACCCGGCGCCGGCGGGGCCAAAGGGGGCGGCGGAGGCCGCGGCGCGGCGATCGCCGATTTGGGCGCCATCGGCGCGACTGCTCGCGGCGCGGGCGGCGGAGGCACCATTGGCGCGGGTGGCGCCGGCGGCCGGACGGTTTCAACCGGGCGCGCGCCCTGAACCGGAGCCGCCAGCAGCTCGCGCAGCAGGCGGCCGGATTCCTCGATCTCAGAAAATGCCAGCTTCGTCGGCATCGCCGCTCCCTCCGCTCAGGTTCTCCTCGCGATTGCGAAGCTCCATCGCCAGCTCGAGGAACGGCCGCGCCGCGCCGTTGGCGCCCGAGAGCATCGCCACCGGGATCGACTTGAGCGTCGCCTGCTCCAGACGCTCGTCGAAGGGGATCACGGTGTCGAACAGCGTGCCCTCTGGGAGGCTAGCCTTGAGCTGGTTCAGGAGATCCACTTCCGCCGGCTTGCCCAGGTCGGCCATCGTCACCAGCAACCCCGACAGCCGCAGCGAGCGGTCGGAGTGCGCCGATGCGCCCTGGAAGGCCTTGAGGAAAGCCGGCAGGCTGCGCACCGCCAGCGCCCTCAAACAGAGCGTCCCCACCACCGCGTCGCTCGCCGCCAACAGGCCGCGCGGCAGGGCTCCGACGCCGCCGGGAACGTCGATGATCACGTAGTCGAAGCCGGCGGCCAGTTCGCGGATCGCCCGGCGCAACGCCAGCCCGTGCGCCGCCTGCTCGAGGAAGGCCACGTCGTCCGGCTCGGCGGCGCCCATGGCCACCATCCCCAAGGTGCCGTCGCGGGTCAGCGTCACCGCGTCCTCGGCGGTCAGCTTCTGCCGCAGCAGATCGACCAGCCCGCCCTTGGCGCGATGGCGGACGTTGGTCGCCAGCGACAGCCCGCCTTGCGGGTCGCCGTCCACCATCAGCACTCGCACTCCCTGCCGGCTCAGCGCAAAGCTCAGGTTGAAGACCGAGGTGGTCTTGCCTACCCCGCCCTTCTGGCTAGCCACTGCCAGGATCCTTCCCATCGTCGTCACTCCTCTCCTCTCACCAGCCGCACCACTCCCGCCTGTGCCGCACCCTTGAGCAATTGCACCGCCTGGCGCAGGTCTCCCTCGACTCCGGCCACGGCCTGCGTCGCGGTCATCGGACCTCTTCCCATCAGCGGCGCGAGGGCTTCGAAGGTGGGACGCAGCTCGTCCAACTGCAGGCGCGTCCTATCTGGTACCCAGGTCAGGTCGCGCCGCAGCTCGTCCACCTCCGCCAGCGCGCTCAGCAGCAGGTGGGCCAGCTTGAGGGCCGGTCCCTTCTCGTCCGGCGGAACCGCGGCGTGCACCGAGAACCGACCGCGCTCGAGCAGCAGGATCCGCAGCAGCGCCTGCGGTCCCTCGAAGCGCTCCTGCCGTGCCGACAGCAGCGCGCCCCCCCTCATCACCAGCTCGCCATCGATATCGGGAAGGGCCACCCGCACCGCCTGATTGCCGGCCTCCAGGGTCTGCAGCAGATCGACCAGCCGAACCGCCCCCAGCGCACCCTCCATCATCGCCGAGGCGTCTCGGCTGCTGGCCGCCCGGCGAAGCGCGACCTTGACCCGCGCCAGCAGCTCCGCCGAGCTACAGGTCTTCACCAGGTAGTCGTCGGCTCCCAACTCCAGCCCGCGCACCTTGTGCCAGCTCTGGTCGAGGCAGGTCAGCAGCAGCACCTGCAGGCCGGCCAGCTCCGGCTTCGCGCGGATGGCCTCCAGGGTGGAGAATCCGTCGCGCACCGGCATCTGCACGTCGAGCAGCACCAGGTCGAAGCGCTCCTTCTCCAGCGCCGCCAGCGCCTGTTCGCCGTCGGAGGCGAACGCCATCGCGAAGCCGGCGGCCCTGAGGTACTCGCCCAGCAGCTCCTGGTTGGTGGGCTCGTCGTCGACCAGAAGGATGCGCGCCATCGGCTATTCCCTCGAGAGCTCGCGCAATAGCTCGAAGATTTCGACGTCGAGCACCGGCTGCACCAGCGCCCGATCCGCCCGCCCGCTGGCCGGCACACCGTCGTCCAGCACCTCGACCAGCAGCGGCCGCCGCCCCCTCTTCTCGACGCGGGCCTCGACCCAGCCGGCCACCGAGTCGCTCAGCAGCGGGGCCTCGACGAAGACCACCGCCGGGTGGTGGTCCTGCAGCTGCTGCTCGGCCTCGGCCAGATCGCCGGCCCGCAGGATGCGGGTCCGCGGCTCGAGCGTAGGCGCCAGCCGCTCGAAGATTGCCCCCTGTCGGTCGAGCAGCAGCGCCAGCGGGCGCCCGGTCTCGACCCGGGCGCGGTGGGCGGGCAGCTCCATGAGGAAGCGGCACCCTCCGCCCTCCCGAGCCTCGGCCCACAGCCGGCCGCCGTGGAGCTCCACCACGCTGCGGGCGATGGTCAGCCCAAGCCCGACGTTGTAGGCGCGGGCACTCACTCCTGGTTGGTTCCGCTTCACCTGGTTGTAGCGATCGAAGATCAGCTCCAACTGCCCCTCGGGAACTCCCGGCCCGCGGTCGCAGACCGTGCAGCGCACGTGCTCTCTCTCGGCTTCGACCTCCAGCTCCACCTCACTGCCCGGCGGCGCGAAGCGCACGGCGTTGGAGATCAGGTTGTCGAGCACCTGGGCGATCCGATCCGGGTCCAGCAGCACCGACGGCAGCGACCCGACGTGCCGCACCCGCAGCGCGACGCCCTTCTCCGCGGCGAGGGGGGAGTGGGTCTGCGCCATCTCATTCAGCAGCTCGAGCAGCGAGGTCGGCCGAAGCTCGAGCTTGAACTGTCCCGATTCGATCTTGCGCAGGCTGAGAATGTCGTGGACCAACCGCAACATCCGATCGCCCAGCTGCGCCATCCGGTCGACGTGGCCCGGCACCGACTGCACCTGTCCTTGCTGGACCCGGTCCTTGATCAACCGGGCATAGGAGAGAAGCCCGGCGAGAGGGGCCTTGAGGTCGTGGGAGGTGATGGCCATCAGGTCCCGCTGCAGGCGGCCGAGGGCCTCCAGCTCCCGGTTCTTCTCCTCGAGCTGAGCCTCCAACTGCTTGCGCTCGCTGATGTCAACTGCCCGGCCGACGAAGCCCAGCAGGGCCCCGGTGGCGTCGCGCACCGCCACCAGCGAGAAGAGCGTGGGAATCTGGCTTCCGTCGCGGCGGGAAGTGACGACCTCGCCCTGATAACCGCCCTCGGCCGCCAGCGCCCGCTCGCACAGAGCGACAAAGGACGGCCCTTGCGCCGGGAAGATCGGCGGCGGCCGGCCTTCCAGCGCGTCCAGGCCCCACTGATAGAGCTCGAGGAAGGTGCGGTTGGCCTCGACCACCGAGCCGTCGAGCGTGGTGAAAAAGGCGGCCTCGGCCCCGGAGAGGAAGCTGCGGTAGTAGAGCGCCAGCTGCTGGATGGTCTGGAGCCGGTCGTCGGCCGCTCGCAGCAGCAGCTCGGCGCGCCCCTTTGGCCGCCGCAGCCCGGCGACCTCGAGCGGGCGGCCGTCGGCGGTGAAGATCACCGTCGACAAGGTCGCCGTCTCCGAGGAGGCCATCCACTCCAGCAAGCGCCGGGCGCTGGCCAGCTCGAGCAGCGACCCTAGGTCGCTCCCTCGCGGCTCCGCCTTCAGCAGCGCCGCCAGCTCTCGCTGGCCGCGCTCGAGCGCCAGGTCGGGACCGAGCTCTATCGCCGTCCATGGCGCAACCTCGAGGAGCACCGCTCCGCGCGGGCCGCTCGGCCCCACCACCCGGCTCTGGCCGCGCCGAGGCAGCACCGCCGTCAAGTCGGCGACGTCGGCTTCGAAGAAGCCCCGGAAGTCGGCGGCCTCGCGTCCCCAGGGCCAGGACTGGCCGACGCTCTCCAGCGCCTCCAGCGCCGGCCCGGCCAGATGAGGGTCCAGCCCCTGCCCGACCTTGGAGCGCAGCGCCGCCATGGTCTCGGAGTGGCCCATTCCCCGCCGGTGGGGCCGCTCGCTGCGCCACGCGTCATAGGCATCGGCGAAGGCCAGGATTCGACCCAACAGCGGAATCTCCTCGCCCTTGAGTCCCCAGGGATAGCCGCTGCCGTCGTAGTGCTCGTGATGCGCCGCCGCCGCCCGCGCCAGGGGTCGCAGCTCCTCGATCGAGGAGATGATGGCCTCGGTGTCCAGCGGGTGGCGGCGGATGATCTGCCAATCCTCTTGAGTCAGCGGCTTCTGCCTGCGGGCGATGGAGCGGGGCACCCCGACCATCCCCACGTCGTGCAGCAGCCCGGCCCAGACCAGATCCCAGTCGTCCACCGCTCCCGGCCCCAGCTCGCGCACCACCGCCCGCGCCAGCAGCGTGACCCGGTAGGAGTGGCCCAGGGTGTAGCTGTTCTTGGCGTCGATCACCCGGGCGAACACCCACAGCAGCTGGCCGAGGATCTCCACCTTGGTGAAGCGCTCGATGCCCGGCGGCGAGAAGCGGACGCTCTCCATCTGCGCCCGCAGCTTCTCCTCGTCGAGGAGCTCCAGCAGTTCCTCGGGACGCTCCTGGAGCAGTTCGAGCACCGCGTCGCCGATCGGTTCGGGCCAGGCCTTGCCGCGCAGGTTGGACGCCCGCTCGATCGCCAGCTGGAGGCGCTGCAGCGGGTCACCGCCCCGCAGGACCACCTCCAGGAAGTCGGCGGCCGAGACCACCGAGGCTGCGGCAGAGATTTCCCCGCCTTTCTTGGCGTTGGGGAAGCCAGTGCCGTCGACCCGCTCGTGATGGTCGGCGAGCATCGGGGCGATCGGGGCCAGCAGCGAGAAGGGGCGGACGATGCGCGCCCCTTCAGCGGCGTGGGCCCGTGCGGCTGACTCGAACGAGCCTCGGCGCACCGAGTGCAGCACGTGGTCGTCCAGCCCCATCCCGCCGATGTCGTGCAACAGGCCGCCGAAGAAGAGCATCTCGCGCCCGGGCATTCCCAGCCGCTGGCCCAGGCGAACTGACAGCAGCGCCACCCGCCAGGCATGGAACAGCTTGGTCCCCTCGTCGAAGTCGAGGACCATCGACAGCGCCCGCACCACGTCGTCGAAGAGCCGCGCTCTCTCGTCGCGGGGGGCCGAGGCCGGGAACAGCTCGGTCATGGCACGGTGCAGTTGCCGGCCACCAGCTCGTGGCCGACCTGCAGGTTCTCCACCCAGGAGGCGAAGCGCTCGATGAGCGGCTTTCCGCGCATCAGCGCGCCGTGCTGGGGCGCCAGGATCTCGACGTCCAGCGTGCGAACCATCCGCGCCCAGGCCTTGAGCGCCGAGGCGCTGGCCATGTAGCGGCGGTGGAAGCCCTCGATGTACTGGACGTGGGCGTCGAAGTCGGTGACCTCGTCGTAGGGAGCTCCGATCGAAGCCCCCAGGTCGCCGGAGTAGAGGATCTTGGCCATCGGGTCGTAGAGCTGGACGTTGCCCGGCGAGTGGAGGAAGTGGGCCGGGATGATCTTGAGCGAGCAACTGCCCAGCTGCACCACCTCGCCCTGGTCGGGAATCGGCTTGACCCGCTTGATGATCAGGTCGTCGATGCCGAAGTGCGGGAAGAAGCGCATCCAGATGTTGGGCAGGTGGCCGACGGCGTCGGTCATCATCAGCCAGCCATTGGCGGCGGCGATGATGTCCGGGTCCTGGTGGGAGAAGAGGAGGTGCTTGATCTGCTGCGGGCGGGCCACCGGGGACATCTGGGCCAGGAGCTTGGTGTAGACCTTGTGCCCGCCGGGGTCGAGGACCATCGCCTGGCCGTCGGCGACGATCACGTGTTGGTTGGCCTGGACCATCTGGCCTTCGCTGAGATCCTCGAAGACCACGTTGCGATGATTGGGAGATTCGAAGAGCGTCTTCATCGTGTTCTATGCCTCGCGAGGGGAGCGGCTAGGAGAGGACCTTCTTCACCTCTTCGGCGGAGCGCGACACGTCGAGGAAGACGAGTCCCAGCTTGGCCTCCTTGCGGGTCATCGCCAGCAGCACCGCGTGCGGCCCGGCGCTCATGAGCACCACGTAGCCGTTGCTGCCCTTGACGAAGAGCTGCTCCAGGCTGCCGCGCTTGAGCTCGACGGCGGTGCGGGCGCCCATGGCCAGCATGGCCGCGCTCATGGCGGCGATCTGGGCCTCTTCCAGCCCCTGCGGCAGCGAGCTGGCGATGATCAGCCCGTCCTCGGACACCACCGCCGCCGCCTCGATCTCCGCCGACGACCCCTGCAGGCTCGCCAGCGCCCGATTCAGGCTGTCCGTCCTCGACATGAACTCCTCCCATCAACGGGTGAAACGAGATGCCCTTCTCCCGGTGCACAACTGCCAATGCGCTGCGCCGCCCCTCTCCTCGAACCGGGAGAGAAGCGGAATCTGAACTCCAATCGCCGCCCCGCTCGGAAGCCGGCATTGGTCAAGGAACTACATTTGCGCCTTCGAGCAAGACGACGCGATGCAGCAAGGTCACTATGGGATGCCCAAGCGGGTGAATCGTTCCTCGGTAGTGTTGACCTTCGACCGTTGGGGAACCAGATTGTCCACCCGCGGCGCCAGTCCCGATGGCGGAAATCGTCGATGGCGTCGCTCAACCACCCGATGCGCTTGGACTTTTCGCGGCGAATCGAAGTTTCGCCTCCAGTCTCATCGCCCTCCGCGCCAGTGAACCAGGCGGCGCCTCCCGGCAGACAACTTCGATTCGTTACCAGGCGCGGCTATGCTCGCCGGCAGGAGCCATCCGTTGCGCCGACCCCTTCCGATCCTGGTCCTCATCGTCTCCCTTGCGCCGAGCTCCGCTCACGCCTTCGACTATCTGGAGCACAGCTACTTCGCCGACCGCGCCTGCCTCGAGGCCCAGCGCCGTCTGGCGGGCTCGCTGGAGTCGCACCCCGAGCTGCTGCCGCGCTATCTGGCGCTGGCACTGGCCTGTCCCGAGAGCTGGAAGCGCCCCTACTGCCAGGGCGGCTACAAGCTGGCTGAGGGCGGATTGAACCGGCTCGCCGCGCCGCCCGATCGCAGCCACGACCTCTCCGCCACCCTGGGCGACTTCGCCGCGCTGGCCGATCACCTTCCGCGCTATGGCCCCATCCGCAACCTCTCGCGGGCCGAGCAGACCGGCCTGACTGAGCGCGCCCTCACCTGGCTTTCGTGGAAGTCGGGGGACGCCGGCGGGGTCATCAGCGACGTCGCCGAGAGCGCCTGCGACAGCGGGATCGAGGTGCCCTGGGCCGCGGTCGAGGAGGATGTGCGCTCGGCGCTGGCTCGCGCCGAGGACGAGGGCAAGGTCCCGCAGCTGCCTTCCGGCCGGCTCAAGGCCAGCCAGCGGGCGCCGGTTCCGCGCGGTCCCTACGACCCGGCCGGCGTCTACTCCTTCGACAACCCGCAGTACCTGGACCTGGTTCGCCACAACCGCAACCACTTCGGAGCCGAGGCCTTCGCCACCTGGCTCGGCTTCCACAGCGCCGCCGAGGAGATCGCCGAATCCAGCTGCCCGGAGATCCTCGGGCTGAGCGCCTCCGAGCTGGCGGCCATCGCCGACGGGCTGCCCTACTTCCAGGAACTCCCCTGGAGCTCGATGAAGGGCGGCGAGCTGCGCCAGGCTGGCTGCGCGGTGCTGGGAGAGCGGGTCCGGCAGCGGCTGCTCGAGTGGGGAAAGCGCGCCGATCCGGAGCTGGTGGCACCGGTGCGCTCGATGCTGGACCAGTTGGCCGCGCCGCCGGGCGATCGCAAGCTGTTGCTGCTGGAGCAGACGGTGAGCGCGCTGATGGCCACCGTGTTCGAGGGCGGTGGTCTCCACTTCCTGCACGACTCGGAGGCCGGCGGGCACCTGCGTACCTTCCCCAGCCCACACGACCTGCAGCACACCCGCTATCAGCACGACCAGGAGGGCAAAGAGGGCGTCATCGCCAGCTTCGCCACCCGCACCAGCCAGACCGAGTTCGTGGCCTTCGGCGACAGCTACCTGCTGGGCCCCGAGCCGGGCTCCTCAGCGCACTGCGCCGACGAGCCGGCCTCGCTGGCGACCAAGGGCGACACCTCGGCCTGCCTGCTGCAGGAGCAGCGCGCTCTGCTGGTGGCCAGCGCCACCGCTTCGCTGCTCGACTGGGCCCTGGGCGGCCGCGTCGAGGAAGAGGACGCGCCCAGCTGCCCCGAGGCCGCGGGCCCGGAGCGGTTCGTCTGCCGCTACCTGCCCACCCGCCCTCCGGCAGCATCCGGGCTGGCCGCGTGGAAGCCCGCCCCGCACAGCATCGAGAAGGGCGCGCTGCCGGTGGTTCCCGAGCCCTTCTCCTACGAGTCGGTGCTGCTGGCGGCGGCCACCGATGCCCGGGGAAATCGAATCGGCGTCGGCGGCAGGGTGATCTTCCTCTCCGAGCTCGGCTGGCGCGCCAACTGGATGACCAGCTACCAGGTCGGGCTGACCAGCTCCTTCGCCAGCGGCGAGACCTCGGCCCTCACCTTGGACTACTGCTACTCGTTCCACTGGCGCTGGGCGGCCCGCTGGCTCATCAACGCCGGGCCGTTCGTCTACAGCGGCCTGCGCGACATGAACGGCCTGCCCTCGGTCTTCTCCGGGATCGGGCCGGCGGTCGGCACCTCGGTGCTCCCCGAGGGCTGGACCAAGGTCCCGCTCGAGCTGGCGATCACCTACCGGCTGCCCATCACCTTCCTGGACAGCCGGGTCGGGTGGTCGTCGCGGGCGATCAAGATCGAGGCCCACTGGCTCGAGCTCGCCGTGGGCCTCGCGTTCCAGTAGCCGGCCGCGGAAGCGCGGGCGAGCCCGCGCTCCCTCAGATCTTCACCGGCTTCACGTTCCAGATCTCGTCGGCGTACTCCTGGATGCTGCGGTCGGAGCTGAACTTGCCCATCCGCGCCACGTTGAGGATGGCCATCCGCGCCCATTGCTCCTGGTCCTCGCGGTAGAGCCGGCCGACCTGCTGCTGGACGTCGAGGTAGCTGGCGAAGTCGGCGAGCAGCAGATACTGGTCCCCGCCGTTGAGCAGCGACTCGACGATCGGCTGGAACAGCCGCGGCTCACCCGGCGAGAAGACCCCGCCGCCGATGGCGTCGAGCACGCCTTTCAGCTCCTTGTTGCTCTTGTAGTAATCCCAGGGGTTGTAGCCCTTCTTGCGCAGCTGCTTGACCTGCTCCACGGTCATGCCGAACAGGAAGAAGTTCTCCGCCCCCACCTCCTCGCGGATCTCGACGTTGGCGCCGTCGAGGGTGCCGATGGTCAGCGCCCCGTTGAGCGAGAACTTCATGTTCCCGGTGCCGGAGGCCTCCTTGCCCGCGGTGGAGATCTGCTCCGACAGGTCGGCGGCCGGGAAGATCTTCTCGGCCAGCGACACCCGGTAGTTCTTCAGGAACACCACCTTGAGCCTGCCCCGCACGTCGGGGTCGTTGTTGATCACCTCGCCGATCGAGTTGATGAGCTTGATGATCGCCTTGGCCATCACGTAGCCGGGCGCGGCCTTGGCCCCGAAGATGAAGGTGCGCGGGGTCGGGTCGAAGCTCTTGTCGGCCTTCATCCGGTTGTACAGAGCGACGATGTGCAGCACGTTCAGGAGCTGCCGCTTGTACTCGTGCAGCCGCTTGACCTGAACGTCGAACATCGAGTCCACGTCGACCTGGATCCCGTTCTCGCGGAGGATCACCTCCGCCAGCCGCTCCTTGTTGGCTCGCTTGATCTCGCGGAAGCGCCGGCGGAAGGCGGCGTCGTCGGCCAGCGGCTCCAGCCGCTTGAGCTCCGACAGGTCGCAGGTCCAGCCGCCCTCGATGCACTCGGTGATCAGCGAGGACAGCTCGGGGTTGGAGAGCAGCAGCCAGCGGCGCGGGGTGACCCCGTTGGTCTTGTTGTTGAAGCGCTCGGGCCACAGGGCGTTGAAGTCGTGCATCAGGTCGCGCTTGAGCAGCTCGGTGTGCAGCGCCGCCACGCCGTTGACCGAGTGCGAGCCGACCACCGCCAGGTTGGCCATCCGCACCATCTTGGTGGGGCCTTCCTCGATCAGCGACATGCGCGCCAGCTTGGCCCCGTCGCCGGGGTACTTGCGCTCGATCTGCCCGAGGAAGCGGGCGTTGATGTCGTAGATGAGCTCCAGGTGGCGCGGCAGCACCCGCCCGAACAGCTCCACCGTCCAGCGCTCCAGGGCCTCGGGGAGCAGGGTGTGGTTGGTGTAGCCGAAGGTGCGGTGGGTGATGTCCCAGGCCTTGTCCCAGGACAGGTCGTGCTCGTCGATCAGCACCCGCATCAGCTCGGCGATGGCCACCGCGGGGTGGGTGTCGTTGAGCTGCATCGCCACCTTGTTCGGAAACTCGTCGAAGTTGTCGTGGGTCTTGAGGTAGCGGCGCACGATGTCGGCGATGGAGCAGGCGACGAAGAAGTACTGCTGGCGCAGCCGCAGCTCCTTGCCCAGCACCGTGACGTCGTTGGGGTAGAGGACCTTGGAGATGTCCTCGGAGAGGTTCTTCTCCTCGACCGCGGCCAGGTAGTCGCCGGCGTTGAAGTCGGCCAGGTCCAGCTCCTGGCTGGCGCGGGCGCGCCACAGCCTTAGGGTGTTGACGGTGTTGTTGCGGTAGCCGGCGATCGGGGTGTCGTAGGGCATGCCGAGCACGCTGCGGGTGTCGACCCAGTGGCTCTTCATGCGCCCGTGCTCGTCGGGGCGGCGCTCGGTGCGGCCGTAGAAGTTGACCGTCACCAGGTACTCGGGCCTGGGAATCTCCCAGGGGTTGCCCAGCCGCAGCCACTCCTCGGGGTGCTCGACCTGGTAGCCGTTGCGGATCTCCTGGTCGAAGATGCCGAACTCGTAGCGGATGCCGTAGCCGTAGGCGGGCAGCGACAGGGTCGCCATCGAGTCGAGGTAGCAGGCCGCCAGCCGCCCCAGGCCTCCGTTGCCCAGCCCGGCGTCGACCTCCTGCTCCAGCAGGTCCGACAGCTCGATCCCCATCGAGGCGAGCGCGCTCTTCATCGTGTCGTGCAGGCCCAGGTTGAGCAGGTTGTTGCCCAGCGCCCGGCCCATCAAGAATTCGAGCGAGAGGTAGTAGACCCGCTTGGCGTCGGCCTTGTAGTAGGCCTGCTGCGTCTGGATCCAGCGGTTCATCAGCCGGTCCTTCACCGTGTAGGCGGTGGCGAAGTAGCGGTCGAGAGCGGTGGCGGTGTGCTCGTCCTTGCCCTGCGAGTACTGCAGGTGGTCGGCGAAGGCGCGCTTCAGCGTGGGCTGGTCCATCCCGGTGCGGGCGTTGGGCAGCTCTCTCGCGCGCTCGAGCGCACGGGCCTCTTCGGAGCGAGCAGTCGATCCCTTTTTCGAGGTGCTCTTGGCAGCAACCATTCAGCGGCTCCTTCTGCCTTCAAACGACCGGCCGACAGCCGGGATTGGCCTCTCTTGGAGGCTCTATTGGGCGCGCCACGTTAACCGTTGAGAACGGAAAAATCACCTCGGCTGAAAGGGGCCGACTGCGAGTGGGGTCGCACGCATGGCTGACGCTTGAGAGAGCGTCGATCGAGCTGCCGTTCGAGGACTCACTCTGAGTGAAACACGTCTGAGGACGCAGCTCTGAGGACGCTGCGACGCGCTTTCGCCGGCGCACCGAATTCCACCACAAGCCACAGGCGGCCGAGCGTTCGCTGAGGCGCCGACCAGGAAGTAGCTCGCGATGGCTCGGATTTGCTTCAGGCAACCGCGCCGTTCCTCGGCAGTTCTGCGATTCGATGACCTCCAGCCAGACAGGCCGCGGAGGGCAAGCGCGGTCCCAATCGAAGAAGCAACCTTCCTCGGCACATCGCATCAGTACGGCCTCGGCGCCCTTCAATTTTGCCGGGTTCAAAAGAGGAACGAATGCGACGAGAGCTGGCGATGGTCGTAGCGCTTTCTGGCCTGGGGATCCTCGCAGCCGCCTGCGACGGCGCTGGCAGCGCCAGCGCGCCTGGCGAAGCGGCAGCGGCGACCCGCGCCGCCGCTCTCGGCACTGGCGCGAGCGCCGCTCCCGTGGGCCCGGTCTCCTTCGCCAAGCACGTGCAGCCGATCTTCGACAGCACCTGCGTGCGCTGCCACAACTCCATGAAGAGCTACGGCAACCTCGATCTGAGCGCCGGCAAGTCCTACGCCCAGCTGGTGAACGTCGCCTGCAGCTGTGGCGGCAAGCGCGTCGACAGCGCCCACCCCGCCGCCAGCCAGCTGTTGCTCAAGTTGGCCGGCGCCAGCGACAGATGCCGCGGGGTCATGCCGATGACCAAGGCGCTCAAGTCCTTCGACCCCGGCGCCTACGGCATCGTGGAGAGCTGGGTGAGCGCCGGCGCTCCCAACAACTGAACGGGCTGGGCGCGGAGCGCTTGCCGCAGTGGGCCGAGTGTGGTGGCCTCTGCCCACGCAGCGCTCCGAGAAAGGCCCGCCCATGACCGTCTCCGCCCGCCACCTGTTCCAGCAAGGTCCGATGTTGCTGACTCTGGGACGCACCGCCCTCGGCCCACTGGCGCGCCGCCTGCCTCTTCTCAGGAAGCCGAGCCCGCCCGCGGAGATCGTGCGACAGCTCCCGCCCCGGCCGGCGGCTCTGATTGAAGACTTCGTCCGTGAATGCGGCGGCGACTCGGCGCGCTGGCGGGGCTCTCTCCCGCCGCATCTCTTTCCGCAGTGGAGCCTGCCGGTTGCCGCCGAGGTGATGGGCGCGCTGCCCTATCCGCTCCACCGCATGCTCAACGCCGGCTGCCGGCTCGAGCTGCGCCGGCCGATCCCGGCCGGTGAGCCACTGCAGGTCCGCGCTCGCCTGGGCGAGGTCGAGGCCGACGAATACCGGGCCAAGATCCGCGGGATCGTCACCACCGGCACCGCAGATGATCCCGACGCGCTCGAGGCCACCATCGAGGGATACATCCCTCTCACCCGGCGCCCCGGCGGCGCCAAGAAGGAGAAGCAGCGGGTCCCGGAGACCGCCCGCCTTCTCGAAGAGTGGACCCTGCCCCGGCGCGCCGGGTTGGACTTCGCCCTGCTGACCGGAGACTTCAACCCGCTGCACTGGGTGCCGCCGTACGCGCGAGCCATGGGCTTCCGCAGCAACATCCTGCACGGCTACGCCCAGCTGGCGCGCGCGCTGGAGGGGATCGTCTCGCGCGAGCTCGGCGGCAATCCGAGCAGGCTTGCCTCCCTCGAGGTGCGCTTCACCGAGCCGCTGGTCCTGCCGGCGAAGGCCTCGCTCTTCCTCGGCTCCGACGGCGCGTTCTTCGTCGGCCGCGCCCCGGGCGAGCCGGCGAACCTGACCGGACGATTCGAGAGGCGCTAGCAAGCTGCGACCGCTGGTGAGCGGCCTTGCGTGCGGAGGTGCGGACGTCCAGACGCCCGGAGCGTGAGCTTCGGACGGCGCCCGCCCTGCGCGCCGCGCGCCCCTGGCTAACCTTGATCGCAGACCCGATGGCGGGGGCGAGGAGGAGCGCATGGCGAGCAAGGGACTGAGGGCTCATGAGGTTCATCCGCTGCTCGTCCACGCTCCGCTGACGCTGCTGCCGGTGGCGGCGGGCCTCGACACTCTCGCCGCGATTACCGGAAACCGCTTCGCCGAGCGCGCAGGCTGCTGGGCTTGGTTCGCAGGAACGAGCGGAGGCCTCGCCGCCGGGCTGGCGGGCAGCGCGGCATCACAGGAGGTCAAGGCGGCCGAGCACGCGCGCGATATGATGTTCGTCCACGGCCTGGGCAACCTGGGCATCGTGCTGACCGCCGCAGGGATGGCGCTCTGGCGTGCGTCCCACCGGGCGAACCCTGCGAGCGCGCTGTTGGGGCTGAGCGCCTGCGCCGCGGCGGTCTACACCGGCTGGCTGGGCGGCGAGCTGGTCTACGCGCACGGCGTCGGAGTGAAGGGGATGGGAACGATCGTCGCAGAAGGCGTCGCCGACAGCCCGCCGCTGTTCAGCCGCCGCGGCGGCCGCAAGCTGGTGAAGGACTCGATCGGCGGGCTGCGCTGGCTGCTGACGACGCTGCGGCGCACCGCCCAGGGCGACTACAGGGTCCACGCGGCCGCCCTCGGGCTGCGCCGTCCCCCCAAGATCCTGGGCCGAGTGATCGCGCCCGAGATCAAGCCCTCGCCTTTGCCGTCGTAGCGTTCCCGCCGAAAGCGGGCGGCCTCAGTGCTGCCCGCCCTTTCCCGAAGCCGGCGCGCCCGTCTTCTTGGCGGGCGCCGCCGGCTCGCTCTTCTTCGCCGGCTCCGGCCTCTCGGGCTTCTTGCTCGACGCCGGCTCCTTCTCGGGCCGATCCCTCTCCGCCCGCTTGCTGGGCGCGGGAGGCGGCTCCGGCTTCTTGGCGGGCGGCGGCTCTGCCTTCTTCGCCGGCTCGGGCTTCTTGGCCACGGCCGGAGGTTCGGACTTCTTGGACTGTGCCAGCTCCACCTTGTGCAGCTCCGAGCCCTTCTCCGACTGCGGCGTCGGGAGGTCGTCCTCACTGGTGATTGCCACTGGCTCGCGCATCGCCTCGAAGATGATCTTCTTGAACTGGCAGGCGCCCGCCAGGCAGGCCACCGCGGGCTTGGTCACCCCGTCGAAGGCGTCGCGCCAGTCCGGGCCCAGCCGAATCGGCTCTCCCACCGGGCGCTTCTTGCCGCCGGCCTCGAGGGTGGCGCGCAGCTCGCCATCCCGGCTGATGTTGAGCTCGACTCTGAATTCGCCCGAGGTCGGCATCGGCGGACCGGCCATCGCCCCCTCGTGCCCGTCGAGGGACCACTCCAGGCCCACCCGGCCGTCCCACCCCGGGGCCACCACCGCCGCGTAGCGCCCCGGCGCGCTGTGGAGCATCAGCGCCGCCCGCGGCACCTTCTTCTCCCCGTAGAGCAGCTCGCCCGCCCGCGCCAGCACGCTGGGCCCCGGAGGCCTGGGCACCGCGAAGCTCGCCGAGAAGTGCGCCGTCTCGCCAGCCAGCCCCACCACCTCCAGAGTGGCCCGCCCCGGCCGCCGGTCGCCCTCGCCCGCCGGGAAGACCAGCGAGGCATCGATCAGATCCTGCGACAGCAGCCGTCCCACTCCGCGCACCGGCACTTCGTAGGAGCCCTCGAACAGCGCCACGAAGCGCCGCTGCGGCGACTCCTCCAGCCGGCTGCTGACCATCGCCAGCCCGCTGGCCGGCAGGTCCGCCGCCGCCGCCTTGGCGTACAGCTCGTAGGCCGGCTCCTTGGGCCGGCGCGCGCGCAGGCCAGACACTAGAAGCACCAGCGCCGCCGACCCCAGCAGGGCGATCGCCAGGTACCGGGCCACCAAACGCCCAGCGTGGGCCAGCCTGTCCGACATCTTCCTGGCGAAGGAGCGCTTCTGGTGCGTGCCCACCAGGCTCACCGTCAGCGGCACCAGCGGCTCCAGCTCGGCCAGCAGCTCGCTCACCTTCTGGTAGCGATCGGCCGGCGCCGGCTTCAGGCAGCGGGCGACGATCGCGTCCAGCCGGCGGTCGATCCCCGGGGCGCGGGCGGAGGGCGGGTCGAAGTTGCCGCGCGGGACCTCGCCCACCAGCATCTCGTAGAGCATCACGCCCAACGAGTAGATGTCGGCGCGGCCGTCGACCATCTTGGCGTCCACCTGCTGCTCAGGCGCCATGTACGACAGCGTCCCCATCGCCACGTGGGTGTCGGTGAGGTTGTACTTCTCGCCCCCGCCCTCGGCGTTCTGGAAGCTGGCCAGCCCGAAGTCGCTGACCTTGGGGATCGAGCCGGCCTGCTCGTCGAAGAGGATGTTCTCCGGCTTGAGGTCGCGGTGGACGATGCCGCGGTTGTGGGCGTAGTCGATGGCCCGGCTGACCTCGACCGTGATCCGCAGCGCCCGGGCCCACTCCATCGGCCGGTCGCGGATCATCTCGCGCAGGCTGGGCCCGCCGACGAACTCCATCACCAGGTAGTAGGAGCTCTTCGACTTCCCCTTGTCGACGATGGAGACGATGTTGGGGTGGGACAGCGAGGCCAGCGCCGCGGCCTCCTTCTCGAAGCGGGCGACGAAGGCCTCTTCGCGGGCCATCTCGCTGGGCAAGAGCTTGACGGCCACCGCCCGGCCGAGCGAGAGCTGGACCCCCTTGTAGACCTCGCCCATGCCGCCCTTGCCGATGAGCAGGTCGATCTTGTATCCCGGGATGAACTCCGGCTCGGCGATCGCCGCGGAGGCGCGGCCTATGGCGGTCGGTTCGCTGGTCATGAGAGCAGCGAGCACGGTACCGCGCCCGGGCAAGCCGAACAATGGCTTGCCGCGAGGTCGGCCAAGGAAACGGGCGGTTGGAGGCACAAAGATGCCGGCGAAGGCGTGGTGGCGGGAGGGAGTTCGCTTCGAGTGCCAGGGGGGCGGCGGCTGCTGCGTCAGCCACGGGGAGTGTGGGTCGGTTTACCTGACGCGCGAGGACGCCGGAAAGCTTGCGAAGCACCTCGGGATCTCGGTGGCCGAGCTCGCCGGGCGCTACTGCCGCGAGGGGCAGTCTCCGCTCAACCTCAAGGACGCCGAAGGCAGCGAAGCCTGCATCTTCCTGGTGGACAGGCGCTGCTCGGTCTACCAGGCGCGCCCGACCCAATGCCGCACCTGGCCCTTCTGGCCGGAGGTGATGGGCCCGCGCAAGTGGCGCGAGCAGGTGGCCGGCTTCTGCCCCGGGGTCGGCAAAGGACGGCTGGTCCCGGCAGAGGCGATCGAGGCGGCGCTCGACGAGCAGCGAAGGGCCGATGCGCAGCTGGCGCTCGAGGGGGAGCAGGCCGAGGGCGAAGGCTGACCCCACCGCCGCTGCCGCAGCCTTCGCTGGTCCCATTCCAGAGAGACCAGGGCCCGCTCGTCCGCACTGTGAATTGGGCGCGAGCGCCCCGCTCTTCCTAGGTTTTTTGGGAGTGGCAGAAGGGCCGGCCGCCGCGGAGGAGCCCCATGGAAGAGACCCGGGTCATCGAGGGAGCGGGCTTTCGCTGGCGGGCGGCGTTCGCGGGGATAGTGGTCGCCCTGGGCGTGCAGGTCGCCTTGGGCCTGTTCGGCGGGGCGCTGGGGATCGCGGCCGCGCGGGGCCGGGCCACGTGGTTGGCGGTGCTGTGGAACCTGGCGGTCCCCTTCATCGCCACCTTCGTCGGCGCCTATCTCGCCGTGCGAGCGTCCGAGCGCATAGCGCGCCGGGAAGCGTTCCTGCAGGGACTGGTGGTCTGGTCGACCGCGCTGCTGGGAGTGGCGGTGCTGCTGCCCGGGACGCTGGCCGGCGGCTTCATCGGCACCGCCTCGGGCGGCGGAGCGGGCGAGGCGCTGGCTTCGTTGGGCGACCTCTCCAACCCGGGCGCGGTGGCCCGCGTCGCCGGAGGCATCGCCGCGCTTGGCGGCTTGGCGTCGCTGCTGGCGCTGGGCGGAGCGGTGCTGGGGTCTGGCATTGCCTTCTGGGGGCGCGAGCTGGCCGAGCGGCGGCCTTCTGGTCGGGTGATCGATCGCCAGCAGGGCCCGGGGATTGCTCCAGGTGCACCGGAGGCGGGCGGGCCGCAGCCGACGTTCACGAACCCCGGGGAGGCCGGGCACGCCGAGGAGCCGGTGAGGCACTGAGCGATGGGACCGCGCGAGGTGGAGAAGGGAATGCCGGTGCGCGGGCACGGCGGGGCCCTGGTCGGCAAGGTCCTGTTCGGCCTCGACAAGAGCTTCGTGGTGGGCGGCGATCCCAGCGGCGCGGACGACGCGCTGGTTCCCTACTCGTCGATCGAGGAGGTCCGGGACGGCGAGGTCCGGCTGCGGATCGAGCTCGAGGTCGAGAGCTCGCTCGAGGATGCCGAGCGCGAGCCGCTCTCGCCCTACTCCGACCCCGAGGACGGCCGAACGGCCTGAGCCTGGCTCAGCTCGGCCGCTGACTGGCGCGGCTCACCAGCTCGGCGGCCTCGTCGAGCAGGTGGGGGAAGAGATCGGGAGTGACCGCCGCTGCGCCCACCCGGCTGGCGACCAGGTGGCGCGCGCACTGGGCGAAGTCGCCGTGGCAGTAGTGGCGGCGCATCACCGCCGCCGCTCCCGGCATGGTGCTCATCTGCTCACAGAGGAAGCGGCATTCCGCCAGGAACTCGCAATCGGCCATGGAAGAGGTCTCGCGCTGTCGTTGCGGCGCGCATACTCGCCGAGTGGAGGGGCGGTGGCAACTGCCAGCAGGGCGCTCAGCTGGCGGAGGAGCAGACGCGGTTCTTGCCGGTGCGCTTGGCGCGCAGCAGGGCCTGGTCGGCGACCATGATCAGCTCCTGGCGCGCGGAGCAGTCCTCGGGATAGGAGGCGACCCCGATGCTCACCGTCACCCTGCCCCCGGGCTGGGCCTCGCGGCCGGGGAAGAGGTGGCTCTCGACGCTGGCCCGCAGCCGCTCGGCGCGCACCAGGCTGCCCTGGCGATCGGTCTCGGGGAGGATGAGGACGAATTCCTCGCCGCCGTAGCGCGCGGCGATGTCCGAGGCCCGCCCGCGCGGCAGACCGGGCCGCTCCTCGGCGGAGAGCAGCAGCCGTCCCAGCTCCTTGAGCAGCTCATCGCCGGCCTGGTGGCCCAGCGAGTCGTTGAAATTCTTGAAGTTGTCGACGTCGATGAACAGGAACCCCAGTTGCCGCCCGTAGCGGGAGGCGCGCGCCATCTCGCTGGTGAGGGCCTCCTGGAAGAAGCGGTGGTTGTAGAGGCCGGTCAGGCCGTCGCGCAGCGCCAGCTCCGACAGCCGGGCCACGGCGTCGGCCAGGTCCTTGGTGCGGACATCCACCTCCTGCTCCAGCCGCTGCTCGTGGTCGCGCACCGCCTCCAGGGCCTTCTCCAGCTCCTGGTTCTTCTCCTTGAGCTCCTTGAGCAGCCGGGCGTTCTCGCGGGCCAGCTCGGCCTCGCGCAGCGCCCCCTCGACCGCCCCGGACAGCTCCAGCAGCCGCACCGGCTTGACCAGGAAGCGGTGGATGCGGGCGACGTTGACCGCCTCCTGCAGGTTCTCCAGCCGGTCGCCGGCGGTGACCAGCACCCGCACCGCCTCCGGCTGCAGCTGCAGCGAGGCCTCCAGCAGCTCGACGCCGGTCATCTCCGGCATCATCTGATCGCTGAGGATCGCCGCCACCTTCTGCTGCTCGAGCAGCCCCAGCGCCTCCTCGCCGTTGCGGGCGGTGAAGACCTGGAAGGTGTGGCCCAGGTAGTCCTTGAACATCCGCAGGATGAGCGGATCGTCGTCGACCACCAGGATGTTGAGCTTGTCAGCCAAACGCGACCCCGTCCCTCCGGGAAACAGCAAGCAAGCCTATCAGCGCCCGTCCCTCGGGTCATCCTTTGCGCGCACCGCGGGTGCGGGAAGCCAGCCTCGAGGTGGGGGTTCCAACGAGCAAAGGGCGCCTTGACCCGCACGGCGGGTGCGGGCGAGCGAGCTCGACGTCGCAGCTCGGGCGCTAGGGGCGAGGGCGGCTCTCTCCCGCGGTGGGGCGCGTGCGCCAGGGCAGGGCCGGGTCGGGAACCGGCGGCGAGGGCTGGACCACGCCCAGGCTCTCCATCACCTGGGCGAAGGGCAGCGACCGCCCTCGGGCTCGGATCACTCCCTGCACCAGCGCCGAGGCGTAGACCGAGCTGCCGACCTCGATCCGGTGCTCGAACCAGAAGTGCTTCCCTTCCCAGCCGGCGACCTGGGTCACCAGCTCGAAGCGCTGCATCGGCCGCAGCTCTCGGCGGTAGACGATGCTGGCCCCGCTCAGCACCGGCCACCACTGCCGCCTGAGCATCAGCTGGGCAAAGCCGGTGCGCAGCGACCACTGGTAGCGCCCCACGTCCATCAGCGTGAGGTAGCGGCCGTTGTTCATGTGCAGGTAGAGGTCGACGTCGCCTGGCCAGACGTGCATCGGCAGCCGCACCGGGGACATCGGCTCGACCCGCTCGGCAAACAGCTGCCGGGGAAGCACGACCGCGAGGCGCGCGATGTAGCCGAGGAGCATTGAGGCGGCAGGATAGGCCCGCCCGCCGAGCAAGCTCAAGGCAGGAGAGCCGCCTCCTCAGCACACCGCGCCTCCGGGGGCCGACCTTGCCGCGCGGGGCGATGTCTTCCCTGACGACCGGCTGGCCGACGCCCCCTTGGCAGCCTGTCCTGGCAGGCGCCGGGCCCCGGGACCAGCGTGGCGCCGATTGCCGGGCTCCGATGGCGAGCGTAAACATCGGCCATGCTCTCGCGCGCTCTTTGCCTCCTGCCGATCGCCGCCCTGCTCGCCTTTGCCGCCTGCTCCAAGCCTGCCGCGCCGCAGCCGCCCGCTGGCGCCCAGCGCTACGAGCTGCGCGGCACGGTGGTGAGCGTGAATCCCAGCGCGCGCGAGGTGTTCCTCAAGCACGAGGAGATCCCCGGCTACATGGCGGCGATGACCATGCCCTTCTACGTCGCCACTCCCGAGGAGCTGATGCCGTTCAAGCCGGGCGATCGCGTCGTCGGCGAGCTGCTGGTCTGGGACAGCGGGGCGCTGGTGCGCGGCCTGCGGACCTCCGAGCCGGCGCGCCCCGAGGCAGCGCCCTGAGCCGGCTTGAGACCGAGTAACTTTCCCGCTCCTGGTCGCCCTGACAACCCCTGTTTCGCTGGCGGTCCGCCATTGCTTCGGCCGGCCGAGCCTTGCCGGCCCTGCGTTTGCGAATGGCGACTTCGCTCCCATCATTGCCGATGGGAGTTGGCGATGGTTCCGGAGAAGCGACTCCTCCCAGAATTCAGGCTGCCGACCGTCCGCGGAGGCAGCGCCGGGACGCGCGAGTTGCTGCCCCTGCGCGAGCTGCTGGTGGCCCGGCTCGACGGCTGCGCGGAGTGCGCAAAGGTCCGAATGCTGCTCGAGAACCGGGCGCGCGAGGGCGAGCTGTACGGCGCGCTGGTGTTCGTCCTGTCCGAGCGTCCGCCAGATGGAGCCGAGCCGCACCTCGAGGAGCTGCTGGACGCGGGCGGGCGCGTCGGCGCTCAGGTCGCCCAGGCGGTGAGGCTCTCCGACGCGCCACTGATCGCGGCCGCCGATCGCTACGGCGTGATCTGGTCCGCCGCCCCGATCCACGGAGCCGAGCCCAACGCGCTGATCGCCGACCTCGCCGAGACGGTGCACTGGATCGGGATGCAGTGCCCGGAGTGCGGCGTTCCGACCTGGTAGAGACCAGGCGCCCGCCCGCACGAGCGCGGCCCGCCCCCTCGCCAGAGGAAGCGGGCCGCGGTCACCTCAGCGCCGCCGCTCGATTTACCCGGCCTTGCGCGCGCCCTTGGCCACCGGCTTGCCGGCGACCTTGAGCTGGTAGGCGGGCAGCTCGTCGAATTGCAGGTAGCGGTAGACCTTGGACTTGTTCGGCTCGACCTTCTCCGACAGCGCCTTGAAGTACTCGTCCTTGGTCGGCAGCTTGCCCAGGTTGGCCACCACCGCCCCCAGCTCCGCCGAGCCGAGGTACACCTGGGCCTTGTTGCCCATCCGGTCGTCGAAGTTGCGGGTCGAGGTCGAGTACACCGTCACCCCGTCCGGCACCCGGGCCTGGTTGCCCATGCACAGCGAGCAGCCGGCCATCTCGATGCGCGCCCCGATCGCCGAGAAGGTCGAGAAGTAGCCCTCCTCGCGCAGCTGCACCTGATCCATCCGCGTCGGCGGGCAGATCCAGGTGCGGACGTTGGGGTTGTACTTCTGCCCCTTCCACAGCTCGCCGGCGGCGCGGAAGTGGCCGATGTTGGTCATGCAGCTGCCCAGGAACACGTCGTGCACCGGGGCCCCGGCCACCTCGGACAGCACCTTCACGTCGTCCGGGTCGTTGGGGCAGGCCAGGATCGGCTCGGTCACCTGCGCCAGGTCGATCTCGATCACCGCCGCGTACTCGGCGTTCTTGTCGGCCTCGAGCATCTCCGGCTTCTTCAGCCACTTCTCCACCGCCGCGATGCGGCTCTGCAGGGTGGCCGGGTCGCCGTAGCCCTCGGCGATCATCTTCTTCATCAGCGCCGCGTTGCTGCGCAGGTAGGCGCCGACGCTCTCCTTGGACAGCTGCACGCAGGCGGCGGCGGCGCTGCGCTCGGCGGCGGCGTCGGTCAGCTCGAAGGCCTGCTCCACCGTCAGGTCGGGCAGCCCCTCCATCTCCAGGATCCGGCCGTTGAAGACGTTCTTCTTGCCCTTCTTCGGCACCGTCAACAGGCCCTGGCGGATGGCCCACAGCGGGATGGCGTTGACCACGTCGCGCAGGGTGATGCCCGGGTTGAGCTTGCCCTTGAAGCGCACCAGCACGCTCTCCGGCATGTCCAGCGGCATGAAGCCCATCGCCCCAGCGAAGGCCACCAGGCCCGAGCCGGCGGGGAAGCTGATGCCGATCGGGAAGCGGGTGTGGCTGTCGCCGCCGGTGCCCACCGTGTCCGGCAGCAGCAGGCGGTTGAGCCAGCTGTGGATCACCCCGTCGCCCGGCCGCAGCGCCACGCCGCCGCGGGCCTGGACGAAGTTCGGCAGGTTCTTCTGCATCTTCACGTCCGCCGGCTTGGGATAGGCGGCGGTGTGGCAGAAGCTCTGCATGAACATCGGCGCCGAGAACTTGAGGCACGCCAGCTCGGTCAGCTCGTCGGCGGTCATCGGGCCGGTGGTGTCCTGGCTGCCGACGGTGGTCATCTTCGGCTCCACCGCCCAGCCCGGCAGCACGCCGGAAAGACCACAGGCCTTGCCGACCATCTTCTGGCCCAGCGAGAAGCCCTGGCCCTTCTTCGGCTCGGCGTTCTTGACGCGCACGAACCGGTCGCTGACAGGCAGCTTGAGCGCCTTGCGGGCCTTGTCGGTCACCGAGCGCCCGATGATCAGCGGGATGCGCCCGCCGGCCTGGTACTCGTTGGCCAGGGTGTTGGGCTCAAGCTTGAAGGTGGAGAGCACCTCGCCCGCCTCGCTGCGCACCTCGCCCTTCTTGGTGTCGATCACCACCACGTCGCCGGTCTTGAGCTTGCTGACGTCGGTCTTGATCGGCAGCGCGCCCGAGTCCTGGGCGGTGTTGAAGAAGATCGGGGCGATGACTCCGCCGAGGATCAGCCCGCCGCGGCGCTTGTTGGGGACGTAGGGGATGTCCTCGCCGATGGCCCACAGCACCGAGTTGCAGGCGCTCTTGCGGCTGGAGCCGGTGCCGACCACGTCGCCGACGAAGGCCACCTGGAAGCCCTGGGCGCGGAAGTTGGCGATGACCTTCAGCCCGCCCGGGAAGCGGGTCTTGCCCATGGCCAGCGCGTGCAACGGGATGTCGGGGCGGGTGGAGGCGTCGCCGGCCGGCGAGAAGTCGTCGGTGTTGATCTCGCCGTCGACCTTGAAGACCTTGACCTTGACCGTCTCCGGGACGCCCGGGCGGCCGGTGAACCACTCGGCGTCGGCCCAGCTCTTCAAGACCTTCTTGGCGGCCGGGTTCTTCTTGGCCAGCGCCGCCACCTCGTCGAACGAGTCGTAGACGTAGGTCAGCGAGCCCAGGGCCTTGGCGGCGTCCTCGGCCAGCTCCTTCTTGCCCAGCGCCCAGATCAGCGGAGCGACGTTGTAGCCGCCGCCCATGGTCCCGAGCATGAAGACCGCGTCCTTCTTGCTGATCAGCTTGGTCTTCTTCTTGCCCTGCAGGATCTCGAAGAGGTAGCCGGCCTTGACCTCGGCGGCGGGGTCGACGCCCGGGCTGACCCGATCGCGCAGCAGCGACAGCAGCAGCTCCTCGCGACCCTTGGGCGGCTTCTCCAGCAGCTGGCAGACGTCGGCGGCCTGGGCGGCGTCGAGCGGCTTGGGCGGGATCCCCTGGGCCTGGCGCTCCTCCACGTGCTTGAGATAGGCGTCGATCACGATGTCCTCCTTGCGGACTTGTTGGCGGCGGGGCAGTTCAGGTCCTCAGGCCCAATCCGCTCCTGAAAAAGCCGCCACGGTATACACCTGCCGCTCCAGCCTTGTCAGCCGCGCGCGCCGGGCCCGGCGGCCTCCCCTCCCGCTCCGGGCGGGGACCGGAGCCAGCTTAAGAAAACAAATCGGGGCGACAATTTTCTCTTCTGCCATCCGGCGATCCGACGGTATCCTCGCCCTGCGAGGGGGCAGCCCTCAGGCTGCCGGGCCAGCCGCGTGACACACTGCGGCACGAACAACCCCCATACGGGTATCCGCGGGTGTGGCCGGTTTCCCCCTTTGCTGGTCCAACCAATTACCGGGGCTTGCCGGAGGCCCCGGGCTCTGCCCTCGCGAAAGGAGAAGCGATGTTTTTACCCTCTCGTCTGCTGGCTGCAAGCGCAGTAGCCCTCAGTCTGGCGTTGTCCTGGGGCTGCAGCAACGAAGCCCCGGTCGGCAATGGCCCCGATGCCGGCTCCAGCCCGGTGAACCCCGGTTCCCAATGTCTGGCCCCCAAGACCGAGTGCAACGGGGTCTGTACCGACGTCACCGCCGACAAGAACCACTGCGGCACCTGCCAGACCAAGTGCACCGGCAACGGCGGCTTCCCGGCCACCTGCTACCAGTCCTCTTGCGTCTCGAGCTGCCCGGCGGGGACCACCCCCTGCAACGGCACCTGCGTCGACCTGCTCAACGACCCCAACAGCTGCGGCAGCTGCGGCAACAGCTGCGGAGCCAACGGCAGCTGCATCAACGGCACCTGCAGCTGCGGGCTGGGCGCCGACAAGTGCAACACCAACAGCTGCTTCGATCTGATGACCAGCACCAGGCACTGCGGCAACTGCGCCACCAGCTGCAACAACGGGGCGACCTGCCAGCAGGGCCAGTGCGGCTGCCCGGCGGGCTCGGCGAGCTGCAACGGGTCCTGCGCCTTCATCTCCGCCGACCCCAACCGCTGCGGCCCCGGCTGCGGCGCCACCCAGCAGTGCGCCGACGCCCAAGCCTGCGTCAGCGGCTCCTGCGTCTGCCGCTCGGGGCTGACCGCCTGTGCCACCGGCTGCGTCGACACCCTCTCCGACCCGAACAACTGCGGCGGCTGCGCCGGCGGCGCGGGTCAGGTCTGCGGGGTGGGCCAGATGTGCGTCAACGGCTCCTGCACCACCGGCGGCTCCAACCTGTGCACCGCGCCGCTGTCGGCTTGCGGCCGCAGCTGCGTCAACCTCAACACCAGCCCGCTCCACTGCGGCGACTGCGCCAACCAGTGCGGGCGGGACGAGGTCTGCGTCAAGCCGTCCAACGCCGGCAAGGCCGCCTGCCGTCAATTCAACGCCGTGGCCGACTGCGCCCAGTGCGCCACCGACCAGGCGTGCTGCCCGGCCGCCACTCCGGGGATGCTGATGTGCGTCGAGGGCGCGACCTGTCCCCAGTAGTTTCACCCCCAACCGAAACCCAGGGAGAAGAGACCATGGAACGACGAACCGCGAAGTTGCTGGGCTTCACCGCCGCGGCCCTGCTGTTGGGGGTCCTGCCGCTCTCCTGCAGCGAGAACGCCGCCGTCGGCGGCGACCAGGCTGACACCGGCGTGGCCGCCGACCTCGACGCCGGCAGCGGCGGCGGAACTGACGGCGGCACCACGGCCGGCACCGACGCCGGCGGCACCGGGGTGGACGCCGGCGGCTGTCAGCTGCCGATGCTCGACTGCGCCGGCAACTGCATCGACCCGCGCAGCAACCGCAACCACTGCGGCAACTGCCAGACCGCCTGTCAGGGCACCGGCGGCTTCCCGGGGACCTGCTACCAGTCGACCTGCGTCAGCGCCTGCCCGGCGACAATGAACAGCTGCAACGGCACCTGCGTGGATTTCCTGGCCGACCCGCTCAACTGCGGCGGCTGCGGCAACAACTGCGGCGGCGGCAGCTGCGTCAACGGGACCTGCACCTGCCTGTCGGGCTTCGACAAGTGCGGCGGCACCACCTGCGTCGACCTGCAGACCAGCCGCAACCACTGCGGCACCTGCCAGACCAGCTGCCAGGGCGGCGCCATCTGCACCGCCGGCACCTGCGGCTGCCCGAGCGGCTCGGTGGACTGCAACGGCACCTGCACCTTCCTGGCGGCCGATCCGCGCCACTGCGGCCTGACCTGCGGCGCCCAGGCCCAGTGCACCGCCGATCAGTCGTGCATCAACGGCGGCTGCGCCTGCCGGGTGGGGCTGACCACCTGCACCGGCGGCAGCTGTGTCGACACCCTGACCGACAACAACAACTGCGGCGGCTGCGCCGGCGCCGGCGGCGCGGTGTGCACCGGCAACCAGGTCTGCGCCAACGGGACCTGCGTCACCCCTCCCAACGGCGCCGACTGCCCGGCGAACCTCGGGCTGAGCTTCTGCGACCCGGTGTGCACCAACCTGAACTCGGATCCGTTCAACTGCGGCCAGTGCGGCAACACCTGCCGCTCCAGCGAGGTCTGCGCGAAGCCCGCGCAGGGCCGCGCCGACTGCCGCGCCGCACGGGTGGCCTCGGATTGCAGCCAGTGCCAGGCGGGCAACTCCTGCTGCCCGGCGCCGACCGCCGGCTACAAGCTGTGCGTCGACGGCCCGAGCTGCCCGCTCTAGCCTGAGCAGTCACCGCTGAAGAAACTTCGGGCGCCGGCCAGTCGGTCGGCGCCCGAAGTGTTTTTGGGACCCCGGATCGGCACCGGTCCGTCAGTCGTTCATCGGGTCGATCTTGAAGCCCAAGAAGACGGCGCCAGTGAAGAAGGTGCCGCCCGAGCCTTCGGGGAGCGAGTACATGGCGCCCGGCAGATTGCGGCGGTCGTAGTCCTCGTAGAAGGCGTTGAAGAGCAGGTTGTGCATGGTGAAGTCGGCGCCGACGATCATCAGCTTGCCCAGCTTGTACTCGCCGCGCAGGCCCCACAGGAAGGCCCCGCCGTCCATGCCCTTCACCTGGCCGACGATCCCGTAGCCGTAGCCGGCGAAGAGCTCGACGTCCCACTTGCGCTCGGGGAACCAGATCTGGGCCGGGTGGAAGGACAGGGTGCCGCCGCCGAAGCCGCCCCCGCCGCGGTCGACGGTGGTCAGGTTCCAGCCGGTGCCGCCGATGAAGCCCTCCAGCGAGGCCCAGCCGAGGATGTCGTAGCCCAGCCGCAGCCGGGCCTCCTGCGCGGTCTGCACGTTGTCGACCATGGCCGAAGCGGCATAGGAGCCGTACCCGAGCGGCAGCTGGCGGGCGATCCGATCCTTGTCGAACGACCAGGAGCCGGCGCCGTACTCCAAGGCGAAGGTCACCCCGCCGGCGGCCAGGGCCGGGGCGGAAGTGAGGAGAAGGGCGAGGGGAATGAGGATCTTGGGCAGCTTCATCGCAGGCTCCGCGGGTTTCGTTGTCTCAGTTGTTGTTGACGGTGATCTTCAGAGTGGCGTTGACGACCTCGCCCGCGCAGACGGTCGAGCTGGGCTTGGCTCCGACATACCACCATTGGCTGTAGGAGCCGCTGATCGGGCCGCTGCTGGAGACCTTGGCCAGGCCCGACTTTCCGTCGCTGGCGCCCTCGAGGCCGGGCGCCATCCCCAGGCCCTTCTTGAGCGAGTCCTGGTAGTAGAGCTCCACGCGCACGGAGGGCGGGGCGCCGCAGCCGCTGCCGGACCAGTTGAGGCAGGTGATCTGGGCGGTGGCGGAGGTGTTCGAGCCACTCCTGGGAATGGCGATCTCGAACCAGTCTTCGTCGCCGGCAGGCAGGGTGATGTCGTAGCTATAGGACGTGCTGCTCGAGGCAGGAGAGGAAACCTTGGGGTTGGCCGCGTCGAGAGAGTTGTTGGGCTCGAAGGCATCGGCGGCGGTGGTCGGGGCGCGGCTGCAGGCGAAGGGGTCGGCGGAGCCGGGGTTGGGGATGAGGCGGACCGACCTGGGCCCGGTCGGATCGTCGCTGCCGATCTCCAGCACGCCCTCGGCGGTCCTGGGGCTCTTGACGTAGTTGATGGTGACCGGCAGCTGCTGGTGCGGCTTGAGCTGCAGCGGTAGCGCGGGTGTCTCCACGGTGAAGTCGCCGTTGCCGGAGATGGCCAGGCTCGTCAGCTGGAGGCTGGCCAGCCCGTCGTTGCTGAGTGTCACCGCCGCGGTCGACAGCCCGCCGGTCTTGAAATCGACTGGATCGGGAGAGGCCGCCAGCTTCGGGGCGATCGGCCCGCCGAGCAGGGCCACTTCGATCTTGGGGTTCTCGGGATCGTCGCTCTCCAGGACGAGCGTGCCGCTGTCGCTGCCAGCGCCCTGCGGGTGGAAGTACACGGACAGGTCCCGCGAGTCGCCGACGGCGAGCTCCGCCGGCAGCGTCCCGACCTCGAAATCGGCGCTCGAGTCGGGAGCGAGGCGTGCGGTCAGGTGCAGCGGCGCCAGACCCTTGTTTTGCAGCTGCAGCACCAGCGCATTGGTGGTCAGCTCCTCGACCGGCCCGAAGTCCAAGCTCCGTGACGAGAGCTCCAGCGACGGCGCAGTGGCCCGCAGCCCGCCGGAGTTGCCGCACGACCACGCGGTGCCGACGAGCAGGCAGAGCACCACCCGCGGAAGATTCCTGGTCATCTTCTCTCCTTGCGACCGCGGTCCTCAGACTCAGGAAGCGGCTTGTATCATGGGGGCCGGCCGCGAGGGGATCGGGGCTCAGTCCTCGTCGGCCAGCTCGTGGAGGAACTCGTCCCGGGTAATCAGTCCCTTCTTGGCCATGATCCGCAGCAGCGCCCAGAACTGTCGCTCGAGCTTCTCCAGCGCTGCGTCCGACGACTCGGGCTTCATCCCGAAGAGATACTGCATGTCGTCGTCGGCGGGGCTCGAGGCCCGTTGCTTGCGGCGCCGCTCCATCCTCTCCTTGATCAGGTCGGCCAGCGCGGTGCGCTCGGTGACCTCTTGCGCGTCGTCGGGAGAGAGCGTCGGCAGGTCCTCTGCGGCATCGCCGATGACCTGCTCCCCTCCTCCGGGCCGCACCACGGTCATCGTCCCGGGCTGGCTGTCGGACTGCTTCAGGTAGTGCCGGCGAATGGCGGCGCGAATCCCGGAGAGCGTGGCGATCACCGGGACGACCTTCATCCCGGTGGTGAACTCCATCTCCTCGATCGCCGGCAGGTTGAGCGGATCGGCCATGGCCACCACCAGCCGCTTGCGGCCGGGAGCCTGATCCTCGATCTCCAGCGGGAACAGGTCGTTGGCCTCGCAGAAGCGCGAGCGCAGCGTGTGCAGCGCGTCCCAGTTGAGCTGCTCCGGCGGCATCCTCACCGCCCGGAGCCCCAGCGCCTGCCCCAGCGCCTCGCACAGCTGCAGCTCGGTCATGAACCCCAGCGCCACCAGCGCCGTCCCCAGCCGATGGCCGGTCTGACGCTGATAGGCCAGCGCGTGCTCCAGCTGCTTGCGATCGATGATCTGCCGCTCGAGAAGCAGCTCGCCCAGGCGCTTGCGTGCCATCGCGACCTCCGCTGCGGCCGGGGCTGCTCGCCCCAGGCCAGGAGAAGCCGCGCAGTGTAGCCCAGCCGCCCTTGGGGCTCCAAAAGCCGCCGACTTTTGGCCAGGGTGCGCGACGCGGGGTACCATCGGGCGCAGGAGCCGATGAGCGCATGCTGCAGCGCAAGCCGACAGGAGTCGAACCGCTGGGGGCGCTGCTGGCCGCCGGCGCGTTGGCGGGCTGCGTGACCGTCGCCCCGGCTCCGGCGCCGGCCCAGCACTTCCTGCCCTATCAGCTGGCACCGCAGACCTCCTACCGCGAGGCGCGGCCCTTGCCCCCGCCTCCTCCGCCGCCCACCGCCGAGACCCTCCCCTCGAGCCGGATCAACGCCGCGCTGGTGCGCTTCGCCGTCTCCCAGCGCTCGACCCGCAACGCCCTCGCCAAGGGCGCGCTGATGCCGCCGTCGGTGCAGCGGGAGTGGACCGAGGTGCTGGCCGCGGTCGACACCTTCGTGCGCCTGCCCCCGGAGCAGGTGCTGGCGCTGGACGTGGTGCGGGCCCGAGTCGCTCTCGAGGCCGAGCTCGAGATGGATCTCGGCCACTGGTCGAAGGTCCCGCCGGTCCTGGTGAGCTCGGTGCGAGCGCGGGCGATGGGGCTCGATCACCGCCTGGTCCTGCTGCGGCGCCAGCAGCAACGGCAGTCGGCCCCGGCGCGGCTGGCGCAGCTGATCTGGCCGCTGTCCCCGGTGGTGGTGACCTCGCTCTTCGGGATTCGCACCGACCCTTTCGACGGCTCGGACAAGCCGCACATGGGCGTCGACTTGAAGGCGCGATCCGGGCAGCTGGTGCAGGCGGCTGGGCAGGGAGTGGTGACCAGGGCGGAGAAAGCCGGCGGCCACGGGCTGCACGTCGAGGTGCTGCACGACGACGGCTTGATCACCGGCTATAGCCACCTGTCGATGATCCTGGTGACCGTCGGGATGCGAGTGCCGGCCGGCGGAGCGCTCGGATTGGCGGGCAGCACCGGCCGCAGCACCGGCCCGCACCTTCACTTCGAGGTCTGGCGCAACGGCCGGGCGGTGGACCCGCTCTCCGAGCTGGTGGACCCGGCCTTCCAGGAGATCTCCGACGCCAACGTCGGCTCGGGCGAGTAGCGAACGGGCCGCCAAGTGCCTAATTTTCCTGCCATGGACTCCAAGCTCGCTCAGCTCTTCTCCCTCGCCTTCGACCGCGGCCCGGCGCGCGAGGCCAACGCACGCATCCAGGCGGCGCGCGACCAGCTCGCCTCACAGTCGAAGGTCCGCAGCTACGAGCTGCTGGCGCCGGCCGAGCCGACCATGGAGTGGCTGACGGAGACGGTGCTGCCGCGGCTGGTCTACCACCTCGAGTCGCTCGGGGTGCTGCCGCCGGAGGCGCCAGGGATCTTCCTGTCGCTGTTCGTGGGCGAGGAGCTGCTGCTGATCCACGCTCGCGACCTGTTCGCCTTCGCCTCCCTGGAGCTGGGGCTAACCGCCCAGCAGATGCTGGACAAGTGGGGCACCCACGAGCTGCGGGTGCCGATCCGCCCCGAGCCGACCCGCGAGGCGCCGCTCGCCCTGCCCTCGGGCGAGGAGTAGCTGGCGATGGCCGTGGCGACGCTCGCCGCCCTGCTGCTCGCGGCGGCGCCGTCGCCGCACCGCTGGTTCGTCGATGCCCGCGCCCTGGCGTCCGATGCCGACGGCAGCGCCGCTCGGCCGTTCCGCCGAGTCGGCCGGGCGCTGGAGAAGGCCGCCGATGGCGACGAAATCGTCCTGAGAACGGGCCTCTACGAGGAGCAGCTGATCCTGGAGCGGCAGTTGACGCTGAGCGGGCCACCGTCGGCGGTGATCTCGGCTCCCGAGGGCACCGACGCGCTGGTCACGGTGGCGGGAGAGGTCGTCCTGTCCGGCCTGAGCGTGCGCGGCGGCGAGGTGGGGGTGGTGGTGCGCGGCGGAGCCCGGCTGGAGTCGGTGTCTTTCTCGGGCCAGCGCCAGGTCGGGCTGCGCGCCGAGCGCGGCCACACCGAAATCCGGGGCGGACAGATCTCCGCCAGCTTCGCCAAGGGCATCGGTATCGAAGCGCTGCCGTCGGCCGAGCTCGACGTGCGCGGGCTCTCCATCGATGGTCCGTTCCGATTCGGGATCCGCGCCCGCGGCGCGCAGCTCTCCGTCGAGGAGGCGCAGATCGAGGGGCCCCAGGTCTCCATTGCCTGTGTGGAAGGCTGCCGGGGAAGCGTTCGCGGCTCATCGCTCTTCGCCACCGCCCACGGCCGCGGCGCCGGGCTGGTCGTCGGGGGCGCCCGCCTGGCGGCGCAGGACAACCTGATCTCGCACTTCGAACAGTGCGTGGCGATCAACGCCGGATCCAGCGTGGTGCTTCACGACAACGTCACCGCTTTCTGCAGCCTCGACGGCATCGCCTCGGTGGCCTCTGAGCTCAGCGCTCGAAACCACATCCACGTCGGCCCTTCCCTCAATGCCGGAATTCAGATCATCGGCGGCCGGGCGACGGTCGACGAGGGGGTGCTCCTGGCGCCGGGCACCTTCGGAATCGCCATCCGCAACGGGCAGGTGGAGATCCGCGGCACCTGCATCCGCGGCGCCCAGGCCGACCGGGAGGGAGACCTCGGCGACGGCGTCTACGCCCACCGGCCCGAGTCGCTGACCGTAGCCGGTGCCCTCCTCGAGTCCAACGCCGGCAGCGGGTTGACGCAGCTGGGAGGAACCGCGCGGGCGGTCGGCGTCGAGGTAGTCGGCAGCCGAGGCCCCGGGGTGGTAACGGTACAGGAGGCCAAACTCGAGCTGAGCGGCGTTTCGGTGGCGAGGAGCGGCGGGCCGGGAGTGCTGGCGCTCAATGGCAGCCAGATTCGTCTGCGCGACGGGCGCTTGCAGGGCAATCGCGACGGCGCGGCGGCGGCCCGCTGCGACCAGGGCGCGGCCATTCTGGCGGGAGCGTCTCGTCGGCTCGATGAAGCCTGCCTGGAGGTCTCCCGAACGCCCGAGCGGCCCAACGCAGGCGCGGCACCCTGACCTTTGGGCGCGGGCGCGCTAGTCCGCCACGGGTCCGGATTCGAGAACCGCTACTGGGCGTTGGGATCGCGCGCCTGGCCGCAGTTGATCTTGCCCTGGGGGGTGTCGAGCAAGTGGCAGTCGCACTTCCCCAGCAGCGCGCTGCAGGTCTGCTGCTCCTGGCTGCTGATGCTGATGCTGTTCTTCTCGTTGGCCGCGCTGGTCTTGCAGGAGTCAATCTGGGCCTGGGTCGGCAGGCATTCGCAGACCTTCTGCGCGAGGGCCAGGCACGGGTCGGTGCAGCCGGAGAGGCAGGCGAGCAGTGAGGCGCAGATCAGCAGGGGTTTCATAGGGGGCGCGATTCTGGCCTCCGCAGCCGCCCGGCGCAAGTCCCAAGCGACCGCCCGCATCCTTTGGCGGCCCCTCGCCCAGCCGGAGCCCTGCCGGGCGCAGGGCAGAGATGCGTGGCGAGGCGGCTCCTAGTAGCATCCCCGCGTGAGCGAGAAAGGCCCGGGCGGCTCCCAGTCGCGCCGGCACGCCCAGAGACTCTGGTGGTCTGCCGAGGCCGGCGTCGGCCTGTTGCTCCTCTTCTGCCCGCTGGCCATCTCCACCGTCCACCCCTGGGCCATCGCCACCGCCGCCGCGCTGTCGCTGGCCACGCTGTGCCTGACCGCCTGGGCCACCGTGGCCGGCCGCGAGCGCTTCTCACTGCCGGCGCCCGGCGCCGCCTTCGCCGCCGCCACCGCGGTCATCGCCTTCCAGCTGCTGCCGCTGCCGCCCTCGCTGTTGGGCCTGCTCGACTCGCACACCCGCGAGCTCTTCGACTTCGTGCTGGCGCCGATGGGCCGCTATCCGGCGTGGCGCCCGCTGTCGCTCGACCCACCGGCCACCGCCCGCGAGCTGGCCAAGGCCCTGACCGCGCTGTCCACATTCCTGGCCGCCGCCCAGGTCGGCCGCTCGCGACGGGCCCGCGCGCGGATGCTCGGACTGCTGGGGATCTCGGCGACGCTGGTGGCGGTCATCGGCTTCGGCCACGCGCTGGTGGGCGCCAGCTCGCTCTTCGGCCTGTTCAGCTACTCCTTCGCCGCCCCTCCCTTCCTGACCACCTTCGGCAACCCCAACCACCTGGCCAGCTTCCTGGCGCTGGGGGCGACCGCGCTGCTGGGCAAGGTGCTGTCGGTGCGCGATCGGCGAGTCGCCACCGCCTGGGCCTTCGCCTACCTGGCCTCGGGCGTGGGCGTGCTGCTGACCCTCTCCCGCGGCGGGATCGTCGCCTTCCTGGCGGCGCAGCTGATGCTGGCGGTGGCGGTGCACTTCGCCCGCGAGAGCGAGCGCACCGGCACGCCGCTGCGGGCCCGCAGCCTGCTGGTTCCGGCCGGGGCCACGCTGGTGGTAGCGGTCTCGGCCTACCTGGCTTGGGATGCGCTGGCCGCCGAGTGGGCCAGCGCCGATTCCCTCGACAAGGTCCGCGCCTCCAAGCTGTCGATGTGGCCGGGCTTCGTCCCGGTGGTCCTGGCCCACCCGCTCTTCGGGGTCGGCCGCGGCGCCTTCGAGGCGGCCTACCAGGCCTTCCAGGATCCCGCCGCTTACGTCACCTTCACCCATCCCGAGAGCCTGATCTTCCAGTGGATCTGCGAGCTGGGGCTGCCCGCCGGGCTGCTGCTGTTGGCGGCCAGCGCCTGGGCACTGTGGAACGGGCTGCGCCGCTCGGCGGGCGAGGTGGAGCGGCTGGCGTGCGCCTTCGGAGTAGCGGCGGTGGCGCTGCACGAGTTGGTGGACTTCGGGCTCGAGCTGGGAGGGCTGGCCATTCCGGCGACCGTGGCCTTTGCGCTGCTGGTCTCGCGCCGCAGCGGCGGCCTCAGCTTCCGTACTCGCTGGGCGCTGCTGCTTCCCGCCGCCGCCGCGGTGGCGATGGGCGCCAGCCTGTGGATGTCCCTGCACTCGCTGCGGCGCGACGGCGAGGAGCTGGCGGCGCTCTCCCAGACCGCCTCGGCCGAGGAGCTGTCGAAGGCGGTGGAGGCCGCGGCCGAGCGGCACCCGGCCGACTATTACCCTCATCTGCTGGCCGCCCGCGCCTGGTCGCAGGAGAAGCCACTGCGTCCGGAGCGCGTGGTCAGCTTCGCCAACCGGGCGATGTACCTCAACCCGGCCCAGAGCCAGCCCCACCTTCTCGCCGCCCGGGCGCTGCGGGCCACTGGCCACCTGTCGCAAGCGGCGATCGAGTACCGCCTGGCCTTCGAGCGCGGGGAGACCAGCGTGGTGGGCGAGGTGGCCAGGGTCTTCAAGACTCCCGAGCAGATGCTCTCGGCGATGCCGCAGACTCCCAATGGCCGGGCATCTCTGGCCGACACCCTCATCAATCGCGGCAAGCTGGATGAAGCGGAGGCAGTGGCCCGCGAGTCGCTCGCCGAAGGCGAGAACGTCCCAGCCATCCAGCGGCTGGCGCGGGTGGCGCTCCTGCGCAAGCAGCCCGACGAGGCCCTGAAGCTGGCGGAGCGGGTGGATGCGCTGGCCGCCGATCAGCCCTGGGGGATCAACCTCCGGGTCGAGGCGCTGCTGATGAGGGGCGAGCTTCCCAAGGCCATCGAGCTGCTCGAGGGCGAGGGGCTGAGGCGCTTCCCGATCAACGGCGAGCTGGTGTTGTCGCTGGCCGGGCTCAAGCTGCAGCAGGGCGACACCAAGGGCTGCCGGGAGGCGCTGCGACGGCTGCCGGCGGCGCTGGACGTGGGGCTGCGGGTGCGAATGCTGGGGCTCGAGTCGGCTGCCTCCGAGCGCGACGGGCAGGGCTCCAAGGCGATGGCGTCGATGCGCTCGGCGGTGACGCTCAATCCGCGCGATCCCAACCTGCACTGGCTCAATGCGGCGTTGCTGGAGCGGCAGGGCCGGTTCGACCAGGCGATCCGCGAGGCGGAAGAGGCGGCATCCCTCGCCGAAGGGTATCGGCCGCACGCCCAGAAGCTTCGCGAGCGGGTCGAGGCCCGCAAGAAGCAAGTCGAGGAGATGGAGCGCTGGCGGGCGGTCGAGGGCAAGGGAGAGGAGAACTGACTCCTCAGGAGCCGCAGTCCTGCTTGGCCCACCTGGCCGCGAGCGATTCGACCGAGCGGAAGAGCCTGATGCCCTCGGGATAGGTCCCCAGCTTTCCCTGCCTGGCCAGGATCCCGAAGTAGCGGTTGTCGAAGTCGATGAAGGGGTAGGCCCCGTAGGCCCCCGGGCTCGAGTTGCGGTGGCCGGCGCCGCAGTTGAACGAGCCCGGCTGCTTGGCCGAGGGGCACTCGAGCCAGTTGCCGAAGCCATACGCCCAGTCTTCGCCGATTCCCACGGTGTTCGTTGGGCCGCCTCCGAGGGTCGGAGAGAAGCCGACCGTGGCCGCCCCGCGCTGGTTGCCAAGCAGCGCCGTGCGGCTGGCGGGGATCAGCACCTGGCCGAAGTAAAGCGCCCGCAGGAATCCCAGGTACTCGGCCCCGGTCCAGGTCATCCCGCCGGCCAGGCGGGGTTTGTCGAGTGCGGGGAGGTTGAACGACGAGGTCGGGAAGAGCCCGGTCCTGGCCTTGAAGGCGTCGAAGATCTCGGTCCAGCCGGGCGCACCCTTGGCGGTGACCGCCATCTGCCCGGCGATCTGCAGGTGGCTGCCGGCGTAGTAGAACTCGCTCCCCGCCGGAGCGACGCCCTTGGCCAGATTGTCGCTGTAGATGGTCTCCACGCAGCTCTGGAAGGTGCCGAGCAGGTTCTTCCCGGTGATGCACAGCGGCTCTTCCGAGAATCCCGAGGTGAAGCTCAGCAGATCGCGCAGGGTCACTGAGCTCTCGCCGGTCCAGAAGCTCGAGAGAACGTCATGAGGCGTGGAGTCGAGCGACAAGATTCCCTGATCGACCAGGTCCATGATCACCGTCGCCGCCACCCACTTCGAGGTCGAGGCCGACTCATACCGAGTGTCGGGGGTCGAGCCCGCGCGGGAGTAGGTGAACCTGCGGCCATCTTCGGCCTCGAGGAGCAGCGTGCAGGCGGGCTCGGTGCTGATGCTGGTGTCGGCGGCGGCGGAGTCGAGTGCCTCCGCCATCTGCCTCTCGAGAGAGGCGCAGGCCCCGCCGTCGGAGCTGCCGGTCCAGCCGGAGTCGACAGGATCGGAATGGCGAGCGCCGGAGCAGGCGGCGAGCGCCAACACCACTGCTGCGATGGAAGTTCGGTCCATGGACGTTGAACCCAGGCCCGGCTGAAAGGTTAGCGACCGCGCGCTTCTGCCTGCGAGACGCTCGGGCCAGGCAGTACCGCCGCGCCCGCGCCATCGAAGAACGCCCGCATGTCCTCCGGCAGCGGCGCCTCGAGCTTCATCGCCCGTCCGTCTCCCGGGTGAGGAAACACCACCTCGGCGGCGTGGAGGGCGTGCCGCGGCAGCCGCAAAGAGGCGTGGTCCTCGGCGGTGAGCGCCTTCTCGGTGAAGCGCACGAAGATGGTCTCGTCGCGCCCGTAGATCTTGTCGCCCACGATCGGCAGCCCCACCGCCGCCAGGTGCGCGCGGATCTGGTGCTGCCGGCCGGTCAGCGGCTCGCAGCGCACCAGCGCGAACTTCTCCCCGCCGAGGGTGCGCCGCTCCAGCACCCTGAACAGCGTCTGCGAGGGCTTGCCCGCCTGCCTGTCGATGACGACGCGGATGCGCACCGTCTCACCCCCGACCGCCAGCGGCAGATCGACCTCGAACTCATCTTTCTCGGGCCAGCCCTCCACCAGCGCCAGGTAGGCCTTGCGCACATCCCCGCGCGCGAACGCCAGCTTGAGCGCCCGGGTCGCCTTGGGATTCGTGCCGCACAGCACCAGCCCGCTGGTTTCGCGGTCCAGCCGATGGGCCGGGTCCGGCTTCTGCCCCGGCATGGCCAGTGCCCTCGCCAGCGTCACCAGCGTCCCGGTCAGATAGCGGGCGCTGGGGTGCATCGGCAGCCCGGCCGGCTTGTCCACCGCCAGCAGGTCGTCGTCCCGGTAGATCACCGGCAGGTGCTTGGGCGTCTCCGGCTCCGGCTCGCGGCGGCGCCGCAGGGTCAGCACCATCCCCGGGACCACCAGCGTCGCCGGCTTCACTGGCCGGTCCGCCAGCTCGCCCTTGCGGATGATCGCCTGGGCCTTGGCCCGCGACAGCCGGCGGATCTTGGCGCACAGGTAGCGGTCGAGCCGCCAGCCCCGGTAGTTCTGCTCGACTACGAAGCGGACGGTCTGCAGATCGCCCGGCTCCTCGGCTGCCTGTTCGTGCTCGATCTCGCTCTGTTCTTCCAACACTTCCGAGCCCTTCGCTCCGCTCTCGCGCGCCCCTGAACCGGAGAGCGATTCGCGCCGAGTGTCTGTTAAGATACCTCTCTTTCTACCCGGAGGACGGCTCCATGCAGCGCAGCCTCGCGCTCACCCTCATGCTCCTGGCCTCGACCGCCAGCGCCGAGAAGCTCAAGCTCGCGGTCCTCGACCCGTGGGCGCCGCCCAACCTGTCGGGCATCGCGGTCAAGGTGGGCCAGGACATCCTCGCCGCCGCCCGCAAAGAGCCGGACTACGAGGTCCTCGACCCCGCCACCGTCGAGCGCGCGCTGGGCACCGAGGCCCTCCACAGCCTGCAGGCCTGCCTCGGCAAGATGGTCTGCGTCACCAGCCACTCGGGCAACCTGCAGGCCGATCGCCTGGTCGTCGGGCTGCTCGACCGCAACGAGAACAGCTACCTGGTCAAGCTGCAGCTGATCGACCTCAAGACCAAGAGCGTGATCTCCTCGATCGACCGCTCGATCCTCATCGCCTCGCGACGGCTGCAGGCCGACGTCTCGGCGGCCATCCCGCGGCTGCTCGAGGGCAAGGCCGAGGCCAAGGGCACCCTGTCCATCGCCACCAGCTCCCCGGGCGCCGCCCTGGTCCTGGACGGCGAGCCCGCCGGCAAGACGCCCCTCACCCTCGAGGTCAAGCCCGGCAAGCACACCGTCAAGGTCACCAAGGCCAACTTCCTTCCGGTCGAGCGCTTCGTGACCGTCGAGGCCGGGGCCACCGAGCAGGTGTCGCTGCTGATGACCCCGGTCCCGGGCAGCCGCCCCGAGGACGAGCTGATGGCGGCCAAGAAGCAGGAGAAGCAGGAAGGGATGGGCGGGATCTCCATTCCCGCCGGCAGCTGGATCCTGGCCGGCGGCGCGGTGCTGGCCGGCGGCGCCAGCGTCTACTTCGGGTTGCACGCCAGCGCGCTGCAGGGCAAGGCCGGCGATCAGTCCGGCGGCAACTGGTCCATCAGCCGCGCCGAGGCCCTCGACGGCAAGCGCAGCGCGATGATCGCCAACCTGGGGATCGGGGTGGCCTCGGCGGCGGCGCTGGGCGCGGTGGTCTACGCCCTCCTGGCGCCTTCCGAGCCTGCCAAGCCCGCCGCGCCCGCGGTGTTGCTGCCAGTCCCCGGTGGCGCCGCCGTAGCTCTCTCCGGCTCCTTCTGATCCAAGACCCTCTCGCTCGCACGGGTGAATCCATGTCCCGCCGAATCCTGCTCGCCCTCCTGCTCGCCGCCGCCGGCTGCAAGTTCACTCCCGACCCGGACAAGGATCGCTTCGTCTGCCAGAGCGACGCCGACTGCGGCAGCGGCTGGAGCTGTGTGGCCCAGAAGTCCCCCGAGAATCTCGGCAAGAGCTTCTGCGCCCAGACGAGCACCCTCAGCGCCGAGATCTGCGACGGGATCGACAACGATGGCGACGGGATGGTGGACAACGACCTGACCGACGTTGACGTCCCCTGCGACACCGGCAAGCTCGGGGAGTGCGCCGCCGGGATGAAGAGCTGCGTCGACCACGTGCTGACCTGCGTCGGCAAGGATCCTAAGGCCGAGGTGTGCAACGGCAAGGACGACGACTGCGACGGCAAGGTGGACAACGGCTTCGACCTGCTGACCGACCACCTGAACTGCGGCAAGTGCGGCAGCGTCTGCGACAAGTCGGGCACCGACTGCGTCGAGGGCGCCTGCCACGAGGTGGACTGCGCCAATGGCCTCGACGACGACGGCAACGGCGCTGCCGACTGCCTGGATCCGGCCTGCGACGCCAGGGCTTGCGATGCCCACGGCAAGGTCTGCGCCCTCACCACCTGCAGCTGCCCCGGGCCCGAGGCCGCCAAGGAGACCAGCTGCGGCGACGGCAAGGACAACGACTGCGACGGGCTGATCGACTGCGCGGATCCCGACTGCCTGGGCGCCTCGTGCAGCGCCAGCGACGCCACCCTGAACTGCGGCAAGAACGGCACAACCGCCGCCTGCGTGGCCCGCGAGACCAACTGCAGCAACGGCCTCGACGACGACGGCGACGGCAAGGTCGACTGCGCAGACTCCGACTGCGAGCTGAAGAGCTGCGGCGACGGCTGCACCTGCCAGGGCGGCAAGAAGGTGGAGGTCGCCTGCGGCGACGGCCTGGACAACAACGGCAACACCCTCATCGACTGCCTCGACCCCGACTGCGACCTGCAGTCCTGCGGTACCGGCTGCCAGTGCCGAGCGACCAAGAAGGCCGAGGTCAACTGCGGCGACAACCTCGACAACGACGGCGACACCTTGGTGGACTGCCTCGATCCCGACTGCGACCTGAGGAGCTGCGGCACCGGCTGCCTGTGCGAGGTGCAGAAGAAGGTCGAGGTGGCCTGCGGCGACGGCCTGGACAACAACGGCAACAACCTCGTCGACTGCCTCGACCCAGACTGCGACAAGCAGAGCTGCGGCGCCGGTTGCGAGTGCCTGGCCAGCGCCGCGGCCGAGCTGGACTGCAGCGACGGCCTGGACAACGACAAGGACGGCAAGATCGACTGCCTCGACTCCGACTGCGCCGGCGTGTCCTGCTCGGCGACCGACGCCACCCTCAACTGCGGCAGGAACGCCAGCAACGCACTGGCCTGCGTGGCCCGCGAGACCAATTGCTCCAACGGCATCGACGATGACGGCGACGGCAAGGCCGACTGCCTGGACTCGGACTGCGCCGGCGCCTCCTGCTCGGCTACCGACGCCACGCTCAACTGCGGCAAAGACGCGGGCAACGCGCTGGCCTGCGTGGCCCGCGAGACCAACTGCTCCGACGGAGTGGACAACGACGGCGACGGCAAGACCGACTGCCAGGACCCCGACTGCGCCGGGCTGACCTGCGCCACGGGCAAGACCTGCTCCGGGACGGTGTGCCAGTAGTCGGAGTCGGTCAGGCCAGCGCTTCCTCGTAGACCTGGGCGATGCGCTCGCCGGTCCGGCCGTCCCACAGCGCCGGGACGTGCCCGCGCTTGCCCTGGCCTTCGAGGATCCGCTCCGCCTCGCGGGCGATGCGGGTCGGGTCGGTGCCGACCAGGATGTTGGTTCCCTCGAGGACGGTGACCGGACGCTCGGTGTTGTGGCGCAAGGTTAGGCAGGGGATGCCCAGGGCGGTGGACTCCTCCTGCAGGCCGCCGGAGTCGGTGAGGATCAGCGCGGCCGCCGAGGTCAGCGACAGGAAGTCGAGGTAGCCGAGCGGATCGATTGTCCGCAGCCTCTCCGGGACCGGCCCCAGCTCCTGGAGGCGGGAGCGGGTCCTGGGATGGACCGGGAAGATCACCGGCACCTGCTCGCAGACCTTGGCCAGCCCGCCGAGGATGCGCCCGAGAACCTTGGGATCATCCACGTTGGCCGGACGGTGCAGGGTGCAGACCGCGTAGCCGGAGGCCTCCAGGCCCAGCGTTCCCGGCATGTCGAGCGCGCAGGCGCGCGGCAAGGCGGCCATCAGCGAGTCGATCATCACGTTGCCGACGCGGCGGATCTTGTTCCGGTCGACCCCTTCGCGGGCCAGGTTCTGGTCGGCATCGGCCGAAGGAGTGAGCAGCAGGTCCGAGAGCCGATCCACCACCAGCCGGTTGATCTCCTCGGGCATCGAGCGGTCGAAGCTGCGCAGTCCGGCCTCGACGTGGGCCAGCGGAACCCCGAGCTTGGAAGCGCACAGCGCCGCGGCCAGGGTGGAGTTGACGTCGCCGACCACCGAGACGAGAGCCGGGCGCCGCTCGAGCAGGACCTTCTCCAGCGCCACCAGCGCCCGTGCGGTCTGCTCCGCCTGGGTTCCCGAGCCGACCCCGAGCGAGGCATCGGGCTGAGGCAGGCCAAGATCCTCGAAGAAGACCGAGCTCATCTTCTCGTCGTAGTGCTGGCCGGTGTGGACCAGCGCCTGCTCGAGGCGGCCCGAGCGGGCCAGCGCCCGATGGATGGGGGCCACCTTCATGAAATTGGGGCGTGCGCCAACGACGTGGAGGACGAGCTTCACAAAGGGACAAGCTGTCGTCCGTCGCTGGCCCTGGCATCCCCCTGCCTGGCCGGCATGCAAGGGCGCGGGCCGGTATAGTGGCGCCCATGACGGCATTGGCCATCATCGCGGCGGCGCAGCTGGCGGCGCTGACCTCGGGACAGCTGGGAAAGCTCGGCGACGACGAGCCCTCTCAGCCCGCAGTTGAGAAGCCCGCCGCCCAAGTGCCCTCCCCTGCGGTCGAGCCGGCCAAGCCGCTCCCCGCGCCTCCGGGGCCGCTGATCGCCGATCGCATCGTCTGCATCGACGGCCGCCAGTACCGAGGGCGCCTGGCGGGGGCCAATCCCAGCGCACTGGAGATCGAGGTCGAGGGATTGCGGCACGCGGTCCCGTTCTCGGCCATCGCCTTCGTCGAGCGCGCGGGAGTGATTTCGCCTGCGCCCGTCCATCTGCCCGAGCAACGCAACGTTCCGCACGTCCGAGAGCGCCTGTCGCTCACCTTCGACATCTTCCAGGCCGAGCGCGACCTGCAGAAGCTCCGTTACTGGGACAAGGGAATCTTCACCGCCGCTGGGCTCGCCATCGCAGCCGTCGGGCTGTTCGCGGTGAAGGGCGACGCCGGGCGCGTCATCGGGGCGGTGGGCGCTATGGAGGCCGGCGTCGGGACAATCTGGCTCAGCGCGACCGGGCTGCGGTCGTATGGTTTGTCGAATCAGATCGATGAGGCGCGCGAACGGCTCGGTGCGCTGCAGGCGGAGCGCTGATCGATCAACCGCCACCTTCAGGCACATCGCGGGCATGAAAAAGCCCGGCGGAGCCGAAGCTCGCGCCGGGCAGAATTGCGACGAATTGCTCGGCTAGCCACCGATCTTGTTCATCACCAGGGCGAGGTTGAAGGTGCCGGTCGCGGTGGAGCCGCCGAGGGTGTAGGTGAGGTCGCCGCTGGTGTTCACGTTGATCGAGGTGCCGTTGTGCACCATCGACCCGGACTTGAACAGCAGCGTGGTCCGGCCGCCGTTGGCGTCGGTGGACGAGCAGGAAAACCCGTTCTGGACGGTGGCGGTCGAGCCGGCCACTGTGAAGGGCACGTTGCAGGAGCTCTTGTCGTCGACCAGGATGATCTGGTTGGCGTCAGTGCCGGCGATGATGCTCTGATTGCCGCTCAAGGTGTTGCTCCCGTTGTAGTTGCCGCCGGGCCCGCTTGCGTTCATGGTCATCGTTCCGCTGACCGACCAGGTGCCGATGTAGTCCGTGCGGCTCAGGCCGCAGGCGACAAAGAACAGCGCTGCCACGATTCCAAACTTCTTCATGGGATCCTCCCCTGGGTTGTAGGTGGGTGCTGCCCAAGACCGGCGCACGATAGGCGACAGCTCTCCGGATCTCAACCCCGTGAAGCGAATCTTGCCGCCGGCTACTGAGCGCGCTTCAGGTTGGCGCTGATCGAGAACGTCCCCGTCCCCGAGAACCCGGAGTTGTTGCTGACGTAGGTCCCGGTGGCGTTCATCGACATGATGTCGCCGGCGCGGCTCAGGGACCCGGCGTTCCAGGTCAGAGTGATCGGGCCGACGGCGGTGCTCTCGGTGCACTGAGCGCTCTGATTGAAGATGGCCGACGTGCCATTCACCTGGGCCCCAATGGTGCAGCCGTTGGGATCGGTGAAGCGGATGCCGTTGGTCCCCTCGCCCACGGCGATGTTGACGCTGCCGACGAAGGACTGCGTCTGCTGCGAACCGCTCGAGGGCGTGAGCACCACGCTGCCGAGCGTGGCGCTCCAGCTGCCGAGAAAATCCTCGCGCGTCCCCGTGCTCGTGCCGCCACCTCCGCAAGCCATCGCCGCCAACAGCGCCAGCAACCCGATGCGTCGCATGATTCCTTCTCCTCGAGAGGCTCGTCGCCTCCCGGAATGAGTTACCCCTCGAGCCCGTGCTTCTTGAGCCGGTAATAGAGCGTGGAGCGGTTGATTCCCAGTTCGCGGGCCACGTCGCTCTTGCGCCCCCGGTGCTTGTCGATGGCCTCGACCAGCTTCCGCTTCTCCATCTCCTCGAGCTGGCCAGGCAGGCTCGAGGCCACGGCCGCGCCGCCCGTCCTGCGGATGCCGAAGTCGAGGTCCTCGGCGCCCAGCGTCCCCGCCTTGCAGAGGATCACCGCGCGCTCGATCACGTTCTCCAGCTCGCGCACGTTGCCCGGCCAGTCGTAGTCGGTCAGCTTCTCCACCGCCTCCGGGGTCACCCCGCGGATCTCCTTGTCGCAGCGGGCGGCGAAGCGCTCGACGAAGCAGCTGGCCAGCCGTTCGATGTCCTCGGTCCGCTCCCTCAACGGCGGCACGTTGATCGGGAAGACGTTGAGCCGGTAGTAGAGGTCCTCGCGGAACTCGCCCTCGGACATCAGCTGCTCGAGGTCGCGGTTGGTGGCGCTCACCACCCGCACGTCCACCTTCAGGGTCTCGGTGCCGCCCACGCGCTCCAGCTCGCGCTCCTGCAGCACCCGCAGCAGCTTGACCTGGGTCTCGGGGCTGATGTCGCCGACCTCGTCCAGGAAGATGGTCCCGCCATCGGCCAGCTCGAAGCGCCCAAGCTTCTTCTGCAGCGCCCCGGTGAAGGCTCCCTTCTCGTGGCCGAACAGCTCGCTCTCCAGCACCCCGGGGGCCAACGCCGCGCAGTTGACCCGCACGAAGGCCTTGCCGGCCCGCGGGCTGGCGTTGTGGATCGCCCGGGCGACGAGTTCCTTGCCCACCCCGCTCTCGCCGCGGATCAGCACCGTCGAGGGCGTCGGAGCCACCTGCTGCACGGTCTCCAGCACCTTCTGCAGCGACCTGGCCTTGCCGACGATCTCCCCGAAGTTGAAGGGCGCGGCGGCGTCCTTCTCCAGCAGCTGGTTCTGCTCCTTGAGCAGCTCGAGCAGCCGCCGGTTCTCGCTCAGCAGGTGGTAGCGCTCGATCGCGCCGCGGATCGCCAGCCCCAGCTCGTCGCTGTTCCAGGGCTTGGCCACGTAGCGATAGGCCAGCCCGTCGTTGAGCGCCTCGGAGAGCACCGCCAGGTCGGCGTAGGCGGTGAGCAGAATGTTGACGGTGTCCGGGCGCACCGCCTTGGCCGCGCGCAGCAGCTCGGTCCCGCTCATCCCCGGCATCCGCTGGTCGGAGACGATGCAGGCCACCGGCTCCTTCTTCAGCACCTCGAGCGCTTCCTGCCCCGAGGTGGCAAAGAGCAGCGGATGGGCCTTCTTGAAGTTGAAGCGGATGATGTCGAGGTTGTCCTGCTCGTCGTCCACGACGAGCACCGGGTACCTGGACGCATCCAACTCGAGCGGCATGTCGCCTCCGGAAGCGGAGGCATCTTAGCAGCCGCGGTGCGGCGGGGCATTGGGGAGCGCTTCACTCCTCGTCGAGGACCTCGAATTGCTCGTTCGCCCGTTCGAGCGCCTCCGCGTCCTCGCGAGAAAGCGTTCCGACGAAGCGATCGATGGCAGCTCCAATCCGCGGAGCCTTCCCACGTGCTGCCGCTGGCAAACCGGCGCCCCGGCGCATCAGCTCAAGGGCTGCTTTGCTGAGAGAGGGCCCGCTCTGCTTGGCGAGCCTCTTTAGCTCTCTCTCGAGTCTCGGCTCGATTCCACGCACCGTGAGACGCATAGCCATCAGCCCTCCACCAATCTGTGCTCAACGGCCGCCCAAGCGCTCCTCCGAGGGCCACCAAGCGGCCAAGCGCCCTCCCAAGCGTCCATTCCAGCGGCCGCACCCGGCCTGCTAGCGTCGACCGCTTCCCGGAGACGCAAGCGCGTGACCGCACAGAGCCCTGGCGATCGATCCTGGCTTCGCATCGCCACCTGGAACGTCCACTCCTGCCTGCGCGGCCTCTCCGAGGTCGCCGCGCTGATCGCCTCGCTCGACCTGGATCTGATCGCCCTGCAGGAGGTCGACCGCGCCATCGCCCGCAGCGGCCACGTCGACCAGGCGGCCGAGCTCGCCCGCCGCGCCGGCTTCGCCTACTTCCATCACTTCAAGGCCGTCAGCTGGGGCTCCGGCGACTACGGTCTCGCCCTGCTCTCCAAGCACCCGCTCAGCGGCCTGCGAGCCGGGCTGCTGCCGAGCGCCGACCTCGAGCAGCGCATCCACGCCTCGGCGGTGGTCCAGCTCCCCGAGGGCGAGCTGGAGATGCACGTGGCCCACCTCAGCCACCTGCCCACCCGCGCCCGGCTGCGGCTCGACCAGGCGCAGGTGCTGGTCAATCGGATCGGCGGGAGGCCGCGCCCGGCGCTGCTCGCCGGCGACTTCAATGACGGCCCGCGCTCGCAGGCCCATCAGCTGCTGGCGCGCTCCTTCGTCGACGTCTTCGACAAGGTCGGCACCGGCGCAGCGGGGACCCTGCCCTTCGGCCCCTTCACCTTCCGGCTCGACTACCTGTACGCGACCGCGGATCTGGCGCTCGACAGCGCCAAGGTGGTCCCGACCAACGCCAGCGACCACCACCTGCTGCTCGCCCAGCTTCGCCTGCCGGCCGCTCCCCAGCTCTCGCTGCTCGCGTCCTGAGGCGGGCGCTCAGCGGACGGGGCGCTACGCCGCCTGGCGCTTGCGATCGCGCTGCTCGACCGCGGCCTTGATGAAGCCGGCGAACAGCGGGTGCGGCGCGAAGGGCTTGCTCTTGAACTCGGGGTGGAACTGGCAGCCGAGGAAGAACGGGTGGCCGGGCAGCTCGATCATCTCCACCAGGTCGAGCGCCTTGTGCAGCCCGGAGAAGACCAGCCCCTTCTCCTGGTACTGCTTGCGGTAGGCGTTGTTGAACTCGAAGCGGTGGCGGTGGCGCTCGTTGATCTCGTCGGCGCCGTAGAGTTTGTGGGCCAGCGTCCCCTGCGACAGCGAGCACAGGTAGGCGCCCAGGCGCATGGTGCCGCCCTTGTCGGCCACCTGCTTCTGGGCGTCCATCAGCGTCACCACCGGGTGCGGGGTGGCCTCGTCGAACTCGATGCTGTTGGCGTTCTTGAGCCCCAGCATGTGCCGGCCGTACTCGATGACCGCCATCTGCAGGCCCAGGCAGATCCCGAAGAACGGGACCTTGTTCTCGCGCGCCCACTGCACCGCGGCGATCTTGCCCTCGGTGCCGCGCACCCCGAAGCCGCCGGGGACCAGCACCGCGTCCACGTCGGACAGGATCGGCCCGGCGCCCTGCTCCTCGATCTTCTGGCTGTCCACGTAGTGCAGTTGCACCTTGCAGTCGTTGGCGATGCCGCCGTGGATCAGGGCCTCGTTGAGGCTCTTGTAGCTCTCCACCAGGTCGACGTACTTGCCGACCACCGCCACCTTCACCACTCCGCGGGCCGGCTCCTTGATGGTGCGGACGATCTTCTCCCAGCGCTCGAGCCGCGGAGCGCGCGACCAGATATTGAGGATCTCGCTGATCTTGTCGTCGATCCCCTCGGCGGCCAGGGCGATGGGCAGCTCGTAGATGGTGGGCACGTCGCGGCTGGTGAAGACCGCCCCCGGGCTGACCGAGCAGAACAGGGCGATCTTGTCCTTCATCTCCTTGGGGACCTCGCGGTCGGTGCGGCACAGCAGGATGTCGGGCTGGATGCCGATCTCGCGCAGCTTCATCACCGAGTGCTGGGTGGGCTTGGTCTTCAGCTCGCCGGCGGTGGGGATGTAGGGCAAGAGCGTCAGGTGGACGTAGCAGCAGTTCTCCTGCCCGACGTCGTAGCGCATCTGCCGGATGGCCTCGAGGAACGGCAGGCTCTCGATGTCGCCCACCGTCCCGCCGACTTCGACGATGCACACGTCCAGCCCGTCGGCGGTGGAGCGGATGGCGGCCTTGATCTCGTCGGTGATGTGGGGAATGACCTGGACGGTCTTGCCCAGGTACTCGCCGCGCCGCTCCTTCTGGATCACCGCGTTGTAGATCCGCCCGGTGGTGTAGTTGTTGGCCTTGCTCATCGGGGCGGTGGTGAACCGCTCGTAGTGGCCCAGGTCGAGGTCGGTCTCGGCGCCGTCGTCGGTGACGAAGACCTCGCCGTGCTGGAAGGGGCTCATCGTCCCCGGGTCGACGTTGATGTACGGGTCGAGCTTGAGGTGGGTGAGCTCGAGCCCCCGGTTCTCCAGCAGCGCGCCGATCGACGCCGAGGCCAGCCCTTTTCCGAGCGAGCTGACGACGCCTCCGGTGACGAAGATGTACTTGGTCTTCTTGGCGCGCGACACGAGGTGAACCTCCGAGGCTGAGAACAGTCGGGACGGGGCCCGTCGATCGCGGCCGTTCTAGCAACCGGGCCTGAGGGGGTCAAATTGGGGGGGAAGGGGGCGAGCGACGGCCCGCAAACACTGCGCCCCGAACCCGTTTCCAGGCTCGGGGCGCTGATTCGCGACGAAGCCGGGAGCGCGGGCTACTTGATGAAGGCCGCGGGGTTGGCCTCGAACTTCGACTTGCAGCCCGGGCAGCAGAAGACGTAGGTCCGGCCCTCGTGCACGGCGTGCTGGGAGCCCTCGGCCACGGTGAAGGTTTCGCCCGAGACCGGGCAGGTGGCCTGGGTGCCGACGGCGGGCATGGCCTCGAACGACTTGGGGGCGCCGGCGGCGGCCGGGGCCGCGGCGGGAGCGGAGGCCGGGGCCGAGTCCGGCTTGGCCGGAGAGCTGGCGCAGGCGGCGGTGAAGGCGAAGGCGAGGACCGGCAGAATCTGGCGAAGGGTCATGAACATCTCCTGGTTGGGGACAATGTTGCGGACCGTCTTCTAGCATGGCAGCCGGGCGTGCGGACGCTTCCCTGAACGTCGCCGAGGGGTTTCGGCGGTGCCGGGCTTGGTAGTTCGGCCACCGTCATCCGCAGCGCCGCACCAGCGTCGAGGCTTCGCGGCCTTTGCCGCCTCCGCTCGCTCGAACTCGCCTTAGAACCGCGCGTTCCTGGCGATGCGCAGCGACTCCATGTCGGCCACCACCAGCCTTCCGCGCCGGTCGCCAAGGACCAGATGGGCACCGTGGCGGGAGACGAACGGCCCGCAAGCATCGTCGATGGCCAGGTAGCCCAGGGGCTTCGCGGAGGCCGCCACCAAGCGGACCTCCAGGCGACCGGCGTCGAAAGTGGGCACTGCGAACCAGCCATTGCCGACCACAGGGGCTCCGAACTCCAGAGAAGGCGAACCTTTCGAGATAGGCAGCTCGGCCACCAGGCAGGCGCTCTTCGCCGAATAGGACGTGAGGTCCAGCCGGCGGTCCGGCTCCGGCCCCGCCTGAATCGCAGCCACCGCTCCGGTCCCGAAGCCCAGTCGCAGGACCGATTCCGCGTTGAGCGCCGGCCGCCATCGATCGCGCAGAACCAGTTTCGGCAGCTCGTAGCCCCAATACTCTGGCTCCTGCTGCCCGAGGCAGAACCACATCACCCGCCCTGCCCTGCCGATGGCCAACACTGCTTCATCCAGGCGATCGACCCGCCACATCACGCGCAGGCGTGAATCCAAGGTGTCGAAGGCGAGGACCGAGTTGCGGTCGGCCGCGAACCAGGTTTCCCCGTCGAAGTCGCTGGCGAAAGCAGACAGGGAGAGGTCCCAGGCGGCGGTCACCCGGCGAGCGACCAGATCAAGGCGAGACACGCGCCAGCGTTCCCCGCGCCGGGCCAGCGCGAGAGCCGAGGCACCGGTATCCGAGGTCACCAGGTGCTGCGCCGGGGCGTCGAAGTGCGCGACCGCCCTCCCGTCGCCGGCCAACAGCCTCACTCCGCCCTCGTCGAGCGAGCGCTCGCCCCCGCGGCAACGCGGCGCCGTCGCGAATCGGCAGCGTCCCGACATCGCCTGGGCGCAGCCACAAGTCGAAGGCGGTGGGCGGAACGCCCTTCCTCGGCTGGAACGAGGGAAGGTCCGTCTGCAGCGGGCCGTCGCCGGAGAACTTGATGACTCGCTTTGCGAGTCGGGCGGTTTCTCCGTCGAGACCGCGAGCATCTTGAACCAGCGCTCGCCCAACCGCCCGGGCGAGGGTCACGCTCTTGGAAACGGCGGCCTCGGGCTGCATGGCTTTCTGCGCATGGGCAGCCCCGGCCATCAGCGCCTCGCCGAGGGCGGTCCGCGCGACGGCGCCGTCGTCGGCCTCCGGCTCGCACAGCTCCAGGACTCGATCGCGCACCTCTGGGAAGGCTTCCGGATGGAGTTCCAGCTTGAGCGGCAGTGCCCTGGCCTCCGCGGCACCGCCCAGCTTCAGCGCGCGGTCGATCCAGGCATCTGCGAGCCCAAGCCCCTCCGGGACTTCCCGGATCACCGCGACCGCCTCCGCGAATTTGCCCGCCTTCGCAAGCGTGTCGGCCCACAGCAGACGCAAGCCCTTGATGACCGCAGGGTCGGTCTTCTTGATCTCCAGCCACGACAGCGCTTCCGCGAATGCGCCGTGGAGGCGGGCCAAAGCGATCGCCCGCTCGGTTTCCTTGGCCAGGAACCATTGCCGGATGATCCGTCCGATCGGCAGGCGGCGCGCCTCGGCCAGCTCTGCGGCCATTCGCAGCCGGCCGTGCTGCTCCAGGTACTCGACCGCCCGATCGCTGTCGTTGAGCAGTTCGGCGAGGACGTAGGCCGCTTCCTCGATGCGTCCTTCGCGCTCCAGCCGCCGAAAGGCATTCAGGTAGGTCTCCCGAAGCCGGGCGTCTATCCGCGCCGAACCCAGCATCTGAGTGATCCGCTCCGGACGCTGACCAAGGGTCAGACTGTCGCGCGGCTGGGGCACCCCGAAAGCCAGCTCGGCGGCCTCGCTTCCACCCAGGGGAATCGCGTGCCGTAGGGCGCTCTCGAAGTCGCCGTTCTCGAACATGTCCAGCATGCGCTCGAAGTAGGCCGCATGCTGACGCTCGAGAACCGAGAGGAGCTGCGTCCTCATCAGGATTCTCTCGAGCGCTCTGGAGAACCAGGCCCTCAGACCGCCGCTGCGAGGGACGGTCGCCAGGGCGGTGGTCTGCGGGGCGCTGGTGGGGGTCGCGCCGCCGCGCGGATTGAGCTTGCCCGCGAGCCAGGCGAGAAACCGGGTGCCTAGGCCCGGCTGCTGACTGCCCGCTTGCGTTGCAGTCGGCTCTGCGCGCGACCGCAATGACTCGAGGACCTTGGCGACCTCTTCCGAGGGCGGGGGAATGGACCCGCCCAGGGCGGCGCGCACGTCGGTGACAGCTGCGGGGATAGCCACCTCCGGCACCGTGCAGAGATCGCCGAGAGCCCGTCCTTCCTCCACCTCGAGTCCGCTCAGATCCAGCCAGGAACCGACTGAGACCTCACATTCCGCGCCAAGCACCATCGCCTCAGCCACCCCGCCCCTCACCAACGCGAGAGAGCCGTGGGGCAGAGCCAGTGCGTCGAGCTCGTCGGCCGTCAGCGGCGCGCTCATTAATATCCCACGCGACGAGACGAGCGGCAGGCCCGGTGCCATCGAGCAGGAAACCTGGCGCGGCGCCCCCAAGCGCAGCGCGAAGAGTGGACCGATGCGATAGACGCCGTCACCCGGAGACCAGAGCGCGAGCACCCGGCGCCTGGCCTCTTCTTCTCCGAGAAGCTCGGCGTCGAGAAGAAAGCCGCCAGCGACGACGGTGCCCCGGTGCGCGGTGAGGCGAGGACGCACGGTGGTCATGACACCCTGTCGACGGGAATGTGCAGCAGCAGCTCCCGCTGCGCGAGGTTGTAGACCAGCAGCTCGTCCGCGGTTTCGCAGCAGATCAGGGGGCGCGCCGTGCACACCGAAACCGACCTTACGTCCTCGGGAGCGGCCGGCAGTGAATAGGCGTCGTGGCGCCCGACAAAGGACACCGTCCGCCGATCGGGCTCGAGAATCAGCAATCCGGGCCTTCCTTTGGAGAGCGCCGTTCCAACCACTTCGGCCTCCGCCGGAGGGAAGAGCCGCTCTTCGCCCGAGAGAAGAGCGGAATAGACGGCCCATTCGCCTGCCGTGATCCGAGCCGCAAACGAGCCAAATCCGGCCCCGCGTTCGGATGAGCCGTGGTGCGCCTCCAGCGTTCCCTCGCCCGGGACGGCGCCGACCATGGACACATCGAATTTGCCCTTTCCGTCCCGGCTCACGGAGGAGAACTTTCTCTCATTGGTTACGTAGCGGAGTGTGCCGTCCCTGGCCGCATGAGCGCTGACGCCGAAGTCCAGCGGCTCGAATTTGCCGTCGGCAGAGAAGCAGAAGAGAGTTCCTTCGGCGTCGATCAGGTATCCATATTGCCAATGCCAGAAGAGCTGAGGGACCCGCATCCCCTCCCGAGCGGTTGCGGGCGTTTCCCACTCATTGGATCCAATCATGAACCTCGTGATGTGGCTCCCAGCCTCGCCTCGCCGATCGATATTCCAGATCGTGACTTCCCTTCCGCAAAGCGTGGCGGCCAGCCCTCGCTTTCGCGCCATGCCGACTGCAATCAGCTCCGTGCCGTCAGGCACCACAAACCGGCGCAGAGCTCCGACCGCGTCCGATTTGCTCGCGGGAACATGGAAGCCCACGATCTCCGACTTCGACCGCCACGCGAACAGGCGCCTCCCGTCTGCTGAGAAGCAGATACCGCTGTCCTTGCCAATGGGGGTCGTCTTGGCCGAAGGCGCAGCCCTCGCCTCCGGGAAGGGATTCCGCAGCAGCCGAACGCAGTCGGCGTCGCCCGGCAGCTCGAGCTCCAGCCCGCGCCTCGCCTGGTCGAGAGGCTTCACTCGAACCTCGAGCTTCCTGCCCCCCGGCTCGAGCACATCGAGGACGTCCACGTGGTGCGCGCCGGCGATCCGCATCCCCGGCGCTCCGATCACCCAGCGCTCCTCCGAGGCGTGGCGCTCCCCGAGCTCTCTGTCCCAATGGGCCTGCTTCGCTTCATCCGGCTCGAATGCCGCCGCTTGAGTCAGCAGGCGCTGGACCTCCTTCTTGCCTCCCTCGCTGACGGCGAGCGTCTCGCCGTCGACGCAGGACCAGGCGAACTCCGCGGCCGCCTCCTGCGCCCGGCGGGCCAGGACGATCATCAGCGCCAGGTGCGCCAGCCTCGGCGTACCCAGCTGCCGGGGACCCGAGTTGAAGAGGGCGACCACCCTCCGTCCGCCCGCCTGCTGAACGCGCCGCGGCGCCAGGAAGGTGTGCTCGCCGGAGACCGCGCGCCGGTCGAACTCCTCCGGCAGCTCGCCCGCCAGTAGCCATTCGGTCAGCAGCAACCGCTCGTAGCTGCCGCGGCGCAGCAGCCCGTCGAACCCATCCGGCTGTCCCTCGCCCAGCGCGCTCGGCCGCGGGATCGGGCCGATGGCCAGCCAGAGGCGCTCGAGCCACGGTCCGAGCGCCAACGCCAGCTCGGGAGCAAGCTCTGACAGCGGCGAGCCCCACTTCGCCAGGTTTGGAGGGAGCGCCGTCATCCGACGGCCTCCAGCCAGTGCTGCAGGTGGGACCGCCGGAGGGTCGCGGCGTCGGCCAGCGGCACCAGGCGAGAGGCTCCGGGGAGCAGCGCCACCGGTCCCCCTCTTCCGGCGCGCACCTGCGCCGCTTGCTGCAGCAGCGCCGCGGGGACGTTCGGCGCGAGATTGGTGGGCAGATAGAGCGCCTGGGCGCTCGGATCGCGCCCGAGGTAGTGGACCCCGTCACTCCACGGGAGATCGTCCGGCTCGCCCAGCACCAACAGCCGCTTGCCCGTGGTCAGGCCTCGCAGGCGCGCCAGCGTCTCATCGGGACGGCTGAGCAGGCGCTGCACCAGCAGCCGGGCCGACTCCCCTTCTCCGACCACGACCTCCGGTCGCAGCGGAGACTCGCGAGGGCGCCAATGGATCGCGACCCGGCTCAAGACTTGAAGGTCTCCACCAGTCGGCTGCGCACCTCGCTCAGCTCGGCGGGGATCTGCTCGGCCGCGAATCCGGCGTCGATCTCCCGCGCCACGCCCTCCAGGCGCAGCCGCCATCCCTCCAGGTCTCCTGGCGATTCCGGACGAGCCGACAGCAGCTCGCGGCCGGCGGCGGCCAAACGCGCAGCGCGCGCGAGCGGACCGAGAGAGGCCTCGGCGGCCGCCGCCTGCAGCAATGCGTTTTCCGAGGGATTGAGCAGTTCGCGGAGGACGTCTCGCGCCAGCTGCTGTGCGGCGGCGGTGGGCACCACGAAGACGATGGGCCAGAGGTCGGCGGTGGTGGCGACCTCCCGGCCAGCGAGAGCGGTCGCGGCGGCGATCAGGCGCTGCGAACGGACGGCGCGGCGGTCGGAGAGATCGATTCCGGCGTGCCGCAGCAGTCGGATGGCCTGGGCGAGCTGGCCGCGGACCGGCCCCAGCTCCACCTGCGCCGCCTTGGCAGCGAGCTGATCGACCAATCCAAGTTGTGCCTGAGGGCCGGCCTGCCCCTGGAGCCGCCAGCCCTGCTCGAGCAGGTCCTCGAGCAGCGGGTCGGGAGTCGGCTGCAGGAAGACGCGCACCAGGAAGCGATCGGCAAAAGCGTTCAGCGACTCGTCGGTGGGCAGGGCATTCGAGGCGCCGACGCACAGGCGCAGCGGGCACGTGAGCCGCGTCGCCCCGCGTCGGAACGAGCGCTCATTCAGAATGCCGAGCAGGGTATTGAGGATGGCGGTCGAGCCCTGGAACACCTCGTCCAGGAAGGCCAGCTCCGCCTCGGGGAGCATCCCCGTCGTCTGCGTCTCGACCACTCCCTCCTTGAGGCGGCGCAGGTCGATGGGCCCGAAGATTTCGCTCGGCTCGGTGAATCGGCCGAGCAGGTATTCGAAGGTGTTCGCGCCCAAGGCCCGGGCCACGCGGCGCACTGCTTCGCTCTTCGCCGTCCCGGGAGGGCCGATCACGAGCAGATGCTCGCCAGCCACCGCCGCGAGGGCGATCAACTCGACGAGCACCTCGCGTTCGACCAGACCTCGGCTGGCGAGCGTGAGGGCGTTTCG
>JBBIQS010000036.1:0-73409 GCA_037442205.1 Myxococcales bacterium
CCGCCGATCCGAGCTCACACCTTCCCACGAGCGATCTGCTGGTCTACGACTCGACCGGGACCAGCCTGAGTTTGCGCGCGACCACGTACTTCACCCATGCCGAGAGCTCCGTGCGCTCGCTGGGGATCGCGGGATCGCTGGTGGCCGCGGTCCTGGTTCCGAGCCAGCCGGTGACCGACACCACCGCATCCCGGCTGGTGGTCTTCGAGGTGGACCCGGTTCACGGACAGCTCACCCAGAGGCACACCCTGGACTTGGCTGGCGCGAGCCATCTGCTCCAGTTCGACGGCCGGACCGCTCTGCTCTCGACCGCCACCGGAATCGCCTTCGTGGACGTCTCGGGCGCTGCCCCCACCGTCCTGGGAATTCTGACCACTCCCCAGTTCGCCACCACCGCCGATCTTCTGGACGACCAGCTCGTGATCGGCGCCACTTCCTCCATGCTGGTCGTCTCGCCGCCTTGCCCTCCGCTTCCTTGAGGTGGATGGCGAGGGAGGTCCTGGAGGGATCTGCGGAAGACGCGGGGGAGGCTCCAGCGAGGAGAATCCTTTAATTTCCAGCACTTAGCGAACCCGGGATCGTCCCGCCCATCCCCGACAACCAACCAGTCGCAGCACGTTGGAGCGCTCGGCATGACGCCGGCGATGGCTCGAAAGGACGACCCAATGAACCGCTTCGCCCTCACCACCGCACTCGCGCTGTTGCTGGTTGGCTGCGGAGGCACCGCCTCCAAGGAAGAGATCGCCGAAGGAGAGGACAAGGTCCACGGCGCTCTGCAGACCGTCAATCGGGGCCGCACCCTGCTCGAGATCCTGGGCATCCTGCCCAGCTACACCTGCGGCGAGCCGCGCCGGGACTTCGTCGGCCGGCTGGCCGAGAACGTCAGCAAGAACCTCGGCTGCGCCCAGGTCGCCACCTCCGCCCAGAGCGACTTCGCCGACGCGGTCACCGTCACCTTCCCCGCCGGCTGCAAGCTCGGCGACCACGAGCTGGGCGGCGAGCTGGCCCTGCTCTACTCCGGCGGAATCGACCGCTTCGACGCCTCCATCGACTTCTCCACCATGACCATCGACGGCGAGCTGGTCCCGGCCAACGGCGGCTACCAGACCTGCGGCGACCAGTCGCAGTACTGGGGCCATGCCACCGGCACCCTGGTCCGCAATCCCTTCCTCATCGACTTCAAGCTCACCAAGGTCGACGGCATCATGCTGCTGGGCCAGTCCACCCTCTACCTCGACGGCCGCGCGGCCATCGAGACCCAGCGCGGCACCGACGAGGCCGTCTTCCGCGAGCTGACCTACAAGGCTGGCGACAAGTCCCCGAGCGGCGGCGAGCTGGTGATCGCCTGGCCGGAGCACCAGCTGGTCGCCCGCTTCTACGAGGCCTCGGGGATCTTCTCCACCGGCCAGCTCGAGCTGATTGTCGACGACAAGGACCCGGTGAAGCTGCCGATTCCGCAGTAGTGGCGGGGAGTTGCGATTGGGCACCGGCGCCTGGGAGCGCCGGCGTCCCGCCGGCCGCAGCGTGTCGAGCGAGCCGAGCCCGGGAGACCCTCAAGGACAAGCCGTCTTGTCGTCCTTGGGCAGCAGCGCCTTGGCCCTCTCGCAGGCCTGCTTCACCTCGGCCTTCATCTTGAGCTTGGCGCGCGCGCGGGCCAGCTGCAGCCACAGCGCCGGCTGCGCCGCCTGCTCTGGATCCTCGAGAACCAGCATCAGCAGCTTGTTGGCCTGGGGCCACAGCTCGAGCTTGGCGCAGACCAGGGCCAGCTCGCGGGCCTCGTAGACCTCGCCGGTGGTGACCGCCATCGCCAGGTCGAGCTCCTTGGAGGCGTCGGCCTTCTTCCCCTCGGCCAGCGCCAGCCGCGCCAGGCCCAGATGCGGCCCGGTGCTGTCGCCCACCTTGAGCGAGGCGCCGTACGCCTCGCGCGCCGCCGGGGCGTTGCCCAGCTTGGACTGGATCTCGCCCACCATCTCCCAGGCGGTCGGATCCTTGGCGTCGAGCTTGGCCGCCTCCTCGAACGCCTTGACCGCGTTCGCCAGCTCGCCGCCGCGCACCAGCACCTCGCCCAGCTCGTTGTAGACGCCCGGATCCGGATGCAGCTCCGCCGACTTCGCCAGCACTTTTGCCGCCTCGGCGTGCTTGCCCAGCTTGCCCAACAGCTGCCCCTGCAGCTTGAGGTCCTTGGCCGAGCTTTTGGGATCGAGCTCGATCGCCTTCTGGAGGCTGGCCACCGCCTCCGCGCTGCGGTCGGCGCCGACCAGCGCCTCGGCCTGCTCCCGATAGGCCTCGGGGTCCTCCGGCTTGAGTTCCTGCGCCTTGAGAAACGCCTGGGCCGCCTCGGCGTTGCCGCCCGAGTTGATCAACGCCCGGCCCAGCCGCATCCACGACAGCCGCTTGCCCGGCTCGAGCTTCACCGCCTCGCGGTAGGCGTCAGCGGCCTCGTTGAAGCGCCCCTGCGACAGCAAGGTATCGCCCAGCACGTGCCAGCCCTTGGCGGTCGGGGCCAGCCGCAAGGACTGACGCAGGTGGTCGGCGGCTTTGTCGAACTCGCCCTTGAGGAACTCCTCCTGCCCGGCCCGGTAGTACGACTCCGGGTCCCGCGGATCGATGACCACCTCGCTCAACCCGCCGTCGATCGCCGGCCGCACGAACGGCGCCCCCGGCACCTTGGCCTGCTGCGCTTGCTGGAGCACCTGGATCAGATCCGCCGGCGGCCCCTCGGGCGCCGACTGCTTGCACGCCGCCAGCAGGCTCAGGACCACGATTCCGCGTTTCATCGGTTGCTCCTTGGCTCCACGGTCATGCGTCCCGCGCCCCAGCTCGACGTACCGGCCCACTGGTCGCCTGCTCTTCTCTCCGAGCTGCTCAGGGCACCAGGCCGGCCCGGCGACTCAGCAGCGGCATCAGAGATCGGAAGAGCACCCGAAGTTGTACGAGAAGGCCGAGCTGATGTCCGAGCCGTTGGAGAGCTTCACGCCGTCGAAGTTGAAGGTGGTCTCTAGATTGAATCCCAGGTGCTTCCAGGGCATGTACGCCAGCCCGAACAGCCCATTGAAGTGCAGGCCGATCTTGGCCGAGGGATCCACCAGATCCTTGAGGAACGACAGGCCCATCCCCAGCCCGGTGTACGGGCGCACCTTCCAGTCCTCCATGAACACGTACTTGAGCCCCAGCGTCAGCGGCACCATCGCGAAGCTGCCCTGGTTCTCGCCGTCGGAGCGGCCGAGGATCATGCCGACCTCGAAGAACACCGGCACCGTCGGGGTCAGGTAGTAGTCGGTCTCCACCTCGAACTTGAAGGTGCGCCAATCGAAGGTCCCGCCCAGCGGCAGCATGTGCCCCAGTTTCAGATTCAGGTGCGTCAGCGGCTCGTTGGGATCGGCCGGCTTCTTCCCCTCTTCCGGCCTGGGCAGCCCGACCGCCTCGGCGATGCCGTCGGCCATCCGATCCGCGGTGCGCAGCAGGGCCGCGTCCATCTCCACGTCCTCGCGCGCCCGCACCACCACCAGCGGATCTTTCGAGTCCAGGACCGAGGTCACCACCACGTAGCGCGTCCCGAAGCGATCCAGCCGGCCCCGCAGCAGGTAGCGCACCCCGACCGCCGAGCAGAACTCGGCCAGGCAGCTGGTCTCGGCGCACTCCAGCAGCTTCTCCCTCTCCGGCCCGAGCGCGAAGCGGGCCTGCTCCGCCCCCAGCACCCGCGCCCCAGGACGCAGCGACAGCCGGGTCTCGACCAGCTCCTCGAAGGCCTTGGCCTGCCGCTGCGCCTCGGCGTCGTTGCTGGCGAAGTCGAGCACCAGCACCGAGCCCTTGCCGTCCGGCCGCGGCACCGGCTTGCGGATCGGATCCTCGATCGGCAGCGTCGTCCCCTGCGACTCGTCGCCGGGCGCCAGCACCTCCGACGGCGCACCCTCGCCGGCCTGCGCCAAAAGCGGTGCCAGCATCAGCAGGAGTGGGATCGCCGTCGCGCTCGCTCGCATCATCCGCCGCAAGCCTCTGAATCCAGTCCGCTTTCTCAGCTCAGCGGTCGGAGTCCTTCTTGGGGACGAACTGCCTCTTCGACTTCTTCTTGAAGAGCAGCCGGATCGGGACTCGCAAGCCGAAGGCGTCGCGCATGCGGTTGACGATGAAGCGCTTGTAGTCGTCGGTGACGCCGTCGGGTCGGTTGGTGCTCAGCGAGAAGGTGGGCGGCCGGGTGCCGACCTGGGCGATGTAGAAGATGCGCACCGGGAAGCCGCCCTGGGCGCGCGGCGCCGGGTGCTCGTCCTCGATGCGCTGCATCAGCTTGTTGACCAGCGGGGTCGGCACGCGGGCGCGGTACTGCTCGAAGACCTCGCCGCACTTGCGCAGGGCCTCGAAGACCTTGGAGCCGGTCAGCGCCGAGCCGAAGAGGATCGGCGCCCAGCCGATGAAGGGCATCTTGTAGTCGAGCTCCTGGCGGAACTCGTCGGCCTTGGCCTGGGGCAGCTTGTCCCACTTGTTGACCAGCACCACCAGCGCCTTGCCCTTCTCCAGCGCCAGCGCGGCGATGCGCGCGTCCTGATCCACCGCCGGCTCGGTGGCGTCGAGCAGCAGCAGCACCACGTCGGCGCTGTCCATGGCGTTGAAGGCCCGCACTACGCTGAACTGCTCGATCCGCGCGGCGATCGACCGCTTGCGCCGGATGCCGGCGGTGTCGGTGAGGACGTACTTGGTCCCCTTGTGCTCGAGGCGGGCGTCCACCGAATCGGTGGTGGTCCCGGGGACGTCGCTGGCCACCATCCGCTCCTCGCCGAGGAGCTTGTTGATCAGGGTGCTCTTGCCGACGTTGGGCCGGCCGACGATGGCGATGCGGCAGACGTCCTCCTCGACCTTCTCCGGCGGCGGCTGGACGGGGAGGTACTTGACCAGCGCGTCCATCATCTCGGAGACGCCGCGGGCGTGCTCGGCGCTGACCGGGAAGACGTGCTCGAAGCCCAGCCGGTAGAAGTCGGAGAGGAAGCCCTCCTGCTCGCGCTTGAAGCTGTCGATCTTGTTGACCGCCAGGAAGGTGGGCTTGCCGCCCTTGCGCAGCAGCGCGGCGATCTCCAGGTCGCCCGAGGTGGGGCCGGCGTCGCCGTCGACCACCAGGATCACCACCTGCGCCTCGTCGATGGCCAGCCGGGCCTGGTCGCGCACGCGGTTCAGCAGCGCGTCGTCGGTGTCGGTCCAGAAGCCGCCGGTGTCGACCAGGGTGAAGTTGCGGCCGTCCCACTCGGCGTGGGCGTAGTTGCGGTCGCGGGTCACGCCGGGCAGGTCCTCGACCAGCGCGATCCGCTTGCCGACCAGGCGGTTGAAGAGCGTGGACTTGCCCACGTTGGGCCGGCCGACGATGGCCACCACCGGAGTGGCGCCCGCCGCGGCGGTTGGGGACTCGCCGAGCTCGGCGGCCTCGGCGAGGTCGGGAGCAACTTCGGCAGGCTGGTTGGTCTTCTTGTTCATCGCGTCGCAAGCCTCATCACAGCCAGGAAGCCAGCCCCCAGGCGCCGGGCGCAGAGAGGCGGTGCGTCGGGCAGAGTAGATAAAAACGCCCTACTCGCGCAGATATCCCATCTTGCGCAGTGCGTCCTGCCGCTCGCTCCAGCGCTTCTCCACCTTGACCAAGAGCGCCAGGTAAACGTGGGCGCCCAACAGCCGCTCGATCTCCTCGCGAGAGACGGCGCCGATCTTCTTGAGCATCTGCCCGCCCTTGCCGATCACGATCGCCTTCTGCGAGTCGCGCTCGACGAAGACAGTGGCGTCGATGCGCACCAGCCCGGCGAGCTTGCCCTTGGCCGGCTGCTTCTCCGGGACCCGCTCCGACTCGTCGAAGTGATCGACCACCACCGCCACCGAGTACGGCACCTCTTCGCGGCAGTGGCGCAGCACCTGCTCGCGCACCAGCTCGGAGACCAGGAAGCGCTCCGGCTGATCGGTGATCATGTCCTCCGGATAGAGCGCCTCGCCCTCGGGCATCAGCTTGGCGAGCGAGCTCTCGAGGAGCTCGACGCCCTCGCCCGCGGTGGCGCTGATCGGGATGATCTCGGCGAAGGGCAGCTGCTTGTGCCAGGTGTCGATCAGCGGCAACAGGTAGGGCTTGGCGATGGTGTCGATCTTGTTGATCGCCAGGATGGTCGGCTTGTTGGCCTTGCGCAGCCGGTCGAGGATGAACTGGTTGCCCTCGCCGATCTCCACCGTGCCGTCGCCTCTGACCGCGGCCTCGATCATGAACAGCACCGCGTCCACTTCGCTCATGGCGTCGAGGGCCACGTCGACCATGTAGCGGTTGAGCTCGCCCTTGGCCTTGTGGACCCCGGGGGTGTCGAGGAAGGCGATCTGGTGGCTCTCGCGGGTGACCACGCCCAGGATCCGGTTGCGGGTGGTCTGGGGCTTGGGCGAAACGATCGCCACCTTCTCCCCGGTCAGGCGGTTGAGGAGCGTGGACTTGCCCACGTTGGGCCGGCCGATGATGGCGACAAGTCCTGAACGGTGTGCTGGATTCAATAGAGTCTCGAAGCCCCTCGGCCGGTGCGGGTGCCGAATCGGGGGGCTTCCTTATCACGGCGTAACGACAGGGTAAACAGCGACCTGCCGGCCGGCGCCCGACGCGGCCCGCCTGGCCGGGCGGCGGCGGGCGAGCCGCCGTGTCGACCCGATGGGCCAATCGGGCCGGGCCTGCGCCGGGACGGATCTCCGCCGATGCCGGAGCGAGCCCCCGGCGCTCGCCAGCAGTGCCCCCGGACCCTCGCCAAGGCGGGCTTGCCCGGTCCCCAGGCGCCTGAGGAGCGAGGCCGCCGAGACCGGACTCCCGACGGCGGCCGATCGCGCCGCGCCCTGGCCTCGCCAAGAGCGGAGTACCGAGCGCGAGCGAGAGAGCACGCCCCACGCTGACTCACACAACTCTCGACCCGAAGGTGGGCCGGGCGGCGGCCCATCGCAAGGCAGCGCGGCGCCGCTCGCCCGACGCCCTCCTCGTGCAACGGGTCCCGCCGTGGCTAATCCAGAGGCGCAGGGAGGAAGGAGCGAGGGTGCCCGGAGAGCTGGCTTGGAAGCTCGTCTGGCGCGCTCTCGAACGAACAAGGCGTGTTCGGCTCGGCGGCAGACGATGCCCGGAGAATGCTCACCATGGATGCCATCATCCCGGCGGTGGAGCTCCAGCAAGAGCTCGAGCGCTTCACCACCCGGTTCACCGACCGCATCACCCAGGCCACCGCGCGACTGGACCGCGCCGATCGCACCGCAGTCGGCGACGAGGCGTTGAGGAAGAACCTGCTGTACGCCTCCTCGGCCATCGAGATCGCGACCGGCCCGGACCCCGAGGTCAACCTCCTCGACATGATCGTCTTCATCCGCCTGTGCCGCGCGGCGCTGGAGAAGCACTGGCTCCCCAACCTCCATGGCGCGCAGGGGGCGGACCTGGCGGAGGCCTTCGCCAAGGCCGAGCGCGAGCTGTCTGAGGTCGCCGGCCGCGCCCTCAGCCCAGAGCAGCGAGGGCAAGTCGCGGCCCTGGTCGACTCCTGGCTGGCGGACAACCCGGAGCAGTTTCGCGTCGAGGGCGTGCGCCTGGCGGACTTCTCGGCGGCCGCCGGGAGCGCGGCGGCCGAGCGGACCAGCCAGGTCAAGGGGCTGCTCTCCAGCGTCAAGCTCGCCGCCCACACCGCGAACCAGGCCATGCTCCTGAGCGAGCGGGCGCTGTTCCTCGCCCATCGGCTGCCGTTTCTGTGGCGCCTCCAGGCCCGCCTCGCCGCCCGCGAGATTCTCGGCGACGCCCTCGACCGGCTCCTGCAAGGGCCCGATGCGCCGCTCGAAAAGCTCGGGCGGCGGGTCGCCCAGCTCGCGCGTTGGGGCGCGCTCTCCCTTGGTCTGGCCGGCGCCGCGGCGCTGGTCTCGCGGCCACTGCTGGCGCGCCGATGACAACAGGCCCGCCCTGGCGCTGACGCGACGCTCCGTCCGGAGCCCGCGCCGGCGCCAAGGCGCACCCCATGCCCCGGGGGAGCCCACCGGGCGGCGTCCTGCGCGAGGGAGCGTTGCACCCGCTCCAGCGGGCGCTCGTGGACCAGGCTCAGCCCTGGGCGCGGGCCGTCGCTCCACCTCTCGAGGGTTCCCATCCCCGCGCGCCTGCGCTCCGAGGTCGGCCAGCGCGTCCAGGTGGCCCCGCGGCGGGCCTCTTCCCAAGGCGGCCGTCGTCGGCAGCGCCGGGGCGCCCAGGTGCGCGCGGGCGATCGCCCCGGCCTGGGCCACCACCACCTGCCGGCGTCGCTCGAACAGCCCTTCGGTCATCGCCAGCAGGAAGCCGGTGAGCAGCGCCAACAGCATCCGGCTGGCGGCCTCGGCTCGGCCATCCGCCGGCCGGGGAGCGCCGGCCGGCGCGATGGCGCCCGCGACGGCCCTGGACGATCGCGGGCGCCCGGCGGCGCAGGCTCAGTGCAGGGCGCCGCCCTCTGCTCCCTGCGCGGCCGACGGCTCCATCCCGTAGTGCGCCGCCTGCTCCGCCCCGGCGAGGATGCGCGCCGAGGTCACCAGGGCCAGGTGGGAGAAGCCCTGCGGGAAGTTGCCGATCTGGCGCTGGAGGCGGGGCTCGTACTCCTCGGCCAGCAATCCGAGGTGATTGCGCAGTCCCAGCAGCCGGTCATAGAGCGCCTCGGCCTCCTGGAATCTGCCGGCGAAGGCGTAGTTGTCGGCGAGCCAGAAGCTGCAGGCCAGGAACGCTCCCTCGCTGCCGGGCAGGCCGTCGTTGCCGGCTTCGGTCGAGTAGCGCAGCACGAAGCCGTCGCGGGTCAGGTGCTTCTCGACCGCCGCCACCGTCCCGCGCACCCGCGGGTCGTCAGTGAGCACCCGCCATGCCAGCCTGCTTGGCTCACAGGCGCATGAAGGGAGCGAGGCCTGTGACGGAAATCGATCCGGGTTCCAGCGCCCCCATCGGCGAGCCCGGCGCCTCTTTGGCACCGTCCGGTTGCCGGACGCGACCTGCTGGCCGCCTCGACGCGGCCGCTCCCCAAAAGACTCGGGGCTCGGCCCCAGGCGAGTGCACAGCTAGGGACGCTCGAGGGCAACCCGCCCTCCTTCCCGGGAGCGTCCATGATTGGCCTACTTCTCGCCTCTCTGCTGGCGGCCGAGCCCGCCCCTCCGGCGAGCGCCGCGCCCCCCGCCGAAAGCCCCGGGCCGGTGATCGGGATCGGCGCCCAGAACGAGCTCATCAGTCCCCAGGCCGGCGCCTCCGCGCTGCTGGTCGCTGCCGACTGGCACACCGTACAGGGGGAGGCCACCGTCGCCGCCGGCGTCTTCGAGAGGAGCACCGCCAACGGCGCACCACAGGATGACGTCCTCGGGTTCGGCGCCCGGGTCTATGCGCGGGTCCACCGCACCGAGCGCTCGGACCTCGCCCTCGGTGGAGGAGGGAGCGTGGCCATCCTGTGGTCCCCGAGCCCGCAGCTCGCCTGGACCGTTTTCACCGGCGTGCGGGTGCGGATCTTCGTGGTCCCCAACGCGGCGCTCACCGGCTCGCTCGGGGCCGGGGTCGTGCTCCAAAGGGGCGAGAACTTCTTCATCCTGGGAGCGAGGCCGCTGGGGTCGGCCGGCTTCGTCTACTACTTCCGCTAGCCCTCGGTCGCGCGCTTCGCCTCGCGCCCTCGGCTCGGCCAGCCGCCGGAGCGACGGCGGCCGCGGCGGACGAGGCATCCGCCGCGGCCCCAAGCAGACCCGAGCTCAGTGCAGCGCGGGGGCCTCCCCGCCCGGCGCGATCAGGGGCTCCATCTTGTGGTGCGCCGCCTCCCGCGCCGAGGCCAGGATGCGCGCGGTGGTCACCAGGGCCAGGTGGGAGAAGCCCTGGGGGAAGTTGCCGATCTGGCGCTGCAGGCGGGGCTCGTACTCCTCGGCCAGCAGGCCGAGGTGATTGCGCAGCTTGAGCAGCCGCTCGTACAGCGCCTCGGCCTCGTCGAGCCTGCCGGCGAAGGCGTAGTTGTCGGCGAGCCAGAAGCTGCAGGCCAGGAACGCTCCCTCCGAGCCGGGCAGGCCGTCGGTGCCGGCTTCGGTCGAGTAGCGCAGCACGAAGCCGTCGCGGGTCAGGTGCTTCTCGATCGCCGCCACCGTCCCGCGCATCCGCGGGTCGTCGGCCGGCAGGAACCCGAGGTGCGGGATGAGCAGCACCGAGGCATCGAGCGTGTCCGAGCCGTAGGACTGGCCGAAGGCATTCAGCTTCGGGTTGAACCCCCGGGTGCAGATCTCCTCGTGCATCCGCTGCCGGAGCGCCTGCAGGTGGGGCAACAGCTCCCGCCCCTGCTCGGCGCCAAACCCGAACTCCTCGATCCCGCGGATGGCGCGGTCGATGGCCGCCCAGGCCATGACCTTGGAGTAGACGAACTGCCGCCGGCCGCCGCGCACCTCCCACACCCCGTCGTCGGGGTGCTGCCAGACGTCCATCACGTGCCGGATCAGCCTCCTCGCCGTCTCCCACCCTCCGGCGACCTCGCCCATCCCCATCCGCCGGGCGAGGTACAGGCAGCTGAGCACCTCGCCGTAAATGTCGAGCTGGAACTGGTCCGAGGCCGCGTTGCCGATGCGCACCGGCTTCGAGCTCTCGTAGCCCGGCAGCCAGGGCACCTCGTACTCGGTCAGGCGCCGCCCGCCGCGGATGCTGTACATGATCTGGGTCTGGTTGGGATCGCCCGCCACGGTTCGCATCAGCCAGTCGCGGAAGCGATTGGCCTCCTCGATGTAGCCGCCGAACATCAGCGCCAGCAGCGACAGCGAGGCGTCGCGCAGCCAGCAGAACCGGTAGTCCCAGTTTCGCACCCCTCCCAGCTCCTCGGGCAGCGAGGTGGTGGGGGCGGCGACCACCGCTCCGGTCGGCGCGAAGGTCAGCGCCTTCAGGGTGAGCAGCGAGCGCAGCACCGGCTCGCGGTACTTCCCTTGAGGGGTGAACCGCTGCGACCACTCGCTCCAGTAGCGCTCGGTGCGCTCGAGCTCGCGGTCGACGTCGAGCGGCTCCGGCGGCTCGAGGTGCGACGGGTACCAGGAGAGCTGCGCGTGCAGGCGGCGGCCGGCGGTGGCCTCGAACAGCGCCAGCAGGGCGTCGTCGATGATCCGGGGCTCGACCTCGCTGCGGAAGGTGAGTGCGTCCGGCCCGGCGGTCATGAGCAGGCCGCCGGCTCCTGGCCGGGTCCAGGGGCGGTTGGCGCCGAAGCCGAAGCGGGGATTGAGCACCATCTGTAGCGGCACCGTGCCTTCGATCCCCTCGACGACCCGCAGCACGTCGCTGCGCGTTTCGGACGGAGGCATGAAGTCGATGACCCGCACGGTCCCGCCCTCACAGCGCCACTCGGTCTCCAGGACCATGGTGTCGCCGCGATAGCGCTGGATGACCTGGTGCACCGGGACCGTCGGACGGATCGACCACTGGCCGTGTTCGTCGTAGCCGACGAGCGAGGCGAGGCAGGCATCGGAGTCGAAATCGGGAGCGCACCACCAGTCGACTGCGCCCCAGCGAGAGACCAGCGCCGCGGTCCGGGTGTTGCTGATGAGCCCATAGTCCTCGATTCGCGATGCCATGTTTGCCCTCCAAGCCGGGCGCTCGCCCCGACGCCCGCCCCCAGGCGAGCGCCGCGGATGCACCCTGTTGCAGGCTAGGTTGCCGCCCGCGCGACCGCACCGGTGGGCCAAGGGCCAAGCCGCAGGGGCATCGAGGAGCGTCGTGGGCGCCTGCTGGGTCGAAGGCAGCCCCGGGATGCAGCGGCGAGAGGCTTCCCTCCTCGCCGGCCGAGCCCAATGCCGGGCCGCTCCGGACGCCAGCCTGCCCTGCCAATTGAGGCCGACAAAGAGCGAGGCCCCCGAGAGCAGATCTCCCGGAGGCCCCGAATCGTGCGCTCTGAGCGCCGAATTACGCCGTGCTTACGCCGGCTTGGAGGTGCTGATCTCCACCGCGGTCAGCTTGACCTTGCCGTTGCCGGCGCGGGTGATCTTCGGGACCAGGTCAAAGCCGCTGACCACCTCGCCGAAGATGGTGTGCTTGTTGTCCAGCCAGCCGGTGGGGACCTCGGTGATGAAGAACTGGCTGCCGTTGGTGTTCGGGCCGGCGTTGGCCATCGCCAGCAGGCCCGGCTTCTTGAAGCTGCGGCCGCTCTTGAACTCGTCCTCGAACTTGTAGCCCGGGCCGCCGGTCCCCTGCCCCAGCGGATCGCCGCCCTGGATCATGAAGTCGGGGATCACCCGGTGGAAGATCGTCCCGTCGTAGAGCTTGGCGTTGCTCTTCTTGCCGTTGCGGGGATCGGTCCACTCCTTCTCACCGGTCGCCAGCCCGACGAAGTTCTCCACCGTCTTGGGCGCGTCCTTGGGGAACAGCTGCACCACGATGTCGCCCATGGTGGTCTTGAAGGTGGCCCACAGATCCTTACCCGCGCGCGCCTCGTCCATCATTCCCATTTTCTTTGTCCTTTCGGGTGCTTACTGGATCAACAAAGGGACTACGGAGCCTTGTCGGAGATGGCGATGTGCTTGACCACCACCTCGCTCTTGGGCCGATCGCCGGGGTCGCGGGGCGAGTGGGTGATCTGCCCGACCAGCTCGCAGCCCTTGGTCACCTCGCCGAAGATGGTGTGGTGGTTGTTGAGGTGCGGGGTCGGCACCTCGGTGACGAAGAACTGGCTGCCGTTGGTGTTGGGGCCGGAGTTGGCCATCGCCAGGATGCAGGGCTTGTCGAACTTGCGCCCGCTCTGGAACTCGTCCTGGAACTTGTAGCCCGGGCCGCCGGTGCCGTTGCCCAGCGGATCGCCGCCCTGAATCATGAAGCCCGGGATCACCCGGTGGAACACCGTGCCGTCGTAGAGCGGCTTGCCGGTGACCTTGTTGCCGGTCTTGGGATCGGTCCACGGCTTCTCGCCGGTGGCCAGCCCGACGAAGTTCTCCACGGTCACCGGGGCGTCCTTGGAGAAGAGCTCCAACACGATGTTGCCGCGGTTGGTCTCGATCGTCGCCCACAGCGGCTTGCCGGCGGCGGCCTTCTCCATGAAGGTCTCGGCCTTCGGAGCCGGCTTGGCCTCGGCCTTGGGGGCGGGCTTGGTTTCGGCGGCCAGCGCGCTCGTCGCGGCGAAGAGCGCGGCCATCAGCACCATCTTGCGCATGCGATCCTCCGGGAAAAAGAACGCGCGAATCTAGTCCGCGGCTGCTGGCGAGACAAGCGAATAGGCGGCCGCCCGGCGGGCCAAATCCGCCCTGCCCTCGCCCGGTTGCGCCGTTCGCCGCCTCCTCGAATCCGTTGGCGGGCCTCCGCCAGACCGTGTAGCCTGAGACACTGGGAACTGGGGAACACCCTGCGGGACGCGCCGGAACCTGAGCCGGACGCGCACTCGCGGGCAGCCGAGGACTTCGTTGACCCGGGAGAGCAAGGCCAAGCGCGGTCAGCAACCTGCCGAAGAGACGGCGGAATTCGTGCGCTTTGCGGCCATGGTGCGGGTGGACTACGCGGTCCAGGGGCGGGCCACCTTCGCCTACACCAGCGCCCTGAGCGCCGGGGACATGGTGCTGCGCGCCCGCGACCTCAAGGCCGGCGATACCCTCGAGCTCAAGCTGGGGCTGGCCAAGGACAAGCCGCTGTCGCTGCAGGGAATCGTCGGCGGGGCCGAGGGCGACGGGGTGGTGGTGCGCTTCGCCCAGGGCCAGGAGCCGGCGCTCAAGAAGCTGCGCACCCAGCTCGAGCAGCAGCTGGTCTCCAAGCTCGAGGAGACCGTGGCCCGCTCGCTGCGCTCCTCGGACAAGGTGCTGGAGCTGGTCGCCTACTACCTCGAGGTCGAGCGCGAGCCGGACGCGCTGGCGCTGTGCGGCAAGGCCTTCGAGGCCAATCCCAAGTCGCTGGAGGTGGCCGAGGCGCTGGCGCAGCTGCAGGCCAATTCGCTGGAGGGCCTCCCTGCCGGCGACGCCAGGCTGGCCGCGGGGATGGCCGAGCTGTCGCGGCTGATCGACAAGGCGCGCTCGCTGGGCAAGAGCCCGGAGATCGAGCAGGTCTCGCGTCAGCTGGCCGGGCTGGCCCAGGGCGTCGAGCGCCACCAGGCCGACCAGCAGCGCAAGGCGGCCGACGCCGAGAAGAAGGCCCAGGACGACAAGATCGCCAAGCTGAAGGACAAGCTGCTGGCCGAGGCCGAGGCCCGCGCCAAGGAGGTCTTCTCCAAGAAGGCCGCCGAGCTGGAGAAGGACTTCGCCAGCCAGCTGGCCGAGGCCGAAGCCTCCGAGGCCGAGGCGCGCAAGGACCAGAAGCGGGCCCAGACCGAGCTGGCCAACGCCCAGGCCCAGGTCGACGAGCTCAAGGCGGCGATCGAGAAGCTGGAGAAGAAGGTCGAGTCGCAGGCCAACCGGCTGGCCGAGGAGCGCGACAGCCGCGAGACCGAGCGCAAGGCGCTGGAGCTCAAGGCCGAGGAGTCGCAGGCGGCGGCGGCCGAGGCCCGCCGGGCGCTGAAGAAGGCCGAGGCCCGCGCCGAGGAGGCCGCCAGCCAGCTGGCCGAGCAGCGCGCGGCGCTGGAGAAGCTGCAGCCGAAGATCGCCGAGCTGCAGGAGAAGCTGGCCGAGGAGAAGAAGCAGCGCGACGGGCTGCGCAAGGAGCTGGAGTCCAGGCTCGAGCAGGCGGCCGCCGCCGACGCCGAGGGGCGCAAGGCCCTCAAGAAGCTCACCGCCGAGCTGGAGTCGGAGCAGGCCACCCTGGCCCAGGAGCGGGCCCAGCACGAGAAGCTGGCGCAGAAGGCCGACCAGGCCCAGGCCAAGCTCGCCGAAGAGCGCAAGGCGCGCGACGAGCAGCGCAAGGAGTCGGAGGGCCGCCTCTCCCAGACCGAGGCTGAGCTGGCCGCCGCCCGCAAGGGCCTGAAGGTGGCCGAGGCCCAGGCGGAGACGCTCAAGGTCCAGCTGGCGGAGGAGCGCTCGGCGCAGGAGCGGCTGTCGCGCAAGCTCGACCAGGTCCACGAGAAGCAGGTCGAGGAGAAGCGCGAGCGGGAGGCGGCGCGCAAGGCGCTCGAGGTGAAGCTGGAGGCGGCGCAGGCGGCGCTGGAGAAGGAGCGCGCTCCCATCCCCGGCCTCAAGGCCGAGCGCGACCAGGCCCGCGCCGAGCTCGACAAGCTCAAGGCCCAGCTCGCCCAGCTTCAAGGGCAGCTCACCGCCGCCGAGGCCCGCGCCAAGGAGAAGCTCAAGGAGATCGAGCAGGCGCTCGCGAAGGCCGAGGCCCGCGCCGGCCGCTCGCAGTCGGCCGAGCAGGACGCCGCCAAGGCGGCCGAGCAAGCGCGCACCGAGCGCGCCGCGCTCGAAGCCAGGCTCAAGCAGGTCCAGGCCGAGGCCGCCGCCGACCGCGAACGGCTGCAGCGCGAGCGCACCCTGCTCACCGAGGAGCGGACCAAGCTCGAGTCGGGACAGCGGGAGTTCGAGGCGCGGCTCAACGAGCTGCGCGGCAGCGACGAGCAGGCCCGCCGGCTGGCCGAGGAGGTCCACACCCGCCAGCGGGCGCAGCTGGAGGCGGACTTCGCGGCCCGGGTCGAAGAGGCCCAGCGCTCGGCGCAGCAGGCCCTGGCTTCCTCCGACGAGGCCTGGACACGCAAGCTCGACGACGCCCAGGCGCAGCACGACTCGCGGCTGGGCGAGCTGAGCGGTCAGCTGGAGAAGCTGCGCGCCGAGGCGGGCTCGCTCTCCAAGGATCTGGAGGCAGCAAACGAAAAGCTGTCGGCCGAGCGCGCGGGCGCGCAGGAGCTCTCCGAAACAAAGGAGCAGCTCTCGAAGCGCGCGGCCGAGCTCGAAGGATTGCTCGCCGAGGCCGAGTCCCGCGGCAAGGCCATCGATGCCGCCCTCGAGGAGAAGACCGGCCAGCTGCGCGGCGAGCAGCAGGCGCGCGCCGAGGCCGACAAGGCCCGCGCCGCGGCGCAGGAGAGGATCGCCGAGCTCGAGTCGACGGGCCAGGACGCCCAGGCCGGCGAGTCGCAGCTGCAGGAGGCGCTGTCGCAGGCCAAGGCCTCGGCCGAGCAGCTCCGGGCCCAGCTCGGCGAGAGGCAGGCCCAGCTGGAGCAGTCCCAGCGGGACCTGGCGCGGGAGAAGGAGAACGCCCAGTCCGCGGCCGCCGATCTCAAGGCGGCCCGCGCCGAGGCCGAGGCCAAGAGCCGCGAGGCCCTCGCCTCGGAGGCCGACGCCCAGAGCCTGGCCGCCAAGGATCGCCGCGAGGCGGTCGACGCCCGGGCAAACGCCGAAGAGCTGCGCACCCAGCTCGACTCGAGCCGCAGGGCCCAGGCCCGCGCCGAAGAGCTGAGCGCCCGCGCCGGCGAGGACGTGGAGAAGATCCGCCAGGAGCTGCAGCGGCTCCAAGACGAGCGCGCCGAGGCCGACGCCGCAGCCGCCCGCGCCGCCGAGGCCAATCGCGCCGCCGACGCCAGCCTGCGCGCCTCGCTGGACGAGGTCCGCGCCCAGCTCGAGGAGCAGCAGCGCGCCTTCGAGCGGCTGCAGGCCGAATCGGACGGGCGCGAGCGCACGCGGCTGGAGGCCGAATCCCGCCTGGCGGAGGCCCAGCAGGCCGAAGCCGAGGCCCGCGAGGCGCTGGCCAAGGTCCGCGCCGAGGCGGTCGAGCTGCGCACCTCGCTGGAGAGCGAGCAGGCGGAGCTGCAGGTCCAGCAGCACGCGCTCGACCGTCAGAAGCGCAAGCTGTTGGAGATGAAGGCCCAGTTCGAGGCCGAGCGCGAGGCGCTGGAGCACAAGGCGGCGGCCGCGGCGCTCGCCGAGAACGCCAGTGCCCTGGAGCGGCTGCTGCTCACCGACCTGGAGAAGAGCCTGACCGCCCCGGCCCCTCCGCGCCCGGCGCCTGAGGCCGCGCGGTCGCCCTCGCAGTCCGGCGGGAACGAGACCCTCTGGAGCTCGGACAGCGAGCCCGGCGGCGAGGACATCGCCGAGGCCTTGGGACGGAAGCTCGGGGAGCTCAAGAGCTGAGCGGCCGGTGGCGCGCCGCTACTGGCCGCGCTCGATCTTCTCCAGCGCATCGCGCGCCGCCGCCTGCTCCGCTTCCTTCTTGCTGCGCCCGGTCCCCCGGCCCAGCGAATCGGAGCCCATCAGCACCTCGACCTCGAAGACCTTGGAGTGGTCGGGCCCCTGCGCCGAGAGCACCTGGTAGCGCGGCGAGGCCTTGTGCTGGCTCTGCATCAGCTCCTGCAGCTGAGTCTTGGCGTCGCGGCCGCCCGGGCTGAGCGAGGCCTCGCCCATCCTCGGGACGAACAGGCGGTCCACCACCTCGAACACCAGCGCCAGCCCGCCCGCCTGGTAGAGCGCGCCGAGGACCGCCTCCAGCGCGTTGGCCAGCAGCGAGGACTTGTCCCGCCCGCCGCTCAGCTCCTCGCCGCGGCCCATCAGCAGCAGCTCGCCCAGGCCGAAGGTCCGGGCCACCGCCGCCAGCCCGCCCTCGTCCACCAGCCCCGCCCGCAGCCGCGACAGCTCTCCTTCGCGCGCCTTGGGGAAGCGCTCCATCAGCCGGTGGCTCACTGCCAGATCGATCACCGCGTCACCCAGGAACTCGAGCCGCTCGTTGTCCTCGCGGTTCTCCTCGCGGTGCTCGTTGGCGTAGCTCTTGTGCGTCAGCGCGGTGGCCATCGCCGCCGTCGGCTCGGCGGCGATCGACAGCCGGCGCAGCAGCTCGGCCACCCGCTGCCGGTCCCGCTCGGCCAGGTCCGCCGGCGCGCTCACGAATGCCCCTTGAGCAGCTGCCCGGCCAGCGACTCGGCCAGCGCGTACGGGTCCTGCTCGCGGCGCGAGATGCGGTGGGCGATGTCGTCCAGCGTCCCCACCGTCGCCAGCGCCGTCAGGCCGCTCTCCAGCAGCCGCTCCTTGAGCATCGAGACGAACTCGGCCTTGGCCCGCTGCGCCTCGCGCGCCGCCAGCCCGCCGCTCTCCTTCAGATTGCCGAGGTGCCCCTCCAGCGCTCCGACCAGCTCGCCGATCCCCTCGTCCTTGAGGGCCACCGTCTTGACGATCGGCGGCTCCCAGCTGCCGTCGTCGGGCTTGTCGGTGCGGATGGCGGTGTGAGGCCCGCGGGCGCCGCTGGGCGGGGCCACCGCGTGCCGCAGCTCGAGCATCGCCTTCAGCTCGCGCACCGTGCGATCGGCGCCCTCGCGGTCGGCCTTGTTGACCGCGAAGACGTCGGCAACCTCGAGGATACCGGCCTTGATCGCCTGCACGTCGTCGCCCATCCCCGGCACGGTGACCACCAGCGTGGTGTGGGCCAGCCGGCAGATGTCGATCTCGTCCTGCCCCACCCCCACCGTCTCCACCAGGATCACGTCCTTGCCCATGGCATCCATGATCCGGACGACGTCGGAGGTGGCGCGGGAGAGTCCGCCCAGGCTGCCGCGGGTGGCCAGCGAGCGGATGAACACCCCAGGATCGGTGGCGTGGTCCTGCATCCGGATGCGGTCGCCGAGGATGGCCCCGCCGGAGAACGGACTGGTGGGGTCGACCGCCACCACCCCCACGCTCTTGCCCTGCTTGCGGTAGGCGGAGATCAGCCGATCGGTGAGGGTGCTCTTGCCGGCGCCGGGCGCTCCGGTGATGCCGATGATCCGCGCCCGGCCGGTCTTGGGGAACAGCGAGCGCAGCTCGGCCCGGGCGCCAGGCAGCGCGTCGTCGACGTCGCGCATCAGCCGGCTGGCGGCGCGCAGGTCCCCGGCGATGATCTTCTCAGCGAGCATTGGAGAACCGATCCATTCTTCCCGAGCGCCGGGCCGCAGGCCCGAAGTCCGCGGAGCCCTCGACTTCGCCGGCCCTGAGCCCGTCGAAGGGCTCGGGCCGAACGGAGATTCGCCGGCAACTTCGGCAGATCAGGCCTTGAGCAGGTCCCGCGAGATGAGCATGCGCTGGATCTCGCTGGTGCCCTCGCCGATCTCGCACAGCTTGGCGTCGCGCAGGTAGCGCTCGACCGGGAACTCGCGGGTGTAGCCGTAGCCGCCGTGGATCTGGATGGCCTTGCTGCAGGCGCGCATCGCCGCCTCGGAGGAGAAGAGCTTGGCCATCGCCGCCTGGCGTCCGTAGGGCTTGCCGGCGTCGCACAGCGAGGCGGCGCGGTAGACCAGCAGCCGCGAGGCCTCGGTCTCGGTGGCCATGTCGGCGAGCATGAAGCTGATCGCCTGGAAGTTGGCGATGGGCTGCCCGAACGCCTGGCGATCGAGCGAATAGGCCCGCGCCTCCTCGACCGCGCCGCGGGCGAGCCCGGCGGCCAGCGCGCCGATGGTGATCCGGCCGCGGTCCAGCACCTTCATGGTGTCGATGAAGCCGTTGCCGACTTCGCCCAGCCGCATGCTGTCCGGGACCTCGAGGTCCTCGAACACCAGCTCGGCGGTGTCGGAGGAGCGCATCCCGAGCTTGCCGTGGATCGGCCGCTGGCTGAACCCCTTCATCCCCGGCTCGAGGATGAAGGCGGTGATCCCGCGCTGCTTCTTGGCCGGGTCGGTCACCGCCAGCACAACCCACACGCTGCCCACGGTGCCCTGGGTGATGAACATCTTGGCGCCGTTGAGGACCCACTTGTCGCCCTTCTTCACGGCGGTGGTCTTCATCCCGGCGGAGTCGGAGCCGCTGCCGGGCTCGGTCAGGCCCCAGGCGCCCAGCCACTCGCCGCTGGCCAGCTTGGGCAGGTACTTCTTCTTCTGCTCGGCGTTGCCGGCGATGCGGATGTGGCTGGTCCCCAGGCCGTTGTGGCTGGCCACGGTCAGCCCCAGGCCGCCGTCGTAGCGGGAGATCTCCTCGACCGCCACCGCCACCGCCAAGGCGTCCATGGCCGCCCCGCCGTACTCCTCGGCGACCAACATCCCCATCACGCCCAGCTCGCCCAGCTCCTTGACTACCTCGGCCGGGAACTTCTCGTCGCGATCCCAGTCGCGGGCCTTGGGCTTGACCTTCTTCTCGCAGAAGTCCTTGAGGGTGGCCTTCAGCTGGGCGTGGCTTTCAGGGAGCTCGAAATCCATGGTGTCGTCTCTCAGTCTTGAGGGGGGCAAGTCCCTCGGTGAAGTCGGCTAATAAACTACCGGCGGCGCGAGCTGGCAAGAGCGATGGGAGCCGCAGCGAAGGTTCCGGGAGCGCCGGCTTTCGGCCGGCCCTGCGCGAAGCGCGCCCGAGAGCAGGCGGGTGGCGGGCGAAACTCGAGACGGGGCCTGATTCAGCGGAGAGTGCTCGGTAGGTGAAGCCCCAGAACGATCCAGGCCGCCCGCGGGGAGCTCCCGGGGCGGCCTGGAGATGAAGCCGAATCTGCCGATGGTCGCTACGGAGCCAGGCAAGCGGCGACGCACTTGCCGGTGTTGGGGTCGCAGCTGCCGCCGCCGGCGCACTCCTCGGAGCCGCCGCAGTCGGCGCCCACCGCCTTGAGCGGCTGGCAGGTGCCGGCGAACTGGCCCGCCCCGGGGTTCCAGTTGCACCAACCCTCGGCGCACAGGGCGAACTCGCCGGAGTTCCCCGAGCCGATCACTCCGCAGGCGTCCCCGACCTTGGCGATCTTGCAGGTCCCGCCGACGCAGGTCGAGCCGAGGATGCACTCGTTCTGGCCGACGGTGCAGGCGGCGCCCACCGCCTTGGCCGGGGTGCAAGTTCCCTGGCCGCCCATGATCCCGGCGCCGGGGCAGGCGAAGCCGGGGGCGCAGGTGCCGAACTTGCAGCTGCCGCTGGTGGGCGGAGCCTGGCAGGTCCTGGAGCCGCTGGCGCCCTGGCAGCTCAGGCCGCCCTGGCAGTCGGCCACGCTCGAGCCGCAGGGCTGGTTGGCGCCGACGTTGGAGACGCACTTGGCGGCGCTGCCCGCGCTGTTGAAGATGCAGCTCGACCCGACCACGCAGCTCTGGCCGGCGCTGCAGTCGCCGTTGATCGCCACCTTGGCGGTGCACTTGCCCGGGCACTGGTTGTTGCTCTTGTCGCAGAAGCTCCCGGGGGAGCAGTCGTTGCCGCTGAAGCAGTTGCCGCCGTTGGCCACCTGCCCGGCCACCGCCTGGTTGCAGGCGGAGTTCGGGGCGTCCATGACGCCGTTGGCCAAATCGGCGCAGGAGCTGTTCTTGACCGAATCGATGCAGGCCTGGGCCTTGGAGGCGTCGAACTTGGCGCGGCCGGCGGCCACCGACTTGGACATCTCGGCGCAGGTGGTGTCGGTGGCGGTGACGGCCGCCACGAACTCCGGGGCGACGCCCTGGCAGGTGGCCTGCTTGGCGCTGAGCTCGGCCACCACCTGAGCGCAGGTCTGCTCGACGGTCATCGAGCCGGTGGGGCCGGCGTCGCTGCCGCCTCCGCCGCCGCCTCCGCCTCCGCCGCAGCCCTGCATGGAGATAGCGATCGCGCCGAGCGCGGCCATGAAAGTCACAACGAGCATTCGCTTCATGTGGTCCTCGAGTTTTGTTGGTGGATTCTCGCCCCGGCCCAGCAAGCGAGGCGACCCTACTGCCCGTCAGGCGCGGAGATCAAACGAAACCGCGGATTCGAGTTTCCAAGAGTGAACCAGGCCGCCCCCGGCAATCCGGGAGCGGCCTGGAAGACTCCTCAAAGCACCGCGAGAGCTACGGCACCGCGCAGGGCGCGGCGCACTTGCTGTTGGAGTCACAGGTGCCGCCGAAGCCGCACTCGCTGCCGCCGGCGCAGGTGGCCCCAACCGCCTTGAAGGCCAGGCAGGTGCCGGTCATCTTTCCGTGCTGCGGGTCGTTGTCGCAGTAGCCGCCGACGCACATGACGACCTCGAGCGAGGACATGGTGCCGACGTATCCGCAGGTGTCGCCGACCTTGGCGATCTTGCAGGTGCCGCCGACGCAGGCGGCGCCGCTCAGACACTCCTTCTTTCCGGCGGTGCAGGAGGCTCCGACGGCCTTGGCGGGGGCGCAGCTCCCGTCGGCCGAGGGGGTCCAGCCGACGCAGGCGTAGCCCGCGGCGCACTGCTTGCGGTCGAAGTCGCAGGGGCCGCTGGTGGGCGCGGCCTGGCAGGTGCCGGGGTCGGCGCTGCAATTCGCCCCGATCTGGCACCAGGCCACGCTGGTGCCGCAGGCTTGGCTCGGGCCGACGTCAGCGACGCACTTGGTGGAGATGCAGCTGGAGCCGCGGGTGCACTGGCCGTTGGAGCAGTCGCCGCCCACCGCGACGTAGGCCGTGCACTTGCCCGCGCAGGTGCCATTGGTCTCGCAGTAGGCGTCGCCGGAGCAGTCGTCGGACTGATAGCAGGTCCCCCCCGCCGCGACGGCTCCGCTGAGCATGTCGGCGCAGGCCAGCGGCTTGCCGCCGCCCAAGATCTGGTCGCAGGTCTGGCTCTTGGCCGCGTCGATGCAGGCCTGGGCCTTGGAGCCGTCGTACTTCTGGCGGCCGGCGGCGATGGCCTTGGTCATGTTCGAGCACTGCGTGGTGACGTTCAGCATCTCGGCGACGAACTCCCTGGCCACGCCCATGCAGCTCGGAACCTTGTCGAGCGTGGCGTCGAGGAACTGAGGACACGCCTGGTCGAAAGGAATGGAGCTGCTGGTACCGGCGTCGGCGCCGGTGTTGCCCGGAGTGCCACAGCCCTGCAGAGACGAACCAGCGGCGGCGGAGATGGCGGTGATCGAAAGTGCGACGAGCAATCGCTTCATTTGGTCCTCAAAGATTTGTGGGTGAAATCTCGCCCCCGGCCCTGCAGCGAGGCGCGCAAACTAGTTGGCATGACGACGAGTAGTCAACAAGACAACGCAGTGCATTGGCGTGCGCCGGCTGAGTCGCGCTTCGAGAGGGAATTCACAATTGGTGATGGCGAGGGGCGCCGGCTTTCAGCCGGCCCCGCGCGAAGCGCGAAAACCGGGAACGAGCCCGCCCCGTTCCTGAGCGGTCATGCGTAGCCGCGCGCTGCCCCAGGGCCAGTCCCAGGGCTGGAGGCAGAGACCCGCTTTGACGGGATTCGCTTCGATGTACGCCAGAGCATTGGCGAAATGGCGCTCGTCGCGCACGAGCCGGTCGAAATAGTCGCGCTGCCAGAATGGACCGGATCGGTCGAGGAGCGCATTGGCGCGCCGGCCGGTGAAACCCTTCCACGCGTGGAGAATGTCGGCCACCGAGTGCCCTGCCGCCGGCGTGAACATCGTGTGGACATGGTTGGGCATGATGGTCCAGGCGTGGAGCCGGTACCGGTCGCCCTCGAAATGGAGAAGCGCGTTTTGAACCAGGGCGGCGATCTCGGGATCGGCGAGCCAGACCGGTCCCCTGCCGGCATCGAGCCACCTTTCTATCCGCCGCCGGCGCTTGAGCTCCCGCTCCTCGTCTGACAGGTGCTCCACCTCCATCGCCCACTCGACCATCACCTCCAATGGCAGCGACTCCGCCAGCCGAAACGTCACAATCTGCGGTTGCGACCCGACTTCCAAATGCGGCAGCCAACCTCGCGAATGCCACCCGAGCTTCATCGACATCTTCCCCCCTCCTTCCCCTTCTTCCCCCTGGTTCCGCGCTTCGCGCTGGGCCGGCGTCTTCTCGGACCCGTGACGAAAACCGTGGACCACTTCTTTCGCGCTCCGCACGGGGCCGGCTGAAAGCCGGCGCCCCTTCCTCCACGCCCTCCCCATCCCATCTTGCCATCCCCCTCCGACAGCCCTAGGCTCGCCGCGCCATGTTCAAAAAAATCCTCATCGCCAACCGCGGCGAGATCGCCCTCCGGGTCATCCGCGCCTGCCGCGAGATGGGCATCCAGTCGGTCGCCGTCTTCTCCGAGGCCGACGCCTCCTCCCCTCACCTCGATCTCGCCGATGAGAAGGTCTGCATCGGCGGCCCCAAGTCCGAGGAGAGCTACCTCAACATGTCCGCCCTCCTCCAGGCGGCCGAGCAGACCGAGGCCAAGGCCATCCATCCCGGCTACGGCTTCCTCTCCGAGAACGCCCTCTTCGCCGAGCTCTGCTCCCAGCTCAAGTTCACCTTCATCGGCCCCTCGCCCCGCGTCATCCGCCTGATGGGCGACAAGGCCACCGCGCGCAAGACGATGAAGGCCGCCGGGCTTCCCACGATCCCCGGCTCCGAGGACGTGCTCGCCAACGAGGAAGAGGCCCTGGCCTACGCCAAGAAGATCGGCTTCCCGGTCCTCTTGAAGGCCACCGCCGGCGGCGGCGGCAAGGGCATCCGCATCTGCCGCGATGAGCCCTCCCTCCTCACCAACTACCGTCAGGCCTCCCTCGAGGCCCTCAAGGCCTTCGGCAATCCCGGCCTCTATATGGAGAAGTTCATCGAGGGCGGCCGGCACATCGAATTCCAGTTCATGGCCGACGCCTTCGGCAACGTCTGCCACCTCGGCGAGCGCGAGTGCTCGGTCCAGCGCAATCACCAGAAATTGATAGAAGAATCGCCCAGTTGCGCGGTCAGCCCCGCCCAGCGTCACGACATCGGCGAGAAGGTGCGGGCCGGGGTCAAGGCCATCGGCTACGTTGGCGCCGGCACCATGGAGTTTTTGCGCGACCGCGACTGCAACCTCTATTTCATGGAGGTCAATACCCGCCTCCAGGTCGAGCACCCGGTCACCGAGATGGTCACCGGACTCGACCTGGTGAAGGAGCAGATCCGCGTCGCCGCCAACCAGGCGCTCTCCTTCACTCAGGATCAGGTGAGGCTCTCCGGCCACGCCATCGAATGCCGAGTCAACGCCGAGGATCCCTCCCTGGGATTCAAGCCTTCTCCAGGCCTGGTCGAGCGCTTCGAGCCGCCGGCCGAGGCCAAGGGCGTCAGGGTCCGCGTCGATTCCCACGTCAAGGGCGGCTACCGCATCCCGGTCTATTACGACTCGATGATCTGCAAGCTCATCGTCCACGGCCCGGACCGCGAGGCCGCGCGCAAGGGCATGCTCGACGCCCTCTCCAAGTTCAAGGTCGACGGGATCAAGACCACCATCCCAGCCCACCAGATCATCCTCCAGGACAAGGCCTTCGCCGACGGCGTCTACGACACCGGCACGCTCGCGAAGATGACCTTCTAGCTTTCGATTGCCCGCCCTTCGGGCTTGGTGCCGGCTGACGGCCGGCGCTCCCAGGAACCCACCATGGCCAAAGTCATCCTCCGACCCATCGGCTCCCGACTCGAGGAGGCGCTCCCCTCCGCCGACTACGAGGCCAACCGCGAGCGGATGGGCCAGCTCAACACCCAGCTCGCCTCGCGCCTCGAGGAGGTCAAGGCCGGCTGGGGGCCGACCTACGTCGAGCGGGTCCACGCCAAGCAGAAGCTGACCACCTGGGAGCGCGTCGAGGCCCTCAAGGACCCGGGCACCCGCGTCTTCCCGGTCAACACCTTCTGCAACTACGGGCTCAAGTTCGGCGACGACGAGCGCACCTCCCCTTCGGCCGGCGTGGTCACCGCCTTCGCCAAGGTCGAGGGGCGCTGGATCATCGTCATCGCCAACGACAACACCGTGGCCTCCGGCTCCTGGTGGCCGCGCACTCCCGAGAAGATCGAGCGCGCCCAGGAGATGGCCCTGCGGCTGCGGATCCCGGTGGTCTATCTGGTCGACTCCTCGGGCCTCTTCCTTCCCGAACAGGCCACCACCTTCCCCGGCAAGACCGGCGCCGGGCACATCTTCAAGATGAACGCCCTCTTGTCGGCCAACCACGTGCCGCAGATCGCCGGGGTGATGGGCGACTGCATCGCCGGCGGCGGCTACATGCCGCTGATCAGCGACAAGGTGCTGATGACCGAGCAGGCCTACATGGTCATCGCCGGGGCGGCGCTGGTGAAGGGCGCCAAGAGCAGCAAGATCACCTCGCTCGACATCGGCGGCCCGGACATCCACGTCCACGTCTCCAATTGCGCCGACGAGCGCGTCCCCGACGACGCCACCCTGATCAAGAAGGTCCGCCAGGAGGTGGCGCGGCTGCCGTCCACCGCCGCCGACTACTACCGCTTCGGCGCCGATTCCGCCGAGCCGCGCTTCCCGGCCACCGAGCTCGACGGCCTGTTCCCCGCCGACTACCGCGTGGTCTACGACGTGCGCCAGGTGATCGCCCGGCTGGTGGACAACTCGCTGTTCGGCGAGGTCTTCGCCCACACCGGCGAGGAGATGGTCACCGGCATCGGCCGCATCGGCGGGCTTTACGTCGGGATCATCGCCAACAACCAGCAGCTGAACACGCACCCGCGCGAGAAGGGCCGCGCCCGCCCCGGCGGCATCCTGTACCAGGAAGGCATCGCCAAGATCTCCGCCTTCTCCCGGGCCTGCAACGACGACGGCATCCCCATCCTCTGGCTGCAGGACATCTCGGGCTTCGACATCGGCATGGAGGCGGAGAAGGAGGGCCTGCTCGGCTACGGCTCGAACCTCATCTACACCAACTCCACCAACCAGGTGCCGATGCTCACCGTGCTGCTGCGCAAGGCCAGCGGCGCCGGCTACTACGCCATGAGCGGCATGCCCTACGACCCGGTGGTCCAGCTCTCCACGCCCATCACCCGCCAGGCGGTGATGGAGGGGCGCACCCTGGCGATCGGGGCCTTCAACACCAAGCTCGACGACAACTTCCAGATCGTCTCCAAGGACCCGGCCGAGCGCACCAAGATCGAGGCCGGGATGAAGGCGGTCGAGGATCGCATCACCAAGGACATGGACCCGTACAAGGCCGCCTGCCAGATGGACACCGACGAGATCGTCGCCATGCACGACCTGCGGGCGTATCTCGAGGTGCTGGTCGAGGCCTGCTACCAGTCGATCGGCTATCGACGGATCAAGAACCCGCGCATCTGGTCGATGCACGACCTGGATGTGCTCAGCGGCAAGTAGAGCGGAAGCGCGAGGCGAGAAATGGGCTACGAGCGACTGGCGGCCAGAGTCGAAAACATTGAGACCCCGGAGAAGGGTTACCTGATCCGCGCCCCGGCGGTGGGCGTGCTGGAAGGCGCACCCGACACCGGAGTCCACCTGAGCCCGCTGCTGGGCTTCATGACCCTGCGCATCCTGAACCAGGCCTACCTGGTTCAGCTGCCGCACGGCGTGCAGGGCTGGGTCAGCGAGCGGCTGGTGCCCGAACACGGGCCGGTGCAGTTCAACCAACCGCTGCTGCGGCTGACGCACGGCACCGCCGCCGCGACCGCTGCGGCCGAGGGGATCGAGAAGTCCGAGGCGGCGCAGGGAGACCTGATCGCGGTCACCGCCCCGAGCGAAGGCGTCTTCTACCGCAAGCCCAAGCCCGAGGCGCCGCCGTACGTCGACGTCGGCAGCGCGGTGACCACCGGGACCGTGGTCGGGCTGGTGGAAGTGATGAAGTGCTTCTCGCAGATCGCCTACGGCGGCCCCGGCCTGCCCGAGCGCGGCACCATCGCCAAGGTGCTCGTCGAGCAGGGCGCCGAGGTCCGCTTCGGCCAGAAGCTGTTCCTGGTGAAGCCGGCTTAGGAGCGCCGGCTTTCAGCCAGCCGCGGCGCGAGCCGCCGTCCCCTGCCGCTTCCGAGCTACTGAGCTCGGGGGCACGGCGCCGGCGACTGACAGCTCCCCTGGCTCGGCTTGGGCGAGGTCTGAGTGCAGTAGGCGATCCGCTGGAACTGGTTGGTGGCCAGGTAGTCGGTCTCCGCCCCGGTCCAGCCCCGATCGATCCCGTTGGAGCCGCTGTCGGTGATCAGGCTGTTGGTGAGGATCTGCCGGGTCACTTCCCGATTGGTGGCGAAGGTGAGCGCGCCGACGATCGAGCCCTTGTTGACCGCGGGCTCGGTGCCGCAGGAGAAGCCGCTGGTCTCGCTGGTGGTGCTGCCGGCGTAGGCAAAGACCGTATGGTCGAGCAGGGTTTGGGAGGTGGGCGGGGCACCGAACATGAGGCCCCGCCAATCGCCGGCCTGCGGGTTGGCGCTATCGGAGGTGAAGGTGATCGGCTCGTCGGCGGTGCCCTGGGCGATGAGCTCGCCGGTGGAGAGTCCATTGGCCCGGTTCACCTCCATGCCAAAGCCCTTCTTGAAGGTGACGGTGGTGCCGGGCTCGATGCGCAGCTGGGTCAGGCCGTTCCCGGAGGAAGCGCCCAGAGCGAGGATCACTGTCTCACCGTAGCCGCCCACCCGGTACGGCACGTTGCGCCTGTGCATCACGAGGTTGGCAACCTGGTTCGCCTGCCCGATGGTCTGATGGTCGAGCAGCACGATCCGGTCGACGGCGTTGCCCGAGTAGTCGCCGTCGGGAAGTGTGGTGAGGGCGAAGCCCCCCAGGCGCACCGGAGCCGAGGCGCTGCCGGTCACCGTCAACGCGCTCGAGCCGCCAGAGAAGGTCGCCGAGTCGTCCAGCTCGATGCCCACCGCCGAGGAGCCCTTCACCGTCAGGTGCTCGGCGAAGAGCATGGGCTCGCCGATGGTATCGACGTGGGCCCGAACCCGCAGGGCCTGCGACTGCTCCAGGTCGATCCCGGTCGAAACCCCGCCGCCCTCCAGCGTGGTCCAGGCCAGCTCGAGCGGAGGCATCACTTTGGTCCGGGCTGCGTCGATGCGAGCCCAGGGCTTGGCCGGGTCGAGGCGAGTGAAGAGGATCGGCTGGGAAGCGGTGCCGCGGGCCGCCAGCTTGCCGTCTACCACCAACTCCACCGCGTCGCCCAGCTGCACGACGGCACAGCCCTCCACCGTCACCGTGATGCCCTCGGGGATGGTGATGCTGTGGTCGAGGATGTGCGGGCTGCCGGCAGCGGTCCAGGTCTCGTCGGCCGAGGGATAGGAGTGATTGGTGCCGGGGCCGGTCGGAGCGGTGCAGGTGCTGGTCACGCCGCCGTCGGCGGGGCCAAAGTTGTCCGTGCAGCCGAAGAGCAGCGCGGAGAGCAGCAGCATACAGCAGCGGGTGCGGGACATCGGGAGCCCCCCTCCTTCATAAAGGAAGGGTCACCTCTACCGCGCGTGTCGATTCGAGCGCAACTGGGCGCGCGTGCGACCGGCCCTAAGAAGCGTCACGAAATCCGCCGAACCGTCGGTCGGGAGGCATTCGCGGAACTGCTGTGATCCAGCAGCCGCTCCACCCGCCGGCGCCGGGTCGCCGACTCCACGCCGCCGGCGACGGCGAAGGCGAGCTCCGGCCGCCCGTCCTGGCGTGCCAAGAAGATGATCCGCTCCGGTGGAGCCCGCCCCAGCCGCTCCCGCAGGGTGATCGCGCGCCGGTAGACGTCCCGATGCACCGCCTGGCTCAGGCCGTCGAGGTGCCAGCTGCGATGGTCGTGCAGGTCGTCATGCCAGTCCGCCGGGTCGACCTCGACGGTCTTGCCGACCCACTGCTTCCCCTTCGGCCAGAGCTGCTCGACCACCTCGAAGCGGGCGACGACCTTCTTGAACGGCGGGCACTTCCTGCCGCCGTTGCCGGTGGCCCGCACCGGCACCGAGGCCATGCGGGTGGACGGCTGCCCGTCGCGGACGATCAGCACCACCTGAGACCGGGCGACCACGTCCTTGAGCTCGAGGTGATTGTGGAAGATTCGGCTCATGGGAATCGGCTCAACGAGGAACTAGGCATTTTCATTCGCCGCGGTAATGCGGCGGCCGCTTCTCCAGGAAGGCGGCGATCCCTTCGAGGCGATCCTTGCTGGCGAGGGTTCGTTCGTAGTGCTTGTGCTCCAGCGCCAGCCCTTCGTCGAGCGGCACCTCGAGCCCTTCGTCGATCGCGTGCTTGGCGGCGGCCAGCGCCAGCGGCGCGTTGTGGGCGATGGCCCGCGCCAGCTCCAGCGCCTCCTCGCGGGCGCTCTTCCTCTCGGCCACGCGATTGACCAGCCCCAGGGCGTGGGCCTCCTCGGCGCCGACGCGGCGCGCGGTGAGGATCAGATCCTTAGCCCGACCCGGTCCGACCAGCCGCGACAGCCGCTGGGTTCCGCCGCCGCCGGGGATGATCCCCAGCGAGGTCTCGGTCAGCCCGAGCTTGGCCTCGTAATGCGCCACCCGCAGGTCGCAGCTGAGCGCCAGCTCGGTCCCGCCGCCGAGCGCTGCGCCGTTGATCGCGGCGATGAACACCCGGTCGCTCCTCTCGATGCCTCGCAGCGCGTCGCGCAGCCCGCCGAGGAAGGCGCGCACGTCCTGCTCGGTCATCGACGAGCGCTCTTTGAGGTCGGCCCCGGCGCAGAAGGCCTGGCTGCCGGCGCCGGTGATCACCACCGCGCACAGCTGTTTGTCGCCCTCGACCCGCGCCAGGTTGGCCAACAGCTCCTTGACCATCGCCCGGCTGATGGCGTTGCGCGCCAGCTCGCGGTTGAGGGTCCAGACCTCCACCTTCTCCAGCCGCTCGACCAGGATCTCGGACATCGATTTCTCCGCGTCAGGTCTGCCCGGGGACGGCCTTCTTCTGCCGCGCCCCCGACGCCGCTTTGAGGTACTTGCCGGGAAGCTCGCGGCCGACCGCCTCCTGCGCCAGCTGCCCGGCCTCGACCAACAGCTCCAGATCCACGCCGGTCTCGATCCCCATGCCCTGGAGCATGTAGACCAGATCCTCGGTGGCCAGGTTCCCCGCCGCGCCGGGCGCGTACGGGCAGCCGCCAAGCCCGCCGACCGAGGCGTCGAAGGTGGTGATGCCCATCGACAGCCCCACCAGCACGTTGGCCAGCGCGGTGCCCCGGGTGTCGTGCATGTGCATCGCCAGCTGCGCTGCCGGCAGCCTGGCGAGCATCCCCTCGAGGACGGCGCGGGTCTGCACCGGGGTGCCCACGCCGATGGTGTCGCCCAGCGAAACCTGGTAGCAGCCCAGGTCGACCATCCTCCGCGCAAGCTCCACCGAACGCTCCAGCGGGACCTCGCCCTCGTAGGGACAGCCCCAGACCGTCGAGACGTAGGCGCGCACCTTGAGCCCGGCGGCGAGCGCTTTCTTGGCGAGCTTGGTGTAGAGCGCCACGGCCTCGGCCACGCTCTTGTTGATGTTCTTCTTGCTGTGCGACTCCGAGCTGGAGAGGAAGAAGGCGGCCTCGGACAGCCCGGCGTCGATCGACCGCTGCAGCCCCTGCTCGTTGGGCACCAGCGCGCTGTAGACGACCTCGGGAGAGCGCGGCAGCGCGGCGACCACCTGCTCGGCGTCGGCCAGCTGCGGAATCCAGCGCGGCGAGACGAAGCTGGTGACCTCGATCCGCTGCAGCCCGGCCTTGGCCAGCGCGGCGATCAGCGCCAGCTTGCGCTCGGTCGGAATCTGGGCGGCCTCGTTCTGCAGGCCATCCCGAGGCCCGACCTCGTAGACCACCGCGCGCTCAGGGAACGACTCGAACATCCCAACCCCTTAGTACTCAGGCGACTCTCGACTCCATTCGCCCCAAGCGCAGTCCGAGCCCGGAGCCGATCGTCCCTCGACTCCGCCTGTCCTGAGCCTGTCGAAGGACTCGGGGCGACCGGAGGCCACAGCCCGAGCCACACCCGCCAGCCTACGCCGCCCGCTGGGCGACGTTGTCGTTGACCCAGGAGATGATCGCCTGGGTGGTGGAGCCGGGGGTGAAGATCTCGGCCACTCCCAGCTTCTTGAGCTCGGGGATGTCGCCGTCGGGGATGATCCCGCCGCCGAAGACCAGGATGTCGGAGGCACCCTTGGCCTTGAGCAGGTCGAGCACCGCCGGGAAGAGCGTCATGTGCGCCCCGCTCATGATCGACATCCCCACCGCGTCCACGTCCTCCTGTATGGCGGCGCTGACGATCATCTCCGGGGTCTGGTGCAGCCCGGTGTAGATGACCTCGAAGCCCGCATCGCGCAGGGCGCGGGCGATGATCTTGGCCCCGCGGTCGTGGCCGTCGAGGCCGGGCTTGGCCACCAGAATTCGAACCTTGCGTTGCGTCACGGCAGCATCCTCGGTTTCGCGTTGACTGGCCGCACCCGCCTCAACGTCAGGCGGGCGGACAAGGCGGCGATACTACCCGAGCAGGCCGTTGACAGGGAACCACTCAGGGGCCCGGCGCGGGCTCCGGCTCGGGCGGGGCCGGGGCTTCGGGCGCCTTGCCTGGCGTGGCGAGAAACTCCACCAGCCGCTCCAGGTCCACCGGCTTGCGGAAGACCGCGTGGACCGGGGCCGAGCGCATCTGCTCGTCGTCCAGGTCCCAGCCGGTGACCATGGCCACCCTGGCCGACGGCTGCAGCCGGCGCAGCTCGCGGGCGATGTCCAGCCCCGACATGTCCGGCATCAAGAGATCGACCAGGGCCACGTCGAAGGTCGCGCCGCCCCAGCGCTCGATCGCCTGCTGGCCGGTGAGGGCGGTCTCGGTCTGGTGGCCCTCGGCGGAGAGCACCTCGGCCAGCATGGCGGCGTTGTCCGGGTCGTCGTCCACCACCAGGATCCGCTGCGGCCCGGCGGCCGGGGCGGCGTGGGCCGGCTCGGCCTGGACCTCGGGGCGCGCCACCGCGAAGCACAGCACCAGCTCGACCCCGCGCTCGCCGATCGACGACTTGAGCGAGCCGCCCCAGCGCTCCAGGGCCTCGCGCGCGTTCGAGGCCGCCAGCGCCAGGCTCTCGGGGGCCTGCGGCCCCAGGAACGGCTCGAGCCAGTTCTCGCCCCCGCGCAGGGCCGCCTCCGGAGGGCGCGCCCCGCCGTCGCGGAAGCCCAGGTGCAGCTCGACCCCCGAGGCCCCGAGGCAGGAGTTGATGAACAGCGTCCCGCCGCCGCTGAGCTGGTCGCGGGCGTAGAGCAGCAGCGACACCAGGTGCTCGCGCAGCTCGACGGTGTTGGCGCGGATCGGCGGGGTCTGGGCCAGCTCGACCTCGACCTGGATCTCGTGCTCGCCGCCGCGGCGGGCCTCCGGGCGGACCAGCACCAGCACCTCGTTGACCACCGCCGCCAGGTTGGCGCTCTCCGCCGGGCCGGCCGGCCGCTGCGACGCGAACTGCTGCAGCCGCTGCACCAGCTGGGCGATGTCGGCGACCGACCGCTCCAGCTCGGCGACCTGCTGCGGCCCGGGCCGCTCGCGCAGCAGCTGCAGCCGCAGGTGCATCGAGTTGAGCAGGTTGTTCAGGGCGTGGGCGGCCCCGGTGGCCAGCTCGCCCATGGCCTGGGAGCGCGAGCGGCGCAAGAGCCGGCTCTGCATCTCGGCCAGCTCGCGGTTGGCCAGGCGCAGCTCCTCGGCGCGCAGCACCTCGGTGGTCCGGTCGCGGGCGGTGACGATGATCCCGCGCAGCGCCGCGCTCTCCCGCCCCGCCCGGCCGCCCGCCTCCTCCTCCTCGTGGAAGATGGGCAGCGCGCTCATCTCCAGGATCCGCTCCCTGCCTCCCGGGCGGACGCGGACGATGAGCGGCTCGGCGGCGACCCCGGTGCGGAGCATGGTCGCCGCCGGCAGCTCGGCGACGTCGAGGGGCGTGCCGTCGAGGTGGCGGGCGTCGAGGGCGGCGAAGAGCGCCCCGAAGATCGGATCGCCCAGCTGCCGGCCCAGCGCGCCCTCGAGCCCGGGCCCGAACAGCTCGTAGCTGGGCTTGGTGGCGAAGGAGAAGGTGCCGTCGGACTCGATCAGCAGGATGCCCTCGTCGAGGTTGTCGAGCAGGGTCTCGATCAGCGCCGACTCGCGGAACTCGACCCGCTGGCCGCGCAGGTGGCGCACGTAGTCGCTGACCGCCGCCGCCGTCCCCTCGGCGATGCAGCCGGACAGGAGCGCGCTGACCTCACCCTCCATCGCCCCTGCCCGCCGAGCCCACTCGTCGCGGATCACCAGCTCCAGCACCTTGAACTCGCGGATCATGTCGCCGATGTCGCGGCGTTCCTCGAAGGCCCGGCCGCCGTAGTGGCGCACCGCCTCGCCCCACAGCCGGGCGGCGTCGTCGCCGCGCTCCAGCAGCAGCGAGGCCAGCTCGCCGACATAGGAAGGAGCCGAGCGCTTGCGCTGGTCACGGGAGAGCCCGCTGTCGAGCTCGCCCTTGAGCATGCGCGCCGCGTGGCGGGCGATGCGGTCTTCGTGCTCGGCCAGGAAGCTGCCGAGCAGTGCGGCCTCCTGCGATCCGGCCAAGCGCCACTCCTTGCGACGACTTTGGCCACTGGGAGCCGCGCCGAGAACCCTGGGACGGGCGATTGCCTCGACGAGCCGAGCGGGTGCAGACCGGGCTCCCCCGCTCGCAGGGGACCTCGCGGCCTCGGCGCTGCCCATCTTGCCGATCGATGGATGGAGATCTGCGCCGAGCCGAGACCGCCGCCAACGTGGCGGCGCTGATGCAGCTCTACCGGGCCGAGGTGGCCCGCGCGGACACCTGGCGCTCGCGGCTGGACGCCACCACCAACTGGGCGCTGACCACCACCGCGGCGGTGATCTCCTTCGGGCTGGGCAGCGAGAGCGCCTCGCCGGCGGTCTTCCTGGCGGGGATGTTCCTGGTGGTCAACTTCCTGGTGATCGAGGCCCGGCGCTACCGGGCCTGGGACGTCTACCTGCGCAGGGTGCGGCTGATGGAGGCCGGGCTCTACGCCCCGATGCTGCGCGGCGAGCAGGTCGAGCGCGACTCGATGCGAGAGCTGGCGAGCATGCTCTCCGCGCCGCGGATCGTGATCGCCTACTGGAGCGCCCTGGCGCAGCGGGCCAAGCGAGCCTATGCCCCGGTGTTGGTGGTGCTGTTGGTCGCCTGGATCGTGAAGCTGATCGGCCCGCGGCGGGAGCACCGGACGCTGGCGGCGATCATCGATCAGGCGCACGTCAGCTTCGTGCCCGGGGCGCTCGTGCTGGCGATCGTCCTGACGATCTACCTGGGGCTCGGAGTGCTGATGGCCTGGAGCCTCTACAGCGCCCCGCCGGCCACCGAGCTGCGGCCGGCCCCGCGCCGCAAGCGCTCGCTCAAAGAGGCCTTCGTAAAGCGAGGTCCCTCGGCGGCCGAGCGGGCGCCGGCGGAGATGTGAGTGTCCCCGGCGGGCGAGCGCGGGTAGCCGGCGCCAGTGCCGGCTCCCGCGTCGCGGCGGTCAGAACCGCCCGCTCTCGCGGTACTGGCCCCAGACCTTGCGGAACACGTCGCTGATCTCGCCCAGGGTGGCGTAAGCCTTCACCGCCTCCAGCACCGGCGGCAGCAGGTTCTGGTCGTTGCGGGCGGCGCCCTCCACCCCGGCCAGCGTCTCGGCGACCTTGGCCTGGCTGCGCATCGCCTTGACCTGGCGCAGCCGCTCCACCTGCCGCAGGCCCACGCTCTCGTGAACCTTGAGGGTGGGAATGTCGGTCTTGGCGTCGCTCTGGAAGCGGTTGACCCCGACGATGGTCCGCTCCAACTGCTCCACCTCGCGCTGGTAGCGGTAGGCGCTCTCGGCGATCTCCTTCTGCGGGTAGCCCTCCTCCACCGCGCGGATGATGCCGCCCAGCTGATCGATCTTGTCCAGGTACTCCTGGGCGCGCCTCTCCATCTCGTCGGTGAGGTACTCCACGAAGTAGCTGCCGGCGAGCGGATCGACCACCCGGTCCACGCCCGACTCGTAGCCGATGATCTGCTGGGTGCGCAGGGCGATGGTCACCGCCTCCTCGGTGGGCAGGGCGTAGGTCTCGTCCAGCGAGTTGGTGTGCAGGCTCTGGGTGCCGCCGAGCACCGCCGCCATCCCCTGCAGCGCCACCCGGACCACGTTGTTGTAGGGCTGCTGGGCGGTGAGCGAGACCCCGGCGGTCTGGGCGTGGGTGCGCAGCATCCACGAGCGCGGGTCCTTGGCGCCGAAGCGCTCCTTCATCAGCCGCGCCCACAGACGGCGGCCGGCGCGGAACTTGGCGATCTCCTCGAAGAAGTCGTTGTGCACGTCCCAGAAGAAGGACAGCCGCGGGGCGAAGGAGTCGATGTCCATCCCGCGCTTGACGCACTCCTCGGCGTAGCCCAGGCCGTCGGCGATGGTGAAGGCCATCTCCTGGACCGCGGTCGCCCCGGCCTCGCGGATGTGGTAGCCGCTGATCGACACCATGTTCCAGCGCGGCAGGTGCGCCGCCGCGTACTCGATCATGTCGACGATGATCTTCACCGCCGGGCGCGGCGGGACGATCCACTCCTTCTGCGCGATGTACTCCTTGAGGATGTCGTTCTGGATGGTGCCGCCCAGCTTGTCCTTGGAGACGCCCTGCTTCTCGGCGACGGCGATGTACATCGCCATGGCGATGATGGCGCTGGCGTTGATGGTCATCGAGGTGGTGACCTTGTCCAGCGGGATGCCGTCGAACAGGACCTCGAAGTCCTTCAAGGAGGAGACCGACACTCCCTCCTTGCCGACCTCGCCCAGGCTCATCGGGTGGTCGCAGTCGTAGCCCATCAGCGCCGGCATGTCGAAGGCGGTGGAGAGGCCGGTCATGCCGTGGGAGAGCAGGTACTTGAAGCGCTGGTTGGTGTCCTCGGGGGTGCCGAAGCCGGCGAACTGGCGCATGGTCCAGAGGCGGCCGCGGTACATCGAGGGCTGGGTGCCGCGGGTGAAGGGGTACTCGCCGGGGAAGCCGATCTGCTCCGGGCGCTCGTCGCGGCGGTTGGCGAGGGTGACGAGGTCGGGGATCTCGATCCCCGAGTCGGTGACGAACTGCTTCTGGCGCAGGGCGACCTTGTCGGTGGTGGGCTTGAGGGTCTCGGAGGCCCAGCGGCGGGCCTGGCGGGAGAGCTCGTCGGCGGCGGCGGGCAGGTAGCTCTTGGGCGAGGCCTTGCGCTTGAGCGGCTTGACGGCGGCCAGCTTGCGCTTGGGCTTGGCAGAGGCCTTGGCGCTGGGGCGCCGGGTCGAGGCCTGCTTGGCGGCCTTGGCGGTCTTGACGGTGCGGCTCATCGGCTCCTCCGGGAGGCGAGAGGTTGGGAAAATGGGACGCGCAGGATCGCCTCCGACGGCACGCCGGTCAACCGCCTGCGAGACGGAGGGTCGGGCCCGGCGGCGGGCGGCCGCGAACGCCCGGGCCGGCGGCCCGCTCGCAGCAGGTCGGGGCGCGTCGAATCAATTTGTGAAGTCGTTTGCGGCGCCGGCAGGGCCCGCCTGGCGCGTCCGACAACTGCGACAAATTGTGCAATTTGTGCACAGTCCGATGCCTCAAAATGTCGCCTGGCGAGCGCCGGAGGGGCCCCACCCCGGGCGGGGCAGCGAAAACAGGTAGTAATGGCGCCTGGTTGAGAGGCCTCCAGAAAAGGGGCACAGGCGGGCTGGCCGGGCCCGGGATTTGAACACATGCTAACCGAGCCGAGCAGCGCGGCTAAGAGTACGGGGTGGGGACCTGGGCGGCTGCCTCCCAAAGCGCGAGGCAGCCGCCTCTTTTTTGTCATGGCGACGGAGCCGACGAGCGCGCCGAACCAGGCCTGGGTGGCGAGGCAAGCGTGGGCGCGCCTGGGCGCGGCCTGGGTCGTCTTGCCGCTCTTCTTCCTGATCAGCGGGGGTACGCTGCGCTGGTGGCAGGCCTGGGCGTGGTGTGCCGCGGTGCTGGTCCCGATGACGGTGTTCGTGGGATGGGTCGTTCGGCACGATCCCGAGTTCATCGCCCGCCGCATCAAGTTGAGGGAGAAGGAGCGGACCCAGCGGCGGATCCTGGCCTGGTCCTACCCCTTCTTCATGGCGGCGATGGTCCTCCCGGGCCTCGACCGCCGCTTTGGCTGGTCGCATCCGCCGCTGGGGGCGGTGATCGTGGCGCTGATCCTGGTGCTGGGCGGCTACCTGGCCGTGGTGCGGGTATTCCAGGAGAACCGCTGGGCGGGCAGGACGGTCGAGACCAACGCCGGGCAGCAGGTCATCGCCAGCGGGCCCTACGCGGTGGTGCGGCATCCGATGTATGCCGCGGTCCTGGTGCTGTACCTGGCGACGCCGGTGGCCCTGGGGAGCTGGTGGGCGGTGCTGCCGATGCTGTCGATGATTCCCACCCTGGTGCTGCGCATTCGCAACGAGGAGCAGGTGCTGGTGCGGGAATTGCCCGGGTATGAGGAGTATCGGCGGCGGGTGCGGTTTCGGCTGGTGCCGGGGATTTGGTGAGCGGCGGGCCAGCCCTTCAGAGCACCAGCTTGGCCAACAGCGCGGCGAAGCCCACGGCCAGGAGTACCAGCACCGCGGTGCAGCCCAGCTGCCCGCGCCGGATTCTGGCCGCGCGCTCCGGGCTCAGGGAGCGCGGCCGATCGATTCGAACGAGCTTCTCGGCGACCAGCCTCTCCACGAAGGCGCGCTCGGACTCGGCGGCCCAGAATTCCTCCGGGCTGTCGTGGAATCCGAAGAGGGCCACTCCCTCTCGCAGGACTCTGAATTCCCGCGTCGCGCGGATCATCCGATTGGTGCACCAATCCGACGACAGGTTCGAGACTTCCGGGCCCTCGTAGCAGCGGTTGTCCAGAATGATCGCCGAGCCTCGGCCGTATTCCTCGAGGATTCGGCTCACCAGCGCCGAGTACCGGCGAGTGCGCAGACCAACAACCCTCGGCTCCTTCTTTGACACGATTGCCTCAGGACGATCGGGAGCCAAGGCCGAGCCGATCCCGACGCTCCCGCCGAGCCGGCGCCGCCACGGGCCGTGCCCCCTGAAGCCGGCCTCGCGGTCCCCGCATTCCGGCCGCGCGGACATAGAAAAAGGGGTTGGCCGAACCAGGCCAACCCCTTGTTTTTCCTGTAGGTCGGACTGGGATTGAACCAGCGACCCCTACCGTGTCAAGGTAGTGCTCTACCACTGAGCTACCGACCTAAACTGCGCCAACCTCAGCGCGGGCGGGGATGTATCAACCGACCCCGAGGGGTGTCAAGCCGAGAGTGACCACCCGGCGACGATTTTCCCGCCGCCCTCACGGCTCCTCGGTCAGCCCGCCCAACAGCGCCTGCGCGCGCGGCAGCACCTGGTCCGAGTCGCCCTCCAGCACCAGCTCCAGGGACAGCCGCGGCAGCGCCGCCAGCCGCCGCACGTCTTCCACGCTGGCCTTGGCGTCCAGCCGCACCCGCACCGGCACCCCGGCCTCGTGCAGCGCCGCCACCATCGGCTCCGGCACCCGGTCGTCCAGGCTCTCCACCACCAGCCGCACCAGCTTCACCGCCTTGAACGCCGCCACCAGCTCCGGCGGATCGGTCGCCAGCAGCCGCACCACCCTCCCCGCCCGCGCCAGCTGCGCCAGCCGCTCCAACTCCTCCTGCTCCGGCACCCGGCCCCTCAGATCGAGCTCTACCTCCAGCCGCTTCAATCCCGCCAGCCAATTCGCCGTCGCCTCGTCCAGCTTGCCCACCTGCAGCCGCAGCAGCTGCGGCCCGAGGTGGGTCAGGCTCTTCATCAGCGCCGCGTCCGGCTTCTCCGGCAGCCGCAGCACCAGCGTCGTCCCCGCCAGTTTGCGCAGCTGATCCACGTGGGCCTCGGCCAGCGGCGCCCGCACCGTTAGCGCCGAGGCCTTGCGCCGCTTGAGCGCCGCGAACACCTCTGGCCGCAGCATGTTGGACCGGGTGGACACCGCCAGCGTCACCCCGGGCAGCTTGGCCAGCGCCTGCAGCGCGTCCGCCGGCCAATCCTCGCTTGCCCAGGCCTCCACCGCCGGCGCCTCGGCCAGCGGCACCGCCGACAGCTGCGCCATCACCGCCAGCGCCAGCAGGCTCACGCGTTCCCCCGGTAGGTCGCCGTCCGGCGGTAGCGGAAGACCACCACCTTGATCACCACCTTGAGGCAGGCAGTCACCGGCACCGCCAGCAGCACTCCCAACAGCCCCATCAGCTGCCCGAAGACCAGCACCGCCAGCATCACGCTCAGCGCCGACAGCCCCACCCGCCCGCCGACGATCCGCGGGGTCAGGTACAGCCCCTCGGCGGTCATCCCGATCCCGAAGCTCGCCGCCACCACTCCCAGCTGCCACGGGCCCTGCCAACTCACCGCCAGCGACAGCACCGCCAGCCCGATGCCGATCGCCGGGCCGACGTAGGGAATCATCGTCCCGAACCCGGCCACCGCTCCGATTACCACCGCCAGATCCAGCCCCGCCAGCGACAGCCCCACCGAATAGATGATCGTCAGCAGCCCGCCGACGATCAGCTGGCCGCGCAGGAACGAGCTCAGGGTGGCATCGACCTCGGCGAAGCGCCCCGCCACCAGCCGCTCGTAGCGCCTGGGGATCAGGTCGCGGATTCGCGCCACGATCAGGTCGAAGTCGCGCAGCAGGTAGAAGGTCAGCACCGGGATGATCAGCAGCGCCAGCGCCCCCAGCAGCAGGCTGGCGGTGCTGCCCAGCGCGTCGCCGACCAGCGAGGCCACCGAGGGCAGCGCCTTCTGCGCCAGCGACCCGCCGCTCTCGCTCAGCCGGGCCATGGCGTCGCGCACGTTCTGCGGCAGCTGGAACCCCAGCGCCCCCTCCAGCCGCGGGAGCGCCTTGGAGGCGATGTCGCCGACGAACCCGGGGACCTTGGCCGTCTCGCGCCCCAGCGCCGGCACCAGGTAGAGCAGAAATCCGGCCAGCGCCGCCCCGCACACCAGGAACAGCAGCCCGATGGCCGCGGTGCGCGACAGCCGCCTCTTCTCCAGCCAGTCGATGAGCGGGTCCAGCCCGTGCGCCAGCGCCGCCGACACCAGCACCGGCATCGCCGCCGTCGGCGCCCAGTGGACAGAGGCGATGGCCAGCAGGATCAGAGCGGTCAGTCCGCCGGCCCAGAGGAGATCGACCCGGCGGGCCTCGGCCTCGCTCAACCCCTGATCGAGCCCGGGCTCGTCGGCGGTCGCGGCCCTGGCCGCGGCGGCCTCGCCCGGCGTGGCGGGCGCGCTGCTCGCTGTGGCGTCGATGGCGTCCTCCGCTCTCCCAACGGCAGGCGCGAGGCTATTGGATCCGCCCCCGGGCGGCAACCGCTGATCCCGCTCACCATTCGCTCGTTCGCCGGCCTGGCTCAGCGGTGGGCCGGCACTCGTGCGAACCGCCGGCTTGCTCGAGGGCGGCAGCCGCGGCTCTCCGCGAACGGTCCGCTCGCGAGGAGGGCTCAGGCGCTGGCGGGCAGGCGCGCCAGCATCCGGGCGTATTGGACAGCTGCCACCAGCAGGCACTCGCCCGCCAGCAGCGCCACCGCCGCGACCCAGCCGGCCAGCTCCGCCGCCCCGGTCATCTCCCAGGCCAGCGCCAGGATCACCGCCAGGAAGGAAAAGAAGGTGGCGGACTTGGCGATCCGCGTCGGGTTGGCCTGCAGGGGGCTGCGCCGCGCCCGGGCGGCCAGCGCCAGCGTCAGCACCACCCCGTCCCGCGTCAGCGACAACCCCAGCAGCCACAACGGCAGCCGCCCGTGGACGATCAGCGCCGCCAGCGAGGCCAGCCCCAAAAGCTTGTCTGCCAACGGATCGAGAATCGCCCCCACCGCGCTCTTCTGCTTGAGCATCCGCGCCAAGAGCCCATCGACCAGGTCGGTGCCCGCCGCCAGCCCGAACAGCAGCGCCGCCGCCTGCAGCCGGTTGGACAGGTACAACGCCAGGAACGGGGGAATCAGCAGAATCCGAAGCGAAGTCAACAGGTTGGGGAGCGTGAACGCCCCGGCCCACGCCTCGCGCTCGAGCGGATGCAGGGGCAGCAGCGGGCCCGGATGGGCCGTCTGGCTTTGAGGGCGGCGCGACATCGGTACCGCCGGGCGCTCGGCAAGGCGGCTGGAATCCTAGCTAGCCATTCGGGGCGCTCCCGGTCAGCCTCCCGGATGCCGGCCCTGCCGCCCACCCCCGCAATGACTTCGCCCGGGCAACAGCCGCCCGGGCGAGGTCTAAGTCGTGATGTCGAATGAATCAGCCGTTGTCGCGGGCCTTGTTCCAGGTGGCCCAGGTGTCCTTGGACTCCTCGGCCTCGCTGAACTTGGTCGGCTCGCTCGGCTCGCCCTTGGCGCTGACCTTGACCTGCATCATCGCCCCGACCACCTTCTCCCACTGCGACTGGCTGACCAGCTGCGGGCCGGCGATCTGCTTGCGCTCGCCCTTGTTGGGCTGGGCCATCGGGATCGGGTTGTTGCCGGCCACCGCCACCGCCCCGGCGTAGACCCGCACCAGCACCGCCTTGCTCTGGTCGGTGTCGACCCGGAAGATGGTCCCGCGCACCCCGGCCACCGCGCGCTCGGTCTTGACCTCGAAGTTCTTCTCGCTGCCAAACAGCGAGCTGACCTTGGCCCAGGCCTTCCCCAGCACCAGGGTGGCCTTGAAGGAGCGCGAGTCCTCGGCGAAGGCCGCCTCGTCCAGCCGCAGCTTGCTGGAGGGGCCCAGCCTAACCACGCTCTTGTCGGGCAGCGCCAGCTCCAGCCGCGAGTTGGGCCCGGTCTCGACCAGGTCGCCCTGCTCCACCGCTCCCTTGAGCGAAAGCGCCACCTTGCCCCCGGCCTTGGGCGAGCGGCTGGCGGTTCCTTCCAGGAAGCTCACCTCACCCGAGGCGGCCAGCGCCAGCGAGGGAAGCAGCACTGCCAAGAGCGTCGCTACGGTCTTCATCTCCCGCTCCTCCCCCGGCTCAAGCCGGGGATGCGTCGTCAGTTCAGCGGCACCAGCCGCACCGTCAGCCGGGTGCGGGCGTTTCCGGCCATCAACTCGGCCCGGTAGGAGGCATGCCCGACCATTCTGACCTCCAGCCGGTGCGGCGAGGCGTCCACCGCGATCTGCCGCGGCGGCTCGAGATCGCCGCAGCGGCCCTGCATCACTCCGTCCAGCAGCACCTCGGCCTCCGCCGGGCCGCACTCCAGCTGCAGCCCCTCCACCGCCCGCTCCGCCTTCGCCGTCCCGCGCTGCTCGGCCAGCACTCCCTCCCAGGCCGGGGCGCTCGAGGCGCACCCGGCCAACAAGAGCGCTGGCAGCAGCGACCTCACTTGCCCAGCGCCAGCTCGATGGTGTTGCCGCTGACCTTGTTGACGTTGATGGTCAGCCCCTTGAAGGTCTTGCCCGACAGGTCGCTGGCCAGGTTGTCCACGGTGCCGACCATGGCCACGTCGATCAGGGCGGTGCCCTTGTCGAACTTGTCGCTGGTCAGCTCCTTGACCCCGCGCACCTGGCTGGTGAGCAGCGTCTTGAAGGCCTTGAACATGCCCCAGTCCTTGAGCCCGGTGACGGTCATGACGATGCGCGCCGGCCCGGTCATGTGCTTGCGCCAGGTCTCGTAGATCCGGGTGCGCATCTCCTTGAGCGCCTGGTCGGCGGCCTTGCCGATGGCCTTGTTGGTGGCGTCGGTCAGGGTGTAGCCGGAGAGCATGGCGGTGCCGGTGACGCTGGCCAGCTGCTCGCGGGCGTCGGGGGCGGTGACGCTGACCGCGTAGCGCACGTCGGCGGCGATCAGGTTCTTGCCGTCGACCACGCCCGCCGCCTCCTCCACCTTCCCGGCCTGGGCGTTGCCGTAGAAGATCAGGTCGGCGCCGACGGCGTCGGCCAGCTCGGCTGCCTCCTGCGGAGTGCCCAGCGCCTGCACCGCCGCCCGGTTCTTGAGCTTGCCGTCGACCATGTTCGGGTCGAGGACGGTGAAGCCGTCCTGGCGCAGCTTGTCGGCGAAGGCGGCGTCGAACACCCCGTGGCGGATGGTGGCCACCTGCCCGCTGGCCTTGCCGCCGACGGTCTCGGTGGAGACGTCGGTGATCATCACGTAGACCCGCTTCTGCTTCTTGTAGGAGAGCAGGGTGGCGATGGCCGCGGCGTCCTTGTCCACCTGGCCCTTGAGCACCTCGGCCCGGACCTTGACCGTCACCGTCTCGGCCTGGTCGTCGACCTTGGTGTCGAGGATGTCGTACTTGCGGATGAAGCCGGCGGTCTGGGAGAAGACCACGTCCCGGACCAGGGTGAAGTCGGCCATCTCCGAGCTGGAGGTGATGGTGGTGCCGACCACCTTGTTGATGGCCTCGCGCAGGGCGACGTCGCGCGCCTTCTCCTTGGCCCCCTCGACCCCCAGCCCGCCCTTGGAGAAGTCGACCGCGCCGGTGGCCTCGACCACCACCGGGGTCTCGGCCGCCGGGGCCGCCGGCGGAGGCGGCGGAGGGGCCGCGGGAGCAGCCGCCCACGACGGAACGGCGACCAGCATCGTCAGCACTGCAGCAAACAGGGTTCTCATGCGCGCACCCGCTCCTCGAAGAGTTTCGAGGAGGCCGCCTGGCGGCCTCCTCCAGGTTCATTCCCGATCAGTCGGCGACGATGATGACCCGGCCCTCGGCCAGGTAGCTGACGTTCCCCTTGGGATCGCGCAGCTTGTCGGCGTCGGCGTTGCTGATCACCACGTCGGTGCCCCCGGCGACCTTGACCGCCTTGACCACCAGCGGCTTGCCGCCGACGCGGGCGCTCTTCTTGGCCTCGTCCATCGTCTTCAGATAGCCGGCGATGCCGTTGGCCTTGAGGGCGTCCTTGGTCACGTAGCGGGCGGCGTAGACCTCGTTGCCGGCCTCGTCCAGCAGCCGCGGCGCCAGCGCCGGCTTGGGGTGCAGCCCGCCGGCGTCGATCACCAGCCCGGTGTTGGTCATCTCGCCCGAGCTGGGCAGTTGGGCCAGCGCCCCGCTCTCCTCGGCGGGCATCAGCTCGCTGAGCAGGCCCTCCAGGCTCATCTCCACGTCCAGCTCGACCCCGCCGTCGGAGAAGTAGCGGGTGTCGACCCGCTTGAAGCCCTTGGCCTGGCCCTCGACGGTGGCCTTGACGGTGTCGTTGGAGGACATGGCGTCGCCCACCGACTTGCCGGCGCTGATCTGCACCGCCTTGAGGGTGGCCAGGATGTTGCGCAGGGCGTCCATCTCGGCGGCCTTCTCGGCGCCGAGCCGAGCCGCCGCCACCGAGGGGGCGTTGAGGTTGGGGGCGCCGCGCCCGGTGGCCTTGATGGTCCCAGCGGCCCAGTCCACCCCGGGGATTTGCGGCTTCTTCTTCTCCGCCTTCTCGGCGCCCAGCGCCACGGCAGGTACCAGCAGCAGCAGAGCCAATGCGTTTCTCATCAGATTTCCTCCCGAGGCGCCGTTCGAGTTCTGGTGGCGCGGCTCAGCAAACACGACCGATCGATGAGGAGTCAAGCTGTCACGGTGGCAACATAGGCTTCTGGCCAGCGAAGCGATGTGATTGATCTCACTCAGCTAGTGCGATCGACGTTTTTCCCCTCACGGAACTTCAAAGCGGGCGCGGGCGCAAAAAAGCCCGAGGCCGGCGGTGGCCTCGGGCTCGATCTTGTGAGGAGCAGTCGTGCTATCGCGGGCTCGGCAGCCCGCCGGCGATCTAGGCCGGGACGGCGGCCATGCTGCCGCGGATGAAGCGCTCGATCAGGCGGCGGTGGTAGTCGGTCAGCAGGGTGAAGCGCACCCCGTGGCCGCGGGCGGCCTCCTTCTCCACGTCGCGCACCACCTCGCCCTCGGCGTAGATGATCTCGTTGCAGCCGGGCAGCTGGAACTGCAGCCCCACCCGCTGCACCGTGCCGGTGGGCTCGATCAGCTGCGTCAGGTAGATGCCCTCGGCGCTGATGTCGCGGGCCCGCGCCATGAAGGGCACGCCCTTGATGAACTTGTTCAGGTAGACGTCCAGGGGGACGCGGCGGCTGTGGCGCTGTTCGGACATGGGCTTGTCTCCTTGGGAGCGAAGGCGCTCTCGTGTAGCGCCCTGTAGCCAGAAGGCTAGCTTCGCTCGAAGGGAAGGCAAGAAAACGACCGGCCGCCCGCTCGCTCCCGCTCTGAACTATCCGCCGTGCAGTGCCTTGGCGGCCGCCTTGCGCGCGGCGAGCATCGACTCGTAGGAGCGGCCCACGCTCTGGGCCAGGATCAGCAGCTCGCCGATGTCGAGCGAGGCGAACTGGTCGGGCCCGTTGTCGCAGTAGAGGATGTTGACCACCCTCCCCGCGGCCAGCAGCGGCATCAGCACCGCGGTCTTGGGCTCGCCCCCGCCCAGCCCCTTGAGGAAGACCACGGTGGCGAATTCCTTGCGCAGCGGCCCGAGGAAGTGGCTGCGGCTGTCGCGCACCAGCTTGAAGGGGCTCTGCTTCTTGAGGGAGATCGCCACCTTGCGGGCGGCCCCGGCGGCCAGCGCCGAGCCGGCCCCCAGCCAGCCGATGGCCATGTCGCGCTGCACGTTGAGCAGGATCGCCCGCTTGAACTTGCCGGCGGCGAAGCGCAGCACCACCCGGCCGATGTCGCCGCGGTCGCTGATCTGCGCCAGCGCCTTCTGGGCCTCGGCGAAGCCGATCGGCGTCGAATCCTCCACCCGCTGCTCGCGGGCCCGCTTCTCCGAGGCGACCCGGCGCGAGACCTCCTGGCTGCGCTCCGGGGTGCGCTCCGGCTCGGCCTGGGCAATGTCCATCAGCTCCAGGTCGATGGTCGGCAGCTCGCCCGCGGCGGGAGCGATCGGAGCGATCGGAGCTGTCGGAGCGGCCGAAGCCGGGCGCTGGCTCGCCGGCTGCGGCGCCGCCACCGGCGCCATCGCCGCCGGCGCAGAGGAAGGCTGGCGGGGAAGCGCGGCGGGAATGGGAACCGCGGTGGGCTGGCGCGGGAGCGAGGTCGGAGTAGGAACCGAGGACGGCTGGCGCGGGAGCGAGGTCGGAGTGGGCACCGAGGACGGCTGGCGCGGCAGCGCCGTCGGAACGCGGACCTGAGGCGGCGGAGTGGCCAGTCGCCCGGCCACCGGCTGCGGCCGAGGCGCGGGAGCCGGCGGCGCGGCGATCGGAGCCATCGGCTGGGACTCCTCGATGACCACCGCCTCCTCGAGCTGCTCCTCGCCGGCGCGCACCCCGCCCTGCATGGCGGCGGCGTAGAGAGACTCGAACTCGTCCTCGGCCATCAGATCCTGGCTCGGGGCCCGGGCCGCGGCCTGCTGGGCGCGCTGCTGCTTGCGCCGCACCGCCTCGATGTCGACCTCGCGCACCGGCCGAAAGGCCTTGCAGTAGCGCCGCTGCAGCTGCGCCATGCGGAATTCGGGCACCACCACCGGGACCACCCGCTTGCCGGTCATCTGCGCCACCCGGTCGCGGGTCTCGATGTCGTCGGGGTTGATCACCAGCAGGAAGAGCCGGTTGCCCTCCAGCCGCACCGGCAGCACGTCGCGGTCGTCGGCGAGGTTGAGGTCCAGCGACGCCAGCGCCTCGCCGGAGGGGACGATCTCCCCGTGCGCCGACGGCACCCCGTGCAGCTTCCCGAGCGCGCGGGCGAGCGCCTCCTCGGTGAGGTGGCCCAGCTCGACCAGGTTCGTTCCCAGCCGGCCGCCGTTGAGGACCTGCGACGAAAGCGCCTCCTCGACCTGCGCCGCGGTGGCCACCCTGTCTCGCACCAGAAGCTCGCCCAATCGCATGGTGCGGATATACCCGATCTCGCCGCGCCAGTGAGAGCCTTCCTGCAGGGGTCTTGCCGACGATGGCGTCGCCTCTTCGACCAACGAAGAGGCAGGCGAGCCGGGAGGCTGTGCTATTGTCGGCCCCGCAAAAATCCCCCCGCCCCTGCCCATGCGCTCGGTCCTGATCGTCGACGACAACGCTGAGCTCGCCAGCCTCCTGGCCATCGTCGCCGACGCCTACGGTCTGGCGCCGCGGCTGGCCCACACCGGCAAGGACGCACGCCGCTCGCTCGAGTCGATGGTGCCAGAGGCGGCGCTGGTGGACCTGCTGCTGCCTGACTGCAAGGGCCAGGACCTGATAGCCGAGCTCTCGGCCCGCGGCGTGGTCTGCATGGCGATGAGCGGCGTCTTCCGCGGCGAGAACTTCGCCAGCGAGGCCATGGCCCGCGGCGCCCGGGCCTTCGTGGAGAAGCCCTTCGTCGCCCGCGAGGTAATGGCCAAGCTGGTCTACCTTTTGGCCTCGCCCGCCTCGCCGCAGGCGAAGCCCGGCCCGCCGCCCCCGCCGCCCGAGGCGCTGCGCGAGCTCTCACTCGAGGACGCCCCCGCCGGCGGCGGCGAGGAGGAGTTCCTCGAGGAGCTCGTCCCGTTCGACCAGCAGACCCGCCGGATCGGTCCGGAGGTCCTCGCCGCAGCCGGCATTTCGCTCCACCGCATTCCCGAGGAGGACCCGTTCCTCGAGGACGCTCCCTACCTCGACGAAAGCGAAGTCACCGCGCCCATCGGCAAGGCGCTCCTCGACGCCGCCGCCAAGACCGGCCCGTCCTCCGACGATCCGTTCGAGGAGGACCGCCAGCAAACGCGCGTCTTCTCCCTGGCGGAGCTGGCCAGGCAGTCGTCGGGGAAAGCGGCGAGCGCCGAGCCGCTCCCCGAGCTCGCCGAGGCGGATCTCGAACCCCTTCCCCCGCCCCCGCTTTCCGCGAAGCCGGCCCCCGCGGCTGACTCCTCCACGCTGGCGCTGGCGGTCGCGAACGCTGCCGCCGAGCCTCCCGTCCCCGCACCGCCGCCTCCTCCCGCCGATGCGGTTGCCGAGGCCGACCTCGAAGAGGAGATCATCGCCCCCTCCCTCCAGGCGCCGACGCCTCCGCCCGCCCCCGCGGAGGCGAGCGCCGCCGACGAGCGAGATCTGGACGAGGGAATCATCGTCCCGTCTCTCATTTCGCCGGCCGGCGCACCGCCTCCCGCTCCGGCGGAGCCGCCTTCCGCGCCCCCCTCTCCGCTTCGGGCCCCAGCTTCAGCCACCTCGGAGCTGCCGGCGCCTTCGGCCAAGGAGTCAGCGCCCGACGCGATCGTCGACACCGCGCCGTCGCGCCAGGCGCGCCGTGAAGGGCTGGCGCTGCCCGAACCGGTCGTGGCCGACTCGACCGGACCCGCGCCGGATCCCGGCGCGATGCCAGCCGACGTGGCGCTGCCCTTCTCCGGTCGCAAGGTCTGGCACCCTTCCGCCTCCGGCTCGGCCCAGGAGCCTCGCGGCTCCCAGGGTGCGCCGCGCTCGGGCAGCCTCGCCAGCACGACCGTCCCGCGCCTGCTGACCGCGCTCTACCAAGGACAGCAGACCGGCGAGCTGCGGCTGCGCCGCGGCGGTGTGCTCAAGGTGATTGGAGTCGACCGCGGGGTCACGGTCTTCGCCGCCTCCAACGTCGGCGCCGAGCGGCTGGGGCGCTTCGCCCTCCGCGCCGGAAAGCTCGACGCCGCCAAGCTGGAGCAGGTGCAGAAGGAGGTCGCCAACTCCTCATCGCGCACCGGGGACGCGATGGTGGCGCTGGGACTGCTCACCGCGGAGGAGCGGCGGGCGCTGGTCGAGCGGCAGGTGCAGGAGATCGTCTGGAGCACCTTCGACTGGCGCGACGGCGACTACCAGTTCGGGCTGCGCGCCAGCCCGCGTCAGGAGATGCTGAAGATCTCCCTGGCACCGGCTCCGCTGATCCTCGAGGGCTACAAGCGCGGCTTCACCCTGCTTCGCCTGCGCGAGCTGATGCCGGCCGACCAGCGGTTCCTGCCCACCGCCGATCCGCCCTATTCGCTCAGCGAGTTGCCACTGTCCGACGGCGAGGCGATGGTGCTGGCGCACGCCGATGGCACCAAGACCGTCGACGACCTGGTGATCCTCAGCGAGCTCGACGAGCGCTCGGTGCGGGCCGTGCTCTGCGGCCTGTGGCAGCTGGGCATCCTCGAGCCGCGCGCCCAGACCGCCAGCCGCTCGCGGGTGGTGCTGGTCTAGGCGACGCCCAGCCCGCCCTGGCGTTCGCTTAGCGGGTCGCCGTCTGCAGCGCCTGCTCCAGCCCGGCCTTGGCGACGGGCTCGACCTCGACCGCCAACCGCTTGCGCAACAGCGCCGGGACCTTGGGCGAGGCGATGGCCGAAAGCGCCTGGGCGGCAGCGATGCGGGTGTCGGGGACCGGGTGATCGAGGAAGCCGGCCAGCAGGTCGAGCGCATTCGCCCCCTCGACCAACCCCAGCGCCGACACCGCGGCCTTGGCTTCGATCGCCGCCGGGCCGCGCTCGGCCTTGCCGTGGCGAGCGAGCACCGCGCGCAGTACCGCCGGGGTGGTCGGGCTCTTGGAGAAAGCCAGCGCCCCCACCGCGCGGATGCGGTAGAGCGGCACCAGCGACGGGTCCTGGGCCAGCTGCTCCAGCACCTGCTCCCAGCCGGCCCCCAGCGACTCGAGCCGCTCGCGGGTCATCGGGATCTCGTAGCCGCGCAGCGCATCGAGCACCGCCTGCCGGCTCGGCTGCCCGAGCGCCGGAACGGAGACCAACAGAGAGAGGATGGCGAAGGAAAGGTTCACGCGGTTCATGGTCGCTACTCCACCAAGGTGTTGTTGCGCATCACGAAGCCCTGCCCCTGGGACAGGTCCTCGCCGCCCTGCTCGTTCCAGTACATGAGGTTCGAGCTGCTGGTGGTGGTGTCGTCGAGCAGATCCTGGTGCGTCGGGTCGTTGCCCCCTTGGCCGTTCTGCTCGACGTTGTGCCACAGCCCCAGGTAGTGGCCCGACTCGTGGCTCATCACGTTGCCGATGATGCTGCTGCCGTCCATGGTGAAGGCGCAGTAGGCCTCGAAGGTCACCACCACTCCGCTGTGCACCGTCCCCGGGGTGAGCGAGCCGGGAATCCCGCCCGACACCCCCAGCAGCGCGAACGAGGTGCTGCCGCCGCTCAGGCTGCGCACCAGGAACACGTTCACCGCGTGCTCATTGTGCCCGGCCGAGGCCGAGAACAGCGGATCCAGCGCCCCGGGCTGGGTGCCGTCGATGCTCTGCAGATCGGTGCGGTTCAGATCGAAGTAGTTGATGGTCCCCAGGGTGATGCCGGCCTTGGCGTAGATGCGCCGCATGGTGGCGATGTCCCGGGACAGGATCGACGGGGCGGTATTGGCGGACATCGTCGTTCCCGAGCTGCAGGCGTGCCCGCGCATCGGAAGGATGTGGATGTTGAGGTTGAGCGTTCCCGACGAGACCCTGGCCCCGGGCGCCAGCTTGTAAACCAGCTGGATCCCGGGGATGCCGGGGATCGCCGCCCCAGTGCTGGAGCTGAAGATGCCGGTGCCGAAGGTGTAAGCCCCGCCGTGGATGAGCGGGTACTTGTTGGTCATCGGGACCATCATGGTGTTGATCGCGTTCTGCGGATCCAGGCGGACGTGGACCCGCGGGTCCCAGGGATCGAGCCCGATGCTGGCCTCCTGGTTCCCGCTGGGATCGGTCAGGCTGGTGACCACCGGCATGTTCGCGGCGGAGGAGGTGGTGGTGACGATCGAAAACGAGACCGCGTTGTCCGGCACCGGGACCACCGACTTGTAGATCGCCGGGTAGCTCGACAGGTCCCAGGTGGTCATCCCCGAGGGCGGCAGGCAGGCCTTGGTGGCGTGGGAGGTGGAGTTGGGCATCGGCTCCTGCGAGCCGACGCAGCTCAGCCCGTTGGAGCAGCCGTCGTCGCTGGCGCAGGCCTGGCTGCAGACGCCCAGGTGGCAGTAGCCGCTGCGGCAGCCGGCGTTGCCGGCGCAGGCCGCCCCCAGCTCCAGCTTGCCGTCGTTGTTGGGAGAGCAGACCTCGCGCACGTCGGTGCGCACCCCGTTCTGCTCTGCTCCGCGCCAGATGCACGACCATCCGCCCTGGCAGTCGGCGGTGCGGGCGCAGGTGTCGCTGCACAGCTGCTCGGGCAGCAGGCAGACCCCCGAGGCGCAGTTGACGTCGCGGTTGCAGCGGGTGGCGGTGGCCTGCTCGCACTGGCCGGAGCCCTGGTTGCACTTGAAGCCGGGGCCGCAGTCGTCGCCGCTGGCGCACTTGGGCACGCAGACGCCGTTGAAGCACTGGTAGTCGCTGCCGCGGCACTGCTCGGGCCCGCTGCAGGACTGGTAGCAGGCCTGGGTCCCCTGGAAGCTGCCGCAGCTGCTGCCGCCGGGGCAGGAGTTGCAGTCGAGCCCGCGGCAGTAGCCGCCGCCGGGGAAGGTGGCGGCGCAGCTTCCGGACTGGCAGTCGGCGTCGGCGGCGCAGGCCCCGCCGATGGCCACCGAGCCGCCCGAGCCGCAGCCGGCGGCGAGCAACAGACAGACAATTCCAAGGGTTCCTGGAGCCGAACGAATCATGAGATGTGAGCCTCGGAGGTGCGGCGCTCGCTCTCGGTTGAGGGGGCCCGAGCGACCGAACGGTGGCCGGCAGTCTAGCCGACCGGCCGGGAGGGCTTCAAACCGCCACTTCTTCGATGGCCGCCAGGGCGTACTGGGCGGCGCGGGCCAGCACCGCCGGGTCGGAGGGCATGTCCGGGAAGTGGCCCAGCAGCGGCGCCGCCCAGCCGCGGGCCTCGCGCCCGGTGCTCACCGCGTTGCGGTAGGCGCGCCGGGCCTCGGCCAGATCGCCCCGCCGCTCAGCCAGCCGACCGAGGAAGTAGTGCGCCAGGGCCAGGTTGGGGTCGAGGAAGATCGCCCGCCCCAGCTCCTGCGCCGCCTCCTCGGCCAGCGCCGGATCGCCGGCCTCGAAGCAGGCGATCCCCAGGAACAGGTGAGGCTCGGCGCACAGCGGCTCGGCGGCCAGCGCCAGCTCGTAGGCCTCGCGCGCCTCCAGGGGCCGGCTCATGACGGTCAGCACGTTGCCCAAGGTCACGAGCAGAGCGAGGTTGCCCGGCGAGGTCTCGAGCGACTGGCGCAACAGCTTGAGGGCGGCCTCGAACTCGCCCTGCTCCAGCAGCGCCGCCGCCGCCTTGATGGGATCGACCTCGGGCCCCTCGGGCAGCGCCAGCGCGAGCTGGGGCGCGTTCGCCGCCGGCCGGGCTTCGCTCACCCGCGGAAGAGTGCCGGGCAGCGGCGTCGGCACGGTGACCGGGGCAGCGACCGGGCGCGGGCCCTCCGCCGGAACCCGCGGCAGCGTCCCGGGCAGCGGCGTGGGGGCGTTGGGCGCCGGCGGGCGCGGCGCCGGCTCCTCCGCTCCACGCGCCTTGCGGGCCGCCACCGCCTCCCGCAGCCGCTCGATCGCCTGGTCCACCCGCGGCTTGACCGCCCGCATCTTGGGCGCCACCGGACGCCGATAGAGGAACGAGCCCTCGACCTCGGTCAGCTCGAAGTCGCTGCTGATCCGATAGAGCGACTCCGAGTAGCCCAGGCACAGGTAGCCGCCCTCGACCAGCCGATCGAAGAACCGGCCGATCACCTTGGCGGTGGTCGGGCCGTCGAAGTAGATGATCACGTTGCGGCACAGCACCACGTCCCACAGCCCGCCCGACTTCGGCACCGGGAAGGCCACGTCGGCCAGGTTGTGGGTGGCGAAGCGGATGTACGAGCGCAGCCCCTCGTTGGCCTGGTACTCCTCGCCCTCGCGCACGAAGAAGCGCTCGATCATCTCTGCCGGGACGGTGGCCAGCCGCCGGGTGGCGAACCGGCCCTGCCGCGCCCGGTCCACCGCCTCGGGATTGACGTCGGTGGCCAGCAGCTCCAGCCCCTCCGGCTCGACCTTGAGGTCGGCGGCGAGCATCGCCAGCGAATAGGGCTCCTCGCCAGTGGCGCAGCCAGCAGACCAGACCCGCAGCGGCCGCATCTCGCGCCGCGCCCGCGCCAGCATCTGCGGGAAGACCTGCGCCCGCAGCGCCTTGAACTGGTTGCTGTCCCGGAAGAACTCGGTCTTTCCCACCGTGACCAGCGGCAGCAGCGCCCGCAGCTCCTGGGCCGCCCCCGACTCCAGCCGCTCGACGAAGGCCAGGGCGTCGCGCTCCCCCAGCGCCTCCATCCGCGCGGCGATCGCCAGCCGCAGCCCGGCCTCCCCTTCCTTCGCCGGGCGCAGCCCGACCCTGGCCAGCAGCAGCCGGGACAGCCGCTGGATGGCGGCATCGGGGACCGAGACCCGCAGGCTCATGCCCGCCCCCGCAGCCAGAGCGCGTTCAGCTCCCGCACCCGCTCGTCGATGGCGTCGGGCAGCTCCTCGAGCGGGAAGACCGCCTCCACCGCCCCGGCCTCCACCGCCGCCTTGGGCATGCCGTAGACCACCGAGCTCGACTCGTCCTGGGCCAGCGTCCGCCCGCCGGCGCCGCGCACCGCCAGCAGCCCGTCGGCCCCGTCGCGGCCCATCCCGGTCAGCACCACTCCCACCACCCGTGGCCCGTAGCGGTGGGCCAGCGAGTCGAACATCACCGTGGCCGAGGGCCGGAAGCCCCCGACCGCTGGCCCGCGGTCGAGCTCGATCTGGTCGTCGCCGCACACCTTCAGGTGGGCGCCGGTGGGGGCGACCAGCACCACTCCCGGGCGCAGCGGCTGGCGGTCCTGGGCCTCGAGGACCTCCAGCCCCGACTCGCCCGCCAGCCAGGAGGCGAGCCCGGTCGAGAAGCCGTCGGAGATGTGCTGCACCACCACCATCGGCGCCGGCAGATCGCGCGGCAGATCGCGAAGCAGGTTGGCCAGGGCGCGCGGCCCGCCGAGCGAGGCGGCGATGCCCACCACCGGCGGCCCGCCCAGGCCGGTCTTCACCGGGCGCTTCTTGGCGTGGCGCCCGCGAACGTGCTGGATGACCCGCACCCCGCGCAATAGCTTGAGCCGGCGGGCGAGCTGCTGGCGGAAGTCGGCCTCCTCCCCGAAGGCGGGCAGGGCCAGCACGTCCAGCGCCCCCATCGACAGCGCCTCGAATCCGGCGGCGCTGTTCTGGCTGTCCGCCAGCACCAGGATCGGGGTCGGCCGGTACGCCATGATGTCTTCGATAGCGGAGAAACCGGCGCGTTCCGGAAGGCCGGCGTCCACCACCACGACCTCGGGCTGGGCCTCCTGGCAGGCGGCCACGATTTCGGTGGAGGCCTCCGAGGCATCGACCACCGCGAGGCCGGCCGAGCGCAGCGCGCCGCTGAGCAGCCGGCGCACCTCGCCGCCGGCGACGATCAGGACTCGGATGGAATGGCCGGACGGAGACATTGCGCGGTGCCGAAGGCCACTCTAGCGAACCGCGCCCGCCCCGGAAAGCTCTACCCGACCAACTGGCCGAGCGTCTGGCTGAGCGCTTCGGTCGAGAGCTCGCCCTTCACCAGGTAGGCGTTGGCGCCGGCGTCGAGTCCGCGGCGCTTGTCCTCGGGCGAAGCCAGCGAGCTGAGGATGACGATCGGGATGCGGCTGGTCGCCGGATCGGTCTTGATCCGGCGGGTCATCTCGATGCCGTCCATCTTCGGCATCTGGATGTCGGAGAGGATGAGGTCGTAGGTCTGCAGCGCCACCTTGGACAGCCCGTCCTCGCCGTCGCAGGCTTCGTCGACCTGGTGGCCCAGCGCGCGCACCAGCGCAGATTCGGTGGCGCGGGCGATGGGTGAATCGTCGACCAGGAGGACGCGCAGCCGCCGCTCCTGCCCGGCGCCGGCCTGGGCCCGGCCGGCGGTCTTGCGGATCTGCATCATGAGATCCGGCACGTGCAGCAGCACCGCCACCCGGCCGTCCTCGAGGGCGGCGGCGCCGGCGACGCAGGGAGCGCCCTTGAGGAACTCGCCGCCGCAGGGCTTGACCGCCACCTCGCGCTCGCCGATGAAGCCGTCGACGGTGAACGCCGCCCGGTCCTCGCCGTGCTCGACGAAGATGCACTGCGGCGCCTCGTGCTTGCCGCCGGCCAGCCGCAGCAGCGGCGCCAGCTCGACCAGGGTGGTGGCCCGCCCGCGGAAGGTCACCGCCTGACGGCCGGCGACCAGCATCTTGTCCTGCGGGCGCACCCTCCCCACCGCCTGGACGTCCGAGGCCGGGACGCCGTAGACGTCCTTGCCCAGCCGCACCAGCAGCACCCGCATCAGCGCCATCGACTGCGGCAGCCGCAGGCTGATGCGCGTCCCCTTCCCCGGCTTGCTGGCGATGCTCACCGAGCCGCCCAGGGCCTCGACCTTCTTCTTGACCACCGCCATCCCCACCCCGCGGCCGGAGAGCTCGGTGACCTCTTCCTTGGTGGAGAAGCCGGGCAGGAAGATCAGGTCCATCACCTCGCGCTCGGTGAGCGCGGCGGCGTGGGCGGCCGGCAGCAGCCCGCTCGACACCGCCTTCTGGCGGACCTTGGCCGGGTCGATTCCCTTGCCGTCGTCCTCGACCTCCACCGCCAGCATCCCGCCGTCGGCGCGGACCCCGATCCCGATCCGGCCCTTGCGCGGCTTGCCGGCCTGCTCGCGGGTCTCGGGGGCCTCGATGCCGTGGTCCACCGAGTTGCGCAGCAGGTGGACCATCGCGTCGCGCACCTCGCCCAGCACGTTGCGATCGACGCCCACCTCGGCGTTGGCGATCGCCAGCTCGACCTCCTTGCTCTGGTCGCGGGCGATGTCGCGCACCGCGCGCGGAAAGGCGGTGAACACCGTGGACAGCGGCACCAGCCGGGCCTCGGCCACCTGCTCGGCCAGGCGATCGAGGTGGCCGCGCAGGGCGTTGACCCCGTCGGAGTTCTTGCGCACGAAGCGGAAGATGTCGTCGCGCAGCAGGTGCAGGTCGGCCTCGAGCAGCCCCAATCCAGCCTGCTGATCCGGCAGGCGCGCCGAGACCAGATCCGCCAGGCCCAGGAAGCGGTCGCCGATGCGGTTGAAGCGCTGCACCAGCAGGCTCAGCTCGTGGGAGCGCAGGTGGGCCCGAGCGCCCTCGACCAGAAGGTCGCCGGCCAGCGCGCCCAGCAGGTCGAGCACCTCCACCGCCACGCGGATCGAGCGGGCGTCGGCCTTGGGCGGCTCGGCGGCCGGCTTCTCCTCGGGCGGCCTCTCCTCGGCCGCCTTCTTCTCCGGCGGCCTGGCCTCGGGCTTCTTCTCCTCCGGCTTCTTGTCGGCGGCGGGCTTGTCGGGAGCGAAGCGCGACTTGGGCAGCGCGGCGCTGGGCGAGGCCATCGCGGCCACCGGCTTGCGGCCGGACAGCTCGCTCAGGCCGGCGGCCTTGAGCAGGCTTTCCACCATCTTGGCGCTGGCCGGGTGCGGCTTGTCGGCCAGGTCCAGCTGCTCCAGCAGCTCGCCGATCAGGTCGCAGGCCTGCAGCAGCTGGTCAGTGGCGACGTGGAGGCTGGAGCGGCCCTCGCGGGTGGACTTGAGGAGATCCTCGGCGGCGTGGGCCAGCTCGCCGATGCGCGGCAAGGACAGCATCCGCGCCTCGCCCTTCATGGTGTGCAGCTCGCGCGCGACGTCCTCGGCCGGGGCCTCGGCCTTGGGGTCCTTCTCCAGGGCGAGCAGCGCCAGCCCGATCTTCTCGAGCCGGTCGGCCGTCACCTCCTTGAACTTGGAGAGCAGCGATCTTCGCAGCGCTTCGGTGTCCATGCGCGAGCCTGTGGCCCTCGGAGCCTGCGAATCAGTCGGTCTGGAAGCGCTTGATCAGCTCGGCGAGCCGGGCGGCAAGCTGGGTCAGCTCGCTGGAGGCGCCGGTGGCCTGCTTGGAGGCCTGGGTGGTCTGGCGGGTGACCTCCTCGATCTCGGCCATCGAGGTCACCACCTGCTCGGTGGCGGTGCGCTGCTGCTGGGTGGCGAGGTTGATCACCCGGGCGGCGTCGCTGGTCTCCTGCACGCCGGCGAGGATGCCCTCGACGGCGGTGGAGGCCACCGTCCCCAGCCGCTCGCCCTCCTCGGTGGCCTTGCGGCTCTCCTCGGCGGCGCTGGCGGCGGCCTGGGTGGCCTCGCGGATCTCGGCGATGAGGTTCTTGATCTCCTTGGTGGACTCCATCACGTTCTCGGCCAGCCGGCGCATCTCGGCGGCGACGATGGAGAAGCCGCGGCCCGCCTCGCCGGCGCGGCTGCCCTCGAGGGCGGCGTTGAGGGCCAGCAGGTCGGAGCGGTCGGCGATCTCGTCGATGACCTCGACCACGGTACCGATGCGCTCGACGCGCTTGGTCAGCTTGCTGATCGCCTCGACCACCGCCAGCCCATCCTTGCGGATGTTCTGCATGGCGATGGCGAACTCGCTGATCGCGCCCTTGCCCGCGCGGGCCGCCCCCAGGGTTTCCTCGGCGACGCGGGCCACCGAGCCGGCGTTCTCGGCGATCTGGGCGCTGGCGTGCTTGAGCTCCTCCATGGTGGCGGTGGTCTCGTGGATCGCCGCCGCCTGCTCGGTGGAGGCCGACTCGTGCTGGGTCGAGGCCGCCAGCACCTCGTGCGCCGAGCTCGACAGCCGCAGCGCCGCCTCGCTGGTCTCGCGCACGAAGGTCTTCAGGGTGTCGACGACCTGGGTGATGCCGTCGACCAGCGGCTTCAAGGCCGCGTGGTCGGTGGCCTCGTGGCCCGACCAGCGCGACAGGTCGCCCTTCTGCACCAGATCGACCAGCGAGATGATGGTCTTGTCGATGCCGGCGGCCATCGCCTCCTCCCGGCGGCGGCCGGAGGCGACGATGGTCTGGGCAGCGGACAGGGCCTTGTTCAGCTCCTCGGCCAGCTCGCGCTCGGAGGCAGGCAGCCCCTCGACCGCGACCCGGGCCGACAGCTCGCCGCGGGCGGCGGCCCGGGCGGCCTCGAGCAGCGGGGGGCTCCCGGTGGCGGCGCCGTTGGCGGAGCCGTTGGCTCGGCGCTTCTTGGCCGGAGCGCGCCGGGCGGGAGTGGCGGTGGCGTTGTCATCCATGGTCATGGGCCCTCTCGACAACTTCGTATTTCCTCAAAAACGTTCGGCGCCGGTCAGGCCGCGCTGGCCTTCGCCCGCGGCTGCGGCCCGGCGTCGCCGGTCTTCTCTTCCTTTACCAGAGCTTCGAGGTCGATCAAGATGAGCAGCGCTCCCTCTTCGACCAGGAATCCAACCACCGCCGGCTCGGCCAGCCCGCTGGCGTAGCCTGGCAGCTTGCGCAGTGAGGAGGCGTGCACCCGGCGAAAGCCCACCAGCCGGTCGATGGGAACCAGCGTCTCGCCGCTTCCCGAGCGCACCACCAGCCCCCGCTGGATCCGCTTGGGCGTCCCCAGCCGCCGGCTCTGCGGCAGCTTCCCCTCGGGAGCGGCCACCCGCGACACGTCGACCACGTCGGCGCCGTAGGTGCGGCCCGCGATCTCGAAGAGCACCAGGTCGATCTCCTCGGAGGTGGAAGGCGCCAGGTCCAAGAGGGCTCACTTCCGGGAACTGGCCCGCTCGCGGGCGCTGGAGAGCGCCCGACGCAGGTCGAGGATTTGGGTGTTCTCGCCGCCTTCCATCAGCAGGCCGGCGACGAACTCGCCGCTCTCGGTCCCCAGCGGCGCCGGCTGCAGCGACCTGGCCGGGAAGCTCTCCAACCCGATCACCTCGTCGGCCAGCACCGCCACCACGAAGCCGTCGGAGCGCGCCAGCGCGATGCGCGAGCGGTTGCTCAGCTTGGTCTCGCCCTTCCCCAGCAGCCGGGCGAGATCGACCACCGCCACCACGTCGCCGCGGTGAGCGGCCACCCCGACCAGCAGCGCCGGAGCGCCGGGCAGCGGGGTGATCGGCGGAACGCGAACCACCTCGTAGACCAGCCCCGATTCGACCGCGACCCGGGTGCCACCCACCGTCATCCGGAACAGCTCCACCTCGGCGGCTTGCGAGCCAGCGGCGGATCCGACCGCGGCCGCCTTGGCCAGGGCTTCGAGGAGCGGCTTGCCTTTGGGAGTGGACTGCGGGTCCACGAGCTCTCCTTGGAATGGGGTCCGGCGCGACCCTGTGTTATCCCAAAAACATCGGCGTGGCCACCCCTGCCGCGCGTTCGGCCGCGCGGCGAGCAGGTTTAGGAGGCGGTGGTCGGCGTGCCGATAGGCGAGCGTGGGAGCGCCGAAAATCCGCGAAGCGTTTGTTACCAGGGTCGGATTGGTCTGTTAAAGTCCACGCGAAATGACGCCGAGAGTTCTGATCATCGACGACAGCGCGCTCTCCCTCCAGCTGCTGCAGGGAGGGCTGTCCCAGTCCGGCTTCGACCCGGTGGGCGCCGCCGACCTGGCGAGCGTGGCCACGGCCCTCGAGAGCGGCCCGTTCGCGGCGGTGGTGGTCGATCTGCAGATGCCGGAGGCCTTCGGCGACGACGTGCTGGAGTTTCTGCGCGAAGCCAAGGGGGTCAAGGCGCCGATCGTGCTCTACAGCGACCTGGAGGAGTCGGCGCTGGCGCGGCGGGCGCGGGACTCCGGGGCCGACGGCTGGGCCACCAAGGCCGACGGGGTGACCAAGCTGGCCACGGTGCTGCGGTCGCTGCTGACCAAGGGCGAGGCCCCCAAGGCCAGCCGGCGGGTGATGATCGTCGACGACAGCGAGATGACCGCCCGGCTGATCGAGGCCGAGCTGGCGGGCAAGGGCTTCGAGGTGATCCTGGCCGACTCCGCCGACAAGGCCACCCGGCTGATCCTCAAGAAGGCGACCCGGCCCGAGCTGATCATGCTCGACGTCAACATGCCCAACGTCGACGGGGCGCACTTCTGCCGCTTCATCAAGGGCAACTCGCTGTTCCGCGGCATCAAGGTGGTGCTGTGCAGCGGGATGGAGACCGAGAAGCTCAAGGCCATCGCCGCCGAGTGCGGCGCCGACGGGATCGTCCCCAAGGACAGCTTCCTGTCGAAGTGGGTCCTGGAGCAGATCAGCGCCGACGAGGCCGGCAAGAAGTAGCCGCCCTCCGCCTGGCCCGACGCGCCGCCGCGAAGCCGACCGCGCGCCCCTGCAACGCCTAATCGGCGCGCGCTCTGGCGCAGCGGCTCAGCGCCCGGCGTCCGCGCCCTCTTCCGACTCCTCGCTCTCCACGCACGGGCGCATTCCCCAGCTTGGCGCCGGCGGCCCGGCATCCTGGCCCGCCGGGGCGCCGCAGCCCGGCGCCGCCTTCGCCGCCGGCTGGGGCTCGACCTTCTGCGCCGCGGTGGTTGAGGCATGGCAGCCGGCCAGCGCGGCCGCCAACAGCGCTCCCGAAATCGCCCGCGCCGCCCTGCCCTTGCGCGCCCAGTCCGTCATCGTCCGCTCCATAGAGACGACCCCCGGCCCGCTTTCGCCGGCCGAGGGTCGAGGTGTCGCTCTCAGGCGCCGGTCAGGCGGCGCCCGTGGACTACATGTGCTTGATGATGTTGTCGCCGAACTCGGAGCACTTGAGCTCGACCACGTCCTTGAGGCCCTCGCCCTTCATCAGGCGGGCGAAGTCGTAGGTCACCTTGTGGCTGGCGATGGCCCCGTCCATGCCCTTGAGGATCAGGTCGGCGGCCTCGGTCCAGCCCATGTGGCGGAGCATCATCTCGCCGGAGAGGATGACCGAGCCCGGGTTGACCTTGTCGAGGTCGGCGTACTTGGGGGCCGTGCCGTGGGTGGCCTCGAAGATGGCGTGGCCGGTGGCGTAGTTGATGTTGCCGCCGGGGGCGATGCCGATGCCGCCGATCTGCGCGGCCAGGGCGTCCGACAGGTAGTCGCCGTTGAGGTTCATGGTGGCGATCACGTCGAACTCATCGGGCCGGGTGAGCACCTGCTGCAGGGTGATGTCGGCGATCGAGTCCTTGACGATGATCTTGCCCTTGGCCACCGCCTCCTTCTGCGCCTTGTTGGCGGCCTCCTCGCCGTCCTTGGCCTTGATCTTCTCCCACTGCTCCCAGGTGAAGACCTTGTCGGCGTACTCGCGCTCGGCCAGGGCGTAGCCCCAGTTGCGGAACCCGCCCTCGGTGTACTTCATGATGTTGCCCTTGTGGACGAAGTTCAGGCTCTTGCTCTTGTTGGCGAGGCAGTACTCCAGCGCCGCCCGCACCAGCCGCTCGGTGCCTTCGCGGGAGACCGACTTGATGCCGATGCCGGTCGACTCCGGGAAGCGGATCTTCGAGTACTCCTTGGGGAACATCTCCTTGAAGGTGGCCAGGAACTTCTTGGCGTTCTCGGTGCCGGCCTCGAACTCGATGCCGGCGTAGATGTCTTCCGTGTTCTCGCGGAAGATCACCATGTTCACCTTCTCCGGGGCCTTCACCGGCGAGGGGACGCCCTTGAACCAGCGCACCGGCCGCAGGCAGACGTAGAGGTCGAGCATCTGGCGCAGCGCCACGTTCAGCGAGCGGATGCCGCCGCCGATCGGAGTGGTCAGCGGGCCCTTGATGCCCACCAGGTAGTCCTTGAAGGCGGCGACCGTCTCGTCGGGCAGCCAGTTGTTGAACTTGTTGAAGGCCTTCTCGCCGGCGTAGACCTCCCACCAGCTGATCTTCTTCTTGCCCTGGTAGGCCTTCTCCACCGCGGCGTCCATGACGCGCACGCTGGCGCGCCAGATGTCGCGGCCGGTGCCGTCGCCCTCGATGAACGGGATGATCGGGTGATCCGGGACGTGCAGCTTCCCGTTCTTCATCGAGATCTTCTCGCCGGCGGTCGGCGGGGGGAACTGAGCCATGGTGTGTCTCCTTGGAGTGTCGGGGAACTCCCGAGAAAAGCGTTCACTGCTTAGACGACGCGCGCTTGGGCAGCAAGGGATTTCTTGATCTCCCGCCCAACTTCGGGAGCGGGCAACCGTCCGGAAGCGAAGAACTTTTGGCGCCCAGAAGCGGCGCTAATGAAACGGCCGCTCAGCGGCGCGGGGCGCGGCGCTGCGACGCCTCCTGGCGGGCCTTGGCCTTGCGCTCCTTCTCCTGCTTCTGGCGGGCGCGGAAGCCGAGCGGCGCCGGGGCCGGCGCGCCTTCCGGAGCCGGGGTGGCGGCCGGCCGTGCCGCGGCCTCGACCGCCTTCTTGTCGCCGGCCTTGGGGGCGACCTCGGCCAGCGCCGCCTCGAGATCGTCGTGCTCGGCGTTGCGCTGCTGCGAGAACCAGAACAGCCGGCGGATGACCAGGGTGGCGTAGCTGCCCGGCGGCAAGGTGAAGGCCACGTAGACCTTCTTCATCTCCTTGTTCAGCTCGTCGCGGTGGGCGCTGCCCATCATCAGCTTGCCGGGATAGACCAGCAGCGGACGATCCTCGTGCTTGAAGAAGATCTCCGGGGTCTCGGGGACCACCAGCTTGTCCAGGGTCAGCTTCTCCCGGCCCAGCACCCACTCCACCGCCTTGCGGACGTCCGGGTCCTCGATCTTCGAGTCCGGAGCCAGCAGCGGGAAGAACTGGTCGCGCAGCCGCGGGGCGACCTCCGGGGGCGCGTCGCGCGGGAAGAGCAGCTTGCCGGCCTGGTAGTTGAGCGCCAGCAGCGACTGGCCGGGGAGCATCGAGATCAGGAACCGGCGCACCCCCTCGTTCCACAGGTAGGACTGGTAGGTGAAGACCAGCATCGCCCGGTACTTGGCGTCGATCTGCAGGAAGGCGCGGCGGAAGTCCTTGGGCTCGCGGCGCAGCGAGTCGAGGATCCGCTGGTACTTGTTGGCTCCGGGGATGGTGCAGCGCCGCTTCCACTCGCCCCAGTGGTCGCGCCAGAAGGCCTTGACCTTGGCGTCGTTGCTCTTGTCGAGGTCGCTGGGGCGGGCCAGGTGGTTCTTGAGCGCCGCCTCGAAGTCGCCGCGCAGCAGGTCCTTGGCGATGAAGCCCTGGCCGTGCTTGAGCGAGCCGAAGCGCTGGCTGTCGAAGTAGTTGACCACGCCCAGCCGGTTGACCTCCGCCAGCGCCTCGGGCAGCCGGGCGACCTCGGGCTCGCTGAGGTCGCGCACGGTGACGCCGAAGCGGTTGGAGGTGGTGTTGCGGGCGGTCAGGGGCTCGTCCGTCCGGCCGAGGTACTTGAGGCGCAGGTCCTCGTCCTGCATGTCCACGTCGACGCCGCGCACCGCGATGAGCTGGGTGGTCCGCCCTTGCTTGTCCTTGAGGCCGCAGTAGGAGAACACTGACCGCGGCAGTCGGAAGGTCTCGGCGATGCGGCCGATGGCGTCGAAGGTCGAGACCTTCTGCTTGTCCATCTGGTAGACGCGGAACTCGCCGGAGGCGACTTTGTCGAAGCGCCAGCTCTCGGTGACGACGAAGTCTTCGGGCTTCTGCTTGAGCTTCACGCTTTTCCATCCTCTCCAGCGAAAACAGGCGAGATCGCGGCACCTTATACAGCCGGCCTGCCGATCCGTCGAGCGGGGCGGGATCGCCCCGGCGCGCGCGGGCAACCAAACCCTCGAAGCGAATGGATGATCGGCTGTTCGGCGCTCGAGCCGGCAGCCCGGAGACGACCCAATGAGACCGAGCCGCCTCGCCGCCGCCGCCTGCCTCGCCCTGCTGTCGACCGGCTGCGCCACCACCCTGGCCACCCGCGACACCGCCCGCCCTACCCCGGTCAAGCACGTCCGGATCGACTACGGCTACGGCTACTACATCCCCACCGGCCCCTTCGTCGACCTGGGCAAGGCGGCGGTGGGCGTGGCCAGGAACCTCAAGAACGGGACCACCGCGGTGACCCCCGAGGAGGCCCAGAGCCTGTACCTGGGCGGGGTCGGCCTGGCGCTGATGCCGCCGGCGGCGGTGAACGAGCTGGCGGTGCGCACCGGCATCGCCGAGGACGCCGACATCGGCTTCAAGTGGGCCAGCACCGCGCTGCGGCTGGACGTCAAATACCGCTTCCTGCACCTGGGCGAGGACGACACCGGCCGCGCCCACCACATGTCGATCGGCCTGGGGGTCAGCAAATACCTGTTCAGCAACCCGGTGTTCAGCGTGCTCGACTACGTCAACATGAGCGACTTCTCGCGCTGGGACTTCGACGTCCCGCTGCTCTACAGCTGGCACGTGAAGGAGGCGTTCGTCCTCTACACCGGGGCCAAGTACATCTTCACCCGCTTCTCGATGGACGAGAACCTGTTCAAGCTGGCGCAGATCGCCGGAGACCTGGGCCTGCCCGACGCCACCGACCACATCTCCAGCACCATGCACTACGGCGGCGCGCTGATCGGCATCATGGGCGGCTACAAGTACGTCTTCGTCAACCTCGAGCTCAACGCCGGCTACACCTACGCCCGCCCCCGCCTCTACAGCTTCGTGGACAGGCAGACCAAGGAGCGCAACATCGGCGGGGTCACCCTCTATCCGTCGTTCGGGATGGTGGTGAAGTTCTGAGGCCAGGCCTCAGGCAGCGCTCTTGATCCGCTTGAGGAACTCCACCACCGCCTCCTCGCTGGCGCCGGTCTTCTTGCTCAGCACCTCGACCACGGTCGCGGGATCCTTGGTGGCCAGCAGGTTGAGCGCGTACTCGCGCTCGCCGTCCAGCGCCTGCCCGGAGATGCGCTCCGCGGACGGCAGGCTCGCCGCCGCCAGCCCGTAGTAGAGGTTGTTGAGGAAGAACAGCGGAGTCACGATCATCGAGATCGTCCCCCACCAGCCGAGCACCAGGTTGTGGAGGTTCATCTTGAGGGCGGTGGTGACCCCGCACGAGCGGCAGAAGGTGCCATCGGCCCGGGTGTGCCGGCGGGCGAAGAGCATGCCGGTATTCTGGTGGAGGCTGGCCTCCAGCACCGGCCCAGGGCGCCCGCAGCCCTGGCAGCTGCCGGTCTGAGTGCGAATGGCCCCGCTCAGCCGCGCTCGGCGGACCAGCACCACGCCGGCGGCGATGGCGGCGATCACTCCGGCCGCGATTCCCAGGTGGACCGGCTCCATCCTCGACTCCGTTCTCTAGGCCGCGCAGGTGGATGCGGCGCATTCGAGGACAGGACGATGGGAAACGACTCAGGTTGCAGCCGGGGCCTCGCCTGCTCGCTTCCCAAGGACGCGAACGGCGACGCTATACTCGGCGCCAATGAAATGCACCTCGTGCTCCAAGACCCTCAAAGACGGCACCTCGATCTGCCCGCACTGCGACGCGATCCTCGACGACTCGTTCCTGGGCTCGATGCCCGGCGGCGACCACGGCGAGGACACGCCGCTGCCTGAGGAGGCGGCCCCGCCCCGCGCTTCCGGACCGAAGAAGACCGTCCCCGCGCGCCCGACGCGGGCGGCTGCCCCTCGCACTGCTCCCTCCCAGCCAGCGGCCAAGAAGCCGGCGGTGCGCCGGCGGGCGCCGGTCGAGGAGGCCGAGCCGGAGGAGGCTCCGCCCGAGCCCGCCGCGCCCGCCGAGGGCGGCTACGTCAACAAGTACAGCCAGTACTGGACCGACGAAGAGCCGGCCCCGAAGAAGAGCGCTCCCCGTCCTGCGGCTGCCGCGTCCGCCGCCCCCGCCGCCTCGGCGGCGAAGCCCGGGGCTGCCGACCCAGCCGCCCCAGGCGACGAGCTGGGCGACCCGTTGCAGTACGTCAAGCCGGTCTGGAACGCCTTCCTGGGACTGCACTTCGAGGACAAGCTGACGGTGATCAGCGGCATGAGCCTGTCGCTGATGGCCTGCACGCCCTGGCACAGCACTGCCGAGAGCGACGACCTGGGCCTCCTCGGCTGGGGCTTCTTCGCCCTGCTGCTGGGAGGGTTGGGCGTGGTCAGCGTCTGGGCGCGCCACACCGGCAAGCTCGAGAAAGTCATCCCCTCGGCCAAGATGCCGCTGCTGGCCCAGGCCGCCGGCGGGCTGTCGGCTTTGATCGCGTTCCTGAGCATCGTCGGCGGCTTCGAGCGCGCCGCCCGCAACGGCAAGACCGAGCTGGTCGGCTGGCCGGGCTTCGGCGCCTGGCTGTCGCTGGTCTGCGCCGCGCTGCTGGTGCTCGGCGGGGTGCTCACCGCCAAGCGCGAGAAGCAGGGCTAGGGGATCACCAGGGTGGCGGTGCCGCTACCGGGCGCCTGCCCGATGACGGTCGGCGGGTAGATGACCTCGATCGCCTGGGTTCCGCTGCCCAGCACGGTGACCGCGCCCCTATCGCCGTTGCTGATGGTGGCGACCACTCCCGGGGCACGGCTGCCGGGGGAGAAGGTCGCCAGCGAGGTCACCTCGGCGGTCGACCCGTCGGAGAAGCGGCCGATGGCGTGCAGGCGGAAGGGGCCTGGCCCGCTCAAGGTGATGACCGGTGACGGCGGCTGGCCGTCGAGTGACACGTCGATGCCCACCAGCCCGGCACTGGTGACGGTGATCGGCTTGCGCACCCGCTTGCCGCCGGCCTCGGCCTGCAGCGTGACCTGGCCCGGCTGCCAGAAGTAGAGCCAACGCGTCCACTCGCGCTCGAAGATGCCCGGGCGCGTGAAGGCAATATCCGGGGCGCTCGACGTGATAATGGCGCCATCGGTGAGATCGACTTGAGAGCCGTCGGCGTAGGTTCCGATCACCGTCGGCCGGATCGAGGTGCCAGCAGGCACCTGCGAGGGAACCTGCAGGTCGAGGGAGCTCAGCGCCACGTCGGCAATGGTCACGGGGGTCGATGAATTGATCCCGGCGAAGGAGCAGCCGACCTCGACCTTCCCGGGCGCCAGGGCGCTGGCGGAAGCGGCGCTGTTGGTGAAGACCGTCGCCATCTTGCTCACGTCGGTGCTCCACCAGGCGCACCCGAGGGTGATGTCATGGGTGCTCCCGTCGGAGAAGGTGCCGCTCGCCTGCAGTGGCATCCCCGCCCCCACCGGCAGCCGCGAAGGAGCAATGACCTTGATCGAGCTCAGGGTCGCATCGGTGATCGTCAATTCCACCGCACCGCCGGCGAGCGTCCCAGTTCCAGCCTGTTTGCCGATGAAGACCTCGGCATTCCATGAATAGGCGAGATTCGAACTCATCGGCATTGCATCCATAATGGGCATCGTCCGCCTGCTGGGGAGCCGTCCGAGCACCTGAAACAACCTGGTGGGAACGTTCACCGGAATGACCAGGCGAGTCGGGCTCAGCTCCCAGAAATCCCCGGAGGCACCAATGACTTCGATGTCGGTCTGGCCGGTGGCGGTTCCGACGGTGGCAGAGAGCCTGGTGCTGCCGACTCCGCCGACTCCGACGGCGTAGTACCCGCCGCGCGAGTAACTGCCTCCGGCTATCGATGGGTTGACCGAGATCCAGGTGGCGGAGGCAGTCAGGTCCTGGCTCGTTCCGTCCGAATAGACGCCATACGCTCGCAAAGGTATGAGCAGCCCCGTCTCCAGCACTGGTCGCGCCGGCACGATGGCCATCCGCTGCAGCTCGGCGGCGATCACGGTCACCGAAGCCGAGCCTTCGAACCCGGCGAATGACGCACTGACCGTCGCCGCGCCAGTCTGCACCCCGGAAATCGAGCCAGCCGCCACGTTGCAGACGTTGGCGTCGCTGGTCTTCCAAATCGCGGACTGAGAAATGTCGCGCGAGGAGCCATCCGAATAGAAAGCCATGGCGGCGACTGTCGCGGTCTGCCCGCGAAAGACGCTGATGGCATTGGGATTCAGCTCGACCCGGGTCACCACCGGCGCCCCGACGTTGGCTCGCGCCAGAGCAATCAGCCCCATGTAAGTCGAGGTGAGGGTTACCGGCCCGCCCTGCGCCAGTCCGATCGCATCGCTCATTTCGATCGAGATCAGCGAAGGATCAGCGGAGGTCAGCGCGGCGAGGTCGGAGACGTCCTGGTTGCTGCCGTCGCTCAGGAAGGCGCGGGTGGTCATCCGCTGTCGCGCGCCCAGGGGAACGACCGGGGCCGACGGCGAAAGAGTGAGCCCCACCGGAATGGGATCGGTCACCGCGACCTGGCAGGTCGCCTCCAGGCCCCGCGCAGACGCGTGGACCACGCTGCTGCCGAGCGCGCGGCCAAAGACTTCGCCGCCCGGCGAGACCGAGGCATTGGCGGTGGTCGACCACCAGGTAGCCGAGCGAGTCAAGTCGGCTGAGGTTCCGTCCTCGAAGGTGGCCAGCGCCGCCAGCGGCGCTCGCCTCCCGGCGGGAAGTGCCAGCAAAGAGGGACGAATCTCCAGCGCGATGGCCTTGGGCGGGTTGACCGCCACCTCGACGGTGGCGCTCAGGCTTCCGTAGGCCGCGCCCACCGTGGCCCTGCCCCCACCCATTCCCCGGACCCGGCCCCGCGATCCGACGCCGGTAGTCACCTCGGCCACTGCGGGATCGGAGGAGGTCCAGGCCGCGCTGTCGGTGACGTCCAGCGATGTGCCGTCCTCGAGGCTGGCGATCGCGAACAGCTGAACCTCGCTTCCGTAGTCGAGCTGAACGGGATTGGGGGCGACTATCAGCGCCACCGCCTGGGACGACAGCACGGTCAGGCTGGTTTCAGCACGGACTCCCGCCACCGTGGCGCGCAGGGTGGTGACGCCTGCTGCGCGGGCGGCGACCACGCCTCGCCGAGAATCGAGATTGCCGACGCTGCCGATCGCCGGGTCGGCCACCGAGTAGCTGGCGGCCGAGGTCAAATCCTGCGTCGAGCCATCGGCGAAGGTTCCGGTCGCGGTCAGCCGAAGCTCGCTGTGGGCCACCATCACCGGGTCGCTGGGAGCGAGCGCCAGCGAAACCAGCGAGTTGAAGACCGTCACTTGGGCAATGGCGCTCTTGCCGCGGAAGGTGGCGACCACCTGGGCCGCCCCGGCGGCGTGTCCGACCAGAACGCCGCGCCCGGAGCCCAGGTTCGAGACCGAGATCGACGCCGAGGCCGAGGTGGACCACTCCACCTGGTCGGTAAGCTCCAGAGTGCTCCCGTCGCTGAAGGTGCCCCAGGCGCGAAGTTGCAGCGGCGTCTCCACCGGCAACGAGACCGAGCTGGGCCCAATACGCAGGCTCTCCAGCGCCGAGCCGTCGACGGTGACCGAAGCCTGCGCCGACAGCGTCCCCAGGGTGGCGCGCACCGTGGTCGGGCCGGGAGTCACGCCCACCAGCCGCCCTTCGCTCCCGGGCAGGACGGACATCGAGGCATTGCCTACCGGCTCCACGGTCCACTGGACCTGGCCGGTGAGGTCCTGAGTTGCTCCATCGGACAGGGTGCCGATCGCATGCAGTTGCAGCGCGGCGCCCACCGGCAAGCTGGCCACCGGCGGGTCGATGGCGAGCGAAACCAGCGCGGCATCCGAGACCACGATCTCCGCCGAGGCGCGCTGTCCCTGGAACTCCGCCGTGGCCTGCGCCCGCCCGTCGGCGACCGCCTCGATGCCGCCCGGCACCCGACCGGTCCAGGCGACCGTGTGCGGCTCCACGCTCCAGGACGCCTGCTGGGTCACTTCGCCGCGGGTGCCATCCTCGAAGACGGCGACAGCGGAGAGCACTCCAATGGTGCCTGCCACCAGCTCGAGCTGCGGCGGCTCGATCTCCAGTCCGACCAACGGCGAAGAGGTCACTACCAGCCTGGATCGGGCGGTTTTCGTCCCCCAGAGGCATCTCACCTCGTGGGCGCCGGCGTCGTCGGGCCTGACCAGCAGGCCTCCGTCCTGGGCCTGCCAGGTCAGGCCGTTGGGCCAGCCCCATCCGCAAGCGCCCGTCACATCCACCTGGCTGCCATCCGCGAATCCGGCGACGGCATGGAATTCCTGCTGCCCGCCCAGCGGAATCGTGGCCGAGGACGGGAACAGCTCCAACGAGGTCGGTGCCTCGTCGTGGACCAAGGCGAGCGTCTCAGCCTTGAGCTGTCCCCAGCTTGCGCTCAGCGTCACTTCGCCGGGCCGCAATGGGAGCACCCCGCCAGCCGCGACGGTGTTGAAGGCGGCAATCGCCGGATCGCTGCTCTGCCAGTTGGCGAGAGCGGTGACGTCGACGAAACCTCCGTTGCTCATCGCGGCGGTGGCGTGCAGCCGGACTGGCGCCCTCGGCACCAGCTGCGGGGCCGCCGGGCTGACCTCGAGGCTCACCGGCACCGGCGCGGTGACCAAAACCTGCCGCTGCACGGTGATCCCGCGCGCGCTGGCGAACAGCGTGGTCTCGCCCAGGGCCGCCCCGTGCAGCTGCGCCACCGTCTGATTGGCCTCCACCGTGGCGATCTGCGGCGCCGAAACCCACCAGGTCATCTCGGGGATCTCCACCGCCTGGTCGTCGGCGGTGATCCCCTGCGCGCTGACGGTCAGCGCGGTCCCTAGCGGCAGCGCCAGGGACTCGGGAAAGAGCTTGATGTCGGTGATGGCCGGCAGGTCGCTGACGGGATCGGTGTGGCAACTGCAGGCAGCGGCGGTCGCGAGCGCGAGCATCGCGACGCCTCTGATAGCGAGGCGCATGGACTCCCTCCACGCCGCCTTCCCTTAGGAAGGACGGACGGTTGGGAGATTGTCACATCGCGTCGCCGGGGAGCAGAGAAATCGCGTCCCAAATCATTGGCATTCCAACGGCGACACACTGCCGGTATTGGCCCAGTGCTACTCCCCGTCCGAGGTCTCCGCCGCCGGCCGCGAGCTGGCCGGCCGGCCGCGGGGCCGGCGCCGCTCGCTCTCGAAGTCGACCACGCTCATCAGGTTCTTCTGCTCGCTCTGGCGCCCGCTGGCCTGCCGGCGCAGCCGGGCCATCGACTTGCGCGCCCCCGGGGTGGTGTCCTCGACCAGCATCGCCCGCCGCAGCTTGAGCGTCGCCACCAGGCCGCGCCACAGCTCGGCCTCCAGCTGCCCCACCGGCTCGCGCAGCTCGGGGCCGAGCTCGTTGGTCCCGGCCGCGCTCCCCGCCAGCCGCTCCAGCACCGGCTCGGCCGCTCCGCTGATCAGCCCGAGCGCCGCCACCTCGGTCAGCGGAAAGTCCTCCAGCACTTCGAAGCGGATCCCCCCCGAGGCCGCCCGCGCCCGCGCCACCTTGCCGGCGAACGGGAAGTAGATCGGCTCGCCAGTCTCCACCAGCAGCCGCTCCACCTCCTCCCGGGCCGGCAGCGCGCTGGCGCTGGGCGGGGGCACGGTCAGGTGCATCAGCTGCTCGCGGATCGAGTCGATCCCGATCACCACCCCCATCCCCTGGGCGTTGCGGTAGTGGGCGTGGAAGATGCCCACCAGCTCCAACTCGTGGCTGCGCCGCGAGATGGCGAACACCGGGCTGCCGCTGTTGCCGTTGTTGAGCGCGGCGTCGGTGACGAAGTCCAGGTGGTCCCATACCCCGTCCAGATCCTCCTGCCGGGCGTTGGTCACCCGCCCGATGTTCGAGGAGTGGAACACCCCCAGCGGATAGCCGCGGGCGACCACCAGGTTGCCCACCGCCAGCTCCCCGCTCACCCCCAGCCGGCAGGGCATCAGCCGCAGCCGGGTGCGCGTCTTGAGGACCGCCAGGTCGTTGGCGGGGTCGGCCAGCACCAGCGACAGCTCGATCGCCCCGGAGCGGCCGTCGTCCTCCTCGCTGAGCACGATCTCCACCACCTCGCGCACCTTGCGCGCGCCGGGGGGAATTCCCTCCACCGCCACCTCGGCGGTGGTGGTCGGCGGCATCCGCACCACGTGCTCGTTGGTGGCCACGAAGTAGTCGCCGCCCAGCTCCTTGAAGGCGAAGCCGGTGCCGTGCTGCACCGCCCGGGTGTAGCCGCGGCGCAGCTTGCCGTCGGAGTCGAAGGAGACGACCTCGTAGGTGGCGGTGACCCGCAGGCAGTAGGAGAAGTCGGCCCCCTGCGCCCGGTTGAGCTCGGCCGAGGAGGCCCCGAGCGCGTCCAGGGTGTCGAGGTAGCCGCCGGGCGCGGCGACCTGGCTGCGCTCGCCGTCGCGGACCCCCGGCGCCCCCGGGGCCGCTGCCGGCAGCTTGTCGGGCAGCTTGGGCTCCTGCGGGCTCTGCACCGGCCCGCGCTTGGGGAGGCGGCTCTTTCCCCGCGCCGCCAGCGCCGCCCCGTCTTCTTCGGCCGCCGGCGAGGCCTGGGCGCGCGCCCCTCCGGGCGCGAGCCAGACCGCCGCCGCGATCGCCAATGCCGGCGCGCTCCCCCATCCACCCGCCACCCGCATGGACCGCCTCCGCGCGCTCGCCCCCTCATCCCCGCCGCGAGGAACCGAGGGTGTTGCATGACAGCTAAGTGCGCCGCAGGCATTGGGCATCGCCCCAGGGCCGGCCGAGGCTGCGAAGCCCCATCGCGCGGATGCTCGTTCGGAGGAACTTGCCGACCGCGCCGGTCAGGCCCCAGCCATTGGGCCTTTCTGCCAGTGCAACCCGGCGCCCCCTTTGCTATGGTCCGCCGATCTCAAGCCCGGCACGAGGGAGCGAACATGTCGAAGCTCTACGTCAAGGACCTCCACGACAAGGACCAGGTCAAGTCGGTCTTCCAGGTGGGGAAGAAGGCCACCGTGACCTCCAAGAGCGGCAAGCCGTTCCTGGCACTGACCTTGCGCGACAAGACCGGCGAGCTCGACGCCCGGATCTGGGACAAGCTGGAGGCGCTGGAGCCGCTGTTCCAGAAGGGCGATCTGATCGAGGTCGAGGGCGAAGTGCAGATGTTCCAGGGCCGGCCCCAGCTCAAGATCGACAACCTTTCCAAGCACTCTGGCGAGGGTTTCGACCCGGCCGAGTTCGCCGCCCCGCCCCGCCCCCAGGTCGAGGAGCGCAGCTTCGCCCAGATCGTGGAGATGGTGGACCGGCTGCACGACCCGCACGTCAAGGCGCTGTGCCACGCCTTCCTCGACGACCCCGAGCTGGCGGAGGACTTCAAGCGCGCCCCGGCGGCCAAGTCGGTGCACCACGCCCACCCCGGCGGCCTGTGCGAGCACACGCTGTCGGTGATGCGCCTGGCCAACCGGATCGCCGATCAGTTCCCGATGGCCGACCGCGACCTGATGATCGGCGGCTCCTTCCTGCACGACGTGGGCAAGGTGCGCGAGCTGGTCTACGACCGGAATACCGAGTACTCCGACGAGGGCCGGCTGGTGGGCCACCTGGTGATGACCGCCCAGTGGATCCACGCGCGGGCGGCGAAGATCGAGGGCTTCCCCAAGGCGCTGGAGGTCCACCTCACCCACATCGTCCTCAGCCACCACGGGGCGCTGGAGTTCGGCAGCCCGCGGCTGCCCCAGACCCTCGAGGCGATGCTGGTCCACTACCTCGACGAGCTCGACAGCCGCGTCTCCAGCTGGCTGGAGATCATGCAGCGGGATCCCAACGAGAACTGGACCGACTTCCAGAAGCTCTACGACCGCCACCTCTACAAGGGAATCAGCCCGACCATCCACGCCAAAGCCCCGGTCGAGCGGCGCCACCGCAAGCAGCGGCGGCCCGAGCGCCCGGAGCGGGAAGAGAAGCCGGAGCGCGCCGAGCGCCCGCCGCGTCCCGAGCACCCGGCGCCGGAGGGAGCCGAGGCCGCCGCCCAGAAGCCCGCCGAGGCCCGCCCCGCCGGCGCCCCCGAGCGGCGCGAGAAGCGCGAGCGCCCCGAGAAGCCCGGCAAGAAGGAGGAGAAGCTCACGTTCA
>JBBIQS010000037.1:0-72747 GCA_037442205.1 Myxococcales bacterium
CGACCCCAGGTTCCGGCGGCCGCGCCCGCGCCAGCCCCGCGCCCTCCGGTGGCGGCGGCTCCAGCTTTGGCTTCAGCCCCTGCTTCCGCTCCGCGCCCTCCGCCGCTGACCGCCGCGGCCCCCGCCCCGGCCGCGAGCGCGCGTCCGCCCACTCCGCAGCCGGCCTCTGTTCCGGCGGCAGTTGCTCCCAGCGCTCCGCAGCCCGCCTTCACCGCTGCCGCGCCAGCGGCGCCGCTGCCGGCGCCGGCCGCCGCCCCCGAGCCGCTCTCGCCTGGCGATCGGCTGATGGCGGAGGCGGCCAAGTTCCCCACGCCTCCCTTCGGCCTGCTGGTGGGCGACGCGCTCAAGGCCGGCGAGCCGCTGGCCGGGACGCCTGCTTCCAAGTCGCTCGAGCGCGCCCCGTATTCCGCGGCTCCTGCGCCGGGCGCGGCGCCGATCGACCTCTCCGACGAGGCTCGCGCGCCGAGCGCCGAGGCCGAGGCGGGCGAGCTGGAGGAGATCCGCGCTCGACCGGCGGGAGCCTTCCGCCAGATGGGCGCCTTCCTTCTCGACGCGCTGGTGCTGGGGGCGCTGTTCGCGCTCTACCTGTTGGCGGCCCAGGGCATCGCCGGGCGCGCGCCTGCCTCGGAGTCTGGCGGCGAGTTCTTGGCCCGCGCCGACGCGCTCAAGGGAGTGCTGGTGCCGGGGTTGGTGCTGTTGGCGGCGCTGTGCTTCGTCTACAGCTCTCTCTTCCACGCCCTCGGCGGGCGGACCCTGGGCAAGTGGGCTTTGGGCCTGACGGTGGTCGACATGACCGGCCAGCCGCCTGGGCTGGCGCGCTCGGCGATCCGCTCTGTGTTGTCGCTGGTGTCGGCGGCGCTGTTGATGCTGGGCTTCGCCCTGGTCCTGTTCGACCTCAAGCGCCAGTCGCTCCACGACAAGCTGACCCGCACCTTCGTGGTCCGGCTGGCCGACTGAGCGGACCGCCGCGTTCGCAGTCCTGCCCGACATCCCGGCCGCCGGCTCGGCGAGCTGCCTCCAGCCCTCCGACCCGCTGCCCCGGCAGCCTGGCAAGCCGGCGGGCGAGTCGGCTCGGAGCGTAGCTCGTGGCGCGACGCGTCGAGTGCGGCTATCATCCGCGCGCGGATCAACCTCGCGGCCACCGACTCCGCCGGCCGCCGCACGCGCGAGCGACTCGCGACTTGGCCAAGGCTAAGGATGTCGCTGGAGCTCGCCGGCCTGCTCGTCACCCAAGGCATCCTGCCGGCTAGCCTGGTGGACGATGCCCTTCGCCGCCAGGTGCTGGCCGGTGGGGCCTTCGACACCGCCTTGTTCGAGGCCGGAGCAAACCTCTCCGAGGCCGCCTGCCTGCAGCTGCTGTCGCAGGCCTCGGGCCTGCCGAGCGTCGACGCCCAGGGGCTGTCGCAAGCCGATCCGGCGCTGGCCCCGCTGCTGCCCGCCAAGCTCGCCGAGCGCCACTGCCTGCTGCCGCTGCGCTCCGACGGCCGGGTCCTGGAAGTCGCCGCCGCCTTCCCGGTGGACGCCGCGCGCCTGGAAGAGATCGGCTTTCTGCTGGGGCGGGAGCTGCGGCCCTCGGTGTCCGTCGAGGCGCGGCTGCGCGAGGCCATCGCGCGCGTGTACGCCATCGCCCTGCCGGCGCGCCACGCCTCGGTGCTGGCGCTGCTCGGCCTGGTTGACGGCGCGCTGCCGGCCGCGTCCGCTCCGACACCTCCGCCGACGCCCTTGGCGGCGGCGAAGCGGGCCTCGCCTACCCCCCGCCCCGACCCGATGGCCTCGGCGCTGGCCAAGGCCGCCGCCACCCACGGGAGGACGCCGCGCGCCGCCCCGCGCGACAAAGTGGATGTCGACGGCCTGGCGGTGCGCATCGCCTCCGCCGCCGGCGGCAAGCCCGGGCCGGACTCCGAACCCATCGATTCCGCCACCCTGGCCAGCGCTCGCGAAGCCATCGATCGGGCGCAGGACCGCCACCAGATCGTGCGGATTGCGCTGCGCTTTGCTCTCAAGACCTTCGACTTCGCCGCCGCCCTGGGCACCGTCGGCGGCAACGCGGTGGGCTGGGCGGCGCTGACCCGCCAGGGCCCGGCCGACGAGCGGGTAGAGAAGGTCAGCGTGCCGCTCGACGCCCCCAGCGTGCTGCGCACGGTGCTCTTGACCCGCGGCCGCTACCTGGGCCCTGTGCCGCCCGATCCGCTCAGCCAGTCGCTGATCGTGGACATGGATCGCCCTCCTCCGGCGGCGGCCTTCTTCAGCCCGGTGGAGGTGCGCGAGCGGCCGGTGGCGATCGTCTACGCCGACCTGGCCGGGCGCTCGGCCTCGGACATCCAGGTCGCCGAGCTGGTGCTGCTGCTGCAGCACGTGGGCAGGCGCTTCGAGCGGCTGGTCCTCGAACAGAAGCGGAAGCTCAACGTCCCCGCCGCCCCGCCGGTCCAGGCGGCAGCCCGGGCGGCGCCGCGCCCGTCCCCCACTCCCGTCCCGCCCCCGGCGCCCAGCTCCCTGCCGGCCCAGCCCGCGGCCTTCTCGCTCAGCTCTCCCAGCCCCACCAGCGCCGAGCTGTTCGCCCGCAGCCCCTCGCGGCGGCAGGAGTCGAGCCTGCCCCGCTTCGACGACGACCTGCCGGTGTCGCTGTCGCTGATGCCCGCCCCGGGGATCTCGCGGGTGGCCTCCAGCAAGGCCCCCACCTACGCCCCGCCGACCATGGACGAGCTGTTCGCCGCCGCCGACCGGCTGGTGGAGCCGGATCCCATCGGGCGGGCCAAGGCGCTGGCCGAGCTGCTCAAGGCCCCGGAGGTCGCCGCGGCGGTGCTGGTGGCCCGCTTCCCCGGGCCGCTGTCCCGGGCCCGTCTGCCGGTCAGCGAGCTGCCCTCCCCGGAGGAGCTGGGGCCCATTCCGCTGGCGCTCTCGCGCATCGGAGCGGGGGCGGCGCGGGCGCTGGCCCCGCTGCTGCAGCACAAGGACGTCGACCTCCGCTACTTCGCCATCCTCACCGCCGGCCGGCTCCCCTCGCCGTTCGTGGTGAACCAGCTGGCCGAGCGGGTCTTCGACCGCCATCCGGTGGTGGCCAGCGCCGCCCGCGCCGCCCTGGCGGCGATGCGCGCGGTGCCCGAGTTCGACCAGGCGCTGGCCTCGATCCGCACCAGCCTCTACGCCCGCGACCCGGAGACCGCCTCCCAGGCCGCCCGCGCCTTGGGAGGGCTGCACGACCTGGACGCCATCCCCCGGCTGATCGAGCTCACCGAGGCGCAGAGCCAGGCGGTGTCGCAGGCGGCGGCCGACGCCCTGCGCGACATCTGCAAGCAGACCTTCGGGGTCAACGCGGTGCGCTGGACCGAGTGGTGGCATCAGCACAGCGGCCGCTCGCGCACCGAGTGGCTGGTGATGGCCCTGCGCCACCGCGACTTCGACATCCGGCTGTCGGCCATCGACGAGCTGGTGCGGGCGGTCAACGACAACTTCGGCTACTACGCCGATGGGCCGCTTCCCGAGCGCGAGCAGGGCGCGCGCAAGTGGGAAGAGTGGCTGCGCGCCCAGGGCGGCAAGCTCGCCCCCATCGTCTAGCGGCAGCGCCGGGGAATCCTCCGTTTGAGCGAGAGGCCCCGGAGGCGGGCGGTGCTCAGCTTGGCGTCCGCTGACCCGCCACCACTCCCGTCAAGGAGCTTGCCTGATGCGACGCCTCGCCCTGCTCACCCTTTGCCTCCTCGCCGCCGGCTGTGACCCGCTCACGCCCAAGGCATCTGCCGCCGAGCCGGCTACCCTCCGGCTCGGCTACTTCCCCAACCTGACGCACGCCCAGGCGGTGGTGGGAGACGCCGACGGGACCTTCGCCAAGGCGCTGGGCTCGGCCAAGCTGTCGACCAAGAAGTTCAACGCCGGCCCGGAGGCGATGCAGGCGCTGCTGGCGGGCGAGCTCGACGCCAGCTACGTGGGCAGCGGCCCGGCGATCAACGCCTACCTCCAGTCGAAGGGGGCGCTGCGGGTGGTGGCCGGCGGCACTTCGGGAGGGGCGGTGTTCGTCACCCGCACCGCCCGCAGCGCCGAGGAGCTCAAGGGCAAGCGCATCGCCACCCCGCAGCTGGGAAACACCCAGGACATCTCGCTGCGCTACTGGCTGATGCAGCACGGGATGAAGCCCAGCGTCGCCGGCGGAGGCCCGGTGACCATCGTGCCAGTGAGCAACCCCGACATCCTCTCGCTGTTCCTGCGGGGCGACATCGAGGGGGCCTGGGTGCCCGAGCCGTGGGGAGCGCGGCTGATCGCCGAGGCCGGGGCCAAGCTGTTCATCGACGAGCGCGACCTGTGGCCGGAGCGCAAGTTCGCCACCACGGTGATCGTCGCCTCCAAGAAGGCGCTGGACGCCAAGCCGCAGCTGATCGAGGCGCTGGTGCGGGCCCACGCCGAGATCACCAAGCGGGCCGCCGCCGACCGCGAGGGCTTCGGCCGGCTGGCCAACGAGCAGCTGGGAAAGCTCACCCAGCATCCGCTGAAGCCGGAGGTGTTGAGCCAGGCGCTGTCGAGGATCGACTTCACCACCGACCCTATGGAGCAGCAGCTGGCGGTGGCCGCCGATCACGCCCACCAGCTGGGCTTCTTGCCGACGGCGGACATCAAAGGGCTGGTGGACACCCGCTTCCTGTCCGCGGCCAAGGGGGTCGGCGGAGCGGGCAAGGCCCAGTAGCTAGAGGGCGCGGAACAGCGCGCGGGCCGAGGCGGCGGTGAGCTCGGTGACCGTGGTCAGCTCGTCGGCGATCTTGCCCAGCTCCTGGGCCGCCCGCCCGGTGCCCCGGTCGCCGCGGGCGACGTTGCGGCTGGGGTCGTCGACCAGCACCGCGAACAGGCCGATGTCCCGCTTCTTCTTCTCCCGGCGCAGCTCCTCGGCGAACTGCTCGCTGACCTTGGCCTCGCCGTCGGTGATGAAGACGATGTCCGCGCCCCTGAGGCTGCTCTCGCCCACCGCCTGCAGCGCCGCCCGGAGCGGCTTCTCGAAGTCGGTGCCGCCGCCGGGGAAGCACTCCGCCAGCTTGACCACCTGCTCCAGGTCCACCGGCCGGCACCCGACTCGCTTGAGCTTGCCGGTCAGGTCGAAGCTGCTCAGGTCGGACTCGGCGCCGGAGAAGACGATGGCCCGGGTACGCCGCCCCTGCTTGCGGGCGATCTCCAGCAGCGCCAGCGCCACCGCCTTGGCCCACAGCTCGCGGGCCCCGCTCATCGAGCCCGAGCCGTCGAGGCAGACCACCACCGGCCCGCGCCCGTGGCGATCGTCGCCGCGCAGCTCGTACTGGGAGATCTCCTCCTCCAGCAGCCGGCGCAGGAAGTCGCGCCGCCGCAGCGGATGGCGCAGCGCCGACAGCTCGGAGGGGAGCAGCCGGCTGAGCTGGCTGCCGCGGCCGACCCGGTAGACCTCGGTGGCGGCCCGCTCCCGGCTCTTGCGGCGGGCGGCCCGGGCCTCGGCGCGCAAGGCGCCGGCCAGCCGGGCCAGCTGCTTGAGCTTGTCGCTCTTCTCCAGCTTCTCGGCCAGCTTGAGCCGCTCGCCGGCGCTGCGCGGCCCGCTGCCGCCCACCGCTCGGGCGAAGGAGTCGGCCGACTCGTCGTAGCGGGGAAGATCCTCGGCCAGCCGGCTGGCGGTGGAGGCGATCTCGGCCTCGAAGCGCGGCGGGACCTCGGAGATCGACTGCTTCATCTGCCGGGCCAGCTGCTCAACCTTCTTCTCTGCCTGGGCCAGCGCCCGCTCGAGCTGCGCCCGCAGCTTGCCGGCCTCATCCCCCAGCTCGTCCGCCGCCGCCCGCAGCCGGTCGAGCCGCTCCTCCTCCTCGGCCAGCTGCTGGGCGCCCAGCAGCTCCTCCTCCAGGAACAGGTCGCCGGTCTTGATCAGCGCCAGGGCCCGGCCGGCCAGCGCGCAGGCGGCATGGGCCGAGCGCGCCGAGTCCAGGGCGGTCTCGTCCTTGAGATCCGCGAATCCGGGCGAGCGCATCGCCGCCAGCAGGATCTGCCGCCCCAGCAGCGCCGAGGCCGGCCCCTCGCCCGGCCGCAGCCGCAGCGAGAGCTTGAACAGGGCGGCGAAGAGGTCGTCGAGCAGCGCCGGGAAGTGCGGCACCAGCCGCCCGCCGCGCTCCAACAGCTCCTGGCAGCCCTCCACCGCCGCCAGGGCTCGCGCGCAAGCCTCCCGGTCGTAGGAGTCGGTCTGCAGCTGGTGGGGGTCGAGCACGGCGGCCTTGTCTCAGTGAGTGCGCGGCGACTTGGGCAGCGCCTCTTGCTCATCCTCGGCCAGCAGCTCGCGCACCAGCGAGCGCACCTCGTCGCGGCAGCTGACCACCATCTCGGCGCGCTTGCCGCGGTTCTCGCAGTCGCGCACCAGCCCGTCCAGCCGCCGCGACAGGTCGTGCAGCTTGGCCAGGGCCTCGGCCTGCATCGGCCCGTCCTCGCCGGCCGGCGCCCCCTGGGCCACCTCGGCCACCTCGCGCGCCTGGAACAAGAGCCGCTGGGCCTCGTCCTCGTGGCCGAAGGAGAGCGAGCGCAGCGCCTCCTCCACCTCCACCCGCTCCGAAGGCTCGCTCCACAGCGCGTGCTCGAGGATGCGCAGGTCGTCGCTGGTGCAGACCTCGCGGCCGTGGAGCACCGCCCGGGCCTTGAGCAGCTCCAGCGACTGCCGGTAGCGCCGGTCGCTGGCCACCACGCCCTTGGAGCTGAGCAGGTTGCGCAGCTCGAGCAGATCGCGGCGCACCGACTCCGGCACCAAAACCCTGGCCACCTTCGCCTGCAGCGCTTGCAGCTGGGCCAGCGACAGGGTGGTGCGCCGGGCCGGCCCCTCCAGCGCCAGCAGCCGCAGGAAGAGGTAGTCCTCGCGCAGGTAGTCGACCTCGAAGCGCAGCAGGAAGCGGTCGTAGAGGGCGACCAGCTCGTCCTCCTCCGGCAGCTCGTTGGCGGCGCCGACCAGGGAGATCAGCGGCACCTGCTCCGGGCCGTCGCCGCCGTGGTAGCGGCGCTCGTTCATCACCGACAGCAGGGTGTTGAGGATGGCCGAGCTGGCCTTGAACACCTCGTCCAGGAAGGCCACGTGGGCCCGGGGGAGCTTGCCGTCGGTGACCCGGGTGTAGCGGTCCTGCTCCAGGGCCTTGAGCGAGACCGGGCCGAAAAGCTCCTCGGGGGTGGTGAAGCGGGTGAGCAGCCACTGGAAGTAGTCTGCCGACTCGACGCGGCGGCACAGCTCGTGGGCCAGCTCGCTCTTGCCGGTGCCCGGCGGACCGACGATGAGCACGTGGCTGCGGGACAGCAGAGCGCACAGCAAGCCGTCGACCACCGCCTCGCGCTCCAGGAACAGCTCGCACAGCTCCCCGCGCAGCCTCTGCAGGGTGTCGATCTCGCTCATTGCCATCCCTTCCTGCGTGGCGAGGCCGGCTGACGATCGGCAGAACGTCCGGGCGGGCCTGGGGCCATCGTAGTACAGCCGGAACAGGGACGGCCGTTCCCCCCATTCCCTTCCGTGTGCCCGAGGCTGCCGGGGAGTCCCTCCCGGCGAGCGGGCTTCCGGGGCGGACGGAGCCCGAGCAAAGAGGCGCCGGGCCGTCCCGGAGCCAGGCGAGGGCGAGCCTTACTTGCGCAGCAGCTTGAAGGCGTGATTCCAGCTGTCGGTCCGCGCGCCGTAGAGCACCCACACCAGGCACATCCCCTCCAGGTAGCGGGAGGACTCGATTCCGCCCACGTCCACCACGCCCCAGCCGAAGTCCTTGAGCAGGCCGCCCAGCTGCTTCTTGGCCCCCTCGTCGTTGCCGCAGATGAACATGTCCGGCGGGCCGCCGGGGAAGTTGGGCTTGAACATGTGGGCATTGCCGACGGTGTTGAAGGCCTTGACCACCTTGGCCCCCGGCGCCAGCCGCTGCAGCTGCTCGCCGCCCGAATCGTGGCCGCTGATGGCCAACGTCGGAGGGAACCCCTTGCTCATGTCGAGCGGGTTATTGGCGTCGATCACCAGCTTGCCCTTGAGGTTCTCCGGGCCGGCGGCGGCGACCACCGACTCGTTCGCCGTTCCCTTGGTGGCGAAGACCACGATCTCGCCGAAGCGCGCCGCCTCGGCGAAGGTCCCTTCGCTGGCCTTGGGGCCCGACTCCTTGACGAAGGCGCGCGCCGTCTCTCCGCCCGCCTGGCGCGAGCCCATCTTCACCTCGTTCCCCAGGGCGATGAATGCCTTGCCCAGCACCCGCCCGACATCTCCGGTTCCCAGCACCCCGACCTTCATGACGTCCTCCTCTCGCCTTCCGAGTCGCTCCCGGAAGAAATGCGCCAGTCACCCCTCGATGCACCCACCCCGGCGTCCTCAATCGCCGGCGGCTTGGGTTGGATACTGGCCGCGGCCACGGATTGCCACTCTGGTCCGGGATAGGCCCGAGGCCGGCGGCGTCCGACTCGACGCGTCCAGACAGCGCAATGAGAACGACGAGGACCTCGCGATCGGTCGCAGCGGACCTGAGCGCAATCGCGCTAGTTTCCGGTCATGTGCATCGGTCCGCCCGGGGAGCCCTGGCGGTCGCGTTGGTAGACGGCGCCAATGATCCCGTTCCCGGCGCGCACCTCGTAGATGCGCCGGAACCCGGGCGGCTCGGCGGGAAACTGGAAGAAATTCATCAGCAGGTAGTCGGCCGATTCGATCGAGGTGCCGATCAGATCCGGTCGCAGCCCGGGAAAGTCATCGTGGGGCATCAAGCGCAGGTGAACCTTGGCCCCCGGCGGCGCCATCCGATTCAGCTCGTCGGCTAGCTCGCGGTGCCCCTCGCCCCAGAACGGGATCTCTATCCAGCGCCGGGCCATCACCTTGGCCGGCCCGCCGGTCCACTCGCTGCAGTAGTCGAGCTGATAGGGCTGGACCGAGAGCATCGCTCCGGCGACGTAGAGCCAGAGCGCAGCAGGGGCGATCTTCCTCAGGTATGGACGGCCGAGCTTGTCCACGACCAGGTCGAGCCCGATCGCCGCGGCCAACGCCAGCGCCGGGAAGGCCTGGATCACGTAGCGGGCCCCGTCTTGGCGCATCGACGAAGCCCCCTGGCCGAACGGAAAGACCAACCAGCCCAGGACCAGCCAGTCGAGCGGCGAGCGGCGGCGCACCGCGAAGCCGATCCAGATCGCCGCCAGCACCAGCAGGCCGGTCGGGCTGGAGACCAGGAAGGCGAAGACGTAGTACCAGCCCGGCAGCTTGCCCAGCTTCCCCAGGAAGTACTCCTCCGGCTGGTGCGCGGCCCAGTGAGAATAGGTGCTCTGCATCTGCTCGATCGGGGAGTGCCAGAGCCACGGCCAGGCGGCGAAGAGGACCAGCACCCCGGCCGCGGCGCCGGCGAAGGCGCCAATCATGGGAACGAACCGGCTGCGGCGCGAGGCCAGGGCGGCCAGGCAGACCGTGAGAGCCAGCGGCGCGAACCAGACCCCGGTTGCCCGTGAGCCGACCCCCAGGATCGAGGTCAGCCCCCAGGCCCCATGGAGCCAGAACGAGTCGCGCTCGCAGGCCAGCATCAGCAACAACGCCGAGACGGTGAAGAAGAAGGTCAGCGGCGATTCCAGCCCCACTGACCGGCCGTGGCCGACGAAGTACGGCATCAACGCCAGCACCATCCCTGCGCTCGCCCCGACCGCCAGCGAGGCATAGCGGCGCCCGATCAGGAAGAGGATCAAGCAGGTCAGGGCCTGAAGATAGGCGGCGGCCAGCTTGGCGCCCCACATCCCCCCGACTCGCTCGACGCCGCCGTAGAGCCACTTGGCGATCGGCGGGTGCTCCTTGTTCCAGCGGAAGGACTGCGTCGCCCAGTCGCCGAGCTCGGCGTTGCGCACGTAGTGCATCCCCGCCTTCAGGTAGGCCCCTTCGTCCCAGTAGATGTCCGCGGTGCTCAGCCCGTTTACGCGCGCCGCCAGCGCCACCAGGACGATCGCCGCAGCCACCGCCAGCTCCCGGCGCCCGAGAGACTCCCGTCCTCGGTAGGCGGCGAAGGTGCGCCAACCGATCGCCGCCCCGAGGGTCAGCAGCATCAGCGCGGCGCCGAACAGCCACAGGCGCGTCGTCTCGGCCATCGGAGCGACCGCGGCCTCGGCGAGCTCCCGAGCCGGCCAGCTGATTCCCCGCGGCCAGGGGACAGGCAACCAGCCATGCGGACCGGTCAATTCGTTGAAGTACAGGCGCAGGTACCTGCCGCCGCCGTGGTCGACCAGCCGTAGGGTGACCGGTACGACGCCCGGGGGAAGCGCCTGGGCCGGGGCCGGGTGCTCGGTGCGAGCGAGCGCCCCCGTGACGTGCAAGATGGACTTGTCGCCGACGAGCAGCTCCACCTCGTCGTCCGCCTCGACCACGAACTCGATCTTGAGCGGCTTGTCGGTCCGCAAGTAGCTCGTCCACTCGGCGGAGAACGGCTGGCCAGGCTCATCTGGCACGAAGGGCTCGCTGACCACACGCTCCGAAGCCGGAGCGCCCTCAAACCGCTCGTTGGACCAGGTCCGCTCGGTCCAGCCGCTGCCCCGCGGGACCGAGGCGACCGAGGCGAGGTGGGCGCAGAGCAGGACGCCGGCGGCCAGCGGAGCAACAGCAGCGACGGGCCACGCGAGGCGGACCAGACGCGTTCTCCGGTCCGCGGTGCGACCTTCTCTCGCTGCATCGCCAGGCTGCTGGATTTCCACGGGCGTCCTCGGAGGCTGAGTGGGGGCGCATCATGCGAGGGAGCCGGCGCGAGGGCAACTGGCTGTCATTGCGCAAATGCAGCCGAAGGCTCTACCCATCGCCCCAGCGAGCCCAGGGGAGCCGGACAGCCGCCAGCCGGCGAGCGGCGAGCCGGCGAGGACTCGGCGCCCCGCCGCCCACACTGCCGGGCGGTGGGGCGCGCGCTGGGACTGCTACTTCTTCTTCTCGATCACGCCGCAGGCGATGCGGTCGCCGGCGTTGCCGGCCGGATCGGACACCAGGTCATCGGCCTTGGCGTGGATCACCAGCGCCGACCCGTCCTGATCGAATAGGTTTCCCTCGCCCGCCTCGAGGCTGACCGAAGGAACCAGCGCCTGGATGTGCGCCTTGCCGTTGGCATCCACGACCAGGTTCGGAATATCGCCGGCGTGCATGCCGTGGGGGTTCTTGATGCCGTGCTGGTGCTTGGCCGGGTTGAAGTGGCCGCCGGCGCTCTTGAACGGCGCCTCGCACTTGCCGACCTCGTGGATGTGGATCGCGTGCTCGCCCGCCGGCAGGCCGTTCAGATCGACAGTCACCAGCACACCGTGCGGCGTCTGCTCCAGGTTGGCCGTGCCCACTTCCTTGCCCTGGGCGTCGACGAGCTTGGCCTGCGCCGTGGCGCCCTCGGCCTGCGCCGAGCCGCCCAGCAGAAACACCACCGTCGCCATCGCATAAGCAACCGTCTTCATCGCGTCCTCCTCTGTTGAAGGGATGCCCGGGACGGGCCTCCGGATCTCTTGGCCGAATTGGGCCGTTTCCTGTCTAACCGCCCCGCCTCGGCCGCGCTCGCTCGCGGGCGGCGGCCGGCCTTGCCAGCAGCCCTCCTTCGCGCTCGGATGCTCGCGCTGTTCGAGAAGGGAGAGTTGCCGATGGTCCTCGATTCACAGGCGGTGATCGCTCGGCTGGGGCTCGCTCCGCACCCCGAGGGCGGGTTTTACCGGGAGATCTTCCGCGATTCACAGCAGGTGCGGCTGGCGGACGGGCGGGTGCGGGCGGCCTCGACCTCGATCTACTTCCTACTCCCCGCCGGCTCGTTCAGCGCCTTCCATCGCGTCCGCGCGGCCGAGGTCTGGCACCTGTACCAGGGCGGGCCGCTGCGTCTGCACGTGCTGGGGCAAGGGAGCGTGCTGCTCGACGCCGATCACCCGCAGGCGGTGGTGCCGGCGTCGGCCTGGCAGGCGGCCGCGCCCGAATCCGAGGCGGCGCTGTGCGGCTGCACTGTCGCCCCCGGCTTCGAATTCGAAGACTTCGAGATGGGCCGGCGCGAGGAGCTGCTGCGCCAGTTCCCCGCCGAAGCCGAGGCCATCCGCCGCTGGTGCCGCTGACTCGGCTACCCAGCCTGGTCGAGCGCCTCTCGTCGACTCGCGCTCATGGCCCCGGGCGCACCGTCAGCGTGACCACCTCGCCCTCGGGCGGAGACAGCACGGAGATGCGGCCTTCCTCGATCTGCACCGGGCAGCCGCCGCACTCGACGACCGCGCCCTGGGGATAGGCGGCCGCCGGCACCGAGAGCACGGTCGGCGCCGAGATGCCGCGGTCGGGCCGGTAGTTGACGGTGAAGGTCTTGGTCGCCTCGTCGTAGGCAAACGACGAGGGAGTTCCGGCCACGCGCTCCGGGTAGGGACGGATCAGCGCCGCGATCGCTGCCGGCTTCTCGGTCCCGTCGGGGGCCAACATCCCATAGAGATTGTCTTTGCCGTGGTGCCAATACATCGAGCTGGCGGCGGTAGCGGCGGCGCCGTCGTAGTCGGCGTTCATGTATTCGGCGAAGCCGGGGGCGGCCGCCATCCCGCCGTACTCGCCCACCCACAGTGCGGCGCCCATCGCATTCGCCTCGCGCCGGAAGGAGGCCAGCTTGTCGAGCACGTTCTGCCGCTGCCTCGGGTCGAATCCCATCCCGGACTCGGCGCCCGAGTCATAGCAATGCGGCGCGTAGACCAGGTTGTCGAACGACGGCCTGGTCAACCCGGTGGGATAGCCGATGCTGCGGCTGGTGGCCGGCTCGAGGAAGGCCAGCCACGACGGGGCGTCCTGGCGCACCGCCGCCACGATCCTCTCGTAGAACGGCTGCAGCCGCGTCTGCTCGAACTGCTCGACCGGCGCCGAGCCCCAGAACGGCTCGTTCATCACGTCGAACCCCAGGACCGCCGGGTGATTGGCCAGCCGCGCCGACAGCTGCCGCCAGGCCATGGCGTAGTGCTCGCCCAGCACCGGGTCGGTGTAGAGCTTGTCGAAGCAGGCCATCACGCTGGAGTTGAAGTAGTTGGCGAACCAGGGCTCGATGGGCTTGAAGGCCTCGTAGCGCCACTCGTCGCAGGTCCAGCGCGGGGCTCCGTTGTCGCCGAACCCCTCGCCGTAGAGGTCCTGGTGCATGTCGAGCACCACCAGCAGCCCCGCCTCGTGGGCCCAGTCGATGCGCGCCGCCACCGCCTCGACGTAGGCGGCGTCGAAGGTCCCCTTCGCCGGCTCCAGGGCCGACCAGGAGACCAGGAAGCGGATCGCGTTCATGCCCCACAGGCTGCGCAGCTTCTTGAGGTCGTCGACGGTCTGGAAGCCGAAGTAAGGCGGGTGCTTGTTGTCGCCGGAGACGTTGGCGCCCCGCAGCACCACCGCCCGCCCCTGCCCGTCGCGGATGAAGCCGCCCTCGACTCGATACACCTCGCGGGCCGGCTCGGCGGAGGGCTTCTCGCGGCAGGAGAGCGCGAGCAGGCACGAGGCGAGGAGGGTTGCGCGAAGGAGCACCGGCTTTGCGGCGAGGGGAAAGGTCATCCCGGCCTCGTGATTCGCGGGGGGAAGTCTACAGGTTCTTGCCGGCCTCGGGCTGGCGGCCGCCGGCGGCCTTCTTCTCCAACCAGTAGAACAGGGCCAGCACCCCGGCACAGAACAGTGCCACCAACATCCACCGTGGTGCGCCCGCTGCCTCGGGCAACCCGATCTTGCCTAAGTCCTTCCAGCCCAGGACGGTCGACTTGAAGAACGGATAGAGCTCGGCGTAGAGGGCGCCGCCGGCGATCATCCCGACGATCGCAAAGACCGCGTGCCAGCGCCCCTCTCCCAGCGCGCCCACCGAGGTCCCCGGGCAGAAGCCCATCAGCGCCCACCCGGCGCCGAAGAGGGCTCCTCCCAGCAGCACGCCGCCGACGTTCATCGGCTTGTGGCTGAGCTTGATGATCTCGAGGTTGGAGAGCAGCCAGATCCCGAGCATCCCCACCAGGATGGCGGAGAGCATGAACTTCACCAGCGTCAGGTCCTTGAGCAGCATCGCCCCGACCTGCTTGTCGAAGCGAAGCACCCGAGCCTTCTGCAGCAGGAACCCGAAGAGCACTCCGGCGCCAAGCCCCAGCCACTGTTCCGCGCTCATGGATTGCTCCCGCCGTAGAGGGCGCGGGCCGCCAGCGCCCCGGCCGCGAAGAACATCGCCAGGGCCACCATCCCGCTGACTGACAGCTGCATCATCCCGCTGAGCCCGTGCCCGCTCGGACAGCCATCCGCCATCCGTGCTCCCAGCATGGCAACCACGCCGCCGCCGAACGCCGCCACCGCCCGCTTGCCGATCGATGGGCCGAAGCGCTTCTCCCACGCCGGCGGGACGGCCTCGAGGCGAAAGCTCTTGTCGCTGGCCGAGGAGATCAGAGCGCCGAGGGCGATCCCCAGCACCAACAGGAACTGCCACTCGAGCTGGACCTTGGTCTCGGTGAAGTACTGGTTGCCGGCCACGTGCTCGGGAGAGATCGAGCGCTCGCAGAGGGCGGCGGCCCGCACGAAGCTGGTCGAGGCCCCCAGGAAGTGCGACTTGCCGGCAATTCGGGTGGTGGCAAATACCGAAGCGATGGCCAGGACACCGACCAATGCGCCTGTCAGGTAGGGATTCCACCCTCCATCCTCAGTTCTCCATCGCATCGGTTCTTCCTTTGTCTGGATTCCCGGGCGGCCTGTCCGGCGTGACCGCGGCAGAGCCCGAGCCGTCCCCGTAGCGACCCCAAGCCTGGCAGCGGCGGTCCCGTCCGGCGGTCGCTCGAAAGCATATACCGCCGCCGACCGTGAATTCGGCCGCCCCGGCCAATTAATAATTGGAGCCCAAAGCGCGACGCCGATTGGCGGTTGGCCCAAGGGCAGTGTCGTCTGGTTGCAGGTCGCTCCCGGCCTGATACCGTGAGGCCGCTGCTGAACCGGGGACATCTCATGCGCTCGCGATTGCCGCTGCTGTGCTGTCTGGCGCTGGCCTCCTGCGCCTACAAATCCGACTACGTCATCCCCGCCGACGGCCGGGCCCGGGTGGTCTTCAGCGACGGCGAGCTGCGGCCGGCGATGCCGGCGCTGACCCCCGCCTGTAAGGCCAACGTCGACCAGTGGATCGCCTACTACAAGGCCAATCCCCCGGCGCCGCCGGTCAGGAGCGGCCAGGGCCACTTCCATATGAACATCTGGATCGAGGACGCCGTCTACATCGATCCCTTGCCCCATCACCTGCACTCCGGGCATGCGGTCCCCGCCAGCTACTCCGGCCCCGCGACGCACGCCGCCACGCCGGTCGGTGGGCATTCGGCCACCCCGGTTCACGCCGGCTCTTCGGGCCATGGCGCCACCAGCGTCGGCGGCTCTTCCGGAGGGAACAGCGGCGAGCTCTACGCCGCGCTGGCGGTGGTCGCGCTGGTGACCATGCCCGCGGTGGCTATCACCCTGGCCTCGGTCCCGCCGGAGAGCGGCGCTGAAGCCTCGTCGGCAATCGATCAGGTCAACGCCTACAACGACGCCGCCCGCTCGCAGGGCAGCGCCTGCGCCCCGGCGATCCCGGGGCAGCCGCAGCCTCCGCCGCCCGGCGGCGCCGAGGCGGGGGTACAGCCATGAAGCAGCTCTTCGCTCTCGGGGTATTGGTCGCCTTCGCCGCCACTGGCTGCGGCGGGGTCACCGCCTATCGGCCGGCCCGCACCGCCCAGGGCGAGCTGACCATGAGCTACAACGACGGGCTCGAGATCTGGAACGGCCAGCAGCGGGTGGCCCACGCCTACCGCTTCTCCGAGCTGCCCGACTTCGTGCGCTGCGTCCCTGACGCCAAGCGCCACGCCGAGGCCGCCCGCTCCTCCGGGCGGACCGCCGGCCTGCTGTCGGGGCTCTCCATCGGCTTCGCCATCACCGGCATCGCCGGCGGGCTCACCGGGGCCAGCCTCTCAGAAACCCAGGGCGCGCAAGCCGCCTGGTTGGTCGGAGGCCTGGCGCTGGAGGTGGCAGCCGTCGCCCTGGGCGCCTCGAGCATGGGCCAGAAGACCAAGGCCCTGGGGCACGCCGCCGACGCGGTCAACTTCTACAACGACGCCGCCGGCAGCGTCGGCGGGTCCTGCCGGTAGGCCGCTCGGTAGCCGCTTCGACCGCCCCTCGCCCGCCCGGGAAACCTGAGAGGCCAGTCGCCCCGGAGATCCGTCGAGCTGACCGGTCTGCCGGGCCGCCCGCCCTGCGATTGCCGGCGGCTGTCCAGCGCCGGTTGTCCCAGCGATCTTCCCGTGTTATCGACTCGACCTCTTATGCCAGGGCGGTCGAGCGGCCGCCCCCTCAACCGACGGACGAGCCCAAGATGAAGAAGCGCACCGCAGCCGAGATCCGCGAGACCTTCCTCAAGTACTTCGAGAAGAACGGCCACCGCCGGGTGGCCAGCTCCTCGCTGGTCCCGCAGAACGACCCCACCCTGCTCTTCACCAACGCGGGGATGAACCAGTTCAAGGACGTCTTCACCGGCCGCGAGAAGCGCGACTACTCCCGCGCCACCACCGCCCAGAAGTGCGTCCGCGCCGGCGGCAAGCACAACGATCTGGACAACGTCGGCTACACCGCCCGCCATCACACCTTCTTCGAGATGATGGGCAACTTCTCCTTCGGCGACTACTTCAAGAAGGACGCCATCAAGTTCGGCTGGGAGCTGGTCACCTCGCCGGAGTGCCTGGGCATCGACCCCAACCTGATCTCGATCACCATCTTCGAGGGCGAGGGCAACATCCCCGCCGACACCGAGGCCGAGGAGATCTGGATCGCCCAGGGCGTGCGCAAAGAGCGCATCTTCCGCCTGGGCCGCAAGGACAACTTCTGGCAGATGGGCCCGGTGGGCCCCTGCGGCCCGTGCTCGGAGATGCACGTTTACCGCGGCAAGGAGACCGACCAGAAGGCCATCGACGCCCACGCCCGCAAGTTCTTCGTCGAGAACGCCATCGCCGACTCCGACGCCTGGATGGAGATCTGGAACCACGTCTTCATGCAGTTCGAGATGTTCGAGGACGGCTCGCTCAAGCCGCTGCCCAAGCCGTCGATCGACACCGGCGCCGGGCTGGAGCGGCTGGCGGCGGTGGTCCAGGGCGTGCACAGCAACTACGACACCGACCTGCTGCGCGGGATCATCTCGCGGGTCGAGGAACTGTCGGGGAAGAAGTACGGCGGCACGCCCGGCGAGGACGACACCTCGATGCGCGTCATCGCCGACCACAGCCGCGCCACCGCCTTCCTGATCGCCGACGGCGTGCTCCCCAGCAACGAGGGGCGCGGCTACGTGCTGCGGCGGATCATGCGCCGCGCCATCCGCTACGGCGCCCGGCTCGGCCTCAAGGAGCCGTTCCTGTTCTCGACCGCCGAGAAGGTCATCGACGCCATGGGCGACTTCTACCCCGAGCTCAAGGCGGGCCGGGCGACCATCGTCGAGTTCGCGCGCAACGAGGAGATCAACTTCCGCAAGACCCTCGACAAGGGCGTGAAGATGCTCGGCGAGACGATGGACGAGCTCGCCAAGAAGGATCAGAAGGTCATCCCGCCGGAGACCGTCTTCTTCCTCTACGACACCCACGGCTTCCCGGCCGACGTGACCCGGCTGGTGGCCAGCGACCGCGGCTTCATCGTCGATGAGAAGGCCTTCGAGGACTACAAGGAAGGCAGAGCCGGAAACCGCCCCTTCAGCCCCGGCCCCGAAAGAGCCATTGCCGACGTGTACCACGAGGTGCGAGGAGAAGTCGGCGACAGCGCGTTCCTGGGCTACGACACCCTGACCAGCGAGGCCAAGGTCCGTGCGCTGGTGGTCAAGGGCAAGAAAGCCGATTCGGCCAAGGCCGGCGACGAGGTCGAGCTGTGCGTCGACCAGACCCCGTTCTACGGCGAGTCCGGCGGCCAGGTCGGCGACACCGGCACGATCTTCGGCGAGGGGCTGGAGATCGAGGTGGCCGACACCCTCAAGCCGGTGGGCGGCCTGTTCGTCCACAAGGGCAAGGTGATCAAGGGCTCGCTCAAGGTCGGGCAGGCGGTGTCGATGAAGGTCGACGCCGACCGCCGCCAGGCGATCCGCGGCAACCACTCGGCGACCCACCTCCTGCACCACGTGCTGCGCCGCACCCTGGGCGAGCACGTCAAGCAGGCCGGCTCCAAGGTGACTCCGGACGGCTTCCGCTTCGACTACACCCACTTCTCGGCGCTGACCCCGGAGCAGATGGCCTCGGTAGAGGAGGAGGTCAACGACCTCGTCCGCCAGAACATCGGGCGGGACCTCAAGGTGCTGGGCATCGAAGAGGCGCGCAAGGAAGGCGCCATGATGCTCTTCGGCGAGAAGTACGGCGACAAGGTGCGCATGGTGCGCTTCGGCCCCTCGCTGGAGCTGTGCGGCGGCACCCATGTCGAGCGCACCGGCGACATCGGGGCCTTCCTGATCCAGAGCGACGAGTCCCTGGCCTCGGGTGTGCGCCGCATCCAGGCGGTGACCGGGCGCGAGGCGATCCACCGGGTGCAGGAGCAGCGCAAGAAGCTCAAGAGCCTCTCCGACCTGATGCGCACCACTCCCGACATGGCGGAGAAGGCGGCCGAGAAGCTGATGGCCGCGGTGAAGACCGCCGAGAAGGAGCTGGACCGCATCAAGAAACAGGGCACCACCGGCGGCGCCGGCGATCTGGCGGAGAAGGCGCGGGACATCAACGGCATCAAGGTGGTCAGCGCCCGCATCGATCCCGCCGACGTCGACACCTTCCGCGGGCTGGCCGACAAGCTGCGCGACAAGCTCAAGAGCTGCCTCATCGCCCTGGGCGGCGAGAAGGACGGCAAGGCCATCCTGTTGGTGGCGGCCACCGAAGACGTCATCAAGAAGGGCCTCAAGGCCGGCGACGTGGTGCGCGAGCTGGCCAAGGAAGTCGGCGGCAAGGGCGGCGGCAAGCCCGACCTCGCCCAGGCCGGCGGCCCCGACGCCAGCAAGCTCGACGCCGCCTTGAACAAGGTCTACGAGCTGGCGGCGAAGTAGCCGCGCGGCCTCCGCCTTTTCCCCGGCCGCCGGAGCTCAGCTCCGGCGGCCGTTCCTTTTGCCGAGCTCCGCGAAGGCGTCCAGGGCGACGCCCAGCTCCGCCAGCACTGCCGCACGCTCCCGGGCATCCCGGATCAGCTCGCGGTGGAGCGCGAGGGTCGATCGCCCTCGCGAGGCGGGAATCACCCGTACTTGGAGAAGGCTTTCGCCCCCCGAGGAAGCGGGAATCCGCCGCCGATAGTGCGACTCGCCGAACGCCCTGATCCCCAGACTGTCGGGGCCGAGCTTCTTGCCGTCGCCGCCCAGCAGCCCCTGCCCCGCGGGCGAGATCACCAGACGCCACAGGGCATCGGGCGCGAGGTCGAAGGTCCGCCGTGCGCCAGCCTGGAAGCCGGCGTCCTTGGTCGTGCTGGCCGCCTCAGCTCTCCGGCTCACGGCTTCACCGCCTCGAGTGCCACCTCGAGCAGGAAGTCGGGATGCGCCAATCCAGCAACCTGGAAGACCCCGACCAGCGGCGGCGACTTGCGCTCGGCCATCGCCGGGGCGAAGGGGGCGAAGGCCGCTCGCGGATCCTGGCCGGCTTTGAGGTGGACCTGGACCCGCACCACGTCCCGCCAGGTGCAGCCTGCCGCCGCCAGCGCCGCCTCGAGATTGGCTTTCACCTGCCGCGCCTGCGCCGCCAGGTCGCCGACCCCGACCAGGCGCCCCTGGGCGTCGAAGGCGTTCTGGCCGCCGACGCACACCAGGGAAGAGCCGCTGGGTATCACCGCCACCGCCGAGTAGACCGGGCTCCGGTGCAGCCCTTGAGGCACGAGATATTCCACCTTGTTCATGGCTTCCTCACTGGCCCGTGGGTACCGTCGGCGCAGCGCCGGGACAAGAGGTTGCCTTCCGGTAACCACCCCGATAGACCCGGGAAATGCAAACCTGGACCTACTCAGGCCGCACCTACGCCTGTCCCATCGCGCTGACCGCGAGCCTGCTGGCAGGTCGCTGGAAGACCAACCTGCTGTGGCTGTTCTGGACCGGGACCAACCGGTTCAACCAGCTGTCGCGCGAGCTGCCGGAGGTCAACCGCGGCGTGCTGATGCGGGTGCTGCGCGAGCTCGCGGCCGACGGGCTGGTGGTCCGCAAGGAGCACGGGCCGCGCCCGGCGCCGGTGGAGTACTCCTTGACCAAGCGCGCTCTCTCCCTCGCGCCCATCCTCGGCCAGCTGGCCGCTTGGGGCCGCAAGCACGAGAGCGCCACGTCCGGCGAACTTCGGGCCCTCCCGTGACCGGCCGCAGCTTCCCCCATCGCCTCGAGCTGACGGCGGACCTGCGGCCCCAGTTCGAGGCCGACTACGCCCGGGCCCTCGCCTGCCGTCAGGAGTCCTTCTCCCGGCGGCTCGAGCAGCTGCGCACCCGCGCGCGCGTCGACACCTGGGCCCGGCCGGCGGGGGTCGCGCTCAGTGTGCTGGGGCTTTGGCTGTGCGGGCGGCTGCTGTCGGCCCAGGGTCTCACCGCCGCGAACGCGAGCCTGACCGCCGCGCTCGTGGCCCTGCTCGCGCTCTTCCTGGCCTTGCCCCAGATCAGGCGCGCCGTCCGCGGCTGGTCGCGGAAGGTGCTCGAGCACCGCCACCGCCGGCAGGCCGTCGAGTTCGCCGGCCGCGCCCTGCGCGGCGCGCCGATCACCCTCGACTACTCGCTGGAGAACGGCCTGCTCGAAAGCCGATCCTCCGCCCAGCAAGAGCTGCTGCGCTTCGATCTGCGGACGGCACGCGAGGCCCTGCTCGCCGGGAAGCTGGTCTGCTTCTTCGAGGACTCCGAGGCCCTAACCCCGATCCGCACCGTCTACTGCCCGGACCAGTCCACCCTCGCCCGCCTGCGAGAGGCCGTTGAGGGCTGCAGCATCCGCTTCGAAACGGCGCCCTGAACGGGCCCACTCTCCTCTGGCGCGTGCGTGAGCGAAGGAGTGGAATCCAGGCCGCGCGGCCGCACCGACGCGTCCCGCGCAACCTGGAGGGAAGCCTGGTTCTCTTTCCCAAGCGCAGCGCGAGCGAGCGCCGGGCAACGCGCCGGGTATTCCTCGGCATGGCGGCGAGCCTGCTGGTCCTCTCGCTGCTCGAGTTCCTGCTCCCGGCGGCCTTCAGATCGGTCCTGGCGCCGGCGCGCCTCGCCTGGGCGATCGGGCTGCTGCTCGTCGCCGCCGCGATGCGCAAGACCAGCTCCGACTTCGTCTTCGGCTCCCTGGCCCTGCTCGGGGCGGTGATGTGCCTGTCGAGCTTGTTCGGCTTCGCGCTGCTTTCCGGCGGCGTGCAGAGCCCGTTCTACGGCTGGATGTTCGGCGTGCCGGTGATCGCCGCGGTGCTGGCCCGCGGCGCGAAGTTCATTTCGACCGCCATGGTCGTCCTCACCCTGGCTCTGGTCTGGTTCCTGGCGCTTCGGGAAGTTCGGCCGCCGGCCTTCTGGTCGGCGCTGGTCGAGTCGTCGGTGGCGCTGTGCGTGCTGACCGCGGTCGCCGCCCGGTTCTTCGCCCAGCTGCGCCAGGGGCAGCTGGCGCGCGAGCAGGAGCGCGAGCGCGGCCAGGCCAACGAGCGCCTCGCGGTCCTCGGGCAGCTCGCCGCCGGGGTCGCCCACGAGATCAACAACCCGCTGTCGGTGCTGGTATCCAACCAGGCCTTCCTCGCCGACCAGCTTGCCTGCGACAGGGAGGAACCGGAGGTCAAGCAGGCCCTCGAGGACTGCCGGTCCAGCCTGACCCGAATCCAGCGGATCGTCGGCGATCTGCGGGTCTTCACCCGGCAGGCCTCCGACGCCGTCGAGGACTGCCGGGTCGCCGAGGTCGTCGGCGAGAGCGTTCGCCTGGCCTCGACGCGGCTGCGCGGCCTGGCGGAAATCTCGGTGGAGGTTCCCGACGCCGCTTTGGCGGCGCGCTCCAACCACCTGCGCCTGTCCCAGGTGCTGGTCGCCCTGCTGCTCAACGCCGCCGACGCCGTCGAGGAGATCCGCGCCCTGCGCGAGCCGAGCATCCGCGTCTCCGCCAGGGCCGTCGACGGCCGGGTCCGCATCGAGGTCGAGGACAACGGGCCGGGCATCCCGCCCGAGGACCTGGAGCGCGTCTTCGAGCCCTTCTTCACCACCAAGCCCCCGGGCCGCGGGACCGGCCTGGGGCTGTCGCTGGTGCGCGAGTACGTCGGACGCGCCGGCGGCACCGTCGAGGCCCACCGGCTGCAGCCCTTCGGCACCCGCATCCTGGCCTTCCTGCCGCTGGCCCGGACCGAGGCCCCTGCCAAGGCCATCGACACCGCCGGCGATTAGCTTCAGCCGGCGCCTGAGCCCGGCCCGAGAATTCGCCCGCCGCGCGGTGCCGTTCTATAAGTTGAGCTTGCGGATGCCTCACTCGACATCCGAGTGAAAGCACCCGAAGTCAGGCGAAGGGCCCTCCATGGCCGACGCACCCATCCCGCTGCGCTTCAAGCTCGCGTTCGCGAACGAGGCCGAGTTCCTGGCCAAGTTCGGCGCCAGCCTGGCCCGCGGCGGGGTGTTCGTCACCAGCCGCAGCCCCAAGCCGGTGGGGACCCTCATCGCCTTCGAGTTCACCCTGTCCGACGGCACCAAGGTGCTGTGCGGCGAGGGGCGGGTGGTCGAGTCGCTGGCGCCCCAGGGCGAGGGCCGCTCGGGGATGACCCTGCGCTTCACCTCGCTCGACGCCGCCACTCGCGAGCGGATCGACAGGGCGCTGGCCTCGGCGCAGGGAGTGGGCGCGGCCCCGCTGCCGGCGGCGCCTCCCGCCCCGGCCACCGCCAAGGAGTCGCTGGCCGAGGCGCGGCGCAAGCGGCGCCAGGCCATCCTCGAGCCGAGCGCCCCGGTGGCCTTCTCCCCGGACCCGGTGCTGGGCATCGACCTGGGCACCACCAACTGCCGGGCGGCGATCCACGTCGATGGCCAGCCCAAGCTGCTGCTGCTCGAGGGGCGCTCCACCGCGCTGCCGGCGGTGGTGGCCTTCGACCCCAAGGGCCGGGTGCTGGTGGGGACCCGCGCCAAGGCGCAGCTGCTGGTCGAGCCGCGCAGCGCCATCTTCGGGGCCAAGCGCCTGCTCGGCCGGCGTGCGCGCTCGCAGAAGGTCGTGGAGATGGCGGGGCGCTTCCCCTACGAGATCGTGGCCGACGAGTCCGGCGACGCCGCGGTGCGCAGCCGCGACAAGGTCTACACCCCCTCGGAGATCGCCGCCTTCCTGCTCGAGGAGATCCGCAAGCGGGCCTCGGAGTCGGTCGGCCGCCCGGTGACGCGAGCGGTGGTCGGGGTGCCGGCCTACTTCAACGACCGCCAGCGGCGCGCGGTGCGCAAGGCTGGGCAGCTGGCGGGGCTCAAGGTGGAGCAACTGGTCAGCGAGCCGACCGCGGTCAGCATCGCCTACGGCTACGGCAAGGGACTGGCCCGAAAGCGGTTGCTCATCTACGACCTGGGCGGCGGCACCTTCGACGCCTCGGTGGTGGAGGTGACCCACCACGACTTCGAGGTGGTGGCCGCCGGGGGAGACAACTTCCTGGGCGGGCTCGACTTCGACCTGCGGCTGGCGGACTGGCTTGAGAAAGGACTGGGCACCGAACGCCCGCCCGGTCCCGACGACGAGCCGCTGGTGCACCAGCGCATCCGCGACGCTGCCGAGTCGGCCAAGATCGCCCTCTCCGACTCCGATCAGGCCCGGGTCCACATCCCCTTCCTCTACGGCTCGAGCAGCGCGCCGGTCAGCCTGGAGGCCACCGTCGATCGGCCGCGCTTCGAGGCCCTCACCGAGGATCTGGTGGCCCGCTCGGTAGCGGTGGCGCAGGCGGTGCTGGAGGCCCGGCAGATCGCCCCGGCGGCCATCGACGAGGTGGTGTTGGTCGGCGGGCAGAGCCAGACCCCGCGAGTGCGTGCGGCGCTGGAGCAGATGCTCGGCCGCGAGATCCGGCGCGAGCTCGATCCGTTCGACGCGGTGGCGCTGGGGACGGCGCTCGTCGGCCGGGCGGCCCGCGATCAGGAGCCGGGGCTGTTCGCGGTCCAGTTTCGCGAGGTGCTCAGCTCGGCCATCGGCCTGGGGCTGCAGGGCGGCAAGTTCTGGCGGGTGTTCGACCGCAACACCGCCCTGCCCAGCGACAAGACCTGCGCGCTGCCGGTGGGCGCGGAGGGGAGCCTCAAGCTGGCGCTCTACCAGGGCGAGAGCGAGCGGGCCGAGGAGAACGAGTACCTGGGGGCGCTGACGATACAGTCCAGCGCCCGCGGCGAGGTGAACCTGCTCTTCTCGCTGTGCCGCGACGGGATCCTGTCGCTGTCGGCGCGCACGCCCGACGGCACCACCGCCCAGGTCTCGGTGGCCACCGCCGACTCTCCGGAGGCGCTGCGCCAGGAGCTGCTGGCCTGCGCCCCGCTGCCTCAGGCCGAGCCGGGCGAGGGGCTGCTGGGCGGGATCAAGAAGCTGCTCGGGCGCCGCAGCTAGGCCGCGAATCGACGCTCGCCGCCTGCTGGATTCGGCGCGCCTCAGGCGTCCGAGGGCGCACCCTTTTCCCGCCTGCGGCATCTGAATCGCGCATTTGACAATTGGCGAGGACGGCGCCCCCAGCCGTTTGACCGCACCGCATCGCGGGAACATCTTCCCGCGCCAAAGGAGGAAGCAACCATGGCTCAGATTCGCAAGAACGCGCTTCTCTGGAAGGGCAGCCCGGTGGATGTCGAGGGCCCGCAGCTCAAGGTCGGGGACAAGGCGCCCACCGAGTTCGCGGTGATCGGCAACGACATGTCGGCGACCAAGGGCGGCGACATGGCCGGCAAGCCGCGCATCATCTCGGCGGTGCCTTCGCTCGACACCCCGGTGTGCGACACCGAGACCCGCCGCTTCAACTCGGAGGCGGCCAAAATCCCGGGCGTGAAGATCTTCACCGTCTCGATGGACCTGCCCTTCGCCCAGAAGCGCTGGTGCGGCGGCGCGGGGATCGACAAGGTGGTCACCCTCTCCGACTACAAGGACCGCAGCTTCGGCCCGGCCTGGGGCGTGTTCGTTCCCTCCAAGGGCCTGTTCGCCCGCGCGGTGTTCGTGGTCGGCGCCGACGACAAGATCCACCACGTCGAGTACGTCAAGGACGCCACCAGCGAGCCGGACTACAACGCGGCAATCGATGCCGCCAAGAAGCTGATGTAGTCGGTCGACTGGACTGCTGAAGTCGAGCGGGGCGGCTCCGAGAGGGGCCGCCCCGCTGTCTTTGGCTCGCTCGATGTTCCCAAGCCTGGCCGGCGCGGGCTCGAGCGGTCGCGCCGGCAGCCAGCCGAACCGGCTAGGGCGCCATCACGTGGGCGCCCGCGGCGCCGCCCCTGACATGGCAGCTGTTGCAGCCGCCGGAGGTGGCGTTGGAGCTCATGGTGGTGGTCCTGCCGTTGCGGGTCACGCTGATCTTGAACGGCAGCGTCAGCGAGGCCGAGGTGTAGAAGTTGCCGGCGCTGTTGCTGTTCAGCGTCTCCTTCTTTCCGGCGGCGTCGGTGATCTCCACCGTCACTCCGCTGACCCCCGTGGTGTCGGCGGCCCCGACGTAGACCGTGCCGGCGGCGGAGAAGCCATTGCGGCCGGAGGAGTGGCAATTCAGGCAGTCGTTGCCGGGCTGCATGGTGGGCCCGTTGCCTTCTTCAGACACTCCGCCGCAGGCGGCGATACCGACCAGCAGGACCAGGGGATACAAGCGAGTAAGTACGGACATTTGCCTCTCGTTGGTTGGTGTCAGCCAGTAATCACTAATAGCGGTGGTCGATCCTCTCCGCCAGATCCATGAGCTCAGGCAGGTGGGCAACTGCCCGGCGGCCTGGCTGCGCCTTGAGTAGTTGCTGCCGGCGTCACTCGAGCCCGATCTCGCATCGCTCGCTCCAATCGGAGCGCCGCCCGCCCTCGAGCGTCGGAAAGGGGCGGTGGGCGCCCTTTTTCGACCGCGATCTTGGCCACCGGCCGGGCCGGGACGTGGCGGCAAGCTCCGTGCGCTGACTTGGACACGGCGGCGCCTCGTTTGATTGCCTACAATGGCGGCATGCCGGTCATCGTCCAGCTCCGCCGCGGCGCTCTGGCCCTGGAAGGCAACGGGACCCTGATGGCCATCTGCCGGCGAGCCGAGATTCCGGTCGGCAGCTCCTGCTCCGGGCAAGGCTCCTGCGGCAGGTGTCTGGTCGTGGTCCTCGAGGGGCAGGAGGCGCTGAGCGCGCCCGACGAGCACGAGCTGCGGGTGCTGGCCCGCATCGGAGCCCAGCCCAACCAGCGGCTGAGCTGCCAGTGCCGCCTGGTCCAGCCGGCGACCGTGCGCATCACCACCAGCTACTGGTAGGCGCGCGCGAGGCTGGCAATCAGCCGCGAAGGCGGGCGTAATTCGCGCGAGGTGACGCGATGGAACTGCCCGACCTCCGCAGCCCCGGCCCGCTCGACCTCGCCCGAGGCTTCGCGGTGCCGTTCCAGGCCCTGGGGCTGCTGTTCTCGACCCCTCGGCTCAAGGCGCTGACCCTGCTGGTGGCGGCGCTGACCGCGGCGACCCTGATCGGCCTGGGGATCGGACTGTGGCACTGGGCTCCGGCGCTGGCCGACTGGCTGTGGGCCGGCTCGCAGAGCTGGTGGAGCCAGGCGCTGCACGGCCTGCTGATCGCGGTGCTGTTCGTGGCGCTGTTCGTCGCCGGAGCCAACGTCCTGCCGCTCACCCTGGCGGCCCCGCTGATGGATCCCATCTCGGTGCAGACCGAGATCTCCCTGGGGCTGCCCACCACCGAGGGCGGGCTGGCGCGCACCGTTCGCGAGCTGGTCCGCTCGGTGCTCAACGCGCTGCTTCGAGTGGCGGTGCTGGCGATGGGCTACCTGGCACTGGCGCCGCTGTGGCTGGTCCCCGGAATCGGTGGGCCGCTGTGGACCGGGGCGGGTTTCCTCTGGACCTCGCTGTGGATCGCCGGGCAGTATCTCGACGTCCCGATGGCCCGCCACCTCTACAGCTTCGGCCAGGAGCTGTCCCTGCTGCGCCGGCGCAAGCTGCTGTCGCTGGGCTTCGGGGCCGCCATCTCGCTGCTGCTCTGGATCCCGCTGCTCAACTTCTTCTTCGTCCCGGTGGCGGTGATCGCCGGGACCCTCCTCTTCCAGGCGCTGCGCCGCCAGGGGGCGCTCGAGCCTCCCGCCGGCGAGGCTCGAGGCTCGCGCGCCGCCTGACTGGGTTCGAGCTCTCTCGCGGCTCTGGGAGTGCACCGGCCGGCCCTCTTTCCCCGAGAGCCAGGCCGACGGCCGCACTCGCGCAAGTCCGGGCCGGCGCGCGCCTTGGCTTTGACACGGAGCGTCTAGCGCCGAATCACCCCGCGCGCTTGAGCATCCAAGCGAGCGAGGGCTGGGTCGCCTGGCGGACAACCCGACAGATTGTTCGGGGGCCCACAAGCTTCGATTGCCAGCGCGGCGAGGTCGCCCTATTCATCGGCCGCCGTTCTCGACAAAGGAGAAAGACCATGGAGCGCAGCTACAAGGTGAGGGAGTTCAACCATCTCAAGGGCCTCAAGGGCCTGAGCGACACCCAGCTCGAGCAGCACTTCAAGCTGTACGAGGGCTACGTCAAGCAGACCAACCTGCTGCGCGAGCAGATCACCGAGATGCTGACCAAGGGCCAGGCGGAGACCCCGATCTTCGCCGAGCTCAACCGGCGGCTGCCCTTCGAGCAGAACGGGATGGTGCTGCACGAGTACTACTTCGACAACATGACCCCCAGCGGCGGCGAGCTGCCCAAGTCTGGCGCCTTCGCCAAGGCGGTCGAGGACAACTTCGGCTCGGTCGACAACTACAAGAAGGACCTGCTGAGCATGGCCAAGATGCGCGGGGTGGGCTGGGTGCTGACCCTGCAGGATCCCACCACCGGCCAGCTCGGCAACCGCTGGGTCACCCTGCACCAGGACGGCAACATCGCCGGCTACCGGCCGATCCTGGTCCTCGACATCTGGGAGCACGCCTGGACCGTGGACTACAAGCCCACCGAGCGCGCCAAGTACCTCGAGGCCTGGTTCCAGAACGTCAACTGGAAGGCCGTCGAGGGCCGGCTGGGCAAGTAGTCCTCGCCCGGCTGCATCCTGAAGTTTCGCCGCCGGGAGGAATCGCTCCTCCCCGGCTCGGCATCAGGCCGGACGCGCGGCTCTCCCGCGTCCGGCCTTTTTTTGCGCTAGAGGTCTCCTCTGCGAGCGCGTCCGCGGCGTCAGTCCTCGGAGTACCCGGTCGTCGCCACCGCGGAGAAATCAGGCGCCGGATCTCACAGATCCGCTCCGGCCAGGCAGCAGGCGCCGCTCGCCGCGCTCCGGCCAGCGCCCAGACCTCGCGCGCGAAGGATTGGGCCCCTCTCCTGCGGCCGCGGCGGTAGCAGCTCGGGCCTCAGGAAGCAGCGTCCTCTCCGGCGAGCGCGAGCCGCATCCTCGACCGCGGCGGTCTCCGGGTTCGCCGATCCCGTGGGGGGCGCTTCGGCTCGTTGAGCCCTCGGCCGGCCATTGCCTGAGTGCGCGCCACGGACGCACCCAACGACGAAGCGGGCCCCGGCGAACCGGAACCCGCTTCGAGGAAAGACAGGCAGCGCGTGCTTAGCGCTTGCTGAACTGGAAGCGACGGCGGGCGCCGGGCTGACCGTACTTCTTGCGCTCGACCGCGCGGGCGTCGCGGGTCATGAAGCCGGCCTTCTTCAGCACCGAGCGGAACTCGGGGTTGAGGGCGCACAGCGCGCGGCTGATGCCGTGGCGGATGGCGCCGGCCTGGCCAGAGAGGCCGCCGCCGCAGACGGTGACGTTGACGTCGAGCTTGTCCTTCTGCTCGACCAGCTCCAGCGGCTGCTTGAGGACCATCTTCGAGGTCTCGCGGCCGAAGTAGTCGTCGATGGTGCGGTCGTTGATGGTGATCACGCCGGTCCCCGGCTTCAGGTGGACGCGAGCCACCGACTCCTTGCGACGACCGGTTCCGTAGTTCTTGTGAGCCTCAGGCATCGTCTTCTTCCTTAAGTCTGCGAAACGCTTGAAAGTTTAGGCCTCGACCTTGAACTCGACCGGCTTCTGGGCGGCGTGCTTGTGCTCGGCGCCGGCGTAGACCTTGAGCTTGGTCATCATCTGGCGGCCCAGGGCGTTGCGGGGGAGCATACGGCGGACCGCGTTGATGATCAGGTCCTCGGGGTGCTTCTCGCGCAGGTCGGCGGGGTGGGTGATCACCAGGCCGCCCGGGTGCATGGTGTGGTGGTAGTAGTTCTTGTTCTGCTCCTTGGTGCCGGTCAGCTTGACCTTGGCGGCGTTGACCACCACCACGTGATCACCGGTGTCGAAGGAGGGGGTGAAGCGGGGGTTGAGCTTGCCCTTGAGGATGCCGGCGATCTGGCTGGCCGCCCGGCCCAGGACCTTGCCGTCCACGTCCACGAGGAGCCAGCGGCGCTTGATGTCGGCCGGCTTTGCGCTGTAGGTACCCATTTTCTTTGACCCTTTTGTCGCCCAGTCTGAAAGGCGCGCCCTGCGTCAGCCGCGGGAGCTGCCACTTGTGTTCCCGCAGTACGGCGGGCAGAAAGCGGGCTCTTTTAGGGTAAGCGACACTGCTTGTCAAGACCTTTGCCCTGCGGGCGTCCGAGGCCGCGGCCGGTTCATCGATTCGCGGGCGGCGCATCTTCAGATCCAGCGCCGGCATCCAATCCCGCCTCGACAACGCCGGACACTTTCTGGCAGCGTACCCGGCGCTCTCGAGCCAGGAGGAACCCCATGACCGTGCGCTACCAGGTCGGCATCGCCGACGCCCACGCCCACCTCTACGAGGTCGAGGCGCGCTTCCCGGCCGGCGACGGCCCCTTGGCGCTGTGGATGCCGGTCTGGACCCCGGGCAGCTACCTGGTGCGCGAGTTCGCCCGCCAGGTGCAGGACTTCGCCGCCTTCGACGCCGCCGGCAAGCCGCTGCCTTTCGAGCGCAAGGACAAGAACACTTGGGTCGTCTCCGGCAAGGGCGAGCGCTCCGTCCGCTACCGGGTCTATGCCAACGAGCTGACCGTGCGCACCAGCCACCTCGACGACAGCCACGGCTTCTTCAACGGCGCCAACCTCTTCCTCACCAGCGACGCCCACCTCGGCCGCCCGTGCCAGTTGGTGGTGTCGATGCCCGAGGGCTGGAAGGCCTCCTGCGCCCTGCCCTCGGCCGCCGGGGTCGCGCTCGCCGGCAACAGCGCCGCCTTCGCCGCCAAGGACTTCGACGAGCTGGTCGACTCGCCGGTCGAGATGGGCACCCACGCCCTGCTGACCTTCGAGGCCGCCGGCAAGCCGCACGAGGTCGCGATCTGGGGCCAGGGCAACTACGACCCCAAGCAGCTCACGGACGATCTCAAGGCGATCTGCGAGACCGAGGCCAAGGTCTTCGGCGGGCTGCCCTTCGACCGCTACCTCTTCATCCTGCACCTGACCGACAAGGGCCGCGGCGGGCTGGAGCACGCCCAGAGCACGGTGCTGCTCTGCCCGCGCCAGGGCTTCAAGCCTCGCAAGAGCTACGAGGACCTCTTGGCACTGGCCAGCCACGAGTACTTCCACCTCTGGAACGTCAAGCGCATCAAGCCCAAGGCGCTGGTGCCCTTCGACTACCAGCGCGAGAACTACACCCGGCTGCTGTGGGCCTTCGAGGGGTTCACCAGCTACTTCGACACCCTGCTGCTGCGCCGCGCGGGGCTCATCGACGCCGGCAAGTACCTGGAGAAGCTGGGCGAGGCGATCACCGCGCTGCAGTCGGTGCCCGCCCGGCGGGTGCAGCGGCTCGACGAGGCCAGCCTGGTGACCTGGGTCAAGTACTACCGGCAGGACGAGAACACGCCCAACAGCGGCGTCAGCTACTACGTCAAAGGCGAGGTGGTGGCGGCGCTGCTCGACGTCGCGCTGCGCGCCGCCACCGACGGCAAGCGCTCGCTCGACGATCTGATGCGGCTGCTCTTTGAGCGCTACGGCGACGGCCGCGGCGTTCCCGAGGAGGGCGTGGAGGCGGCGGCGCTGGAGCTGGGCGGCGCTGGGCTCAAGGAGTTCTTCGACCGCGCCCTGCGCTCCACCGAGGAGCTCGACTACTCGCTGTTCGAAAAGGCCGGCCTGTCCCTCAAGACCCGGCCCAAGAAGAACGCTCAGGACAAGGGCGGGACCCGGGGCGAGGACCACGACGCCGACGCCGGCTGGCTGGGCGTCGAGCTCAAGTCGGGCGACAAGGCGGTGGTGGCCACCACACTCCACGCCTCGCCGGCGGAGAAGGGCGGGCTCTACGCCGACGACGAGCTCATCGCCGTGGACGACGCCAAGGTCAGCGGCTCGAACCTGCTGGAGCGGATCGGCGAGCGGCGCGCCGGGGAGAAGGTCCGCGTGGCCCTCTTCCGCCGCGAGCAGCTTCTCGAGCGGACGGTGGAGCTTTCGCTGAAGCCGGCGGAGGCCTGCTATCTCGAGAAACTGGCGCAGCCGAGCGAGTCCCAGCGGGCGCTGCTGGCCGGCTGGCTGGGCCAGGACCTGTGGAGCCAGGAAGCCAAGGGCGCCTGACGCGGCGCGTTTCCCGCTTGCGGCCCCGCGGCGCGGGCACTAAAAAGTCGAGCCGGCGTGCCGGGTTCTGAACGGCCCGAAAAACTCGCAAAACCCTGATTTCGCTCGCGTTCGATCGAAAAGGAGCAGCAATGAAGGCCAAGGACGTCATCGGGTTCGCCCAGGACAAGAAGGCCACCTTCGTGGATCTGAAGTTCATGGACTTCGTCGGGATGTGGCAGCACTTCTCCATCCCGCTGTCCGAGCTGAAGGAGGACGTCTTCGAGGAGGGGCTGGGCTTCGACGGCAGCTCCATCCGCGGCTGGCAGCCGATCCACGCCTCCGACATGATGGTCATCCCCGACGCCACCACCGCGGTGATGGACCCCTTCATGAAGGAGCCCACCCTCTCGCTGATCTGCAACATCGTCGACCCGATCACCCGCGAGGCCTATAGCCGCGACCCGCGCAACATCGCCCAGAAGGCCGAGAAGTACCTCAAGCAGACCGGCATCGGCGACGTGGTCTACTTCGGCCCCGAGGCCGAGTTCTTCGTCTTCGACTCGGTGGCCTACGACTCGGGCCCCAACCACAGCTTCTACCGGCTGGAGTCGGACGAGGGGCAGTGGAACTCGGGCCGGACCAGCGATCCGGGCGTGGGCAAGGACGGGTCGATCATCCAGCGCCCCAACCTGGGCTACAAGCCGCGCTACAAGGAGGGCTACTTCCCGGTCGCCCCTACCGACAGCCAGCAGGACCTGCGCGCCGAGATGTGCAAGGTCATGAACCAGGTGGGGATCGAGGTCGAGCGGCAGCACCACGAGGTGGCCACCGCCGGCCAGGCGGAGATCGACATCCGCTTCAATCCGCTGACCAAGGTCGCCGACCAGCTGATGTGGTTCAAGTACATCATCAAGAACGTGGCCTGGCAGCAGGGCAAGACCGTGACCTTCATGCCCAAGCCGCTCTTCGGCGACAACGGCTCGGGCATGCACTGCCACCAGTCGATCTGGAAGGCCGGCAAGCCGCTGTTCGCCGGCGAGGGCTACGCCGGCCTGTCGCAGATGGCGATGTGGTACATCGGCGGCATCCTCAAGCACGGCCCGGCGCTGGCAGCGCTGTGCAACCCCACCACCAACAGCTACAAGCGGCTGGTGCCCGGGTTCGAGGCGCCGGTGAACCTGGCCTACTCCAGCCGCAACCGCTCGGCGTCGATCCGCATCCCGATGTACAGCCCGAGCCCCAAGTCCAAGCGCATCGAGTTCCGCTCGCCGGACCCGAGCTGCAACCCCTACCTGGCCTTCGCGGCGATGCTGATGGCCGGCCTGGACGGCATCGAGAACAAGATCGACCCGGGCGATCCCTTGGACAAGGACATCTACGGCCTGTCGCCGGAGGAGCTCAAGGACATCCCCAAGATGCCCGGCTCGCTGGAGGAGGCGCTGTCGGCCCTCAAGAAGGACCGCGAGTTCCTGCTCAAGGGCGACGTCTTCACCGAGGACGCCCTGGACATGTGGATCGACATCAAGATGGAGAAGGAAGTGAACCCGGTGCGGCTGCGCCCGACCCCGCTCGAGTTCGCCCTCTACTTCGACATCTAGCCGGTCCCGCTAATCGATCGAAAGGCGCCGCTCCTTGCCGGGGCGGCGCCTTTTTCGTTGCGGGCCGGGATGCTGGGCAGGCTCGACCAGGCCCGCGGCGGCGAACGACTGCTCGCCCTCGCTCAGTGGCACCCCGGGAATCCGCCCGGGTCCGAGACCAGCGCCTGGCTCGCCGCACCGAGCCTGGCCAGCGCCACCTTGCGGTGCTGGGTGAAGCGCAGGCCGCAGTGGTCGGCATCCACCTGAACCTCGAAGCTCGCCGGCTGGTAGCCCTGCGCCGAGACCTCGACACGGATCTTCCCCGCGCCCCCGGTCAGCGCCCGGCAGCCGGAGGCGAAGTCCTGGCACTCGGCCTCGGACAGCGCGTTCCCGGCCGCCTTCTCGGTCCCGCTGAGCGCGATCGTCAGCAGCGGCGCCCCGGTCTCCCCGTCGACCGCGGTCACCTCCACCGCGCTGCCGCTCTCGCACTTGGGGCAGGGCTGCAAGCCGCACCCGGCCAGCAGCCCCAGCAACGCCATGGTCAGTCGCTTCATCGACGAGATCCCCATCGCTCGCTCACCGGCAGGCCGGCGCATCGGGCAGCGCGGTCGCCCACGAGGCCCGCCCTTGGACCAGCGGGCATAGCCGCACCTCGCGCCGCGCCGTGTCCTGCAGCCCGCAGCCGTCCTGGACCACCTCCACCGAGAACGACTGCGCCGCGTACCCCTCGGCGCTCACGTCGATCCGCACCCGCCCCGGCTTGGCGTCGAAGGCCTCGCAGCCCAGGCCGCACTCGGCGCCGCGCAGCGACGGCTGGATGGGGCTGCCGTCCTCGTTGAACCCCGAGACCGCGCCGGCGAAGTAGACCCGGTCGGACTCGCAGTCGCGGACGGTGATCTCCAGGGCCGGGCCGCCCAGACAGTTCGGGCAGGGCTGACACGACGCCAGAGCCGTCCCCGCCGCCAGCGCCGCCAGAGCCTTTGCGACCATCCGAAGTAGCCTCCCCGCGGCCCCCGGCGCGGCGGGCGCATTCTGGCCGAGAACCTTCCGCGCCGTCGAGCCCGCCGGTTCTCGCGCCGACCTCCCTCTCTCTCCGCAGGCCTGGCAAGCGAGCGATCGAGGGCTCGGCTCTTATTGGTCGCCAGTCCACAGAGGGTTGGCGGCCCCGAGGGCGGTGCTCAGTCTTAACTGGCGCGTTTCCCGGGGGGAACGGGGAGGCGCGGGGAGGGGCGACAAGGCTCCTCTCCAACGAAATTCAACCGGGGCAAGGCCCCTACAGCGAGTGCACATGGCAGAGGAAGGGATGGCGGGGGGAACCACGGTCGGCGAGCAGGAGCCCTCGTTCGAGCAGATGCTCGAGGAGAGCCTGGCGCATGCCCGGGTGAGGCTGGAGAAGGGCGACCGGGTCCGCGGCCGGGTGATCGCGCTCGACGCGCGCGAGGCGGTGGTGGACCTGGGCGCCAAGCGCGAGGCGCTGTTGAATCTCTCCGACCTGACGCCCAGCGGCGAGCCGCTGGAGCTGCACGTGGGCGACGAGGTCGAGGGGACCATCGTCAACGAGGGGGACGAGGGGGAGCCGGCGCGGCTGACAGCCCAGGTGCCGGGAGGGCGCCTGGGCCGCCAGTACCTGGCCGAGGCGCGGCGGGAGAACCGCACCGTGGTCGGGGTGGTGCGCGGCTTCAACCGCGGCGGGCTGGAGGTGCAGATCGGCGGGGTGCGCGCCTTCTGCCCCATGTCGCAGATCGACAGCCGCCCGCCCGACGACCTGTCGCAGTTCGTCGGCCAGCGGATGAGCTTCAAGGTCCACGACCTGCGCGGGCGGCAGGTGGTGGTTTCGCGGCGCTCGATGCTCGACGAGGAGCGCAGCCAGAAGGCCGCGGAGACCCTCTCCAAGCTCGCCGAGGGGCAGGTGGTCCACGGCGTGGTGGCCTCGCTGCACGACTTCGGGGCCTTCGTCGACCTGGGGGGAGTGGACGCGCTCCTGCCCACCAGCGAGGTGACCCGCCGGCGCATCAGCCGTCCCGCGGACGTCCTCAAGGCGGGCCAGGAGATCGACGCCCAGGTGCTCAAGGTGGACCTGGGGGACGCGCGGCGCCGGGCGCGGGTGACGGTGTCGCTCAAGGCGCTGGAGGCCGATCCCTGGGAGGAGGCGCGCTCCTGGCTGGTGGAGGGGGCGGCCTTCCGCGGCAAGGTGGTGGGCATCCAGCCGTTCGGGGTGTTCGTGGAGCTGGTGCCGGGGGTGGACGGGCTGATCCACGTCAGCGACCTGGCTGGCGGGCGGCGCATCGAGAACCCGGCCGATCTGGTGACCGTGGGCCAGGAGCTGGACGTGATGGTGGGCCCGGTGGACTGGGAGAGCCGCCGGGTGTCGCTGGCCCCGATCGTGCCGGTGGAGGCCGAGGGCGAGCGCACCGTGGCCCAGTCCTCGCCGTCCAAGGAGTTCAACACCACCCTGGGCGACGCCCTGCGCGAGCGCGGCGCCGGCCACGAGTAGCGGGAGAGGGTGACCGACGCCCGCCCCGGGCTCCGCGAGGGCCTGGGGCGGGCGTTCGCCTGTCCAGCGGCGCCCGGCGCTCCCCCGGCGGCGTGCTGGATTCCGGCCGCTGTCGCAGATCGGTCATTGCGAGGCCGAACCGGCAACAGCTACACTCGGCGCGCGCCATGGCCCTTTCCCCCGACGAGCTGCGCGACCGCTTCCGCGCGACACTGCTGGGCTGCGCGATCGGGGATGCGCTGGGCTTTCCCTTCGAGGGGGCGCCGCCGGAGTCGATCGCCCGCATCCCCACCCTGGCCGACGACTTCGTGCTCCGGCCGCGGGGGCGGTTCCAGAAGGGCCAGTACACCGACGACACGCAGATGACCCTGGCCCTGGCGGAGTCGATCGTCGCCGAGGGCAAGGTGGACGGGCGGGCCATCGCCCACAAGTTCGCCCAGCTCTGGCGCGAGGGAACGATCCTCGGTGCCGGGCACGCCTGCACCGAGGCGGTGGAGCGACTTCTGCAGGGCGTGCCCTGGATGAGCGCCGGAGCGGCCATCGGCCGGGCGGGCAACGGCGCGGCGATGCGCGCCTCGCCGCTGGGGCTTTTGCACTGCGACGACCTGGGAAAGATCCCGCGCGACGCCGAGATCCAGGGGGTGATCACCCACAAGGATCGCCGGGCGCAGGCCGGGGGGGCGGCGCTGGCGGCGGCGGTGGCGCTGAACCTGACCGACGAGCCGCTGCCGGCCGACGTCTGGTGCCGCAAGGTGGCCCAGGTGGCGGCGGCGCTGGACGCCTCGCTGGCCTCGGAGATCGAGCGGCTGGCGCAGCTGGTGCGCTTCGAGCCGGCGTCGGCGGTGCGGGTCATCGCCCGGGCCGGGATGGCCCCGCTGCAGCAGAGCGACTGGCCGGGGATCAGCCCGTTCGTGGTGCCCTCGGTGCTGATGGCCTTCTACGCCTTCCTGCGCCAGCGCGAGGACTTCCGGGCCTGCATCACCATCGCCCTGCGCGCCGGCGGCGACGCCGACACGGTGGCGGCGATGGCCGGGGCGCTGAGCGGCGCGCACCTGGGCTGCGTCGGGCTGCCGGCCCGCCTGCGCCGGGGCGTGCTCAACGCCGACCGGCTGGCCGAGGTCGGCGACAAGCTCTACTTCCTCAAGATGTCGCAGAAGGAGGCGCCCGCCTACGCCCGCGGCGGCGCCCCGCTTTCCCAGCGCAAGCGCTAGCTGCGCGCCCCTTGCCGAGAAGACCTCCGATGATCCGCACCGTCGTCACCGACATGGACAACACCCTCTACTCCTGGGTGGACTACATCGTGCCCTCGCTGGAGGCGATGGTGGACAGCCTGATGCGCTCCACCGGCTATCCGCGGATCCGGGTGGTGCAGGCGCTCAAGGAGGTCTACGAGCGCTACGAGTCGAACGAGTACCCGTTCGCCATCCAGGAATCGAACCTGTTCCGGGACTTCCACTACGACTTCGACAGCTTCGACAACCTGGTGATCACCCCTGCGCGAGAGGCTTTCACCGCCGCGCGCAGGAAGTATCTCAAGCCCTATCCCGGAGTGGTGGAGACGCTGGCGGCACTCAGATCGCGAGGGGTCAAGGTGGTGGCGCTCACCGACGCCCCGCGCAACCCGGCTGAGCGGCGGGCCAAGATGATGAAGCTCGACCAGTACCTGAGCGCGATCTACACGCTGCCGGCCTTCACCTTTCCCGAGACCGGGGTCTCCAAGGAGATCCGAAACCGCGAGGCGGCCGGAGGGCTGCAGCTCGACTGTCCGGTGTTCGAGTTGCCGCGGGAGTACGAGAAGCCCGACCCGCGCGGCTACCTCCAGCTGTGCCAGGAGCTGGGCCTCGATCCCAAGGAGACCATCTTCGTCGGCGACAGCCGGCAGAAGGACATGGCGCTGGCGCGCAAGGTGGGGGCGCTGGCCTGCTGGGCCGAGTACGGGACCTACATCTCGGTCGAGTACAAGGAGCGGCTGTCGGTGATCTCGGCGCCATCGGCGACTCGGCGCCATCTGCTTCAGCAGTCGGACGGCGTCGCCCTGCCCGCGGTCCGGCTCTCCAACTTCGACCAGATCCTTTCCCTCATCGACCAGGCCGCGGTCCCCGCGGTCGCCTGAACCGAGAACATGAAGAAGATCAGCCTGCTGGCCCTCGCCCTCGTGTTGCTGCCCCAGTCCGCGCCCGCCCAGGACGAGGACCCCAAGACCTTCCTCACCAACTTCTGCTTCGCGGTGGCCAAGGAGAACGACGCCTGGCTGCGCGGGCGGGTGAAGCTGCCGCTCAACGCGCGCAAGGCGGTGGTCCCCGAGGGCGGCGGCGCGCCGCGCTTCGAGCACCTGACCCTGCGGACCTCGAAGCAGGTCATCGAGGCCAAGATCTGCGAGGGCCTGGACGTGGAGAAGGCCACCGCCAGCGAGTCCTCGCGCGGCTGGACCCTGCACGTGCCCGGCAAGTCGTTCGAAGCCACCGTCGAGCTGGAGCGCTCGCCGCGGACGCGGATGGTGAGCTTCCTCGAGCGGTAGCGCTGGGCCCTACTCGCCGGCCGCCCGCCGCAGCGCCAGCTGACCGCAGGCGGCAGCGATCTCCCGCCCGCGCGACGCGCGGGTGAGGCAGCGAATCCCGGCCTTGTGGACGATGGCCTGGAACTCGCGCATCCGCTCGGCGGTGGGCGGGGAGAAGCGGCTCTCCTCGAAGGCGTTGTGCGGGATCAGGTTCACTCGCACTTCGAGCCCCTCGAGCAGCTTCACCAGTCGATGGGCGTCCTCGTCGGAGTCGTTCTCGCCGGCGAACAGGACGTACTCCACGAAGGTCAGCCGGCCCGGTTTGCGGCGGCCGTCGGCCCGCATCTCCTCCAGCAGATCGCCGATCGGCCAGACCTTGTTGTGCGGCATCAACTTCTCGCGCTGCGGGTCGGTGGTGCCGTTGAGCGAGAGCGCCAGGTTGGCGCGCGACTCCTTCAGGAAGCGTCGGATGCCGGGCAGCACTCCCGAGGTCGAGACGGTGAGGTGGCCGGCGGCGAGCTGGGGCGCGGGATTGGCGGCCAGGATCCGGAGGGCCCGCAGGACCTCGTCGAGGTTGTCCATGGGCTCGCCCATGCCCATGAAGACCACGTTGCGCAGCGGCGAGCCGGTGGGGGCCTCGGAGAGCGCGACCCGGAACTGACCGACGATCTCGGCGGCGGTGAGGTTGCGCTTGAAGCCCAGGCGCGCGGTGGCGCAGAAGGCGCAGCGGCGGGTGCAGCCGACCTGGCTGGAGACGCAGACCGTGCTGCGCCCGCGGGCGGGGATGAGCACCGACTCGATGTTGGCCCCGCCTTCGACCTCGAGCGCGTACTTGATCGTCCTGTCCTCGGAGGCGCTTCGCTCGCGGATGGTCGGCAGCTCGAGCGAGCAGCGCTCGCGCAGCGCGCCCCAGGACTTGCCGCTGACCCCCTCGATCTTCTCGGGAATCCGGGACTGGGGCGGGCCCTGGTAGAGCCAGCGCAGCGTCGCGCGGGCGCGGGCCGGGCTTTCGAGCAGCTCGGTGAGCTCTTCGAGGGTCAGGCCGTAGAGCGGCCGCACGTCGGATGGCTGTGGCTTCAAGAGGTTCGTCCTTTGCGGCGCGCACAATAGAACGCACGCGGCCACACTTTCGAGCCCCTGGGCAGCACCGGCCCGCATTCCACTCCTGCTCGCGCTCGACTCTCGCGGCATCGGTGGGCAGGTCCCAAGCTAGTCGGTGAGAGCCAGTCCCTGGCTCGGGGAGGTGTGAAGTGAGACGTTCTGTCGCGCGCGCACTGGTGGGCGGCCTGATGGCGGCAGGGCTGGCGGTGGCGGCGCCGGCCCTCTCCCAGGCGGCCGAGCAGCCGTCGCTGCGCGAGCCGGCCGGCAGCGGGCTCATCCAGGGAATCGTGCGCCGCGTCGAGTACGCCACCGGCGCGGTGGCGGTGGTCTCCGGCTCCGACGTCGCGATCCTGCGAGGCACCCCGGCGCAGGTCGCCGGCATGAAGATCGGCGACAACGTCGCCCTGCCCTATCAGCTCTACGCCAACATGGCCTGGCTGGATCCCAGCGTCGGCGGAGGTCTCGGAGGGTCGGGGCTCGGCCAGGGAAGCGAACAGCAGCAGTTGTCCTCCGGCAAGATCGTCGGTCTCAACTTGCCGGGCGGGGTCCTGGCGGTCGACAGCGCGCAGAAGCGGGTGATCCTCAACGCCCACCCGACGCTGCTCAAGAACCTAGTCCCGGGGCAGTACGTGGACTTCAACTTCGCCACCGTCGACGGCGAGTTCTGGCTGACCAACGTGCAGATCCCCTCGGGCCAGGAGATCGGCCAGTAGCGCTCCGGGGGAGGAGAAGCGGGAAGAAACACCGATGCCGCGGCTGCCCATGAAGCCGCGGCATCGGCGGAGGTTGCTTGCCCACAACCTCCCTTATTTCAGGAAAGACTCGACTGCCAATCGCCACTGGTCGTCGCTCAGCATCGAGCCGGCGGGATGGAGCAGCTCGCCGCCGTCGGCGCTGGCGATCCCCAGTTGGTGCTCCATGAAGCCGGCGAAGCGCAGCCCCTCGGCGCCGATCCAGTCGCGGGCCTCCTCGCCGTGTTTCAGGTCGGTGAAATCCGGCGCCTCGGGCGACAGCTCAAAGAGCCAGCCCTTGTTGTAGGCGTCGAGCAGCAGGTTCGGCCCGCGGAACAGGCGCGGGTTGACCGCCCCGACCCGGCCGGCGAGCGGCGCGGCGATCTCGACCCGCCGAGTGTCGCTGAGCACCACCGCCGCCACCTCGCCCTTCTGAAGCAGCTGCCCCTTGCGCGGCAGCTCGATCAGCGTCGGCGAATGGAGGAGGCGGATGGCGAGGTCGTCGAGCCCGATCCGCAGATCGTCGCCGCCTTCCTTGGACAGCCACATGTGGCCGGGGGCGTAGTAGAGGTCGGCCTTGAAGCGCAGCCCGCCCGCCATCTCCAGGCCCTGGGCACGGCGCTTGGCGGCGCGGGTCAGTTGAACCACCGCCACCACTGCCGTGGCCAGCAGCGAGAGCACCACCGGGACCAGGACGATGAGCCAGAGCCGGGCCAGGAATCCGACCGAAAATTCCGAGATCGCTTGCAGGGTGCTCATGACCGCTCCTTCCTCTGCGTCGCGAGCGACTGCGGCTCGGGCGCAGGTTCGGAGGCCCGCTTCACGCGCGCCATCGCCTCCAAAAAGACCGGGCAGCTCTGGAAGCCCGCGCAGGCGCAGTGCCCCGAGTTGGCCAGGCGGTCGGCCGGTACAGGCTTCTTCTGCGGCAGCGCGTCGCAATAGACCATCACCACTTCTCTGAGATACGGGCAGCCCATGGTCGTCTCCGCGCTTCGAGACTTCCTAAGGGCACGAAGCGAGCCAGCGCGGTGCGCTGGCATCGGGGGCGCGTAAGCGTCCGTGCCCAGGGCATTTTCAGAGCCTGAACGTCGCGGGCTGATCGGCCGGCTGCCCTGCGTGCGGGCGTTGAGAAATTCGGCGTGACCGGCACATCGCAGGCGAATTGCCAAGAGTTTCGGGGCTCGGCGCTGCCGCTCCGTCGAATGCCGCAATATTCAGCAGCCTGTCGAGAAGATCGGCACCTCTCACCGGCCAGAGCCGAGCGCTCGGTCGGCTTTGAGGCCCGGATTGGCTGGACTCCCCACCCGCCGCATTGCCCTGCGAGCCCGGCCAACCAACCTTGGGCTCGACCGCGCGGGTGACCCATGTCCAATCGACAGCTGCTGCTCGGGCTTCCTCTCCTCCTGAGCGCCTGTCTCTCGGTAATCAGCACCTCCCAGAAGGAATCCCTGATCAACGCCGGGGTGCACAACGAAAAGGATCGCGCCTCGATCTTCGAGGCCACCCTCGACGTGCTCGACGACCACCCCGAATACGTGGACGAGTTCTTCCGGCTGGCGCGCAAGCACCCCAAGACGCTCAATCGCTTCGTCGCCGACACCAGCAAGGACCTGAGCAACGCCGATATGGCCCAGATGACCGCCAGCCACCTGGTCGAGAACCCCGACGGGCTCTACCAGATCCTGGTCCAGACCCTCGACGCCAGCGCCGACAAGCAGGAGGCCCAGGTCGCCATTGCTCGGGCCATCGGCGACCGCCCGGACATCGCCGCCAAGAGCATCGCCTCCCGACCGGAGACGGTCCTGATCATCACCAAGGCCACCGTCGACGCCGTCATTCCCCGCGCCGACTCCTCCAAGTCCTTCCTCAACGCCCTCCAATCCCGCGCGGCCCCGGTCGCCAAGCTCCTCGCCACTGCGCCGCCGGTCATGTCCGCCATCACCTCCTCGACCATCGACTCGGTCGCCAATCGCCCCCAGGCCCGAACCGCCTTCCTCAAGATCCTCCGCGACAAGGCCCAGCTGGTGGCCGGGCTCCTCGCCCACTCTCCCGCCGCCGTCGAGGCGGTGACCGCCGCCACCATCGACTCGATCGCCGAGCGCCCCCAGGCCCGCCAGGCCTTCCTCGACGCGCTCAAGGGGCGCCCGGAAAAGGTCGCCGACGCCCTGGCCAGCGATCCCGCGGCAGTGAAGGCGGTGACCGCGGCCACCATCGACGTGGTCCAGGACCGCCCTCCGGCGGCGGCCGCCTTCCTCTCGGTGCTCGAGGAGCGCGCCGAGAAGGTCGCCAACCTGCTCGCCACCGGACCGTCCGCCGAGCGCGCGGTCACCGGCGCCACCATCACCGCCGTCGCCCGCACCAAGGAGGCCACCGCCGCCTTCGTCGACATCATCAAGGAGCGCCCGCAGCAGGTCGTCTCGCTGCTGGCCACCAGCCCCGAGGCGCTCGAGGCGATCACCGCCGCGACGCTGGTCCAGGTCCAGAAGGACGCCGGCGCCCGAGGCGGATTCCTGTCCGCGCTCCAGCGAGGCCGCAACGCGGTGGCCCGGCTGCTGGCCGGCGATCCCAAGTCGCTCGACGCCACCGTCTCGGCGCTGATGGCGCTGGCCTCCCGCGACCCCAAGATCGCCAAACAGGTGGCGGCGGTGACCCTCGCCTGGCTCGGGCAGCCGGTGCTCACCCGGGCCATCGCCGACCAGATGACCGACCACCCCAAGACGATGGAGGTCATCCTCGACGCCAGCCTCGACGTGGCCGAGCACAAGCCCCTGGCCCGCGACGCCATCGCCACCGCCATCGGCAAATACCCGAGGCTGTCGGCCAAGTTGCTGGCGGAGAGGCCCGACGCGCTGGCGGCGGTGCTCGACTCGTTCCTCGAGCTCGCCCCGTCGTTCCCGCGCGCCGAGACCGCCCTGCTCGACTCGATGGAGAAGCACCGCCGGACCCTGGCGCAGATCATCGCCAGCCGCCCGCGCACGCTGGCCGGAATCAGCGCCGAGCTGGCCGGGCTCAGCGTTGGCCGGTCCTTCTTCGCCCGCCCGGTGCGCAGCCTGTTGGAGCCTGGCGAGGAAGAGAAAGCGGCCGGGGGCAGCGGAGCCGGGGAAGCCGACGGCGGTCAGTGACGCGGGGCGTCCGCGGGAACCTCGGGCTGGGAAGGGGGCTGCGGAGGCGGCGGGCGACGAAGAATCCGCCGGCGCCGCTTGACCGCGACATCCTTCGAGGCGGCCTGCGGCCGGCGCCGCAGCAAGGCCACCAGGGCCACGATCCCGAGGATGGTACCCAGTGGGAAGGCCAGCAGCGCCAGCACCGCCAGCGCGATCCCCAGCCCCCACCCTCCCGCGAGGTTGCGCCACAACAGCACCCCGCCGAAAGCGTAGGCGACGACCACGAACACCATCAGCAGCCAGTAGAGCACCGGCTTGGGCAGCTCATCCGGGCCGACCCCGGCCTCGTGGATCGCCCCGATCGCCTGAAAGAGCGCCCACGCCCAGTAGAGCCCCGCCACTGCGCGCCTGGACCTCTCGAGCGACATCGCCCTCGACCGGATGGGAGGAAGGCATTCAAGATGGCCACCGCTCGGCGCATCGCAAGCTTCCGGGTCCCGTCCCGAGGTAGGAAGGCCTCCTCGGCAGCGGCCTCGGCAACCTCGGCCTCCGCTCGGAGCGAACGGGGGGCGGACACTGCTCCAAACAATCAGGGTTCTTCGCCCTCGGGCCGCCGCAGTCCGTACTTCTTGATCTTGTTGTAGAGGGTGGCCCGGTCGATCCCCAGCTGCCGCGCCGCCTGGCTCACATTGCCGCCCAGCTGCCCCAGCACGAAGGCGATGTGGCGTTTCTCGACCTCCTCCAGGCTCAGCGCGCCGCTCGCCTCCACCGCGGGCGTCGGCGCGGCCCCGGGATGAAGCCCCAGCTCCGGCACCTGGATCACTTTGCCCGCGCACACCACCAGCCCGCGCTCGAGCACGTTGCGCAGCTCGCGGATGTTCCCCGGCCAGTTGTGCGACAGCAGCAGCGCCATCGCCTCGCCGCTGACGCCCTCCAGCTTCCTGCCCTGCTCGGCGCCGAGCTGCTCGAGGAAGTGCTCCACCAACAGCGGGATGTCCTCCTTGCGCTCGCGCAGGGGCGGCAGCTGCAGCGGGATCACGTTGAGACGGTAATAGAGGTCCTCGCGGAAGTGCCCCTCGGCCACCGCCTTCTTCAGGTCGCGGTTGGTGGCGGCGACGATCCGCACGTCTACCTCGAGGGCCTCGCTGCCGCCGATGCGGAAGAACTTCCGGTCCTCCAAGACCCGCAGCAGGTCGAGCTGCAGCTTGGGGCTGATGTCGCCGACCTCGTCGAGGAAGAGCGTCCCCTGGTGCGCGAGCTCGAACTTCCCCTTGCGGCGCGCGGTGGCCCCGGTGAACGAGCCCTTCTCGTGTCCGAACAGCTCCGACTCGAGCAGCGTCTCGGTCAGCGCCGCGCAGCTGACGGCGACGAACGGCCCCTCGGCGCGCGGACTCTCGGCGTGAATGGAACGGGCCATCACCTCTTTTCCGGTTCCGCTCTCGCCCAGGATGAGGATGGTGGAGCTGCTGCGGGCGGCGGCCTTGGCCAGCTCGAACACCCCCTGCATCGCCGGGCTCTTGCTGACGAAATCGTGGAAGTGGAACTCGCGCTTGATCGCCTTGCGCAGCAGCGTGTTCTCGCGCACCAGCTCCTGCTGCCCGGCGATCTTCTCGATCATCATCGACAGCTCTTCTGGGTCGAACGGCTTGACCAGGTAGTCGTAGGCGCCCTCCTTCATCGCCTGCACCGCGGTCTCCACCGTGGCGAAGGCGGTCATGATCACCACCGCCAGCTCGGGCTGCAGCTTCTTGGCCTGCGCCAGCACCTGCAGCCCGTCCATCCCCGGCATCTTCATGTCCACCAGCAGGATCGAGTAGGGCTCGGCTTTGAGCTTCTCGACGGCCTTGGCGCCGTCCTCGGCCACGCCCAGCGCCCAGCCGTCGTTGGCCAGCCAGCCCGACAGCGACTCGCGGACGATCTCTTCGTCGTCGACCACCAGGATCTTGGTTCGCTCTCGATTCATGGCTTGCGCTCCCTCGCCTCGGCGACGCGCTCGCGGCAGTCCCGGCACAGCTCGGCGGCCTTGGTGTCCACCTCGATCACGCTCGCCGACCGCGACATCGCGCAGCGCCCGTCCTGGCAGTGCCTCAATCCGAAGGTGTGCCCCAGCTCGTGGACGCACTCCTTGGCCAGCCGAGCCTCGACCAGCCGCGTCCCCGGCAGGTGCAGCCGCGCGGTCGAGACCACCGCCGCGGTGCCGCCGAGCTGCGCCTCGCCGAAGACGAAGGTGAGCACCGGGATGAAGAGATCCGCCCCCAGCACTCCGACCACCCGCTCGGCCTCCGGCGGCTTCTGTCCTGCCAACCAGCGCACCAGCTCGGCAGAGCTGGTCTGGTTGCGGCGCGGATCGAAGGCCGTCGCCGGCAGCCCGCCGCGCGCCGCGCGCACCACGTCGGTAGCGTAGACCTTCTCGAGCTGCCCTCTGGCATGCTCCATCGCCATCTCGTCGGGCTCCTGATCGTCCAGCCACCAGAGGCAGATCACCTGGGCCTCGCTCACACCGGCGGCGGCTCGCCCATCGCCTGCGGCAAGCTGATGATCACCCGCGTCCCCACGCCGACCTCGCTCTTCACCTCCAGCTTGCCTCCGTGCCGCTGCACGATGCCGTAGACCACCGACAGCCCGAGCCCGGTCCCCTTCTCCTTGGTGGTGAAGAAGGGATCGAGGATCTTGCCCAGCAGCTCTTCGGGAATCCCGCAGCCGGTGTCGCGCACCTCGACCTGGACGGTGCGGTCCTCCAGCAACCGGCTCTCGACCGTCAGCTCGCCGCCCTTGGGCATGGCCTCGATGGCGTTCATCACCACGTTCAGGAACGCCTGCCGCAGCTGTCCCAGGTCGGCCTGCACCGTCACGCCCTGGCCCAGCCGCGAGGTCAGCTTCACCTGCTGCAGCGCCATCTGGTTGGCGGCCACCGACAACGCCTCCTCGAGCGCCAGGTTGAGGTCGAGCTGCTTCAGGGTCAGCGGCCGCTGCCGGGCGAAGTCGAGCAGGTTGCGGACGATGGCACTACAGCGCTCGGTCTCGCGCTGCACCATCTTGAGGTTCTTGCCGAACTGCGCCTTGCCGGCCTCGTCCAGCGGCTTGCCCTCCAGCAGCCGCTGCAGGAGCTTGGAGACGGTGAGGATGCCCATCAGCGGGTTGTTGATCTCGTGGGCGATCGACGCCGACAGCTTGCCCAGGCTCGACATCTTCTCGGACTGGATCAGCTGCTCCTGCGCGCTCTTGAGGTCGCGGGTGCGCTCCTGCACCTGGGCCTCCAGGCTCTCCAGCAGCTGCGTCCGGTCGGCCCTCGCCTGGCGCAGCGCCCCGGTCATCTCGTTGAAGCTGGCGGCGACGTAACCGATCTCGGTTGGCGCGATCATCCCGTGCACGGCGATCGGCTGCTCGAAGTCCTGCTCATGTACCCGCCGGATGCCTCCCGACAGCTCGCGCAGCGGCTTGAGCACCATCAGCCGCGACAGCAGCGACACCAGCAGGCCGATGGCCAGCGCGGCCAGCGCCGCCAGCCCGAGGGTGGTGCGGGTCAGCTCGCCGGTGCGCGCGTCGCTCTCCTCCAGCGAGATGGCCACGTCGATGACCCCGAGGATGGAGTCGTTGGCCGAGTGGGCATGGCAGGCGGCGCTGGAGCAGGCCGGCTCGTTGCGCACCGGAGTGACCACGCCGAGGATGCGGTGGCCCTTCTCCGAGCGGAAGACGCGGGTGGTGTTCGGCCCCTGGCACGGTCCCAGCGGCTGGTTGCCGGCATGGCACTGGTTGCAGGACTCGGCGTCGCGGTCGGGGATGTGGCCGACCTCCTTGCTGTCGCGCGAGAAGGTCACCACGCCCTCGCGGTTGAGCATCCGCACCCGCTCGATCGCCGGCTGGCTGGCGATCGACTCCATCGATAGATAGGCGTCCTGCCGCCGGTCCTCGAGCATGTGGTGGTAGATCGACTGGCTGATGGTCGAGCTGAGCAGGTGCGAGGCGCGCGAGACCTCGTCCAGCGCCGAGCGCTCCTGGTTGCGCACCGCGACCACCGCGAAGATCCCGATCGCCGCCACGCTCACCAGCACCACCGCTGTTGACAGCTGGGTGCTCAGCCGATTCCACCATTTGACGTGCGCGGTCATGACTGGCTGTGTTGGAGGCTAGGAGCCGCTCCCCCTCGGGTCAAGCCGAGGGCGCTCCGCCCGGCGTACCACTTTTCGCAGCCATTAGGCCCACTTACGCGACTTCTTGGCCTGCATACGGGCGTTCGGCTCGCCGGCTTGGCGGATGACTTGAGGGCCGAGGGAGCGGTACTCTCCCGGCCCGTCGGACACGCTTCGCGTCGCTTTTGGCGAAGCCCTTCCTCGCGAGCCCTGTTGCGATCGACGAGAGACTCTCCAGCCCCAAGGAGCACGCCCATGGAGTTCAGCTACCAGGACCCGTTTCCGCTCGAGAAGGACGACACCCAGTACCGGCTGCTGACCAAGGAATTCGTCTCGGTGGCCAGGTTCGACGGCCAGGAGATCCTCAAGGTGGCGCCGGAGGGCCTGGCCTACCTGGGCAACCAGGCGATGCGCGAGGTGAGCTTCCTGCTGCGGCCCCGCCACCTGGAGAAGGTGGCGGCCATCCTCGAGGACCCCGAGGCCACCCCCAACGACCGCGGCGTGGCCCTGGCGATGCTCAAGAACGCCGAAGTGGCCAGCAAGTTCGTGCTCCCCTTCTGCCAGGACACCGGCACCGCCACCGTGGTCGGCAAGAAGGGCCAGCAGGTGTGGACCGGCGTCAAGGACGAGGAGTGGCTCAGCCGCGGGATCTTCAAGACCTACCGCGAGGAGAACCTGCGCTACAGCCAGAACGCCCCGCTGACGATGTACGACGAGGTCAACACCGAGAACAACCTGCCCGCCCAGCTCGACCTCTACGCAACCGAGGGCCAGGAGTACAAGTTCCTGTTCGTCGCCAAGGGCGGCGGCTCGGCCAACAAGACCTACCTCTACCAGGAGACCAAGGCGCTCCTGACGCCGGCCAACCTGGAGAAGTTCCTCACCGAGAAGATGAAGACCCTGGGCACCGCCGCCTGCCCGCCCTATCACCTGGCGTTTGTGGTCGGCGGCACCAGCGCCGAGGCCTGCCTCAAGACGGTCAAGCTGGCCTCCACCGGCTACCTCGACCACCTGCCGACCAGCGGCAACGCCGGCGGGCGCGCCTTCCGCGACCTGGACATGGAGCAGCGGCTGCTCAAGGCGGCGCAGCAGTCGGGCTACGGCGCCCAGTTCGGCGGCAAGTACTTCGCCCTCGACGTGCGGGTGGTGCGCCTGCCGCGCCACGGCGCCAGCTGCCCGGTGGGCATGGGCGTCAGCTGCTCGGCCGACCGCAACATCAAGGCCAAGATCACCAAGGACGGCATCTTCCTCGAGCAGATGGAGGCCAACCCCGGCCGGCTGGTCCCGGAGAAGTACCGCAAGAGGATGGAGCACGGGGTGGTGAAGGTGGACCTCAACCGGCCGATGAGCGAGATCCTGGCCGAGCTGAGCAAGCACCCGGTGACCACCCAGCTGTCGCTGACCGGCACGGTGATCGTGGCCCGCGACATCGCCCACGCCAAGCTCAAGGAACGGCTCGACAAGGGCGAGGAGCTGCCCAAGTACTTCAAGGACCACCCGGTCTACTACGCCGGCCCGGCCAAGACCCCCAAGGGAATGGCCTCGGGCTCAATGGGCCCGACCACCGCCGGGCGCATGGACAGCTACGTCGACCTCTTCCAGAGCAAGGGCGGCTCGCTGGTGATGATCGCCAAGGGAAACCGCTCCAAGGCGGTGACCGACGCCTGCAAGAAGTGGGGAGGGTTCTACCTCGGCTCGATCGGCGGGCCGGCGGCGCTGCTGGCCCAGGAGAACATCAAGAAGCAGGAGCTGATCGAGTACCCGGAGCTGGGGATGGAGGCCATCTACAAGATCGAGGTGGTGGATTTCCCGGCGTTCATCCTGGTCGACGACAAGGGCAACGACTTCTTCGCCCAGCTGGCATCGAAGTAGCCGTGGCGCGACGGCGGCGCCCCGGCGAATGGCCTGGGCGCCGCGACGAACGAAGGACCTCGGGCCCGCTCAGCTCACCGACTGTCCCGCAAGCCGCTCGAACTCGTCCGGGTCGTGCGAGCAGAAGATCGTCAACCCTGCGGCGGGGCGGGCGTGGAGCTCGCGCAGCCGCTCGAGGTTGGCATCGGCGGCCGCCCGATCCCAGTGGGCGATCCGCTCGAAGACCCTGAGCCCCGGCGGGCAGGTGGACGGAGTCCGGAGCCGTCCGGAGTGGTAGTACGAGTCCCCGGCGTGGAGCAGCCAGCCGCTCGCGCCGCGCACCGCCACCGCCGTGTGACCGCGGCTGTGCCCTGGCAGCGGAATGAGGAGCACCTCGTCGTTCGTCCCGGGCAACGCGCGGATGGCCCCCAAGCCCATCCACGTCTCGGTGGTCGAGCCGTGCACCGACCACCGCGGCCCGTGGGCAAAGTGGTGCCGGCGATAGCGGTTCCCCTCGAGAAACCCCGCGGGAGCCAGCGCCGCGTCGCGCTCCGCGGCCAGCACGTGGATGTCGGCCCAGGGGAAGTCCGCCAGGCCGCCGGCGTGGTCCAGGTCGAGGTGGGTGGCGATGATGTGGCGCACCTCCTCGGGCCGGAATCCCAGCGCCCTGACCTTCTCCACCGCGCTCTCGCGCGGATCGAGCCGCACGCCCAGCAGCGGCGCCATCGGCCCGAGCCGAGAGAACGGCCGCGCCAGGTCCCGCGATGCCAGCCCGGTGTCGACCAGCGTCAGCCCTTCCGAGGTCTCGACGAGCAGGCAGTGGCAGACCATGCGCGCCGGCGTTCGATTCACCAGCCTCCCGCCGGGCGGGCAGAGCGTGCCGCAGTTGAGGTGGTGGATCTTGAGGGCCATCGGTTCTCTCCACGCCTTCCCGCTGCGATGGCGAATGCAGCTTCGAGCTGCCTTTCAGCCGCTGAGCGCGGTCAGCGCCGCTCGCGCCCCGGCAGCACCTCGCGCAGGATCTGCCGGGCGTTGCGCAGCATCTCGACGGTGGTGTCCCAGCCGACGCAGGGATCGGTCACCGAGCAGCCGTACTTGAGCTGCGAGAGATCGGCGGGGATCGGCTGGCGGCCCGGCTCGAGGAAGCTCTCGACCATCAGCCCCACCAGCGAGCGATTGCCCTCGCGGATCTGGTGGACCACGTCCTTCATCACCAGCGGCTGCAGCTCGTGGCGCTTGGAGGAGTTGGCGTGGCTGCAGTCCACCACCAGGTTCCTGGGCAGCCCGGCCTTCTCCAGCGCCTGCTCGGCCAGCGAGACCGAGACGGTGTCGAAGTTGGGCCGGCCGCTGCCGCCGCGCAGCACCAGGTGGCCGTAGCGGTTGCCGCGGGTGCGCACCACCGCCGAGCGCCCCTGGCCGTTGACGCCGAGGAAGGCGTGCGGCCGGGCGGCGGAGACGATGCCGTCGATCGCCCCCTGGATGTCGCCATCGGTGGCGTTCTTGAAGCCCACCGGCGTCGACAGCCCCGAGCTCATCTCGCGGTGGGTCTGCGACTCGGAGGTGCGCGCGCCGATCGCCGTCCAGCCGACCAGGTCGCCGTAGTACTGCGGGGCGATCGGGTCGAGGGCCTCGGTGGCCGCCGGCAGCCCCAGCTCGTTGACGTCCCGCAAAAAGCGCCGCGCCCGCTCCATTCCCTCGGCGATGCGGAACGAGTCGTCCATGTGCGGGTCGTTGATGAACCCCTTCCAGCCGAGCGAGGTGCGCGGCTTCTCGAAGTAGACCCGCATCACCACCAGCAGCGTGTCGGCGACCTCCCTGGCCAGCCCGGACAGCCGCTGGGCGTACTCGAGCCCGGCCACCGGGTCGTGGATGGAGCACGGGCCGACCACCACGAAGATCCGCCGGTCGCGGCCGTCGAGGATCGCCTCCAGCGCCCGCCGCCCCTGGACCACCGTCTGCGCCGCCGCCTCGCTCAGCGACACCTTGGCCTTCACCTCGTCGGGCGAAGGCATCAGCGCGAAGTCGATGACGTTTAGGTTTTCGGTGCGCTCCATCGTGCTCCGCTCGCGCTCTTCTTCCCCTCGGCCAGAACAATAACCAGCCGGGCGCCGGATTCGCCCGATCGATTCGCTCGGTGAACGAGAGCCTGGGCGCCGGCCGGGCCAGCCAGCCAGCGAGCGGGGCGTGGGCTACTGGGCGCTGCCGCGCTCCAGCTTGCGGATGGAGACCGCGATCACCTTGTTGATGCGCGTATTCTCCGGCTTGGCCAGCGCCTCGCGCAGCGAGGCCAGGGCGCGGGGATCGCCCAGCTCGGCCAGGGCCTGCGAGGCCGAGCCGCGCATCGACTCCTCGGCGTCGGCCAGCACTTCCAGGCAGACCTGGAGGGCGTCGGAGCCGCCCAGCGCCGCCAGCAGCGCCAGCGAGTGGACCCGGTCCTTGCGGTCGGCGCGGGCGTCGCGGGCCAGCGCGGTCAGCCTGGGGATGTCGAACAGCGAGCGCATCTCGCGCAGGGCGCCGCGCGCCGAGCGCTGCACCTCGACCGCCTCCAGGGGCGAGGTGGCCAGCTCGGACAGCCGGTCCACCGCCAGGGCGTGCTTGTGCGCCCCGAGGATCGCCGCGCAGCGCTCGCGCACCCGGTAGCTGGGGTGATCGAGCCCCTTCATCAGCAGCAGGTTGGCGGCGCCGGGATCCATGGTGTTCAGGGCCACCTCGGCCGCCTTCTGGACCTCGCGCTCGGGGTCGCCGAGCAGCTCGGCCAGCAGCAGGCCCGACTCGGCGTCCTTGATCTGCGCCACCACCTCGACCAGCACCGCCCGCACCCGGCTGCTGCCGCGCTCGCGGGCGGCCTGCAGGTAGGGCAGCGCCTCGGGGCGGGCCAGCTTGAGCAGCGAGCGGCGGCACTCGTCGCGCACCAACTCCTCGGAGTCGTCGAGGTGGACCACCAGGGCCTCGGCGGCGTGGACGTCGCCCAGGTTCCCCAGGGCCAGCGCGCAGGCGCCGCGCACCGGGTAGTCAGCGTCGTTCTCCAGGCACTCGGCCAGCGCCGGGCCGGCGTCCAGCCCGCCGACGCGCCCCATGATCAGCGCCGCCTGCAGCCGGACCTTGAGCGGCCGCTCGGGAACCCCGCGCAGCGCCTCGACCAGCTTCCCCAGGTCGGCGGCGGAGAGCGAGCTCGGCCTGGCCGGAGCAGCGGCCTCTTCCGCGTGAGCCAGCGGCGCGGCGAGCCCGAGCGAGATCAGCAGCGAAGCGAGGCGATGAATGCGCATGATGCTCTGCCCTATCGGATGAGGGTTTTCAGCACCGAAGCGATCAGGCGGCCTGGGAGCGGGCGGCGGCCTCGGCCTTCTGGCCAGGGGTCGCGGGCTCCTCGCTGGCAGCCGCCTCGAGCAGGCGCTGGCTCATGGCGCGCGCCTTCTCCAGCTGTGGCCGCAGCAGGTCGGCCGACTCCGGCGACTTGGCGAGCGCCTTCTCCATGGCCTCGGCCACCGCCTTGAGGACCTCGCCGTCGGCCTTGTCCCGGGCGCGCATGTTGCCGACCGCCTGGAAGAGCACGTCGTAGAAGTTCTTCAGCTCGTCTCCCTTGCGCAGCGGGCGCAGCTGCGGGTAGCGCCCCTCGCCGATCACTGCCAGGTAGTGGGAGAAGACGAAGATCGGCCCGGCCACCCGGTGGGTGATCAGGATGCCGAACAGCCCCAGGACGATGGCCATGATCACCGAGATGGCCATCACCAGCCACAGCAGGGTCGAGTCCTCGGTCTTGACGATGTCCAGGTAGCGGCCGGGCAGGTCGAGCAGGTCGGTGGCCTCGACGTGGGCCTTGTACATCAGCCCGCCGAACAGCAGGCTGATGGCCGCCGAGACGACGACCATGATGAGCGTGTACTTGAGCTGGAAGCCGCGGTCGATGAGGTAGGTGCGGCGGGCGACCTTGGCTCGGGTCGGAGCGGGATTGGCGCTCTCCATGGCGTTGATGCCTCCTGAAGCTCGGCTGGCGAGGGACATCTCTCAGGGAAAGAACGGGAGGCATCTTATCCCGGCCCCCGGCAAAGCCAACTCTTGACAGCGTCGGCTCGCGGACGCTGCATGACGCCATGGTTGACTTGGTCGCCATCTACCGGCAGGCGGTGGAGTCGCTGGGCGCGCAGAGGCTGGCGCGGGAGGCGCTGGCCGGGCATCGGCGCGCGCTCGAGCCGGCGGCCGGGGGCAAGCTGGCGGTGTTCGCGCTGGGGAAGCCGGCCTGTGCACTGGCGCGCGGGGCTGCTCAGGCGCTGGGCGAGTCGATCGTCGGGCTGGCCGTCGGCGGGACCGAGTCCGAGTTGCCGCCGAACGTGAAGTTCATCCGCGGCAGCCACCCGGTGCCCGACCAAGCCAGCCTCGAGGCGGGCGAAGCGCTGATGAGAGCGGTCGGGAGCCTGCGATTCGAGGACGCCGCGCTCTTCCTGATCGGCGGCGGCGGCTCGGCGATGGCAGTCCTGCCCGCGCCGGGGCTGTCGCTGGCCGACAAGCGCGCCGCGGTGCGGAGTCTGGTCGGCAGCGGCGCGCCGATCGAAGAGATCAACGCGGTCCGCAAACATTTGTCGGGGCTGAAGGGTGGGAGGGTGGCGCTCGGCTGCCGGGCGGGTCGGGCGCTGACTCTGGCGCTGTGCGACATCCCCTCGATCGAGTTGGCGGCGGTGGCCTCGGGGCCGACGGCGGCAGACGCAACGACCTATGCCGACTGCCTGCGCATCATTGAGAGGCGGTCTGTCTCGCTCCCCGAAGCTGCGCAGCGGCTGCTGGAGCGCGGTGCCCGAGGCGCGATCGAAGAGACGCCCAAGCCCGGCGATCCACGGCTGGCCAGGTTCGAGTCAGCCCTGCTCGCCTCGCCGATCGATCTCGCGCGTCGGGCCGGCGAACTGGCCCGCGCGGCGGGACTCGAGGCGCAGGTCGAGGAGAAGCCCTTCGCCGGTCCTATCGAACGGCTCGCGGACCGAATCCTCGAGGAAGCGCGGAAACTTCCCCGGGGAGGCGCCTTCGTGATCGCCGGCGAGCCGACGCTTAGGGTTCCGGAAGGCGCTGGCTCGGGTGGCCGAATGCAGCAGCTGGCGCTCATGCTCGCCTCGGCGCTCGAAGGATCGCCAATCCGTGTGCTGTGCGCCGGCAGCGATGGCCGGGACGGGCGCTCGGAGCACGCGGGAGCGGTCATCGACGGGCAGACCGCCTCGCGTGCCCGCGGCGAAGGAGTCGATCTCTCGCGGGCTCTGCGCGATTTCGACAGCGCTGCTGCTTGCGACCGGCTGAAAATCGCCTTGCCCACCTTCGATTCCGGCACCAATCTGTGCGACCTCGTGATCGCCGCCGCCGAGTGATTCGAAGCGCGGCGCAGGACGCACATGGACAAGCCTCGCATCGTCTTCATGGGCACCCCCGACTTCGCGGTGCCCTCGCTCGCCGCCTGCGCCGAGATCGGCCAGGTGGTGCTGGTGGTCACCCAGCCCGATCGCCCCAAGGGCCGCGGCAACCAGCTGACTGCTCCGCCGGTGAAACAGTGGGCGCTCGAGCGCGGTCTGCCGGTGGTCCAGCCCGAGAAGCTCAAGGCCACCCGATTCCACGAGGAGCTGGCCCGCTACGCTCCCGACCTGGCGGTGGTCGCCGCCTACGGCCGCATCCTGCCTCCCGAGGTGCTGGCGGTCCCGAAGAAGGGCTGCCTCAACGTCCACGGCTCGCTGTTGCCCAAGTACCGCGGCGCCGCCCCGATCCAGTGGGCGGTCGCCAACGGCGATCCCGAAACCGGCGTCTGCCTGATGCAGATGGAGGCCGGCCTCGACACCGGCCCGGTCGTCGCCCGCGGCGTCCTCCCCATCGGCCCGGAGGACACCGGCGGCTCGATGCACGACAAGCTGGCGCAGCTCGGCGCTCAGGTGCTGCGCGACGAGGCCCCTCCTTATATGCGGGGCGAGCGGCAGCCGGTGCCCCAGGACCACGCCCGCGCCACACTCGCCCCGATGCTCAAGAAGGAAGACGGCCGGCTCGACTTCAAGCTGCCCGCGCGCCTGGTCGAGTGCCGCATCCGCGGCTTTACGCCCTGGCCCGGCGCCTTCACCACCTTCGAAGGCAAGCTGCTCAAAGTGCTGCGCGCCCAGGTCCACCAGTCCAAGGGCGAGCCAGGGGTCGTCCTCGGCGCCGACGCCCAGGGGATCGAGGTCGGCTGCGGCGAAGGGTCGCTGCTCATCACTGACTTGCAGCCCGAGGGAGGCAAGAGGATGACCGCCGCCCAGTACCTGCCCGGCCATCGGGTCGAGCGCGGCCAGAGGGTGGGGTAGTCGGCTACCCGGCATTGGCCGGAAGGCGACAAGGAGTTTGGCGTTTGCAGCGAAGGGGTATGATGATCGCCGGCGCTACCTCAAGCCCCTCGAGGTCTTGAATGAACATCCTGATCGTCCACGGCCCCAACCTGAACCTGCTCGGCGAGGCCAAGGGCGACCCGCTCCCCTTCGGCGAGCTCAACCTGCGGCTGGAGGCCTTCGCCCGCGAGCTGGGGGCGACGGTCAAGATCATCCAGTCGAACCACGAGGGCGTCATCCTCGACACCCTGCAGGCCGAGCGCAGCTGGGCCGACGCCGTCCTCATCAACCCGGCGGCGCTGACCCACACCAGCTACTCGCTGCGCGAGTGCCTGCGCCTCCTCGGCAAGCCGGCGATCGAGGTCCACCTCGAGGACATCCGCCGCCGCGAGACCTGGCGCCGCAAATCGGTGATCAAGGACGCCTGCGAGGCCCAGGTGATGGGCAAGGGCCTGATCAGCTACCTCGACGGCCTGGAGCGGCTGGTCACCGGCAAGTACTCCGGCCTGCGCAAGGGCAAGTCGAAGGCCGCCGCCGCCGCGGCGCTGCCCGCCCCCTCCAAGGCCGCCAAGGCTCCGGCCGCCACCGCCAAGATCGCCAAGACCCTCGGCCGCGCCCAGAGCGCCGACCCGGCGGCGCTGCTGCGCCAGGCCGCTCACGCGCCCCCGCCTCCCCCCAAGGGTGCCATCAAGACCCTGGGCCGGCTCGCGCCCCCGCCGGCCGCCGAACCCGAGGCCAGGGTTCCCGCAAAGCTGGTCAAGAGCGGCATCTCCCGCTACGCGGTGCGCGAGCGCATCGCCGCCCGGCTCGGCGGCAAGATCAGCCCGTCGGCCCTGGCCACCTGGGCTCGCGAGCAGTGGCTCAACCTCGAGCGCGGCGCCGCCACCGAGGTCGGGCAGCGCGAGCTGCTCTCCGAGGCGCTGCAGTCCCTGGCCCTGTCGGCGACGCCGGCGGGCAAGCTGGATGACAACGAGTTGGTCGAACTGATGACGCGCCTGGATTAGGCGCTACTTTGCGCGGGCGAAATCCCGCGCCGCGATTCTCATGTCCGCTCGGGCGATCGCCTTTCAAGTCCTGCTGCAGGTCGAGCGCGCTGACGCGTACCTCAACGTCGCGCTCGATGCCGCCCTCAAGTCCGCCGGCGCGCTTCCCCGCCAGGAGGCGGCGCTGGCCACCGAGCTGTGCTACGGCGTGGCCCGCCGCCAGCTGGCGCTCGACGCCGCCATCGCCGCCCACTCCAGCCGGCCGATCAAGAAGCTCGAGACCGCTGTGCTGGTCGCCCTGCGGCTGGGCGCCTATCAGCTGCTTTACCTGGATCGGGTGCCGGCGCACGCCGCGGTCTCCGAGTCGGTGGAGCTGGTGCGCAAGCAGGGGCTGGTCCGAGCGACCGGGTTCGTCAACGCGATTCTGCGCAAGCTGGCAGCCCAGCTCGAGGTTCCGCTGCCCAACGAGCCGGTGCAGCGGATCTCAGTCGAGGCCTCGCACCCGCTCTGGCTGGTGCAGCGGTGGGCGACCCGCTTCGGCCTGGAGGAAGCCCAGGCGCTCTGCGGCGCCGACAACGAAGCTCCGCCGGTCTGCCTGCGCGTCAACCGGCAGCGCGCCACCCGCGAGGAAGTCCTCGACGTCCTCGAGAAGGAGGGCGTCCGCGCCAAGCCTTCCGAGCTGTCGCCCGTGGGCGTGATCCTCGAGGACGCCGGGCGGCTGAGCGCGCTGCCGAGCTTCCAGAAGGGCATCTACCAGGTGCAGGACGAGGCGGCGCAGCTGGTCGGCCTGTTCGCCCAGCCCAGGCCCGGCATGCGCGTACTCGACGCCTGCGCGGCGCCCGGCGGCAAGGCCTGCCATCTCGCCGAGCTGATGGAGGGCCAGGGCGAGGTCTACGCGCTCGACATCCACCCCCGCAAGCTGGAGAAGATCCAGGAGGAGGCGCGGCGGCTGGGCCACGAGCCGATGATGCGCCTGCGCGCGGCCGACGCCGGCCGGCCGCTGCCCTTCGAAAAGTCGTCGTTCGACCTGATTCTGCTCGACGCCCCGTGCACCGGCCTGGGCACCCTGCGCCGCCATCCCGAGCTGCGCTACCGGCGCAACGAGTCCGACGTGCCGCGCATGGCCGAGCTGCAGCGCTCGCTGGCCAAGAACCTGCTCGAGTACCTCAGGCCGGGCGGGACCTTCGTCTTCGCCGTCTGCTCCACCGAGCCCGAGGAGGGCCCGCTGCAGGCCGAGTGGCTGACGAGCACGGGGTTGTTGCTGGCGGCCAGCACCGCCGCGGGGGTCGACTGGGACAAGGTCAAGGACCGCGGCGGCGGCATGGCCACCTTCCCCCACCGCCACCGCACCGACGGGTTCTTCGCCGCCCGCTTCCAGCGCAAGGCCTCCTAGCCTGCGCAGATCGAGGGATCGAGATGACCCGCCTCGTGGCCCCGTCCATCCTCTCGGCCGACTTCGGCCGGCTCGCCGAGGAGGTTCGCGCGGTGGAGGCGGCCGGCGCCGACCTGATCCACGTCGACGTCATGGACGGCCGCTTCGTGCCCAACCTCACCATCGGGCCGCTGGTGGTCGAGGCGGTTCGGCGGGCGACCAGGCTTCCCCTCGACGTCCACCTGATGATCGTCGAGCCGGAGAGGTATATCGACGACTTCGCCAGGGCCGGGGCCAGCCGGATCTCGGTCCACGCCGAGGCCTGCCCGCACCTGCACCGGACCCTGCAGCAGATCGCCGCCGCCAAGGCGATGCCGGCGGTGGCCCTCAACCCGGCCACGCCGCTGTCGGCGGTGGAGGAGATCCTCCCCGACGTCGGGATGGTGCTGTTGATGAGCGTCAACCCCGGCTTCGGCGGCCAGTCCTTCATCCCCCAGTCGCTCGACAAGATCCGCCGCCTGCGGGCGATGATCGACGAGCGCGGCCTGAAAGTGGACCTCGAGGTCGACGGGGGCATCAAGCCGCAGAACGTCGGCCAGGTGGTGGCCGCCGGCGCCAACGTGCTGGTGGCCGGCTCGGCGGTGTTCGGGCACCGGGACTACGCCCAGGCCATCGCCGCCCTGCGAGCGAGCTAACCCTCCGTCTCCTCTCCGCTTCTTGGCCCCCCGACGATCGCCGCCGATCATTTGGGCTTGCGGCGCGAGACGTACTAGACTCGCCGGTTGCGAGCCGTTCGCCGGCTCACCTTGTCACCTTCCGTGGAGTGGTCCATGAGCACCGGTCTCCGACTGTTGACCTTCGCCGCCCTGGCCGTCGCCATCGCCGGCTGCCCCCAGCCCAAGCCGACCGGGACCCCGACCCTGACGATGGTCGCCAAGCCGGACTCGATCAACAGCGACGGCGCGACCACCGACCTCACCATCACCGGCACCGACGAGACCGGCGGCCCGATGGTCGGCTCGGTCACGCTGGCGGCCACCGCCGGGACCTTCACTCCCAAGCTGGTCACCCTGGTCAACGGCACCGGCACCGCCAGCTACGCCTGCAACAAGGCCAAGGACCCGAAGTGCACCGGGCTGATGGTGCTCAGCGCCCAGTCCGGCTCGCTATTGGCCACCACCACGGTGACGCTGATAGACCAGGGCCAGGTGAACGTCCAGGTCGCCTCGGACAAGCCCTCGCTGGTCACCGCGGTCGGTAACGACTCGGCAGTGATCACCGTTACCGTCAAGCGCGGCAGCAATGCCTTCCCCGATCAATCGGTGAAGCTCGAGGCCACCAACGCCACCGGCCCGGCCGGGACCTGGGACACGACTACCAGCGCAACCGTCACCAAGAGCACCGGCGCCGATGGCGCGGTCAGCGCCGTTTTCCATCCCGGCAGCGCCGCCCCCGGCCCGGTGACCATCAAGGCCACTGTGGCCGAGGTTTCGGGCTCGACCACGGTGAACCTGACTCCTCCCTCGGTGACCATCAAGTTCGCGGGCAGCGCCACTTGCGCCTACGCCGGCATCGGGCGCGCCAACAGCCTCACCGCCCAGATCACGAACGGCACCAGCGACGTCGCGGCGGTCCTCACCCTCCAGGTCACCACTCCCTCAGGAATGCTGGCCGCCAGCGGCGGCACGCCGAGCGCCAAGACCCTCACGCTGACCACCGATGCCAACGGCCAGGCGCCCTTCGACCTCTACCTGGATACCGATCCGCTGACCTTCCCGGCCACTGGTACCAGCCAGGGCATCACCTCGGTGATGCTGGCCGGCGAGATCCGGGCCAACACCACCAAGCTCGCCGACATCAGCGCCCCGGTCACCGTCAAGCAGATCATCCCGGTGGTCAGCTCTGCTTCGTCCTCTCCCAAGCTCGAGGTCGGCGTGGGCGACAGCCTCCCTCTGACCGTGCAGTTGCATGAGACGACGCCGACCGGCCTTCCACTGACTTTCAGTGGAATCCAGATCGACGTCGACGCGGCCGGCACCGCGGTCTCCGACGGGGCCAATACCAGCCCCAGCCTCACCGTCTCGACCGACGCCACCGGCAAGGCGTCCTTCACGGTGCTGGGGCCGACCCAGAAGCCCACCGCCTCGATCCCCGCCCGAGCCACGGTGAAGTCTGGAGTTGATTTCAAGCAGACCTTTACCCTGCCGATCGCCTACGACGTTCCCAAGGCCGCCTGGCTTCCGACCCAGCTGCGCACGACCGCCTACACCGGTCTCTCCGACTTCGTCGATCTCAAGCTCGAGTTGCAGGACTCCAACGGCATCTCGCTCGGCAGATTCAGCGGAGTCCAGATCCCGGTCACCGCCAGCGCCCACCAGGTCCAGGGCTCCGGCACCCCGTCCAAGTCGGTGACCACGACCACCGATGCCAGCGGCCAGGCTACCGTCCGGTTCAGCCCCTCCAACGGCGACAGCGCCACCAGCTCGACGCTCTCGGCGGCGCTGCCGGTCCAGACCACGGCCTCGACCCTCGCCATGACCGTCCAGAAGCCGAAGATCGGCTGGTCCAGCACGACGCTGCTCAACGCCATGCCCGCGGCGCTGGGTGACGTCCAGCAGGTGACGGCGGAGATCCAGGACTCGAGCACCTCGCAGCCGCTGACCGGCGTCGTCGCCTCGCTTTCGAGCATCCCGCTGAATTTCAGCGTCAAGAGCGGCCCGGGGACCTTTACCCCGACCAACCCGGTGCAGGTACTCACCGACGCCAAGGGCGCGGCCACCGCCGGGGTGTCGATCGGAACCGTCTCCGGCTCCGTCGTCCTGGCAGTCACCGCGGTGGGCACCGCCACCGGCGGCATCTCCGACGGCGCGGGCACCATCGTGGTCAACCCGACCCGGGTCACCTTGAGCGCCGGCAACAATCAGGTCGCCAACCTCCCGGGCGCCGGGCTGCCGCTGAGCGGCCAGATCGAGCAGCAGATCGGCGGCTCTTGGGTCGCGGTCGCCCGCAGCGGAGTGTCGATCACCTTCGCCACCGACAACCACCTGCTGGCCAACGGCGCCAGCGGCGCCAAGTCGGTCACCGCCACCACCAACGCCAGCGGCATCGCCACCGCCACCTTTGCCCCCAGCGCCAGCGACCTGAGCACCACCGCCAAGGTGACTGCATACGTCACCGCCGCCGGAGCCACGGCGACTCCCGCGCCGGTGGCCTATTCGGTGAGCATCACCTCGCCGAAGGTTGCGCTGAGCGCCTCGCCGGCGAAGATCCCCGGCTCGGTGGCTGCCTACACCACCTTGACCGCTCAGATCGTCGACGCCAACGGCGTCGCCCTCACCAACTCCGGCATCTCGATCAGCTTCGACCCGGGCACCGTCGGCCAGCTCGCCGACGCCACCACCGGCGCCGCCCTCTCCGCCCCCACCACCGTCACCACCGACGCCAACGGCCAGGCCAAGGTGCGCTACGTGGCCACCGGGGCCGGGACCGATGCCTCGGCCTCGGTCTCCGTTACTCCCAAGGCCACCATCGCCGCGTCGGGAGTCTCGGCCACCACCTCGGTGACCATCGACCCGCTGCAGATCGATCTCAAGGCCGACAGCTCCATCCTCTACAACGGGGTCGGCGACAAGACGACCCTGCACGCCCGGCTCTGGTACGGGGGCGCGGTGCAGGCCAAGGCCGGCGTCTCGGTCAAGCTGAACACCGGCAAGCCGCTGCCCTCGCACGGATTCCTCGACGCGGTGGGCAACATCGTCAACACCATCACCCTGACCACCAACGCGCTGGGCGAGGCCACGGTGCTCTTCGCCCCCGACGTCGGCGACACCTCGACCAGCGCCTCGGTCACCTGGAATCTGCCGGCCAACAACGTCAACGGCATCACCCCGCTGGCCCTCGCCATCGCCAAGCCCGGGCTGAGCTTCCTGGGGACCCCGCCCAACATCGTGGTCGGCATCGGTGCCCAGCAGAAGTTCCTCTTCCAGCTGACCAACGCCTCCGGCACTCCGCTGGCACGCTCGGGCGTGTCGATCAACTTCAGCGTCGTCAACACCACCACCAAGGCGGCGCCGCAGAGCGCCAAGCTGGCGGGCGACACCGGCTCGGGCATCGTCACTCTGCAGACCGACACCCTCGGCCAGGTGACCGCGGTGCTCAACTCCGGCAGCACCGCTGAGCCGCTGACCGTCACCGCCTCGGCCCCAGGCATCACCTCCGGCACCGCCACCGCCAACCTGGTGCAGGCCAACCTGACCATCAGCCTCTCCAAGAGCTCGGTGTACAACGGGCTGACCGACACCGTGGACGTCACCGCGCAGCTGCGCGACCTGTCGAACGCCCCGCTCAACTACGCCGGGGTTGACGTCTCCGTCTCCACCACCGCCCACCAGCTGACCCTGGGCACCGTCATCAGCGCCACCTGGCTGCACGGGGTCACCGACGCCTCCGGCAAGCTGGTCGTCAAGCTGGTCCCGGTGGTCGGAGACGCCAACGCCTCGACAACGCTGCGCGCCGCGCTGGGCAACGCCGCCCCCTCCTCCGGCCTGACCGGCCAGGTAGTCAACGTGGTCAAGCCGAAGCTGGCCTTCGTCGGGACGCTGCCGGTGATGCAGGCCGCGCTGGGCGACACCGCCACCCTCACCGCGCAGATCCAGGATCCTTCCACCAGCCTGCCGATCACCAGCGTGCCGGTCTCGGGGGTGGCGATGACCTTCGCCGCCACCACTCCGGGCAGCTTCATGGCCGGCGCACCGGCGACCAGCACCCCGACGGTGCAGATGACCTCGCTGGCTGACGGCACCGCCGCGGTGACCTTCGCCGCCGGCACCACCAGCGGCGTCTCCAACCTGACCGTCACCGCCCTGGGGATGACCAGCGCCACCGGGTCGATCAGCATCAACGCCCTGCGCCTGAGCTTCCCGGCGCAGACCAACATCGTGAACAACTACGTCGGCGAAACCCTGCCGCTCAACGCCCAGCTCGAGCAGCAGACCGGCGCCACCACCTGGACCACGCTGGCGCGCAACAACGTCAACATCACCTGGGAGGTGAGCCTCTCCAACCACCTCTTGGACAACGGCGGCAGCGGCTCGAAGAGTATCACCAACAATACCAACGCCCAGGGCATCGCCGCCGCCACCTTCGTGCCCTTCGTCGGCGAGCCGGCCACCGCCGCCAACGTGATCGCCTATGTCACCGCCGAGGGCAAGACCAGCCCGGTGCCGGTGGTCTTCGCGATCACCGTCAATGCGCTGACCCTGTCGGCGACCGCCAACCCCACCTCGCTGACCAGCGGCCTGGGCAGCACCGCCACCATCACCGCCCAGCTCAAGAACGGAACCAACAACGTGCCGAAGCAGGGCGTGGCCATCGACTTCTCCACCGACCTGGGCGGCTTCCAGGTCGGCGCTGGAAGCGCCAAGACCACCACTCTCTTCACCGATGCCACCGGCAAGGCCACCGCCACCTTCGTCACCGGCAGCGACACCGGCACCGCCCACCTGGTGGTCTCACGCACCGGGATGCCGACCAACGCCACCGCCACCATCACCCTCACCGGCACTGGGGTGAACCTGAGCGCCAGCCCGCTCAAGCTCTACCAGAACGTGGGCGACAGCGCGCAGCTGACCGCCCAGCTGACGGCCAATGGTCAGCCCAGCCCCACCGCCGGCCAGACCATCACCTTCGCCACCGACTTCCACCTGCTGAACAACGGCACCACCACCGGCAAGAGCCTCACCGCCACGACCGACTCCACCGGCAAGGCGACGATGACCTTCCAGCCGGACACCGCCGACACTGCCACCGCGGCGGCGGTCACCGCCTCCACCGGGGCCAACACCAGCGTGCCCCAGACCATCCAGGTGGCGACGCTGAGCCTGGCGGTCACCAGCAGCGCGGCGACCATGACCACCGGGGTCAACCAGACCGCCTCGATCACCGTGCAGCTGATGGACGGGACCACGGCGGTGCCGCGCTCCAACGTGGCCATCACCCTGACCACCGACCTGGGCCAGCTCACCAACGGCACCACCACCGGTGCCACGGTGACCGTCAACACCGACGCCGCCGGCAAGGCCACCGCCACCTTCCTCACCGGGACCACCCCGGGCACCGCCAACCTCACCGCCAGCCGCGCCCGGTTGAACAACGGCACCGCCAAGATCACCCTGCAGCCAGTGAACGTGGTCATCGCCACTGCCAAGCCGGCGCTCTACACCGGGATCAACGACTCGACCACCGGGACGGTGACCCTCTCCGCCGGCACCACCGCGCTGACCAACACCACCTTCTCCCTGGGCACCTCGCTGGGCACGCTGGTCGGCCCGGGCGGCTCGGGCACCTCGATCCAGCTGACCACCGACACCAGCGGCGTGGCGGCCTTCACCCTGCAGTCGGGGACGGTCACCGGCAATGCCACGCTTAGCGCGACTTATGCCGGCGGTACCGGCACCCTGGTGGTTCCGATCAAGCCGATCGACAGCGTCGCCTTCGTCTCGGCCAGCAACACCTCGCTCGGAGTGAATGGCTCGGGCATCAACGAAACCTCGGTGCTCACCTTCAAGGTGATGAGCGGCTCGACGCCGGTCGGCGCCGGCATACCGGTCACCTTCGCCCTGACTGCCAACACCGGCACTCCCCCCTCCCCCACGGCGGCGACGTTCGCGCCCGCCTCGGCGACCACCAACGCCAGCGGACAGGTGGCAGTCACCGTCACCTCTGGCACCATCACTGGCATCCTCACCGTGCAGGCGACCTCGGCGACCGCCTCGACCAACACCAACCTGCCGGTGCACTGGAACCGCCCGTCGGAGGGCCGCATGGTGCTCAGCTGCGCCAAGGTCAACCTGGACGTCTACAACCCCAGCACCACGCCCAAGTCGATCGACGTCGGCTGCACGGTCAAGCTCAACGAGCGTGACGGCTCGACTCTGCAGGTGGACACCAGCATCAAGCTCCTCTCGGAGGCCGGCTCGCAGCCGCCGCAGCTGACCCTGCCCGGCTCGGGCACTGGCTTCGTCACCTTCAACTACAACACCGCAGCTGGCAACCCGGTGCCCAACACCCCGCTGGCCTACCGACCGGCAATCGTGGATACGACCTTCAACCCGCCGTACGAGGTGCTCCCGGTGCAGCCGGCCGAGCCGGCGGTCGGCAACGCCCACCCCCGCGGCCACTACGTCACCCTCATCGCCTGGGCGTGGGGCGAGGAGGACTTCGCCGACACCAATACGAACGGAATCTGGGACGACGCCGAGCCGTTCGTGGACGTCGCCAGCAAGAACGGGGTCTACGATCCGCCCGAGCCCTTCGCCGACGCCAACGGCAACGGCAAGTACGATGTCGGCGAGCTGTTCCTGGACATCAACGGCAACGGCGTCTGGGACGACGGCGAGCCGTTCACCGACCTCAACGGCAACGGCATCTACGAACCTTGGCTGGGCGACACCTGGAATCCGGCGACTCAGGACACTCTGCGCAAGAACGGCGTCTGGGATCCGGGCGAGACCTTCACGGACCTCAACGGCAACAAGACCTGGGACAAGGCCGAACCGCTCACCGACCTGGGCGAGCCGTTCGTCGACTCGAATGACAACGGCTGGTGGGACCCGGGAGAGCTCTACCAGGACGTCAACGGCGACGGGAAGTGGAACCCGCCCAACGGCAAGTGGGACCGGGTGACCGGCATCTGGAAGCCGGTGACCTTCGTCTTCACCAGCCTGCCAGCCCTGAGCCTGACGCCGTGGTCGGTGTCGGTCCCGGTCAATGGCACCGGCCAACTGTTCATCGACTCTCTCGACGACTACCTGAACCCGCCGGCGGACATCTCGACCTACACCATCACCCGCACCGGAACGCGCGGCACCTACACCGTCAACTGGTTCGGCCCGGTGGTCGCCGGCAGCCTCAAGGACAGCACCTTCGGCGGCACCTCCCTCGTCCCCGCTGGCCCGCAGCGGACCCAGGTCGGCCTGCACCTGGGCAGCAAGTGCGGCCCCCAGCAAGGCGCCCGCGAGTCGACCTGTATCTGGAAGACCTACTTCCAAGCCTGGCCTCGGGACATCGGGCCCTACGGCGTGATCAACCTCGCCGGGGCGACGACGCCTGGCACCGCGGAGACCGACACCTTCACCGCCACCTGCAGCACCAACGGCGGGGTGAGCAGCACCAACGCCACGGTGATTTTCCAGTAGCTGCCTGCTTGTAGCCTACAGGGCGGCGGATCCTTCCCAGGGTCCGCCGCTCTGCATTTCGGGAATCGGCGGCGCTGGGGACCGCCGGCGCGCCCGTTGAGCGAATCCTCGCGCCTCGCCTGCGCGCCTTCCGTCGCCCGAGGACCCGCCCAGGTTCGAAAGCGCTCTCGACCGGGTGAGCGCCGGCCGCCGGCCTTCGCCGCTACTCCGGCCGATACGGCGCCAGCAGCGGCTCCAGGCCGTTGACCTTGATCTCGTACAGCTCCCGCATCAGCCCGCCCAGATCGCCGGCGGGATAGCTGCTGCGGTGGTACCAGACCACGTAGGGCTCGGGCAGGTCGACCAGCAGCCGCCCCTTGTACTTGCCGAACGGCATCCTGGTGGTGGCGAGCGCCAGCAGGCGGCGCGGGTCGGGGACGCAGTCCACGGGGCTCTTCTCTCGATCCGGATCGAGGAAAAGAAAGAACCCCCAAGTCTTGTGGACTTGAGGGTCTCTCTTGCTGCGGGGTGGACGGGACTCGAACCCGCGCCCTTCGGCGTGACAGGCCGACGTTATAACCAGCTTAACTACCACCCCAGATTTTCAAGTGGGCGGAGCAGGTTTCGAACCTGCGACCCCCGGCTTGTAAGGCCAGTGCTCTACCCCTGAGCTATCCGCCCTTGCCGCCGGAGCCGCCGAAAGCCTGCGCGTTCTAGCCGTTGGCCGCCTCGCCTGTCAAGCGCGATCTGCCCGGGGGTCCACAATTCCTCGCGCCGGGTCAGCGGCCGGCGTCGGCGCCCGGCTGCTGGGCCCGCAGCCGCTCCGCCTCCCCCCGCGCCGCCGCCGCCCCAGCCTCGTCTCCCAGTCCCGAGAGCGAGCGGCTCAACGCCTCCAGCTGCCCAGCCGAAGGATCGAGCAGGGCCCGCCCCCGCGCCTCGCGCAGCGGGCGCGGTTCGGCCAGCGTCAGCGAGGCCCGCACCCGCTCCAGCACCCGCCGATAGTCGGGATAGCGCGCCGGCCACTCGAAGACCGCGAACAGCCGCCGCTCGCCCTGCTCCACCAGGTCGAGCTCGACCTCCACCAGCTCCCCCTCGTCGTCCCGATAGCTCCCCGAGTATCGCTGCCCCGCCCGCCCCAGCAGCTGCGCCGGCAGTGGGCCGCTCATCGCCACCTCGCCGATGCCGCCTGCGACTCCCTCGGCCAGCAACCGCTCCGGGCTGGCAGGCTCGCGCGCCGGGCTGGCTCCAACCCGCACCGCCGCCCGCCCGACGCTGCCCAGGCCGTTGTCGAAGCTCAAGCCCTCGCTCCCCGCCCGCCGCCAGCTGCCCGGCACCTCCAGCTCCACCCCCAGCGCGTCGTCGCGGATGCGGCCGGCCAAAAGCGGATAGCCGCGCAGCCACGGCCCGGCCAGGCCGATGGCCAGCAGCGAAAGCCCGATCGGCACCAGCCGCCGCAGCCGCTCCTCGAGCCCGAACGCCTCCTGCAGCAGCCGGGGCTTGAGGAACAGCGCCAGCGCGCTCCCGCTGGCCAGGCCGCCCAGGTGCGCCCAGTTGTCGACCCCGGTGGCGGTGAAGCCGATGTAGAGGAAGACCAGCACCGTGGGGATGGTGGCCTCGCCCAGGATCCGCCGGTAGCGCTTGGGCAGGAGCGAGCGGTACTTGAGCCCGAAGACCACCGCCGCCCCCAGCGTCCCGTAGACCATCCCGCTCGCCCCGACGCTCACCGCCTGCGGCAGCGCAAGGGTGCTGGCCAGGCTGGCGCCGAGCGCCGAGGCGAACAGCAGGCTCAGGTAGTCGAGCGGACGGAAGGCGTTCTCCAGGGCCCCGCCCAGGTTGAAGAGCACAAACAGGTTGAAGGCGATGTGCAGCCAGTTCTCGTGCAGCAGGTTGGCGGTCAACAGCCGCCACAGCTGGCCCAGGTCGGCCATCAGCGGCCAGCACTTGGCCCCCCAGGCCACCAGCGCCCCCTGGTCCACCGGCCCCTGGGCGGAGAGGGCGGCGAACAGCAGCAGATCGGCGGCCACGAAGGCGGCGGTCAGCGCCGGGAAGCGCCCCAGGTTGAAGGCCCGGGCGAAGTACAGCCGGCGCGGCTGGTGCAGCCGGCGGAAGATCTCCAGCTGATCGGCGCGCACCCAGGCCTGGCCGGTCAGCGGCTCGAAGCTCACCGGGCAGCGCCCGGCCAGCTCGCCTCGGCGCACCCGGGCCTCGAACTCCTCCAGCTCCAGCGCCTCCTCGCCGGCCTCGGAGCGGATGCGCACCAGTGGACCCACGCCCGGTTCGACCTCCTGACCCGGGGAAACGCCCCGGTCCAGCCTCGCAGAAAGCCCAAGCTATACATCGCCCGGCCGGCTCCCACCGCCCCGGCCGACGCCAGCCGCCGCCGGGCGCCAGGAAAACGCCTTTGTCCAAGCCAGCTTGCAGCCCGGCCGTCACCTTGCTGTGCCGAAGAGCGACATGCTATAGCTGAAAGGTCCTTCGGAGGTCGGATGAAGCTCATCATCGAGGATGACGAGGGCCGCAAAACCGTCGTCCCCATTGTCCGAGACGATGTCGAGATCACCATTGGCCGGCAGGAAGGGAACACCATCCGCTTGACCGAGCGGAACGTGTCCCGCCGCCACGCCAAGCTCATTCGGCGCGCCGGCTCGGTGACGGTCGAAGACCTCAGCAGCTACAACGGGGTCAAGGTCAACGGCGACCGGATCAGCGGCAACTGCGAGCTCAAGCAGGGCGACCTGGTGCAGATCGGCGACTACGATCTGGCGATCCAGGCCGAGAACGGCGAGCTGGCGGCGCCGGCTCCCGCCCGCCCCGGCCCCGAGGAGCCGACTGCTCCCAACGACCTGGGCGAGGAGGCCTTCGGCGCGCCCGAGACTCCGCCCCCGGCCGCCAAGAAGCACGACTCCACTGCGATCATCAATCCCGAGCGGCTGCGCGCCGAGCACGAGCAGGCGCGCAAGGTGGTGGACATCCCCGCCGAGCGGGCCCCGCGGCTGGCGCTGACCACCACCGAGCACGCCGGGCGCGAGTACGCCTGCATCCGCTCGGAGATCAAGATCGGCCGCGGCGACGACAACGACGTCGCCATCGACCACCGCAGCCTGTCGCGCAACCACTGCAAGCTGGTTCTGGCCGGGGGCGAGTGGAAGGTCATCGACCTGCAGTCGGCCAACGGCATCAAGGTCAACGGCGAGACCTACGCCGAGTGCGCCTTGCGCCCGGGCGACACCCTGGAGCTGGGCCACCTCAAGTTCAAGTTCCTGGCCGCGGGCGAGGAGCTGCCCTCGGCGGCGCCCGAGGACGACGAGAAGACCCCGCTGCCTTCGCCGGCCAAGAGCAAGACCCCGCTGTTCATCGGGGCCGGGGCCGCGGCGCTGGTGGTGCTGGGCGTGGCCGGCTACCTGCTGACCCGCGGCGACGACAAGCCCGCCATCCCCCCCGCCGCCGAGCTGGACGATCCGCGGCCGGCCGCCGGGAAAGCCGGAAAAACCGGGGCGACCGAAGAGGAGCCGGGGCAGGCGCCCGAGAAGCAGGCCCAGGCCGCCGAGAGGCCGGCGCCGCCGTCCAAGGCCGAGCCCGACCCCAAGGTCGCCAAGGCCTTCGAGGCCGGCAAACAGCTGCTGGCCGACGGCAAGTTCGAAGAGGCCGAGAAGAAGCTGGCGGTGGCCAAGGACTCCGGAATCGCCGAGGCCGAGGAGCTGCTCGGCCAGGCGCGCTCCGAGATCGAGGCCCGCGGCCATGTCTCGGCGGCGCAGAAGTATTTGGCCGCCAAGGACTACGACTCAGCCAAGTTCGAGCTGGACGCAGTCCCAGCCGACAGCTCGTTCGCAGCAAAGGCCCAGGAGCTGAACCGGCAGCTCGCCTCCGCCGCCAAGAAGGCCTCCGACGACGACGCGGCGGCGGCGCGCAAGGCCGAGGAGCGGCAGGCCGCCGAGGAGAAGGCGCGCAAGGACAGGGAGGCCGCCGAGGCCCGCGAGGCGGCCAAGCGGGCCGCCGCCGAGCGGATGGCCGCCGCCAAGCCGGCGAAGAATTCCGAGCCCAAGGCCAGCGCCGGCGGCAACCAGGGGGCCTCGGATTTCGCCCAGGGCAAGAGCCTGGCGGCGGCGCGCAAGTACAAGCAGGCCATCCCCTACTTCGACAAGGCGCTGGCCGAGGACGCGACGCTGGTCGAGGCCCACATGTACCTGGGCCTGTGCTACGCCAGCATCGAGAACATCACCAAGGGCGCCTACCACTACGAGGAGTTCGCCCACGGCAGCCCCAGCCACCCCAAGGCGGCCGAGGTGCGCAAGATCCTGCGCCAGTACTACAGCGAGTCGGGCGCCAAGCCCCGCTACCCGCTGCCGGACGACTAGGCCCCTTCTCCGACAAGACCGATGCGCGCGAGCCCGGGAGGAACGTTGGCGCCTGAGGAAGAGATCGACTCCGAGGAAGAGCTCCCCGAAGCCAAGCCGCTGCGGCTGGGGATGAAAATCCGAGTACTCATCGTCGATGACGAGCAGGACCTGTGCGACTACCTGTCGCTGCTGCTGTCGCGTGAGGGGTTCGAGGTCACCGGGCTCACCGACCCGCGCAAGGTCATCGAAGAGCTGCGCGCCAAGGAGTACCACCTCGTCATCCTGGACATGATGATGCCGGGGATGAGCGGCACCGAGGTGCTGGAGCAGATCCGCAAGGCGGACACCGACATCGCGGTCATCGTCTCCACCGCCTACCCCAACGTCGACACCGCCATCGCCAGCCTCAAGCACCAGGCCAGCGACTACGTGCGCAAGCCCTTCGAGCCCGAGGCCTTCCTGGCCACGGTGCGAGCGGCGCTGGCGCGCAAGGGACTGACCACCGATCCCGAGGCCGAGCTCCACGCCGCCATCGGGCGCGCCATCCGCGACGCCCGCAAGCGCCAGGATCTGACACTCAAGCAATTGGCGCGGCGCACCGGCCTGTCGGTGTCGCTGCTCAGCCAGATCGAGCGGGCCGAGTCTTCGGCGTCCATCAGCTCGCTCTACAAGATCGCCTCGGCGCTCGGGCTGCGCATGGCCGAGCTGTTCGGCGAGCACTGACCTCGTTCCGTGTCGCCTTGAATCGCCCGGCGAGGGAGAGGTCGCTCAGCGACCGGTGAACCGCGGCTTTCGCTTCCCCAGGAACGCCGCCCGCCCTTCGCGCGCATCTTCGCTGTCGTAGGCCTCGCGGCGCGCTTGGGCGAACTGCGCTGATTCCTGCTCGGTCAGCCCCGGGCGCCCCAGCCGGACGAAGATGCGCTTCATCTCGCAGACCGCGCTGGGCGCGTTGGCGGCGATGGCCTCGGCCAGGCTGAGCACCCGCGCCAAGGCCTGCTCGACAGGGAGCAGCTCGTCCAGCAGACCCCAGCTCAGCGCCGTCAGGGCGTCGATCACCTCGCCGGTGAAGAACAGCCGGCGCGCCCGGGAGGGACCGATCAGCTGAGCGAAGCGCGCGATCCCCTCCGGCCCGTAGACCAGCCCCAGCTTCGCGGGCGGCATGCAAAACCTGGCGCCCTCGGCGGCGATCCGCAGGTCGCAGGCGCAGGCCAACTCGAAGCCCCCGCCGAACGCCAGCCCGTTGAGGAAGGCGATCACCGGCGGCCCCGCCTTCTCGATGGCCTGGGCCGACAGCTCGACCTCGGCGTCGGGCGGCCGCTCGTGGTCCTTGTCGAAGGAGCCCAGATCGTAGCCGGAGCTGAACGCCACCTCGCCCTCGCCGCGCAGCACCACGCAGCGCATCCCGTCGCCGGAGGCCCGCACCAGCTCTTTGCGCAGCGCCGCGAGTATCGACGGGCTGAGCGCATTGCGCCGAGCCGGATTGGAAACAGACAGGATGCGGACCAGGTCGCGATCCTCCACCAGCAGTCGACTCGGGGGCGCAGCGGTCATGGAGCGCAGTCTGCTTCATCGAGACCGTCCGCTCAACGACAGTTCGCGGACGGCCTGCGAGGTGCGGACGATCAGCGAGACGGGGGCTTGGGCGACTGGCGCCGCCAGGGTCGCGGGAACTTGACCGAGCGCTCGCGGATCGCGCGATCCGCCGGAGACTTGAAGTGGTCGGGCTCCCGTACCGCGGCCACGTTGACTGGAACGTGCGGCGTCGGGATTCCCTGGACCGCGCCCTCGTCCGGCGGGCCGTCGTCGCCGAGGATGTGGTCGATGCGCGCGCTCTCCTCGGCGTCCCACCTGCGGAAGGCACATCCCTGCAGCGAGCCCAGCATCGCCAGGCCGGCCACCAGCGCAGTCAGGCCCCTCATGACAGGCCTCCGCCGCAGCAGACCTTGAACTTCCTCCCGCTGCCGCACGGACACGGCTCGTTGCGGCGAATCCCGTGCTCCGGAGCGATCCACTGCGCCGCCTCCTCCAGCGCCAGCTTGGCGAAGCGCTCCAGCTCCAGGTCGGGCGCCTCGAGATAGCCGCGCAGCAGCTCGGCGGCCCGATGGCTCTTGTGGTGGGCCAGCACCACCAGGGCGTAGCGCTTCTCGTCCAGCTCTCCCTGCGGAACGCTCAGCCCGAAGGCCAGCGCCTCCAGCTCCGGCAGGCCGATCGCCTCTGGCTGCTCCCCCAGCGCCTCGTGCGCCGCGAGGTACTCGCGCAGCGCCCGGTGCTCCTCCAGTCCCCAGCGGCTGGCGTCGTGGACGATCATCGCCATCGCCGCTCCCGCGCCCCTCGCCGTCCCCTCTCGCCACGACTGCAGTTTCCCGAGTCCCATCCCCGCCTCCCACTCGCGCCCGAAGGCGCTCCCGTGTTGAACAACCAGCCGGCCGGCGCACCCCGCCCTCCCCGACCTCCCCCGGCGCGCCGGCCGACTTCCCCCTCCTCTTCGACTAGGCGCTGGCCGCCGCCGCCATCTCCTCAGGCGCCGGCGGCGGAACGATCGGCGTCACAACCGCCGGCACCGCCAGCTTCTGGACCAGCTCGTCCATGGCCTGCGGGTGCTCCCGCAGCCACTCGCAGGCCCGCTCCCGCC
>JBBIQS010000038.1:0-72734 GCA_037442205.1 Myxococcales bacterium
GCTATGCCACCGCGCACGAGAACCTGGGCGACATCTACGCCAAGATGGCGAGCCAGGCTTACGACCGCGCACTGCAACTGGACAAGGGCAACACCAGCACCCAGACCAAGCTGGCGCTGATCCGCGAACTGTTCAGCAAGAATGCACGCACCACCAAGACCGCGACAGCACAAGCCGAATCGGCCCCCGCAGCCGCCGCTCCGGCTGCGCCCGCCGCCCCCGAAGCTGCTGCCGCCGCGGCTGCTCCTGCGACTGCTCCGGCTGCGCCCGCCGCTGCCGCTGCCGCTCCGGCGGTGCCCGAAGCCGCTCCCGCCGCTCCGACCCCGGTCGCCGCCGACGCGGCCAAGGCCGCCAAGCCCGCCGAGGAGCCGAAGACCGCCCCCGAGCCGGTCAAGGCCGCGGCCGCCGATCCCAAGCCCGCCGACAAGAAGCCCGACCCGGCCAAGGCCGCCGCCGCGCCCGCCGGCAAGGGATTCGACTGGTACATCCAGGCCGCCTACCGCAAGCGCGAGCTCAACCAGGCCGCGGCCGCGCTGGCGCTCTACGAGAAAGCCTCCGACATCGACCCGATGAACCCCGAGGTCCTGGCGGGCAAGGGCTACTGCCTGTTCGACCTGGGCAAGCTCGACGACGCGCTCTACAACTTCCAGACCGCGCTCAAGCAGAACCCCCGCTTCCACGACGCCATCCTCGGGCTGGCGGAGACCTACAAGGAGAAGGGGGACAAGAAGCGCGCCATCGAGTTCTACAAGCGCTACCTCGACGAGGCGCCGGAAGGTCCCGACGCGCCGATGGCCCAGCAGAACATCAAGCGCCTCAGCGAAGACTGACCTGGCGCGGGCAGCGGTTCCGCTCCAAATCGATTGTGGGGGCGGGCGAGAGCGCGATAGAAAACTGCTCGCCCGGAAGCCTTCCTGGCTTCCCTCCAAGGAGCGATACATCGCCATGGCCAAGCCATCGAGCAACGAAGAGGAGTTCATCGCCCGCGAAGAGGCCATCAAGAAGCAGAAGCTGGCGCTCGAGCAGACCAGGCAGCTGCTGTCCAAGGAGCGCAAGGAGCTCAAAGAGCTCCACTACATGCACTGCCCGAAGTGCGGCATGGATCTGCACACCGTGATCTTCCGCGGGGTAGAGATCGACCGCTGCTTCCACTGCCATGGCACCTGGCTGGACGCCGGCGAGCTGGAGAAGCTGGCCGCCCACGAGAAGAAGCAGCAGGGCGCGGTGGTGCGGGCGGTGCTCAACGTCTTCGAGCCCACCAAGAAGGCCAAGAAGTAGGCCGGTCCGATGAAGCTCTCGCTCGAGCAGGTTCGTCACGTGGCGCGGCTGGCGCGGCTGGCGCTCTCTCCGCAGGAGGAGGAGCGCTACCAGCGCCAGCTGAGCGAGGTGCTGGTCTACGCCGAGTCGCTGCAGGAGCTCGACACCTCGGGTGTCGAGCCCACCTCCCACGCGGTGGCGGTGAGCAGCCCGCTGCGCGAGGACCTGGTGCAGCCTTCGCTGCCTGCCGAAGCGGCGGTGGCCGGGGCCCCGGCGCGCGAGGGGACCAGCGTGGCCGTGCCCAAGATCATCGAGTAGCCCCTCTCCGGCTGGCGCCATGAACCTGACCGACCTGAGCCTGCTGCAACTGTCCGAGAAGCTCGCCCGCGCCGAGTGCTCCTCGACCGAGGCAACGCAGGCGAGCCTGGCGCGCATCGGGGCGGTCGAGCCGAAGGTGAAGGCCTTCCTGCGCCTGACTCCGGAGGAGGCGCTGGCCCGGGCCAGGGCCTCCGACGAGCGGCGCGCCCGCGGCCAGTTGCTCGGCCCGCTCGACGGCGTGCCGCTGGCGCTCAAGGACATCTTCTGCACCCAGGGGATCGAGACCACCTGCGCGTCGAAGATCCTCAAGGGCTACGTGCCGCCCTACGACGCGACGGTGGTGGCCCGGCTCAGGCAGGCCGGCGCGGTGCTGCTGGGCAAGCTGAACATGGACGAGTTCGCCATGGGCTCGTCCAACGAGAACAGCGCCTTCGGCCCGGTCCACAACCCGTGGGATCTTTCGCGGACGCCGGGAGGCTCCTCGGGCGGCAGCGCGGCGGCGGTGGCGGCGCGCGAGGCCTTCGGGACTCTCGGCACCGACACCGGCGGCTCGATCCGCCAGCCGGCGGCGCTGTGCGGAGTCGCGGGGATCAAGCCCACTTACGGCCGGGTCTCGCGCTTCGGAGTGATTGCCTACGCCAGCTCGCTCGACCAGGTCGGGCCGCTCGGGCGTACGGTCGGCGATTGTGCCGCCCAGCTGCAGGTCATCGCCGGGCACGATCCCAAGGACTCGACCTGCGCCACCGAGCCCGTGCCCGACTACCTCGCCACCATGCACCGGGGCGTGAAGGGCCTGACCCTCGGCTTGCCCAAGGAGTACTTCATCCCCGGGACCGATCCCGAGGTCGAGGCGGCGGTGCGCCAGGCGGCCAGCGAGTACCAGAAGCTGGGCGCCAGGGTCGTCGAGGTCTCGCTGCCGCACACCCGCTACGCCGTGGCGACCTACTACCTGGTGGCGACCGCCGAGGCCTCGGCCAACCTGGCCCGCTACGACGGCGTCCGCTATGGCCATCGGGCGCAGGCCAAGAACCTGGCCGAGATGTACGAGAAGACCCGCGACGAGGGCTTCGGGGCCGAGGTCAAGGCGCGCATCATGCTGGGGACCTACTGCCTGTCCGCCGGCTACTACGACGCCTACTACTTGAAGGGCCAGAAGGTCCGCACCCTGATCCGCCGCGACTTCCTCGAGGCCTTCAAGTCCTGCGACGCGATCCTGACGCCCACCTCGCCGACCGCGGCGTTCAAGCTGGGCGAGAAGACCAGCGATCCGCTGCAGATGTACCTGTCGGACATCTTCACCATCAGCTGCAACCTGGCCTCGCTGCCCGGTCTGTCGATCCCGTGCGGCTTCACCAAGGCCGGGCTGCCCATCGGGATGCAGATCCTGGGCAAGCCGTTCGACGAGCCCACCCTCTTCGCGGTCGGGCATGCCTACGAGCAGGCGACCGACTGGCACACCCGGGCCCCTGCGATTGGTTGAGCGAGCCATGGCCGAAGCCGGCATCAAGACCGTCGTCCAGCAGCTCACCAAGGTCTGGGTGGCGATGCTCATCGCCCCGGCCATCGCCGCCGCCCTGCTCTACGACACTCCGGTCTCGCCCGAGAGCCAGCAGCTGCCGCCCTTCTTCCCCTGGATCTTCGCCGGAGTGGCCGCCGCCGAGCTCGCCGCCGCCTTCCTCTTCTCGAGCCTGCTGCTCAAGCGCGGCCCCACCCCGCCGCTCCACCGGCTGCGGACGGCCAGCGTCATCCGCTTCTCGCTGATCGACGGCAGCGCCCTGCAGCTGATCGTCGCCGGGGTCATCACCGGGAAGAGGGAGCTGTTCCTGCTCTGCGCGGTGCCGCTGGTGGTGCTCTTGTCCCAAAGGCCCACAGTCCGAAGCGCCGGGCGCATGCTCAAGTCGGTGGTCCGCGAGCCCGCCGGAGGCCGCCCATGAAATACGTCCCGGTCATCGGCCTGGAAGTCCACGCCCAGCTGCAGACCAAGACCAAGATCTTCTGCGGCTGCTCGACCGAGTTCGGCGCCGAGCCCAACCACCACACCTGCCCGGTCTGCCTGGGACATCCCGGCGTGCTGCCGGTGCTCAACAAGCGGGCGGTGGAGCTGGCGGTGCGCACCGGGCTGGCGCTCGAGTGCCGCATCAGCGAGGCCAGCGTCTTCGCCCGGAAGAACTACTTCTATCCAGACCTCCCCAAGGGCTACCAGATTTCGCAGTACGAGCTGCCGGTCTGCGAAGACGGCCAGCTGACCATCGACACCGAGAGCGGCCCGAAGAAGGTGCGCATCAAGCGCGCCCACCTCGAGGAGGACGCCGGCAAGAACGTCCACGAGACCGGCGGCGCCTCCAGCCTGGTGGACTTCAACCGCGCCGGGGTGCCGCTGCTGGAGATCGTCTCCGAGCCCGACCTGGCCTCCTCGCTCGAGGCCAGCGAGTACCTCAAGGCCCTGCGCGACCTGTTGATGAGCCTGGAGGTCTGCAACGGGGACCTGGAGAAGGGCAACTTCCGCTGCGACGCCAACATCTCGGTGATGCCCGAGGGCTCGACCGTGCTGGGCACCCGCGCCGAGGTGAAGAACATCAACTCCTTCCGCTTCGTGCGCCAGGCGCTGGACTACGAGATCAAGCGCCAGATCGGCCTGCTGGAGGCCGGCGACAAGGTGGTGCAGGAGACTCGGCTCTACGATCCGGCCGAGGGCAAGACCCGCTCGATGCGCTCCAAGGAAGAGGCCCACGACTACCGCTACTTCCCCGAGCCGGACCTGCTGCCACTGCGCATCGAGCGCGCCTTCGTCGATCAGGTGCGCGCCACCCTGCCCGAGCTGCCGCGGGCGCGCCTGGAGCGCCTCGTGAAGCAGTACGGCCTGGCCCACGACGAGGCCAAGCTGCTGGTGGCCGAAGCCGACCGGCGCATCGGCGACTTCTTCGAAGAGGTGGCCCATAAGGCCAAGGATCCGAAGAAGGTCTTCCACTGGTTCAAGGGCGAGCTGTTCCGGGCGCTCAACGAAGGCCAGGCGGAGATCGGCGCGCTCAGGCTGACCGCCGAGGCCTTCGCCGCGCTGCTGGAGATGCTCGACAAGGGCGAGATCAGCGGCAACGTGGCCAAGGACGTGTTCGGCGAGCTGCTCGCCAAGGGCGGCAATCCCAGAGAGATCGTCGACGCCCAGGGGCTGCGCCAGGTCAGCGATGCCGGGGCGGTCGAGAAGGTGGTCGACGAGGTGCTCGCCGCCTTCCCGGATGAGGTCGCCAAGTACAAGGGCGGCAAGAAGCAGCTCTTGGGCTTCCTCACCGGTCAGGTGATGAAGGCCATGAAGGGCAAGGGCAACCCGGCCCTGGCCAACGAGCTGCTCAAGAAGAAGCTGGGCGGCTGAGAGGGCGGCCTACTTCCAGATCATCGGCGCCGAGGTGGTCACTCCGGCGCCGGCGAACTTGTCGCCCGGGTAGTTCTTCACCAGGCAAGCCGAGCCGTCGGTGAGGTTGACCTCGACCACGTTTCCGTCGCGCGAGAACCCGTAGACCTTGTCGTTCCAGGCGCCGATCCCGTACATGCTGCCGTAGCCGCCGGTGGTGCTGGCGTCGGCGCAGCTGGCGCTCTTCACCACCTCGCCGCGGACCGACTTGGTCACCGAGCCGGTGTTGCCGAGCTTGAGCTTGGAGATGTCGATCTCCAGCAGGGTGTCGACGCGGTTGCAGCCGGTCGACGAAGGCGGGTTCGGGCAGTCGCGCGCGGTGGCGAAGCCGACCGGATGGCCGCTGTTGGTCAGGAAGACGATGTCGCCCGACAACTCCCACTCCTTGCCGGCATTGGCGTAGGTGTGGCCGTGGCCGTCGTTGGCGGGAACGGTGCCGAAGGTGCCGACCTGGGTGGTGTTCCCCTGCGAGTCGATGGCCCACAGCTCGCCGGCGCTGTTGGCGGCGACCAGCATCTCCTGGGGCGCCAGCACGCCGGCCGGAGCGAAGGTCAGCCCGTAGAAGCGCGCCTTGGAGGCCGGCAGGGTCCACTTGGCGCCGCAGTGCACCGCGCCACTCTGAAGTTGCAGCGGGTGGACCGCGGTGGTGGTGATGCCGAAGAGCTTGCCGTCCTTGTCCACCGCCAGGTCGGTCATGGCCCCGGCGCTGGTGGTGACGCAGTCGAAGGCGCCCAGCGCCTGCAGATCGCTCTGGAGCGAGGGGTCGAGCTGGAAGAGGTTGGTGTCGGTGTGGGCGTAGATGAGAGTGCGTCCCGGAGGAGTGCCGGCGTCGGTGGGAGGGGTGGTGTCGCCGGCGTCGAAGCCGAGACCGCCCGCGTCGCCGTCCAGGGCGATGTCCCCAGCGTCCGCCGCGCCGCCGGAGGTTCCTTTCACGTCAGCGGGTCCGCAGCCGGCCAGGACCGCCAGTGAGACGACAACCATCGCGACGCGCATGACGAACCTCTTTGCTCCCGGGAGACCGCGGAGTGTAACGCGGTCGGTCAACGCGCGCTCGCCCATGAACTATCGGAACTGTTGATGAACTGACCTTTTGAGCAGAAACGTCTTCAGCTCTCCGGAGGCATTCCCAGCAGCGTCGCCATGTACTCCTTGTTGATGGCGGCGGCGTAGGCGGCTTCCTTGGAGATCTTGGTGGAGCCCACCAGCTCGAAAAGCCCCTGCTCCAGGGTCTGCATTCCCTCGCCGCGGCCGGCCTGGATGGCGGAGGTCATCTGGAAGGTCTTGGCTTCGCGAATCAGGTTGGCGATGCCGAAGTTGCAGAGGGCGATCTCGAGCGCGCAGACGCGGCCCTTGCCGTCGGCGGTGCGGACCAGCTGCTGGCTGATGATTCCCTTGAGGCAGCCGGCGAGCAGCGAGCGGGCCATGTCCTGCTCGGCCTGGGGGAAGACGTCGATCAGCCGGTCCACGGTCTTGGGAGCGCTGTTGGTGTGGATGGTGCCAAAGACCAGCGCCCCGGTCTCGGCGGCGGCCAGCGCCAGCGACACGGTCTCGAAGTCGCGCATCTCGCCGACCAGGATCACGTCCGGGTCCTGGCGGATGGCGACCCGCAGCGCCCCGGCGAACGAGGCGGCGTGGGCGCCGATTTCCCGCTGCGTCACCAGCGCGCGCTGGTTCTCGTGCACGAACTCGATCGGGTCTTCGATGGTGAGGATATGCGCCGGGCGATCGAGGTTGATCTGGTTGATCATCGCCGCCAGGGTGGTGCTCTTGCCGCTGCCGGTGGGACCGGTCACCAGCACCAGCCCGCGCCGCGCCCGCGCCAGCTTGGCGACCACCGGAGGCAGCCCCAGCTCCGCCAGCGTCGGGCACTTGCTGGGGATGATGCGGAACACCGCACCTCTCCCTCGCTGCTGCCTGAACGCGTTGACGCGAAACCGGCCGCGCCTGCCGAACTGATAGGCGAAGTCGAGGTCGGCGCCCTGGTCCTGCTTCTCCTTCTGGTGGGCGGGGGTGATCTCCGCCAGCAGCGAGTCGACGGCTTCCGGGGTCAGCACCGGCTCGCCCTGGAGCGCGGTCAGCTCGCCGTGCTGGCGAATCAGCGGAGGCCGGCCCGCCGACAGGTGCAGGTCGCTGCCCTTGGCGTCGAGGAGCGCGCCCAGGAATCGATCGATGGCGGGCATCAGCGACTCCCTCCGCCGCCGATGCCACGAGGGAGACGAACGCTGGCGGCCGCCGGTGTCTCCGGTGCCGGCTTGGCTCCCGGCTTGCTCGGAGCGGCTGCCGGCGCCGGCTTCTTCAGCGCCTTCTCCAGCTCGTCGGGCTTCTCCATGGCCTCCTGGGCCGCAGTCGGGTCGGCCTTTCCCTGCTTGACCAGGTCGATGATGGCGTCGTCCATCGAGATCATCCCCTTGGCCTTGCCGACCTTGAGCAGGTTGGGGATCTGGTAGACCTTGCCCTCTCGAATCAGGTTGGAGATCGAGCGGTCGGTGATCAGCACCTCGAAGGCGGCGACGCGGCCCTTGCCGTCGGCCGAGTTGATCAGGCGCTGCGAGATGATGCCGCGCAGCGACTCGCTGACCATGCTGCGGATCTGAGCCTTCTGCCCGCTGGGGAAGACGTCCACCAGCCGGTTGACGGTGCGGGCGGCATCGACGGTGTGCAGGGTGCCGATGACCAGGTGCCCGGTCTCGGCGGCGGTGATCGCCAGCTGGATGGTCTCCAGGTCGCGCAGCTCGCCGATCAGGATGACGTCGGGGTCCTCGCGCAGCGCCGAGCGCAGGGCCTCGGCGAAGTCGCGCACGTGAGTCCCCACCTCGCGCTGGTTCACCAGACAGTTCTTCTGCGGGTGGATGAACTCGATCGGGTCTTCGATGGTGATGATGTGGTCGTGCCAGGTCTCGTTGATGCGATCGACGATGGCGGCCTGAGTGGTGGACTTGCCGCAGCCGGCCGGCCCGGTGACCAGGATGAGGCCGTTGGGGTACTGGGTCAGCTTCTCCACCGAGGGAGGCAGCCCGAGGCTCGACAGGTTCGGAATCTGCACCGGCACCGCGCGCAGCACCAGGTCCACGCCCTTGCGTTCGCGGTAGGCGTTGCCGCGGAAGCGGCCCAGGCCGGCGAGCTCGAGCGAGAAGTCGACCGACCGCTCCTTGTCGAAGACCTGCCGCTGCTCGCGGTTGAGGGTGGACTGGAACAGCGCCTCGATCTCGGCGCTCGAGAGCGGCGGCTGGTCGATCTCGACCAACTCTCCGCGCACGCGCATGCGCGGGGCGCATTCGGCGGCGATGTGGATGTCGGAGCCGCCCTGGGCGCGCAGCAGTCCCAAGAGGCTGCGCAGCCCGCGGCCGGAGGACTGGATCCTCGCGGCTCCGGGGGCGGTCGGGGCCGGAGCCGGCGCGGGCGAGGCCGCAGCGGCTGCGGCCTTCGGCGCGGCCGGCGCACCCGCGCTGGCGACGCCGTCCTCAAGGGTGCGCGCCGCGGTTTTGGCGGGGGCCGGCCCAGGATCCGACTCGAGATCGGGCGAAGCGGGAGCGGCAGGAGGCTCCGGCGCATCGCCGGGAAGATCCAGCTCGAGCGGAGGCAGGCCCTCAGGCAGCTCCAGGTCGCGGGCGGAGCCCAGGTCGGCGCCGGCGGTCAGCGGCGGAGCTTCGTCCCCGAAGAAATCCCAACCCGGCTCGCTCGAAACGAGAGCCGGCGCCGACGCGGCAGGCGCAGGAGCCGGAGCGGGCGCGTCGGCGACGAGCCTGACCTGGGCAAAGACCACGTCACCCTTGCGGTCGACGGTCGCCTGCGTGCACGGGCCGCCCTGGACCTGATAGGGGAACCGCAGCTCGCAGTCGCCCTCCAGCTCGAAGGCCTGGTCGGGAGGGACGATCTCGAGGAAGAGCCCGACGATGTCGCTGGTGGTCGCCGGCTGGTTGGGGCTGGGGATCATCTTCCCCTGGACCAGGCTCTGCAGCGCACGGCCGGTGGTGAAGATCAGCGCCTCGCCGCCGGCACCCTTGAGCTCGAGGATTAACCGGTCGAGCCGACTCATGGCGCCCCCGAGGACGAGGGGGATGGCTTGGCGCTGTCCGAGAAGAACGTATCGATCATCGACTGCAGCCGCTCCTGGCGAATCCCCTCACTTTAGCAGGGCCGCGGGGCCCGCCGCTCGCCTGCCTCGTTTCCCCAAGGCAAGCAGGGATTTAGCTGTTGCTACCTATCTGTCACCTCGCCTACAGATGGGCGGACCTCGTCGACCGGAGGAGCCGCGTGCCGAAGATCTGCCTGGGATGCCGCGCCGAGGAGGGGCGACTGCACGCGCAGGGCTGCGCCGAGGAGGAGTGCCCTTTCTGCGGTGGCCTGCTCGCCAGCTGCGACTGCATCTACGACGAGCTGGGATTGCGCGACCCCTCGCTGCCCGACTCCCAGCATCAGCTGCCGCTCGAGATCTTTGAGAACGGCCCGGCGCAGGAGCACGAGGACGCCTGGCGCCAGAAGATCCAGGAAGTCGGGAGACTTGCGTTCGGACGGCTCTCGGCGGCGCCCAGCGGCGGGCCCTCGGCAGCGGCTGCGCTGCTCGGCGCCTTGGCCAGGCTGTATCCCGAGGAGTTCCGCGCGCCAGAGGGAGCGGTGGTCGAACTGAGCCCGCTGCGCGTCGACGGCTTCGGCGATTTCCCGATCCGCATCTTCCGGCCCATCGACTGGGAGGACGCGGCCGGCGATCCGGTGGTGGTCCGCCCGCGGCTGGCGCTTGGCTTCGAGCCCGCGCCGGCGCTGGTCTCGGCCATCAACGGCGGCCCTGCGCCCGCGATTTCGATCCAACCAATCCCGGGCGCCGATCTCGAGCCGCTGCTGCTCGCCTGCCGCCGGGCGGCGCAGGAGATCCTCGGCCAGCAGGGCTGGGTCCAGGTCGGCGATCTCGGTCGGGCGAGAGCGGTGCGCCAGTGGCAGCGCGGCCGGCTGAGCCGGCTGCTGCGCCTGCAGATCTTCGATGAGCTGACCGAGCGGGTGCAGCAGCAGTTCGCTCGCTTCCTGCGCTAGCCGAGGATGCCGCTGCTGCCCTTCTCCAGGTAGCTCTTCCAGTCGAGGGCCTTGAGGTCCTCGGGGCGGTAGCGGACCATCGCCTCGACCACCTCGCGGGCCAGCTGCATGTTGGTGATCAGCGGGATGTTGAGGTCGACGGCGCGGCGGCGGATGACGTAGCCGTCGGGCCGTCCCTGCTGGTCGTACTCGCGCGGGATGTTGATGACCAGGTCGACCTTCCCCTCGTTCATCAACTCCACCGCGCTGGGCGATTTCTGCTCGGTGAACTTGTAGGCCACCTCGCAGGGGATCCCGAACTCCTTGAGCGTGTCGAGGGTGCCGGGAGTGGCGTAGAGCTTGAGGCCCATGCCCAACAGCAGCTTCGCCTCCTCGAGGAAGCGGGTCTTGTCGGCGACCGGGCCCAGCGACAGCAGCACGCCCTTCTTCGGGTAGCGGAAGCCGGTGGCGATCATCGCCTTGAGCAGGGCCTCGTGCAGGTCGTCGCCCAGGCAGCCCACCTCGCCGGTGGAGCCCATCTCCACGCCCGAGCGCGGGTCGGCGCCCGCCAGCCGCGCGAAGCTGAACTGCGCGGCCTTGATCGCCACGTAGTCGAGATCCAGCGCCCGGTTCACCACCGGCGACTTCTCGCCCAGCATCCGGCGGGTCGCTTCGCGGATGAAGTTGGTGCCCACCACCTTGGAGACGAAGGGGAAGCTGCGCGAGGCGCGCAGGTTGCACTCGATGACCTTGACCTCGTTCTGCCGGGCCAGGAACTGGATGTTGAACGGCCCGGTGATGGCGAGGGCGGCGGCGATGTCGCGGGCCACCTTCTTAATCCGCCGGATGGTCTCGATGTAGAGCTTCTGCGGCGGCAGCACCAGGGTGGCGTCGCCGGAATGGACGCCGGCGAACTCGATGTGCTCGCTGATCGCCCAGAGCACGATCTCGCCCTGGTCGGCCACCGCGTCGACCTCGACCTCCTTGCAGTTGGTCTCGAACTTGGAGACCACCACCGGGTGCTCGGGAGAGACCTGGCCGGCGCGCTCGAGGTAGTTGCGCAGGTGATGCGGGTCGTGGGCCACGGTCATCGCCGCGCCGGAGAGGACGTAGCTGGGGCGCACCAGCACCGGGTAACCGCCCAGCTTTTCGGCCACCTGCTCGATGTCCTCCAGGCTGGTGGCGGTGACCCACTTCGGCTGGTCGATGCCCAGCTTGTCCAAGAGGGCGCTGAACTTCTCGCGGTCCTCGGCGCGGTCGATGCTCTCGGCTGCGGTGCCCAGGATCTTCACCCCGGCCCGGGCCAGCTTGATGGCCAGGTTGTTGGGGACCTGGCCGCCCATCGAGACGATGACGCCGTAGGGTCGCTCGCGCTCCCACAGCTCGAGGACGTTCTCGAAGCTGATCTCGTCGAAGAACAGCTTGTCGGAGACGTCGTAGTCGGTGCTCACCGTCTCCGGGTTGTAGTTGAGGACCAGGGTCTCGAAGCCCAGCTCGCGCAGGGCCTTGACCGCGTTGACCGAGCACCAGTCGAACTCCACCGAGCTGCCGATGCGGTAGGAGCCGGAGCCCAGCACCAGCACCTTCTTGCGCCAGCTGGGCTGAACGTCGTCCTGCTGGGCGTGGTAGGTCAGGTAGAGGTAGTTGGTCTCGGCCGGGTACTCGGCGGCCAGGGTGTCGATCTGGGCGATGCGCGGGGCGATCTGCTCCTTGCGGCGCAGGTCGCGCACCTGCTCCTCGGTGCGGCCGGTGAGCTTGGCGATGCCCTTGTCGGAGTAGCCGACCTTCTTGGCCTCCAGCAGCAGCTCGGGCGACAGCCGCTCCTTCTCCGCCTTGAGCCGCTGGCCAACGCGTACGCAGCGCTCGATCTCGTAGAGGAACCAGCGGTCGATCCTGGAGCGCTGGTGGATCTCCTCGACGCCCATCCCGTCGGCCAGGGCGCGGGCTACGGCGAAGACGCGCCGCGAGCTGGGCTTCTCCAGCTCCTTGCCCAGGTCCTCGAAGGCGAAGGCGGCCGGGTCGAGGCCGACCACGCCGATGTCGAGCATGCGCAGCGCCTTCTGCAGCGCCGCCGGGAAGCTCTTGTCGATGGACATCACCTCGCCCACCGACTTCATCTCCGAGCCGATGGTGCGGTCGACGCCGGTGAACTTCTCCAGGTCCCAGCGCGGGGCCTTGCAGACGATGTAGTCGAGGGCCGGCTCGAAGAAGGCGCTGGTGCGGCGGGTGATCGCGTTGGGCAGGTCGGGCAAGGTGTAGCCGAGGGCGAGCTTGGCGGCGACGTAGGCCAGCGGGTAGCCGGTGGCCTTGGAGGCCAGCGCCGAGCTGCGCGACAGGCGGGCGTTGACCTCGATCACCCGGTAGTCGCAGCTGTGGGGGTCGAGGGCGTACTGGATGTTGCACTCGCCGACGATGCCCAGGTGGCGGATGGTCTTGAGGGCCAGCGTGCGCAGCAGCTGGTGCTCCTCGTTGTTGAGGGTCTGCGAGGGGGCGACGACGATCGACTCGCCGGTGTGGATGCCCAGCGGGTCGAAGTTCTCCATGTTGCAGACGGCGATGCAGTTGTCGCGGCTGTCGCGGACGATCTCGTATTCGATCTCCTTCCAGCCGCGCAGCGACTCCTCGACCAGCACCTGGGGCAGGCCGCTCTTGAAGAGCTTGCCCAGGGTCTCCTCCAGCTCTTCCTGGGTGTCGCAGATGCGCGAGCCCTTGCCGCCCAGCGAGTAGGCGCCGCGCAGGATGACCGGCAGGCCGATCTCCTTGACCGCCTGGCGGACCTCGTCCTCGGTGCGGCAGGCCTTGGCGCGGGCGGTCTTGACGCCGATCTCGTCCAGGCGCTGGACGAAGCGCTGGCGGTCCTCGGTGTCGCGCACCGCCTCGACCGGAGTGCCCAGCACCCGGACGCCGTACTTCTTGAGGATGCCCAGGTCGTCGAGCGCGACGCCGCAGTTGAGCGCGGTCTGGCCGCCGAAGGAGAGGGTGATGGCATCGACCTCTTCGCGGACGATGACCTTCTCGACGAAGTGGGGATCGACCGGCAGGAAGTAGACCCGGTCGGCCATCTCCTCGCTGGTCTGGATGGTGGCGATGTTGGGGTTGACCAGGACGGTGTAGATGCCCTCCTCGCGGAAGGCCTTGATCGCCTGGGAGCCGGAGTAGTCGAACTCGCCGGCTTCGCCGATCTTGAGGGCGCCGGAGCCGAGGATCAGGACCCGGCGCGGCTTCTTGGGGAGGTATTGGCCGAACATTGCTGCACTCCTCGAAGAGCGCGGGGCCGGCCCGCACTCGAAAGCTGGCTGGGCGAGCGCCCTCTAGGTCCGCAACGACCCGACGCGCCTCAGGAAATCGTCGAACAGGAAGGCGGCGTCCTCGGGGCCGGGGGCGGCCTCGGGGTGGAACTGCACGCTCGACCACGGCTTGACCCGCGAGCGGATGCCTTCGTTGGAGCCGTCGTTGACGTTGACGAACCAGGGCTCGAAGTCGTCGGGCAGCGATTCGTCGCGCACCACGTAGCCGTGGTTCTGGCTGGTGACGTAGCAGCGGCGGGTGAGCAGGTCCTGGACTGGCTGATTCTGGGAGCGGTGGCCATAGCGCAGCTTGATCGTGTCGCCGCCGGCAGCCAGCGCCAGGATCTGGTTGCCCAGGCAGACGCCGAAGATCGGCTTGTTGGTCGGGAAGAGCACCGAGCGGACCTGGTCCACCAGCGGCATCATGCGCTTGGGATCGCCCGGGCCGTTGGAGAGCAGCACTCCGTCGGCCTCCTTGACGAAGTCGGCCAGCGGGGCGTGGAACGGGACGCGGATGACGCTGGCCCCGCGGCTGAGCAGCGCCCGCGGGATGGAGTCCTTGGCGCCGCAGTCGACCAGCAGGATCTTGAGCGGGCCGCCGGGGTAGCGAATCACCTCTTTGCAGGTGACCGCGGCGCAGACGGTGGACTGGTCCACGCAGCGGGCGCGGCTCTTGGCCTCGGCCAGGGTGGTGTTTGGGTCGACGATCCAGCCCTGCATCGTCCCGTGCTCGCGCAGCTTGCGGGTGAGGGCGCGTGTATCGACGCCTTCGATGGCCGGGACGCCCGAGCGCGACAGCCAGGTTCCCAGGCTCTCGAGCGCGGCGAAGTGGCTGGGGCGCTCCGAGTGGTGGACGGTCACCAGCCCCTGGACCTGGACGCGGTCGCTCTCAAAGCGGTCGGTGCGCAGGTCGGAGCCTTCGCGCGGCTTGGGGACCCCGTAGTTGCCCTGCAGCGGGTAGGTCGTCACCAGGATCTGCCCGCGGTAGCTGGGATCGGTGAGCGACTCGGGATAGCCGAGCATCCCGGTCGTGAAGACCACCTCTCCACCGATCCAGGAGCCTTCCGCGCCGAACGAACGGCCTTGGTAGGACGTGCCGTCCTCCAGCAACAGCTTGAGCAGTCTCATCATCGTCACCCCAGCGAGGCGGTATCTATAACCGGGAGCCCCTCAAATGTACGAAAGAACGTACTTCAGAGCGGTCGGCCATCGGCCTGGCTTCGACGGCTGATAAGTGCCCGTCCGCCTTGGCTCCTGACGACCGCCCTAGCCTGCGCTCGGCCGACCGTTGAGGTGCCGGCTGGCTTGGCTCGAGGCCAGGATCAGGGTCGCCGCCGCCCTGAATCGTGGTCGAAAAAGGGCGGATTTCGACCCCTGCCGACCCCGAAGCGATGTCAGACCCAGCCGCTAGGCTGCCGAGCGGCTCTGGGCGGAGGGGCGAGCGGTGGCGCGCAAGGGGTGGGTGGTCGTGGCGGAGAGCCAGCGCGGGCTCCTCACACGGCGGCAGGCGAGGCAGGAGGGGCTCTCTCCAAGCGCCATCAAGCGGCGGCTCGGCTCCGGGCAGTGGGTCCGCGTCCTCCCCGGCGTCTACCGAATCGCCGGAGCGCCGGTCGACTTCGTCCAGACCCTGCGGGCCGCGGCGCTCTACGTCGGGCGCAGCGGGGCGATCTGCGGAAGGGCGGCCGCGCTCCTCCACGGCTTCCCTCGGATTGGCGCCGAGCGGGTGGAGCTGGCCTCCCACCGCAACCTGCGCTGCGCCCAGGGAATCGACGTCCACAAGACCCGCCTGTCCCGCTCCGACATCGTCTTCCTGGACGGAGTGCCGGTCACCAGCGAGCTGCGGACTCTGGTCGACCTCGCCAACAGCCTGGACGACGACGAGCTCAAGGCGGTCCTCGAGCACCTGCTTCGCACCCGCCGCTTTTCGGCCGAGTCGCTGGCCAAGGCGCTCGCCCGCCGCAGAGCCCCGGGCATTGCCCGACTGCGCCGGCTGGTCGCCCAGAACCAGACCGAAGGCCCAGCCACCGAGAGCGAGTGCGAGGCGCTGGTCCGCGACAGCCTCGAGAGCTGGGGGCTGCCCAAATCCACGCGCCAAAAGCCCGTACGCGCGGGGAAACGCCTGCGTCGCCTGGACTTTTCCTGGCCGGCGCAGCGGGTGGCGCTCGAGGTAGACGGCTTCTTCTGGCACTCCGACCCGGCGGCCTTCGAGAGCGACCGGATCCGCCGCAACGCGCTCGCGAGCGAGGGCTGGACTCTGCTCCACGCGACCTGGCGCTCGGTGCTCGACGACCCGGAGACGCTCTTCCGGCAGCTCAGCGCCGCGCTCTCCCCTGCCCAGGAGGTCGGCACAGGCAAGCCATTTCGAGCCCGTCAGTCCGCGGGAGTTCGAGGCTTCTCGTAGTCGATCCGGCTCTTCTTCGCCTTGCCCTTGCCGGGCGCTTTGGTCGCAGGAACCTCGGCCGCCTTGGAGAATCCGGATTCCGCCGAGGACGTGGGAGCCACCTTGCCGGACGGCTTGGCCATCGACTTCTTCGTACCGATGCTGGGGACCTTTGGCTTTGGCTCGTCGATGGTCTGGACCTGAACCTCGGGGCGGCCCATCTGCACAGGCTCGATCGCCTGGACCTGCTTCTCCGGCGCGCCCTTGAACGTGCTCGCGTTCGCCTGTCTCTGCGGGATCGGCTCGGGCGCCTTGAGCGCCTGCTGGTTGGCGACGCCCAGCTGATTCCCGAGCAGGTTCTGCTGAACGGGCTCAGGAGCCTTGAGCGGCGCTGACGCCTGTTGCAGCGGAGGGCTCTCCGGCGCTGGCGGCTGGGGACGGGCCAGCAGCACACCTCCGGCGGCGATCGCCAGAGCCAGGCCAGCGGCGACGCCGATTCGCGCCGGCGTGAACGCCCGCGCCTCCAGCAGGGCCAACCCTTCGCCAGCGCTTTGCGGGCGCTCTGCCGGCCGCTCAGTGAGCAGTGCCTGGATGAGCTTGCGCAGCCGCCGCGGAGTGGAGCCGGGAAGCTCCTGCTCCCCCGGGACGCCTCCCGCCAGGCACTCGTGCAGAACGATCCCGACCGCGTAGAGATCCGAGAGCGCGCTCGGCTTGCCCAGCCGCTGCTCCGGCGACATGTAGCGCAGCGAGCCCAGCACGGCCGCCGACTCGGTGAGCGTGCTGGCCCCGTCGAAGCGCGCGATGCCGAAGTCGCACAGCTTGGCCCCGTCGGGCGCCAAGAGGATGTTCCCCGGCTTGATGTCGCGGTGGACGAAGCCCTTCTCGTGGACCTCGCCCAGCGTCCCCAGCAGCCGACGGGCCAGCTCGGCAACCTCGGCGGCCGGCATCGGGCCCTGGGCAATGCGCTGGCGCAGGTCGGCGCCGTCGATGCGCTCCATCGCGTACCAGCAGAAACCCCGCTCCTCTCCCTCGTCGAGGATACGCACCACTCCCGGGTGCGCCAGCGCTCGCAGTGCCGCCGCCTCGCGCCTGAAGCGCGTGCGCAGCCCGGGCTCGGCCGCCAGCAGCGCCGACAGCACCTTCACCGCGCACCGCCCCTGCGGACCCTGCGCCTCGTAGACGATTCCCATCCCACCCGCGGCGAGCTGCTTCTCCAGTTGAAAGGCGCCAAGCTTCTCGCCGGTCAGATCGGCGTCCGGCCATAGCCGCGCCGTCCCGGGAGCGGTGTCGATCCGGGTGAGGTCGACCTCCACCCCGCAGTTGGTGCACGGCACCACCGCCAGCGCCTGGGCGCGCGGCAAGGGAGTGCGGCAGGCGGGGCAGAGGAAGTTCATTGGAAGAGATCGATCTTGTACTCCTCGATCTTGCGGTCGAGGGTGGGCCGCGAGATGCCGAGCGCTTCCGCGGCGGCGGTCTTGACCCCGCGGGCCCGCTTGAGCGCCAGCACGATCTGCTCGCGCTCCAGGACGCGGATCAGCTCGGCCAGGGTGCGCCCGGCCCCCGAAGGCTGGACCGCCGCGCCCTCGGGCGAGACCACCTCCGGCGGCAGGTCCGCCAAGGCCAGCATCCCCGGGCCTTGCTTGAGCACCAGCGCCCGCTCGATGGCGTTCGCCAGCTGCCGCACGTTGCCCGGCCAAGGGCAGGCCCGCAGCGCTTCGCGGGCCTCCGCGGTGAAGCCCTCGACCCGCCGGCCCATCTGCGGCCCGAGCTTGCCGAGAAACCGCTCCGCCAGCGGCAGGATGTCCTCGCGCCGCTCGCGCAGCGGCGGCAGCTCGATCTGCAACACGTTCAGGCGCCAGTAGAGATCCTCGCGGAATCCGCCCGACTTCACCATCGCCGCCAGGTCGCGATGGGTCGCCGCCACCACACGCACGTCGACCGGGATCGGCGCCCGGCCGCCCACCCGCTGCACCACCCGCTCCTGCAGAACCCGGAGCAGCTTGACCTGCAACGCCGGCGGCAGCTCGGCGATCTCGTCCAGGAACAGCGTCCCGCCATCGGCGCGCTCGAAGACTCCCTCGCGCTGCGCCGCCGCGCCGGTAAAGGCACCCTTCTCGTGGCCGAACAGCTCCGCCTCCGCCAGCTCGGCCGGAATGGCTCCGCAGTTCACCGCCACGAACGGACCGCGCGCGCGGTTTCCCAGCACGTGGATCGCCCGGGCGATCTCCTCTTTGCCGGTGCCGGTCTCGCCGCGCACCAGCACCGTCGACGGAACCGTGGAAGCCGCCGCGGCCAACCGCATCGCCTCGCGCATCGAAGCGCTCTCGGCCACCGGCAGCTCGGCCGCCTTGCGCCCGGAGGCGGTCTCGCCGCGCGGAGCCAGCGCCGGACCGGCAGCCGCGGCCAGCGCCCCAGCAAGAGCGATCTCTGCGTCGGAGAACGGCTTCTCGCGCGCCGCGCACAGCGCGCCCACCGCCACTCCGCCGAGGAACGCCGGGGCGCACAGGACCTCGCCCTCGCGCTGGCGAACCCGGGTGGTCTGCTCGTCGGTCTCGGCCCGCGACTGCGACTCGCCCATCGCCAGCGCCCGCCCCTGCCGCAGCGCCAGCTCGAGCAGCGGCCGCCCCACCGACAGCGGCTCGCCCGCGGGCCGTCCCAGCAGCGGTCGCGGCGCTCCCGATGCCGACAGCGATAGCACGCACAGCGCCGAAGGCGAGAGCGCCTGGGCGACGGCTTCGGCCAGGAGCGAAGCGGCCTCCTCGGGGCTCGCTGCCAGCGCCGCCCTGAGCGCCAGCTCGCCGGCGCGCTCGAGCGAGCTGCGATCGGCGGACGCCGAGCGCGCCCCGTTTGCCGGCTGCGCCGTGAGCACCAGCGTCGATTCGCCGTCGCGGGTCGGGACCGCTTCGAACGACGGCTCGTAGACCACCACCGTCTCGCCGACGGCCACCTGGTCGCCCGGGCGCAGAATCACCGGGGAATCCAGGCGCTTGCCGTTGAGCCAGGTCCCGTTGCGCGAGCCGAGGTCGCGCACCTGGTGCCCGCCGCCCTGGGCGGCTTCGATGGCGCAGTGCTCCCGCGACACGCGCTCGTCGAGCAGGTGGAGATCGGCCTCCGCCGCCCGGCCGATGATCAGCCGGCCATCGACCTCGCGGACGACGCCGCGCCGGGGTCCGAAGAGTGTGACGATCTTGGCCACGAGCTCCATCTTACTTGGACTCCGCGCCGAGGAGCGCGAGACCTCATTTCGGGCTCGCGCTCCTCGGGTCGAATCAGTTCTCCGGCGTGGTGGTCGGGCTGGCGGGTTTGGGGGCGGGCTTGGGCTTCTCCGTCCCCGGCCCCTCGGCCTTTCCGGCGGAGCTGGGCGCCTTGGTCGGCATGGCCCGCATCTTGGCCTTGGACGGCGCGCTCCCCGCCCCGGTCCCAGAAGTCCCGAGCCCGCCCAGGCTCGTCTGGGCCATCGCCGAACCGGCCATCGTCATCAGCACTGCCAGCATCATCAGCTTGCGCATCTGCTCCTCCTTGGAAGGTTCGGGAGCAGCTACTGCAAGCGGCCGTGCCAACGTTTTCCCCTCTGAGCGCACCTCGCGCGGTGCAACGGCGGATAGCACGGTGAAAAGGCGCGTTACGTTTTGTTGGCGGAGGCCGGCCGTGACCGATGCCGAGTGCGTCGCATTTCTGCAGTGGGCCCTGCCTCGCCTGCAGCTGCGCTGGGATGGCTTCCGCCGGTTCCGCGGCCAGGTCTGCAAGCGATTGCACCGGCGCCTGGAAGCACTCGCCCTGCCCGACCTCGCGGCCTACCGCGCCCTGCTCGAGAGCCAGCCGGAAGAGTGGCGCACGCTCGACGCCCTGTGCCGGGTGACCATCTCCCGCTTCTTTCGGGATCGCGCGGTCTTTTCCCTGCTCGGCGAGTCCCTGCTGCCGGCGCTGCTCGAGGAGCTCGCGGCGCGCGGGCAACGGCTGCGGATCTGGAGCGCCGGCTGCGCCTCGGGCGAGGAGCCCTACTCGGTGGCGCTGCTGTTCCGCTACTCGCTCGCCCCGCGCTTTCCCAGGGCCGAGCTCGACCTGCTGGCCACCGACGCCGATCCCCAGCTGCTCGAGCGCGCCCGCCGCGCCTGCTACCAGCGCGGCACGCTGCGCGAGCTGCCGGCGGACTGGGTGCGGCAAGCCTTCGCAATGTCTGGGGATTTGATGTGCCTCAGCCCCGAGATCCGGGCGCTGGTCCAGCTGCGCTGCCAGGACCTGCGGCAGGAAATCCCCGAAGGCCCGTGGCACGTGATCCTCTGCCGCAACCTCGCCTTCACCTACTTCGCGCCGGCGGAGCAACAGCGGACGCTGTCGCGCCTCGCCGAGCAGCTATCGCCCGGCGGGCTGCTGATCATCGGCGCGCACGAAAAGCTGCCGGCAGGCCACCGATTCGAGCAGGTGGTAGCCGGACCGATCTACCGCCTCGCGCGCTGACGCGGGCTCACTCGTCGTGGAAGCCGAGGACCACCAGCACGCAGGTGCCGTCGGCGATGACGTTCAGGCCCGCCTTCTTGGCGGCAGCGACGGCGGCCGGGCTCTCGGCCCCCGGCTGCATCCAGACGCTGCGGATGCCCTTGGCGATCGCCGCCTCGACCACCTTCTCGGTCACCGGCGGCGGAGTGATCACCGAGATGCTCTTCACCTCGGCAGGCAGATCGGCGACGGTCGCCACGCAGGCCAGGCCTTCGATGGCCTTCTCCTTGGGATGAACGGGCGTCACCTTCTTGCCGTGCTGCTGGTAGCAGCGCAGGACCTTGTTGCCGTACTTCTCCCGGCTGCTCGACGCGCCCACCACGCCGAAGGCGCTGGAGGTGAAGAACTCGCTCAATCTGGGATCCATGGTCTCTCCTTGGGGCTCATTCTGGCGTTGGACCTCCCCGCCCGCCAGCAGAAGAGCCAGCCTCGGCCTCCTTCGGTTCGCCGATCGAGCGCCGCCATCCGTGCTAGGTAAGATCGCTCTGCCCCGGAGGTTCGCGCCATGGCGATGGCTGCCCTGCACCCGGTCTATTTCAAGGAAGGCAAGCTCTGGCTCATCGAGCAGCGGCTCCTGCCCGCCGAGGAGCGCCATCTCTCTTTCGACGAGCCGGCCGAGGTCGCCCGCGCCATCAAGGACATGGTGGTGCGCGGGGCGCCGGCCATCGGCATCGCCGCCGGGTTCGGGATAGCGCTCTCCGCCCGCAAGGCCGCCCGCCTCCCCGCCTCCCAGCGGCGCGCCGCCCTGGAGCACGACGCCCAGATCCTGCGCTCGGCTCGCCCGACGGCCGTCAACCTGGCCTGGGCCGTCGATCGGATGATGGCGCTGCTCGTGCGCCACCTCGACAGCTCGGATCTGGCCGAGGTCGCCCTGGCCGAGGCCCAGCGCATCTTCGAGGAGGACGTCGCCGCCTGCCGGGCGATGGGCAAGCTGGGCGCCGAGCTCATCCCCGACGGCGCCGCGGTGCTCACCCACTGCAACGCCGGCGCGCTGGCCACCGGCGGCTACGGCACCGCCCTGGGCGTCATCCGCGGCGCGGTCGAGGCCGGAAAGAAGATCCGCGTCTTCGCCGACGAGACCCGCCCCTACCTGCAGGGCGCCCGACTCACGGCCTGGGAACTGGCCCGCGACGGGATCGACGTCACCCTGATCACCGACAACATGGCCGGCCACTTCATGCAGCGCGGGGAGATCGCCTGCGCGGTGGTCGGCGCCGACCGCATCGCCCGGAACGGCGATACCGCAAACAAGATTGGCACTTACACCGTCGCCCTGCTCTGCCGCGAGCACGGCCTGCCGTTCTTCGTCGCCGCTCCGCGGTCCACCATCGACCTGTCGCTGGAGAGCGGCGCCCAGATCCCGATCGAGGAGCGCTCCTCGGAGGAGGTCACTCGCATCGGCGAGCGGCACATCGCGCCGGCCGGCGTCCGCGCCCGGCACCCGGCCTTCGACGTCACTCCGGCGCGGCTGATCTCGGCCATCGTCACCGAGGCCGGGATCGCCAAAGCGCCCTACGAGACCTCGATTCCGGCGCTCTTCAAGGGTGGGCGCTGACCGATGTCCCCAAGCTACAGGGACCGTCTCTTCTGTCTCGAGGCCGTCCGCGCGGGCCTGGCCTCCTCCGAGCTCCTCGAGAAGATCGGCTTCTTCGAGCGAGGCGAGCTGCCGCTGCGCGCGCGGCTCATCGAGGCGGCAGGGCTCTCCGAGCAGTCGGTCAGCGCCCTGGGCGCCGCGGTGGATCTCACGCTGGCGAAGTTCGGCGACGACGTGCGCGCGGCCATCGATGCCCTGCTCCCGCTGCTGCTGCGCAGTGCCAGCCACTCCCTGCGCACGGTGAACGTCAGCAATCGCGAGCCGATCAACGCCGAGGTCTCCGGGGCCGCCTTCGACCGGGTCACCCCCGAGCACCCCGGCCGCTACGAGATCCGTGGCGAGCAGGGCCATGGCGGCCTGGGCCGGGTCCTGGTCGCCTTCGACAGCCACATCGGGCGGGAGATCGCCATCAAGGAGCTGCTCGAGGACCCGGCGGCCCCCTCCACCGGTACCCTGCGCCCCAACTCGGCCCGCTTCCTGAGGGAGGCGCGCATCACCGGCCAGCTCGAGCATCCCAACATCGTCCCGGTCTACGAACTGGGCCGCGGAGCCACCGGCAAGCTCTACTACGCGATGCGCCTGGTGCGCGGCAAGACGCTGTCCCAGGTCCTGGGCGAGGCGTCCACCCTGTCGAAGCGGCTGGGGCAGCTGGGCAGCTTCTGGGACCTGTGCAACGCGGTCGCTTACGCCCACGGGCGCGGGGTCATCCACCGCGACCTCAAGCCCCAGAACGTGATGGTCGGCGAGTTCGGCGAGACGGTGCTGCTCGACTGGGGCATCGCCAAGCTGGGCGACCGGGCCGAGCCCACAGAGCTTCCCGCCCGGGTGGCGCTGTCGGCGCAGGACTCGGCGGAGCTGACCGCTGCCGGCAACGCGGTGGGCACGCCCGCCTACATGAGCCCCGAGCAGGCCCGTGGCGAGGTCGTCGACGAGCGCGCCGACGTCTGGGGACTGGGGGCGGTGCTCTACGAGCTGCTGACCGGCGCGCCGCCCTTCCTGGGCGACAACGCGATCAGCACCATGAACCGGCTGCTGCGCGACCCGCTGGTGCCGGTGCGCCAGGTCTGCCCGGAGGCCCCGCCGGAGCTGGCGGCGATCGCCGAGCGCGCCCTGCAGAAGGACCCCGCCCGCCGCTATCCCTCGGCCGCCGAGCTGACCGCCGAGATCGCCGCCTACATGACCGGCGGCCGGGTCCGCTCCTACCAGTACTCGCCGCTGGAGCTGGTCAAGCGGCTGGCCGAGCGCAACCGCCCGGCATTCGTCGCCTCGCTGGTGGCGCTGGCGGCAATCGTCGCCGGGCTGGTGGCGACCACCCTGCTGCTGGGCCGCGAGCGCGCCGCGCACGGTGAGGAGGCCCAGGCCCGCCTCAAGGCCCAGGCCGCCAGCGCCGCCGAGCACCAGCAGCGGCTGATGGCCAGCTATCACCTGGGCGAGGCCTACCTGGGAGAGGCCAGCCGGCTGCGGGAGGAGAAGCGCTGGCTGAGCGCCTCGACCTTCGCCGCCGCCTCGCTGCTGAACAACCCCGGCCATCCCAAGAGCCCCTTCTACGACCCTGACTTCTCCCGGGCGGTCCCGGCCAGCCTTTCGAGCCTGGCCGCCGCGTCCTCGGAGGTCTTCCTGTCGCGCTCCGGCGAGCTGGCCGAGTACCAGTCCACCCTCCGAGTCGGGGACGTGATCCCGGGCGCGGCGCTCTCTCCGGACGAGACGATGCTGGCGGCGGCGGCGGAGGACCGGGTCCACCTCTTCGAGCTGGGAAGCGGCGCCGCGAGGGTGCTGCGCGGCCACACCGGGCAGGTGGTGGCGGTGGACTTCTCGCCCGACGGCCAGCGGCTGGCGAGCGCCTCCGAAGACGGCACCGCGGTGCTGTGGGAGCTGGCCACCGGGCGGGCCCTGCAGACGCTGCGCGGCCACCAGGGGCGCGTGGTGGACGTGCGCTTCTCGCCCGACGGGCGGCTGCTCGCCACCGCCGGCTTGGACCAGACCGCGCGGCTGTGGGACGCCGCCACCGGCGAGCAGCTGCGGACCTTGAGCGGCCACACCGACCGCCTGACGCGGGTCGCCTTCTCGCCTGATGGACGCACGCTCGCCACTGCCTCCGAGGACCGGACGGTGCGCTGGTACGGCGTCGCCGACGGCCAGGCGCGGGCCTCGGCGCCCCACCCCGACCTGGTGCGCGGCCTCGCCTTCTCCCCGGACGGCTCGCTGGCCACCGCCTGCTACGACGGCGTGGTGCGCCTCTTCGACGCCAGCGGCCGGCTGGCGCAGTCCATGGCGGGGCACACCGACAGCGCCATCGACGTGCGCTTCGCCAACGGCGGCAAGACCCTCGTCTCCTCGGGCTACGACAAGACGGTGCGCTTCTGGGAGCTCCCCTCGGGACGGCTGCTGCTGACGCTCGACTCCCACAGCGACTACATCCTGGCGCTGGTCGTCTCGGCGTCGGGAAGGCTGCTGGCCACCGGCTCGGCTGACGGCACCGTCCGGCTGTGGCGGCTCAAGCTCGCCGCCGCCATCCCCACGCTCTCCGGGCACACCGAAAGCGTCTCGGCCCTCGCCGTCACCCGCGACGGCCGCTACGCCGCCTCCGGGGCCTGGGACCGAACGGTGCGACTGTGGGACCTGAGGTCGCTCACCCTCCTCAAGACGCTCGAGCGGCACACCCAGGCCGTCGGCGGGGTGAGCTTCTCCCCCGACGGCACCCGCCTCGCCTCGGTGGGCCGCGACGGCGCGGTCCGCATCTGGAGCGTCCCGGGCGGCGAGCTGCTGCTCGAGCGCCAGGGCTTCCAGCGCACCGCCACCGCGGTCAACTTCTCGCCGGACGGACAGCTTCTCGCCGTCACCGGCGACGACGGCCGGATGCGCCTCCTCACCAGCGCCGGCGCCGAGGCCGGGATCCTCTCCGACCACGCCGGGATGACCTTCTGCGGCGTCTTCTCCCCAGACGGCTCCCGCGTCCTAACCGTCGGCCGCGACAAGCTGGCCCGCCTGTCCCTGACTCGCACCGGCCAGGCCGAGCGCGAGCTCGTGGGCCACTCAGACCTGGTCTCGGGCGCGGCCTTCTCCCCTGACGGATCCCGGTTGGCCACTTCGAGCAGGGACCGGCTGGCGATCATCTGGGAGACCGGCAGCGGCAAGGAGCTGCTGCGCCTCAAGGGCCATACCCGCTGGGCCAACGACCTGCGCTTCTCCCCCGACGGCAGCCTGGTGGCCACCGTCGGCGACGATCGCACTGCCCGGCTCTGGTCGGCTCGGACGGGCCAGGAGCTGGGGATTCTCCCGACCTCCAAGGACGCGGCCGCTCTGGAGTTCGCCCCCGATGGCCGGCTGCTCGTCGGCGACGGGAGCGAAATCAAGATCTATCGGCCTGATTTTTCTGGGCTTTCCGAGGACCCGCGGCGGTTGCTCGACACCGCCCAGCGGCGCGCCGGCGCCAGGCTCGAGGGGTTCCAGCTCGACGTCGGCGCCGAGCCGCCATAGCCTCGGCGCGGCACCATCACCGCAGAGCGGGCTGGCAGGCCTCCACTGACATCGATCGCCGAGGCATTACGCCGACTGCGCGTCCTTCTCCATCACGATCAGAGGAGTCTCCTTGTTCAGGATGACCTCCTCGTTGATCACCACCTCGCGCGCGGTCTTGCGGCTGGGCACGTCGTACATCACGTCGAGCATCGCGCTCTCGAGGATGGCGCGCAGGCCGCGGGCGCCGGTCTTGCGCCGCACCGCTTCCTTGGCGATCGCCTTCAGGGCGCCGTCGGTGAACTTGAGGTTCACCCCGTCCATCTCCAGCAGCCGCTTGTACTGCTTCACCAGCGCGTTCTTCGGCTCGGTGAGGATGTTCACCAGCGCCGACTCGTCGAGCTCCTCGAGGGTCGCCACCACCGGCAGCCGGCCGATGAACTCGGGGATCATCCCGAACTTGAGCAAGTCCTCGGGCTGGGTCTCCTTCAGCAGCTCCGACAGGTCGCGCTCGCGGTTGCTCTTGATCTCGGCGCCGAAGCCCAGGTGCTTGCCGCCGATGCGCCGCTCGATGATCTGCTCCAGCCCGCCGAAGGCGCCGCCGCAGATGAAGAGGATGTTGGTGGTATCGACCTGCAGGAACTCCTGCTGAGGGTGCTTGCGGCCGCCCTTGGGAGGCACGTTGGCGACGGTGCCCTCAATGATCTTCAACAGCGCCTGCTGCACGCCCTCGCCGGAGACGTCGCGGGTGATCGAGGGGTTCTCGGACTTGCGGGCGATCTTGTCGATCTCGTCGATGTAGACGATGCCGCGCTGGGCGCGCTCGATGTCGTGGTCGGCGGCCTGCAGCAGGTTGACGATGATGTTCTCGACGTCCTCGCCGACGTAGCCGGCCTCGGTCAGGCAGGTGGCGTCGGAGATGGTGAACGGGACGTTGAGGATGCGGGCCAGGGTCTGGGCGAGCAGGGTCTTGCCGCTGCCGGTGGGGCCGAGCAGAAGGATGTTCGACTTCTGCAGCTCCACATCGTCCATGGTGACCTTGGACTCGATGCGCTTGTAGTGGTTGTGCACCGCCACCGCGAGGATCTTCTTGGCCCGCTCCTGGCCGATCACGTACTCGTCGAGGACCGACTTGATCTCCGAGGGGCGCGGGATGCGCAGCTTGGTGTCCTTCTGCTCCTCGCGGTCGATCTCCTCGGCGATGATGTCGTTGCACAGGCCGATGCACTCGTCGCAGATGTAGACGGTGGGGCCGGCGATGAGCTTCTTCACCTCCTTCTGCGACTTGCCGCAGAAGGAGCAACACAGGGTGTGAGCGTCACGCTTGTCCACGGCCAGCTCCCGTCGTCCGCCCCGATTTTCGGGACGTTCTCGAACCAAAGATAAACAACCGTCCCGCTCTGAGTCCATTCTTTCCCCTCAAGCTTTTTTCGAGCGTCCGGGGGCCTGCCGCCCGCCAGGGCCTTGTCGGGGCGGCGTGGCCTCGTCCGGCCGGGGAATGAGCTGCTGACCGGATCGCCGCGGCGGGTAGAATCGGCCAGTGCGCGACAGCCTGGTCCTTCAGCTCGCTCGTGAAGCCCTCGAACGAGCCTTCGAACGCGGAGAGCCGGCCGACCGCGCCCTGGAGCGGGTCATGCGGGCCGAGCGCAGCCTCGATCGGGAGGAGCGCGCCGGACTCGCCCGGAGGGTCCTGGGCACCTCATGCCTGAGAGGCAAGCTCGACTTCCTGCTCGAGCAGAAGTGCCCCGGTTGGAAGGGCGAGGCGATTCGCCATCGGCTGGCCGCCTACCTCCTGCTCGAGGAGCGAGCGCCGCTGGAGCAGTCGGCGGCCTGGTGCGGGCTCTCCGCGGAGGCGCTCAGCCCCTTGCTGAGCGAGCCAGTTTGGCCCAGCGAACCGATCGAGTCGCTGGCCGCGCGCCGCTCGCTCCCGCGCATCCTGGCGAAGCTGTGGCTCGACGAGCTGGGGCCCGAGGAAGCGGATCGCCTGGCCGAGGCCACCAATCTCCCCGGGCCGATCACCGTGCGGGCCAACCTGCTCAAGAACACCCGGGAGGAGCTGGCGCGGGCGCTGGCGGCGGAGGGGATCGAGTCGCGGCCCGGGAAGCTTGCGCCCGAGGCGCTGCACCTGCTCGGGAGGCCGAACATCTTCGGCAGCCGCGCCTGGCGGGAGGGGCGGTTCGAGGTGCAAGACGAGGGCAGCCAGCTGGTGGCGCTGGCCTGCGGCGCCAGGCCGGGCGAGCGGGTGATCGACTTCTGCGCCGGGGCCGGAGGCAAGACGCTGGCCCTGGCGGCGCAGATGGAGAACCGCGGGTCGATCCTGGCGCTGGACGTGGCGGGCGAGAAGCTGCAGGCGATGGCCCCCAGGCTGCGGCGGGCCGGGGTGCGGATCGCCAGCGCGCACAGGCTCGAGCCGGAGGGGCCGCTGCCCCCGTTCGCCGGCGACGCCGACCTGGTGCTGGTCGACGCCCCATGCACCTCGCTGGGGACGCTGCGGCGCGGGCCGGATGCGCGCTGGCGGCTCGACGAAGAGGAGTGGGAGAGCCTGCCGGCGAGGCAGCTGCGGATTCTGGAGAGGGCGCTGGAGTGCGTCAGGCCGGGCGGGCGGCTGGTCTACGCCACCTGCACCCTGCGCCGCGCCGAGAACGAAGCGGTGGCGGAGCGCTTCGCCCAGGAGCACCCACGGCTCGAGCCCCTCGACCCGCCGGTGCCGCTCGGCCAATCGCCGGTATTTCACATTTCCGGCCGGCGAGCATTGAAGCTTCTTCCACACCTCCACGGGACCGACGGATTCTTTGTCGCCGCCTGGCGATACCGCTGAAGAGAATTCGTTTAATACAAGACAACACTTTCCGCTCCGCGACAAAGTTCGCCGTCCCACCATGCGCATTCCAAGCTGCTATCCCCTGTTTGCCCCGGCTGTTCCACGGTGGAACACCCGGTTCCAATTCGGAACAGGCAACCACTCGCTTTCCCTCTGAAATCCGCCGGCACGGCCGTTGCCTAAACTCCATGGGCCGGCTTTCACCTCAGGCGGAAGATTACAACCCTGCGCCACTGCCGGAAATGAGCCTTGTTGTCGCCGAAAAAGCTGGTAGAGGAGGGCGCGACATGCACTGGACAGCGTTCATTTTGATCGCTTGGGGAGTCCAGGCTGCATCGAGCGACTCCCCGGCCAAATCCAATCCCGCCGCCACTGAGTCCCGTCTGGCGGTCCTCGGCTTTGGACAATGTCAGGATCCGCTCCTGGCGCCGGCGGTGCGCGCGCTGCGCGACGACCTGTCCCAGCTCGGCGGGGTGCGGGTGCTGAGCGAGGAGGACACCTCGGCGATGGGCGGGCTGCCAGGGGCCTCGCTCGACGAGGTGCGGCGGGCCATCGAATCGGGGCGCAACGACTTCCTCAACCTGAATGCGCCGCGGGCCGAGCAGACCCTGCGGGCGGTGCTGCCGGAGATCGATCGGTTGCCCATCGGGCCGCAGCGCTGGGACGCCTATTGGAACGCCCGGGCCAACCTCGCGCGGGTGATGCAGTACCAGGAGAAGCGGGACCGGGCGAGCGAGCAGTTCCTGGAGATCCTCAAGGTCCAGGACAGCTTCACGCTCAGCAACTACGAGTACCCTCCCTCGGCGCGGCAGTTGCTCGCGGACACCAAGTCGCTGCTGCAGAACTATCCGCGCTTCGAGCTCAAGGTGACCACCCGCGAGCCGGGGGCCACCGTCTACGCCAACGGCTACGCCCTGGGGCGCACCCCGTTCTCGAAGCGGATGATCGCCGGGCGCACCTATCAGGTGGCGGTGGGCGACGACCAGCGGGTCAGCTTCAACCGCTCGATCACCCTGGTCGCCGACACCGGCATCGAGATCGACCTGGAGAAGGAGTCGAAGCTGCGGCCGGGAGGGCCCTGCTACCAGACCGACGGCGACCGGGACCAGCGGCTGGCGGCGGCGACGCTGCTGGCGGGAGTGCTGGGAGTGGATCAGGTGGTGGCGGTGCGGCTGGAGAAGCTGGGCGGCGGGGACGACTACGTGGCGGCGGCGCTGGTGCAGGTGACCAAGGGGCGCGAGGTGCGCGAGGGGCGGGTGCGGGCCGAGGGAGGGGTGCTGCCGCCGATGGACAAGCTGAGCCAGTTCGTGCTCACCGGCGAGGGCCCGCGCGAGCTGAGCGCGCCGATCGCCGAGAAGAAGAACGCGAAGCGGTCCAAGGAGAAGCTCGCGGCACCGGCCGAAGCCGTGGCGGCGCCGAGTGCCGAGCCCGCGGCACCCGGCAACTCCGGTCGGCGGTGGATGAAGCCAGCCGGCTGGGCCTGCGCGGCGCTGGCGCTCGGGTTGGCGGGCGGAGCGATCTACGAGCATTGGAGCGTCGGCGATCAGCAGGCCCAGATGCAGGCGTTGGTCCTGCCCGGCACCGGTGGATCGGTGTTGCCGGAGAACGCCGGCAAGGTGAAGGGGCTGCGGGCGGGGATCGATTCGGCGAGCCTGCTGCGCTACGTGCTGGGAGGCGGGGCGGTGGTGGCCGGCGCCGGGGCCGGCGTCTTGCTGTACCTCGGGCGGTCCACCGGACCGGGCGGGGAAGCGGTTCCAACCATCGAAATGTCGGGGGATTTCTAGCTCCATGCATACCAGCCTTGCCCTTGCCGTGACCCTGGCCACCGCCGCAGCCGCGCCGGCGAGATTGGCGCTGTTGCCGCTGCAGCCGAAGAACGTCTCGCCGGAGGTGATGCAGCAATTGGACGCCGCCATCCGCATCGAGCTCGGGCGGGTGCGGGGCGTGGAGCTGGTGGAGGCGGCCGAGGTGCAGAAGTACGCCGGCGCGGGCTGCCACGAGCGAGGCTGCCTGGAGGCGGTGGCGAGAGCCACGCGGGCCACCGAGGTGCTTTACGGGGACGCGCGCGGGCTGCCGGACAGCTTCGCGGTGACCTTGAATTTGCTCGACCTGGCGAGCGGCAAACAGAAGTCGGCGGCGGCGAGCGTCAACCGGGACATCGAAGAGATGGTGTGGGCGACGCGGGCGCAGGTCTCGCAGCTCAAGGCGCCGCAGCGGTTTGCCGGGCGGCTGGTGCTGGTGGTGCCGGCGGGGGCGGAGGCCAGGGTCAGCGGCAAGGCGGTGGATTCGACGCCGCTGGTGGTGCAGCCGGGGACCTACGGGGTGCGGATCAAGACCGCGCAGAAGGAGATCGAATCCTGGGTGGAGGTGCGCTTCGAGCAGACTGCGATGGTTTCGGCGGGGGCTGAGAGGGGGCTGCTGGTGACCTACTCGCCCTGGGCGCCGCCGGAGAAGGTGCAGTTCGCACAGGTGGGGCCGCCGCGGGAGCTGGCCAATCTTCCTGAGGAATCGCTGGCGCTGGTGCCGCTGATGACCCACAAGCCGGAGGCTCCGCTGTCGATGCCGGTCGAGAGCGCGCCGACCAAGGAGCCGGAGAAGAAGGAGGCGGTGCCGGCGATGGCGCTGCCGCCCCCGCCTCCGCCTCCGGTGGCCGCTCCGGCGCAGGCGAAGGTCGGAGGATGGCCTCGGTGGCCGGGATATGCGGGGCTGGTGGCGGGAGTGGGGCTGGCGGTGGGTGGGATTCTCGAGGAGCGGCAGGCATCGGCGAAGTTCGGCCAGATCGAGGCGATGCGGCAGCCCGACGGGTTCTTGCCGGCCGATCGCACGGTAGAGGCCAAGGCGCTTCGGGACGCGGGCAATGCGGCGCGCTCGATCGGCGGAGCGCTGTTGGCGACTGGAGGGGTGCTGCTAATCGGCGGTGGGGCCTATCTGCTCCTGGCGCCAGCGCCTGGCGGCGCGACTGCGGCAGTGCAAGGCAACTTCTAGGCTTCGAGCAATTCCGGAGGAGGAACAAGATGAATCGCTGGCTTCTGTGCCTGACGTGTCTCTCGATGATGGGCTGTCCCAATCAGCCTTCCGGCTCCAACTGCACCAGCGACAGCGAGTGCAACGGAGGGAAGTGCCAGGACTCGGTCTGCGTGGCGGCTACCAGCTGCACCGCCGACGCGCAGTGCGGCAAGTGCCAGGCCTGCCGCGACAACAAGTGCGTGATGCAGGCGGCCACCGAGGATGTGAAGGACGAGTGCGCCGAGGGCGACTGCACCACCGGTTTCTGCAATGGGACGGGCGGGTGCGGGTTCAAGAGCGCGGCGACTGTCTGCCGCGCCGCTGCCGGGCCGTGCGATGCCGAGGAGAAGTGCACTGGCCTGAGCGCCGAGTGCCCGGTCGATGGCTACAAGCCTTCGACCGAGGCGTGCCGAAATGCCTCCGCTCCGTGCGAGGACAACGCCAAGTGCAGCGGCAACAGCGCTGCGTGCCCGGCGAATCCGTTCAAGCCAGCCACCGAGGTGTGCCGGGATGCCACCGATCTTTGCGAGGAAGCCGCCCGGTGCAGCGGCAACGGCGCCACCTGCCCGGCGACGAACCCGTTGAAGCCCGGCACCGTGGTCTGCAGACCGGCTGCCGATGCCTGTGACGTTGAGGAGAAGTGCTCCGGCTTGGCCAAAGCGTGCCCGACCGATGCCAAGCAGCCGATCAACCATCCCTGCGGAAATCCGGCGTCTTGCAGCGGGCAGACATTCAGCGAGGCACAGAGCTGCGATGGCCTGGGAAGCTGCCGGACGGCCGCTACCTCTTCCTGCGAGCCCTATGTTTGTGGCGCGAGTGCCTGCAAGACCTCGTGCGCCACTGATGCCGACTGCACTACTGGGCTGTGCGACCTCAACAAGCGCGAGTGCGCTCCGTCGGTGAAGACGGTGAACTGCTCGGCGACCAACTCACAGCTTCAAGCAGACATTACCAATTCCTGCGTCAGAGGGAGCACCTGTTATCTCCGCATCATTTCCGGCTTCTGTGGTGCCGTCCGCGTTCAAAACAAGGACGTGTACTTGACCTCGGCGCCTGGCTCGAAAATCCAGCCATCGACGCTGGGAACGGCAGTCAGTGTGTTCGAGGACAGCGGTGAGTCCACCACAGTCACGCTCAGCGGAGTCACGGTTAGCGGCGCTTCTGGGGATGGGGTCAACGCCCAAGGACTGGGATCCGGAGCCGGTGCAGGAAACCCGACCGTGAATATTTTCACGGCCTCCATCACCGGGAACTCCGGAGCCGGAGTCTCCGCTTCCAGCGCCACCGTTTTCATCAACGGTGGCTCCATCACCGGGAACTCCGGAGCCGGAGTCTCCGCTTCCAGCGCCACCGTTTTCATCAACGGTGGCTCCATCACCGGGAACTCCGGAGCCGGAGTCAAGCTCATCGAGTCCCCCTTCTCTATTACCAACACGGTCATTGCGGCAAATGGCACGACCATGACTGCAACCGACGCTGCCGGAGTAAAGATAGATTTCTCCTCCGCACTCACGCCAACCACTTTCCGCTTCAACACCGTCGCCAACAACGGCAACACCTCGTCGCAATCTGGCATTCGCTGCGTGAGCAACCAGTTCGACATCCTGGATTCCATCGTCTGGGGCAACAAAGGCTCCCAGCTCGCCACCTGCTCTGGCCTCCTCACCGGTTCACACGTCCAGGGTTCGCCCCAGAGCCAGAGCTGCGGGTCCAGCGCCGACCCGCTTCTCACCGGCGACTACCACCTCGCCCCAAACTCCCCCTGCATCGACAAGGTCGCCTGCGACCTCTCCATCACCAAGGACATCGACGGTGACGCTCGCCCGCAGACCAAGGCGGGAACACCGGCGAGCACTCCCTGCGACGTCGGCGCCGACGAGGTCACGCCGTGATCGCAACCGTCAGTTAATCAGCATCCACGCCCGATTGGCCCACCCGCTGTCCAGACAGCGGGAACAGGAAGCTTTTCGCCCGACATCGACGCTTCTGCAGTCAATGCATTACTGCACCACCAACGGAGGGAAACCATGCAACGCACAATGCTGTCTCTTTCGACGATACTCTTTGTCGCTGCCTGCGGTCCGACCGCCCCCAAGACCGACTCTGATGCGGGCAACGAAGGCCCCAAGGCCTGCCAATCCGACACCGACTGCGCACCCCAGGCGATGTGCTCCTCAAACACCTGCGTCATCCGCCCAGACGCCTGCTACAAGGACACCGACTGCACCAACCAGCAGACCTGCACCAACGGCAGATGCACCCGCCGCCCCGACGCCTGCGACAAGGACACCGATTGCGGCAAGAAGTATTACTGCCCCTCGGGCCTCTGCATTATTCGCCCGAATGCCTGCGCTGCCGACGGCAGCTGCCCTGCAAAGTCATTCTGCGTCGACGAACTCTGCGTGCCAGACGACCAGCCGCCGACCCTCACCGTCGATCAGCCGACCGAGGGCCAGGTCATTTCCGCCGGCAAGTTCACCGTTTCCGGCTCGGCCGACGACGGCACCGGGGCCGGCGGCGTCACTGTGAGCCTGGCCGTCGGAACGCAAGCGGCCCAACCCCTGGCGGTCACCGCGGGAAAATTCACCACTGAGGTGGATGCGCCCCTTCTCGACGGCGCCTCTCTCGCCCTCAAGCTCCATGCTTCGGACCGTCTTTCCAATTCCGTCGACAAGACCGTCGCCGTGATTGTCGATCGCGTGCCGCCACAGATCACGCTCTCCCAGCCGCCAAAGACCAGCTACAACGCCAGCGATTCCGGCAGGAGCATCGACATCACCGGTACCGTCACCGATGGCTCCGGCAAGATCAAGTCTGTCGAGCTGAGCACCGATGAGGGCGTTACCTGGATCCCCTCCGGCACAACTGCCACCTTCAAGTACACCTATGTCATCCCGGGCGCGGCCAACTCGCGCTTCGTGCTGCAGGTCCGAGCTACTGACGACGCTGGCAATCAATCGGCGGCCGTTTCCTCGCAGCCGATCATCGTCGACAGCCTACCGCCCGTCGTCCACATCACCAGCCCGTCGGCCGGAGCGGTCTTCTCCCTGGCCTCGCCCAACACCGTCTCGGTGACTGGAGACGTCGTCGAGACCAACCTGGCGACGCTCAAGTACCACCTCGACTCGGGAACCGATCAGGATGTCGCTGTTGCCAATGGCCAGTATTCCTTCACGGTCCAGCTCTCCGATACCGACGACGCGGTCACCCACCTGCTGACTTTCACCGCGGCCGATCTCGCCGGAAACACCGGGAACGCCAACGTCAGCTACATCGTCGATCGGGTGCCTCCTCATCTGGCTATTACTGCCCCGGCGACGGATGGATCTTGCGACTCGACCTCCTGCATTGGCCCGGTGGTCAATTCGCTGACATCCACTCTTGCCTTCTCGGGCACCTATTCGGACGGTGGAGGACTGAAGTCGACGGGCGGCCTCACTGCCCAGGTCGACTTGAAGACGAGCGTCACCCAGCTTCCCCCGGTCTTGGCCAACGGCACTTGGAGCGCCAACTGGACCCTCTTTCCAAGCAACCCCGGGGCCGCCTATACGTTCACCGTCCAGGCCACCGATGCTGCTGGAAACTCCTCGACCGCCAACCGCCAGGTCTGGCTCGACAACGTGGCGCCGACCGCCACCGCGCTCGTCAACAATCAGCGTTTACTGCCGCGCGGCTCCGCCCTCGTTCAGTTCTCTGAGCCGATGAACCTCAGCACTGTTCGCACCGCCGCCAGGGTCAATGGAGTTTCCTTGGGCACTTCCTCGAGTTTCGGGACTCTCGATACCGCCAAGACCAAGTACGGATTTGCGACCGCCAGCGAGCTCACCGCCTACTCCTCGACCCAGTTCTCCATTTCGACCGCAGCCACCGATACGGCTGGCAATGCTCTGGCGGCCCCCGTTTCTGAGCGCTTCCTGACCGAGGCCATCCCCGCTTCTCCCTCGGTCGCCGTGGCCACCAGCGGCAGCGATCCTCGGCTCGCAATCGACAGCGACGGGCTGCCGGCGGTTGCCTACTGGAATGGCACCGCTTTCGCCGTCGCCCTGTGGGACGGCCGCAGCGCCTATCGGACAGCCACCATCCCCCTCCCGCCGACCGCAACCTACAACGGCGCGTCGGTGGGCTACAGCCTGTCTTCGCCAAAGCCCACGGAGCTGCGGATCTCTGACTCCCAGAACACCGACCTGACCTTGAGCCACACCGCAATGCTGGTCGGCATCGGCGCAGCGACGCTCAACACCGCCACGCAGCCTTCTCCTCCGCTCTCGCTCGTCTTCTACGCTCAGAGCAAGGACAACCTCGTAACCTGGACCGGGCTGAGTGGCACTGGGGCGGCCGATGTCGTCGGCGCGGCCACCGGAGGCGCCGACCCGATGCTGTTGGACACCTGCACCTCCGTCCTGCACGGCACCCTTCCGCTCGGCTATTACACTCTGGACTGCGCCGCCTCGGCGGTGATCTTCCGCAGCTACAACTCGACGAACTTGGTTCGCCAGGATTTCAGCACCTCGACCAAGACCTGGGCGGCAGGAACGTCGATTCTATTGACCCCCAGCGGAACCCTCCGTGGCTCTCACCAGGGCGGAGCCCTCGCCACCAACCCCATCTACCTGCCGACGGCTACGGCCACGACTGCCACCTACACCGCGATCACGCCCTCAGCCGTGGCCGGGCTCACTTCGTCGAAGGACGTCACCGGAACCGGGTTCGTGGTGGACAAGGGGAGTGGCTACCTCGCCTGGAATGGCGGCGGCCTCGCGTGCACTGGCATCAGCGGCACCGGCACGCTCGAGGAGGTCTATCTCGCCTGCGGGTCCCCGCCGTCGGGCGCCGGCAACTGGAAGCAATCCACGGTCTTCACCCATTGCTCGACCTCTGGGAGCGCAAAACCTTCCTCGGTCGATTTGGCTCGCACAGGCACGACCGTCGGGTTTGCCATCGGTCTCGCGAACTACACCGTTCAATACGGCACATTGACCGATGGCACGTGTTCGACCGCTCCCGCCGTGAGTTGGGCCTCCGCCAGCATCGTCGGAGCCAAGACCCCTGCCATCGCCATTGCCCCGGACGGAACCGCGCACGTCGCCTACGTCAACTCCGGCACCAATGCAGTCGCGGTCGGGCCGTAGAGAGTCCGTGGCGGAACGCCCGTCCGCGCCATTTCCTGCGGTGACAGAACAATAGGTTCGCCGGCTGCACAAATCGAGGGAATTTCAAAATGACCGCGTCAATTCGGCAGCTTGCTGCCGCAGCTGCATTCATTCTCCAATCTCGGCTTCAGGCTGTTGCAGTCCGACTCCGCCCGCCGTCCAGGACGGCGACCCGACCGTCGTCGACGACCCCGATTCCGGCGAAATGCCGACAGACGGCGGTGGCAATTCGGATGGCGGCGGCATCCCGGATTCGGGTCAAGTAAACCCCGACGGCGGCCTGCCCGACTCCGGCGAAACAATCTCGACGCCTGGTGTCGTCGATGTCGGAGGCAGTCGGGGCTCCGGCGCGCCGCCCCCGAAGCGGGCACGGACCATGCTGATCGCCGACAGCAGCTCCGCGCTCAGCGCCTGCACCGCCGGGACGGCATTCGGAGCGCGGTTCGCCGGCGCCATCGGCACGGTGCTCTACTCGACGTCGCGGTAGCTTCGCCTAGCGGGTCGTGGCTCCTCCTTGGCTGTTTTCCAGCAGCTCGGAGGGGAGCCCGAAGGCCCTCGCCGCAGCAGACCGGCCGGCCGGACGCCCAAAACAGCCCTGATGCACGACCGGCGCGGCCGCTCCTCCGGGAGCCGCCGCGCCGGTCGCCCTTTTTCGGGAACCGCCTAGTGCTTGAGCCCGCCGCCGGGGTGGGAGGTCTCCTCCTCGAACCCGTGGGTGAGCACGAAGTGGTAGACCGCGAACGGCTCGCCCTGCGGCCCGCCCATCAGCTCGAACAGGTATTGCCCGCTCTGCGGGTTCTCCGGGTCGGGCGAGGTCTTCACGAACAACAGCTCGCGCACGTCCAGCGCCAGCTCGCCGATCAGCTGCTTGCCGGCGATCAGCTGCACCAGCGGGTTGCGGTCGGCGTCCTCCTCCAGGTGCCAGTGGAAGGCCTCCTGGTCGTAGAGGAAGCAGTCGTAAGTGCCCGCGCGGACGATGCAGTTGGGGTGCATCCGCAGCCAGCGCCAGAACTGGTCGACCGTCAGCGTGCTGCCGGTCTCGAGGGTCACGGTCATCGGTCCATCACCTGCCGAAGAAGAGTCGCCCGCCCCGGAGCCTGAAGCCTAGACGAAGAGCGAGGAGAGGCTGTCGCCGCGGTGGATGCTCTTGATCGCGTCGGCGAACAGCTGGGCGGTGCTCAAGACCTCGATCTTCCCGCTGCCCGCCGCCTCCTTGGACAGCGGGATGGTGTCGGTCACCACCAGCTTCTCGATCTCCGAGCTGCTGATCCGCCCGACCGCCGGCCCGCTCAACACCGGGTGGACTGCATAGGCCATCACCGAGCGGGCGCCGTTCTTCTTGAGCGCCGCTGCCGCCGCGGTCAGCGTCCCGGCGGTGTCCACCATGTCGTCGAGCAGCACCGCCACCTTGTCCCGCACGTCGCCGATCAGATTCATGATCTCGGCCACGTTGGGCTTGGGCCGCCGCTTGTCCACGATCGCCAGCCCGCACCCCAGCCGCTTGGAGTAGGCCCGCGCCCGCTCCACTCCGCCGGCGTCCGGCGAGACCATCACCATCTCCTCGGCGCTGGGGAACTTCTGGCGCATGTGCGCCAGGAACACCGGCGAGGCGTAGAGGTGGTCGAACGGCACGTCGAAGAAGCCCTGGATCTGCCCGGCGTGCATGTCCATCGACACCACCCGGGTCGCCCCGGCGGTCTCGATCAGGTCGGCCACCAGCTTGGCGGTGATGGGGGTGCGCGGCGCCACCTTGCGGTCCTGCCGCCCGTAGCCGTAGTAGGGGATCACCGCGGTGATCGAGTTGGCGCTGGCCCGCTTGAGCGCGTCGCACATCACCAGCAGCTCCATGATGTGGTCGTTGGCCGGGCTGCAGGTGGACTGGATGATGTAACAGTCCGAACCGCGCACGTTCTCGCCGATCTCGACCTGGATCTCCCCGTCGGAAAACCGGCTGACCGAAGCCTTGGTCAGCGGCTGCCCGAGGTAGGCGCAGATCGCCTCGGCCAGCCTCGGGTTGGCGTTGCCGGAGACAATCTTCAGGTCGAGCGGTGTGGTCATCGTGACGCCCTCGCGCAGCGGTGCCCCCGCGGCGCCCCTCCTTTGCGCCGTCGTCTGGGCTTTGTCAATGTCGGATTTACATCGCCTGCCGCGGCGCCGGCTAGCGCTCTTCCTCGCGCGCCAGGTGGTCGGCCGCAGCCAGCGAGCCGCTGGCCGCCACCCGCTGCAGCTCGCGCTGGTACTCGGCGAGGATGGTCTTCTCCATCTTCTGCCGGGTCTCGATGTTCAGCGGGTGGGCGATGTCCTTGAAGGTGCCGTCCTTGCGCCGCTTGGCAGGCATGGCGATGAACAGGCCGGTATTGCCGTTGATCACCTTGAGGTCGCGGACCACGAAGCACCCGTCGAGCGTGATGGTGACGTAGGCCTTGAGCTTCTCCTCCTCGACCGGGAAAACGCGGACCTCGGTGATTTCCATGGTGTTCCTCCCCGGTGCCTCCAACCTCCCACCCGCACCGCCCAGCGCCCACGTGACCACGCCTCGCCGGGCAGTGTCAAACCCAGGCGGGCCCCTTTCGCCGCCGTGCGGGAGCGGGGGAGCCGGCTTCGGCAAGGCGTGGCGCGTCACGGGAACGCGGTTCCGTCCGAGAGAAGGCCGATTCCCAGCGCGGCCAGCTGGCAGGCCACCACCGCGGCGTAGACCGCCAGGCACCCCAGCAGCGCCAGGAAGGCCAGCGGCCGGCGCCGCTGCCGCCAGAGCACCGCGGCGCCAACGCCCACCAGCAGCAGCTTGAGAACCAGGAAGACCGCCGGCGAGCGGACCAGCGCCGCCCGCATCAGCGGATTGGCCTCGCTGGCCATCCCGGCCCCTACCAGCGCCCGGGTCAGCACCCCGTCGGCCAGGCTGAACAGCAGCAGCAGCCAGGGCAGCCCCGCCCCGACCTCGACCCCCGGCCACCGCTGGACCCTGGCCCACCCCACGCCGCCGAACGGGTTTCAAGGCCAGGGCCAGTTCGGCCGGCTCTGCTGGGCGCCCTCGGGCGGGCCGGCCGCCGCCGCGCAAGGAAGCCCCAACTCCAGCAATTGCCGGGGCTTGGCGCGCGGCGACTGTCGGCGCCTTGACAGCGCCGGCGGCCGCCGCCGATCATCCCGCGCCGTTGACCGCAAGCGGGGTCTGGATGCTCGGCTTTCCGAGGAACGTCGGCTGGATCGAGGTCATCTGCGGCTCGATGTTCTCGGGCAAGACCGAGGAGCTGATCCGCCGCATGAAGCGGGCGCAGATCGCCAAGCAGCCGGTCCAGATCTTCAAGCCCAAGATCGACGACCGCTACGACGCCGAGCGCATCGTCAGCCACTCGCAGCAGCGGCTGGAGTCGAGCATCATCGAGCGCGCCGAGGAGATCCTGCGGCTGCTCAAGCCCGACACCGAGGTGGTGGGCATCGACGAGGTGCAGTTCTTGGGGCCGGAGGTGGTGCCGGTGTGCGAGACGCTGGCCGAGAAGGGCCTGCGGGTGATCGTCGCCGGGCTGGACCAGGACTACAAAGGCAAGCCCTTCGAGCCGATGCCGCAGCTGCTGGCCATCGCCGAGTACATCACCAAGGAGCTCGCCATCTGCATGGTGTGCGGCAACCCCGCCAACCGCTCGCAGCGGATCGTCAGCCGCGCCGACCGGGTGGTGGTCGGCGCCGCCGGAGCGTACGAGGCGCGCTGCCGCCGCTGCCACGTCTCCGAGCCGGTCGAGGCCTCGCCTCCTCAGACGCTCAAGCTGCTCTGACCAGCCCTGCTCTCGAGCAGGCCGAAAAGGTTGCCGTTCGGCCCGAGCGTAAGCTGTCGCGCAGCGACAACCGAAGTCGAGGGCCCTTCCGACTCCGGCTCGCCCCGCGAGCCTTCGCGCAGGGCGAACAGGCCGGCGCCTCCCAGCCCAGACCCATGCACGGCGGCCGCAGGGGCCCTCCCCGACTCCTGATTCGGGCGGACGAGCCAGCAATTTCAGGATCTTGCGGGCGCGCGCCCCCGGAACCGGCTACCATGCCGGACCCGCGCATGAACCTGACCCTGGCCACACGGATCTTCCTCGGCTACGCGGTGGTGATCCTCACCTTCGGAGCGGTCTCCATCTACAGCGTGGTGCAGATGCATTCGATCGCCGCCGAGATCCGGGTGGTGACCGGAGGCTACCTGCCGCTGGCCAAGGCCGCGGCCCAGGTGGAGAGCTTCCACAACAACCGCCACAAGGACACCGAGCGGCTCCTCGACGAGAAGGAGCCCGGTACCCAGCGGGTGCTGATCAAGCTGGCCCGGGTCTACTTCCCACAGCTGATGCGCGACAAGCTCACCGCCGCCACCGCCCTCACCGGCGAGACCCTCTCCCGCGCCCCGGAGACCGACCGCGCCTTCCTGGAGAACGTCGCCGCCCGCCTGGCCGAGCTGTCGCGCCTCTACGACGACTACGAGCGCGCCAACGGCGAGCTGTTCGCGGTGGTCGAGCAGGGCTCCTCGGCCCGCGGCTCGGACCCGGCCCGCCAGGTCACCTCGCTCGAGGACCGCATCGGCCGGTCGATCAAGCAGCTCAGCCGCGTCCTCGACGACCGCATCGCCGAGCGGGTCGCCGCCGCCGAGCAGCGCGAGCGCCAGAGCGCCTGGGCGATCATCGCCCTGTCCTTGGTGGCCATCGCCCTGGGGCTGGTGGCCACCGCCGCCACCGGCCGGCTGCTGGCCCCGGTGCGCACCCTGACCAGCGCCGTCACCCGCATCGGCCTGGGCGACTACTCGGCCCAGGTGCCGCTGGCTGCCCGCGACGAGATCGGGGTCCTGGCCCGCGAGTTCAACGCCATGGCCAAGAACCTGCGCGAGCGCGAACGCCAGCTCGACGAGAAGCAGCTGGCCCTGGTCCGCGCCGAGCGGCTGGCGGCCATCGGCCGGATCAGCGCCCAGATCACCCACGAGATCCGCAACCCGCTCTCCTCGATCGGCCTCAACGCCGAGCTGCTCGAGGAGGGGCTGGCCTCGGCCCACTTCGACACCCGGGAGCAGCAGGACGAGGCCCAGCAGCTGGTGTCGGCCATCGCGCGAGAGGTCGATCGGCTCACCGACATCACCGAGCAGTACCTCAAGTTCGCCCGCTTCCCGAAGCCAGTGCTGGCCCCCGAGGATCTCAACCAGCTCTTGGCCTCGCTGCTCGACTTCCTCGAGGAGGAGCACTCCCGGGCCGGGGTGGTGCTGGAGCGGGCCTTCGCCGACAACTGCCCCAAGGTCGTCGCCGACGCCGGCCAGCTGCGCCAGGCGCTGATGAACCTGCTGCGCAACAGCCGCGAGGCGCTGGTCCACGGCGGCACCATCCGCGTCGAGACCCGGGCGCTGGTGACCTCGGTCGAGGTGGTGGTCAAGGACAACGGCCCCGGCATCCCTCCCGGCGAGCTGGAGAAGATCTTCGATCCCTTCTTCTCCACCAAGGAGCGCGGCACCGGGCTGGGACTGGCGCTGACCCAGCAGATCATCGCCGAGCACGGCGGCGAGATCCGCTGCGAGAGCGAGGTGGGCCGGGGCACCCGCTTCATCCTGCGGCTGTGCCGCGCCCCCGAGACGGCGGCCGCGCCCGCCGCCAACAGCTGAGGTCTTCTTGTACCGACGTTTCCGCGACCAGCTCGACAACGGAGTGAAGATCGTCACCGTCGAGGTCCCGCACCTGCACTCGGCGCTGCTGGCGATCTACGTGCGTTGTGGCTCGCGCCACGAATTGCCGAAGGTGAACGGGGTCTCGCACTTCCTCGAGCACATGCTCTTCCGCGGCAGCGAACGCTTCCCCGACACGCGGGTGATGAACGGACTGGTCGAGGATGCCGGCGGCAACCTCAACGCCGTCACCATGCGCGACCAGACCTTCTTCTACACTCCGGTGGAGCCCGGCTCGCTCGAGGTTGGCTTCGAGGTGCTGGGCGACCTGGTGTGCGCCCCGCGCCTGCCCGACATGCCAGTCGAGCGGCGGATCATCCTCGAGGAGATGCTCGACGAGATCGATCCCCGCGGCCGGGACATCGACACCGCCAACCTGGTGCGGCGGATGGTCTTCGGCGACCACCCGCTGTCGCAGAAGATTGCCGGCACGCGCAAGTCGGTGCGCCAGCTGTCGCTCGAGGATCTGCGCGCCTACTACCGGCGCTTCTACTGCGGCGCCAACCTGGTGGTCTGTGCCGCCGGGCCGGTGAAGCGCGCCCAGGTGGTCGCCCTCGCCAAGCGGGCCTTCGGCGCCCTGCCTCGCGGGCGCAAGTCGACGGAGCGAGCGCCGGCCATCGCCCGCCGTGGCCCGGAGCTGCTGCAGATCGACCATGACGAAACCCAGACCGAGCTGGTGCTGGCCTTCCCCTGCCCCACCGACGGCCATCCGGACTATCCGGCGGTGTCGGTGCTGCGCAGCGTGCTCGACGACGGGCTGAGCTCGCGGCTGCCGCTGGAGATCGTCGAGCGGCGCGGGCTGGCCTACGCGGTCCACGCCAACCTGGACATCTTCAGCGACACCGCGCTCTTCGAGATCGAGTCCGCCTGTGCCCCGGCCAAGTCGGCGACGGTGGTGGCGGCGCTGGCCGAGATCCTCGAGGAGTTGCGGGCGAAGCCGCTGCCCGAGGCCGAGCTGGCGCGGGTCAAGCGCCGCCAGCGGATCGGGCTCTCCTTCGCTCTCGACGACCTGAACTCGCTGGCCGGCTGGTACGGGGCCACCGAGCTGTTCCGCCAGCCGGAGAGCTTCGAAGCCCGCTGCCAGGCCATCGAGTCGCTTACCGCACAGCAGGTGCAGCGGGTGGCGCGGCGCGTCTTCGCCCGCGAGAACCTGCGGCTGTGCGCGGTGGGCCCGAAGCGAGCCACCCGCAAGCAACAGCTCTTGCGGGCGCTCGACAACCTGGGCTGAGGGACCGCGGCTTAGGGCCGGCGGCTGCCCTTGATGATCTGGATGCCCGAGCCGCCGCCGCCGCCCGTGGCGCGCGACTTCTTCTCCAGCTCGCGCTTGATGTCGCCACAGCGCACACAGCCGGGATCCCGCTTGAGGATCTGGTCGAGCGAGGCCCGAGCGCGGCTGACGTTGATGCCGGTGTCAGCGTAGAGGGCGTCGAGCTCCAGCTCGTCGTCCTGGGTCATGTCGCCGGCGATCTGCAGGCGCTCCAGGGCGGCGATGGCCTCGGCCTTGTCGCCGCGCTTGAGGTACAGCTTGTAGAGCCGCCCCAGCGCCTCGCTCTGCCCCGGGTCCTCCTCGAGCACCTTGCGGTAGGCGCCGACCGCGCGGTTCGGATCCTCCTGCTCCATCGCCCAGGCGCGCACCAGCAGCGCCCGGCCGTTCCTGGGGTGCTTGGCGATCACGCCCTCCGCGATCTTCTTGGCCTCGGCCGCCTCGCCGCCCAGCATCTTCACCTCGGCGAGCATGGCCTGGGCGTTGAGGTCGGTGGGGCGGGCGGCGAGCAGCTGCTGGACCACCTCGGCCGCATCCTCGATCCGCTGCGCCCCGGCCAGCGCCCGAGCGTAGGCCATCGCCAGCTCGGCGTCGCTGGGCGTCGCCTTGTAGGCCAGCTCGTACTCGTGCAGCGCCTCGGTCACCTTGCCGCGCGAGGAGAAGTAGCGGGCCCGCACCATCCGCACCCGCGCCGAGTCAGGATTGGTGCCAACCGCCGCATCGAGCAGCCGCACCGCCCGCTCCTCCTGGCCCTTGGCGATGAGGATCTCCGCCAGCAGCGCCTGGGTCTCGGCGTCGCCGGGCGAGCCCTGATCGAGCTGCTGGGCGAGGTTCTCGGCGCCGTCCAGGTCGCCGCTGCGCAGCAGCGCGGTGGCCAGCTTGCGCTGCAGCTCCGGCGACGGGCCGTCGGGGATCAGCTCGCTGGCCTTGCGCAGGTGGTCGGCGGCCAGTTCGGGCTTGCCGTGGCGCAGGTAGAGGTCGGCCAGCACCTCGCGGGCCTCGGTGTTCTTGGGCGCCATCTTGACCGCCGACGACAGGGTCATGATCGCCTGCAGGTCGTTGCCCATCTTCTCGTAGGCCGCGCCCAGGGCCAGCTGCGGGCTGGGGTCGTTGGCCGAAGCGAAGGCTCCGGCGCTCTCGAAGGCCTTGGCGGCGGCCTCCCAGTTGCCGGCCTTGGCGGCCGCCTTTCCCTGGGCCATGAAGGTGGCGAACTGCTGCTGCGGCGTGGGCTCCTCCTCGAACAGCTTGTTGCAGGAGGCGAAGAGGACGGCGGACAGGGCCAGGGCAAGTGCGCGTTTCATGGCGCGAACCGTATCGCCCGCTGCTCTGACCGGTCAAGGCGCCGCGGCCGCCAGGCTGAGCCCGCCCGGGGCAGGCCGATCGGTCGCCTAAGCGGCAGTGTCCGGCAGCGGACCTTTCTACTCGATGGTCTCCAGCACCAGCGGCCGGGGCGAGACCGGCTTGGGGCCGAAGCGGTAGGCGCGCTGGATGCGCCGGCTGACGTCGGCGGCCCGCGCGGAGTCGTTGAGGTGCATCATCGCCAGCGGCTCGCCGCGCTTGACCGGGTCGCCCAGCTTCTTGCGCAGCAGGAAGCCGACCGCCCAGTCGACCTTGGCGTCCACCCGGTCGCGGCCCGCCCCCAGCGCCACCCCGGCCATCCCCACCGCCTCGGTGTCGATGGCCTCGACGAAGCCGTCGGCCGGGCTCTCGATCGGCACCACCTGGGAGGCCTTGGGCAGCCGCGAGCTGTCGCGGACCGCCTTGGGATCGCCGCCCTGGGCCTCGACGATCTCCTCCAGCTTCTTGAGCGCCGCCCCGCTCTTGATCGACTCCTGCAGCCGGGCGCGGGCGTGGGCGGCGTCCTTGGCCTGCCCGGCCAGCACCAGCATCGGCGCGGTCAGGGCCAGGGTGCACTCGGTCAGGTCGGCCGGGGCGCTGCCCCTGAGCACGTCCACCGCCTCGATCACCTCGAGCGCGTTGCCGACCGCCAGGCCGAGCGGCTGCTCCATGTCGGTGAGCAGGGCCACCACCTTCTTGTTCATCTTGGCGCCGATGCCGACCATGGTCCGGGCCAGGGTGCGGGCGTCCTCGAGCGTCTTCATGAAGGCGCCCGAGCCGACCTTGACGTCGAGGACCAGGGCGTCGATCCCCTCGGCCAGCTTCTTGGACATGATCGAGCTGGCGATGAGCGGGATGCAGTCCACGGTGGCGGTGACGTCGCGCAGCGCGTAGAGCTTCTTGTCGGCCGGGGCCAGGGTGGCGGTCTGGCCGATCAGGCAGGCCCCGACCTTGGCCACCAGCTCGCGGTAGCGCTCGATGCCCAGGTCGACCCGGAAGCCGGGGATCGACTCCAGCTTGTCGAGGGTGCCGCCGGTGTGCCCCAGCCCGCGGCCGCTGATCATCGGCACCTTGACCCCGCACGCCGCCGCCAGAGGCGCCAGCGCCAGCGACACCTTGTCGCCCACGCCGCCGGTCGAGTGCTTGTCGACCTTGTAGCCGGGGATGTCGGAGAGGTCGAGCACCTCGCCGGAGCGGAGCATCGCCCCGGTCCAGGCCGCCAGCTCGGCGTCGGTGAGGCCCTTGAAGAAGACGGCCATCAACATCGCCGACATCTGGTAGTCGGGCACCTTCCCGGCCGTGTACCCGGCGAGGAAGCCGGCAATGTCGTCGGCGGCCAGGACCTCGCCCTGCCGCTTCTTCTTGATCAGCTCGTAGGGATTCATCGGCGGATTGTGCTCCGAAGTTCCGGCGAGCGGCAAAAAACTTTTGCCGCCGCGCGCCCGGGCGAGCCGCTAGTGCCGCCAAATTCCTCTGGATTTCGGGGACCAGCCGGCGGCCGGCCGCCCCGGCGCCCGGCGCCGACGGCGTTGGCGGCGGCGGCGGCGGCAAGTATGATGGCCCGGCGTGACGACGACCTACTGCCCCGCCTGCGGACTCAACGTCGCGACCGAAACCCTGGCCGTCGGCGGCAAGAGCTATTGGCGCTGCACCCAGTGCGGCATGGCTCTCAAGGAAGCGGTCGAGCTGCCCGCCGCACCGCCTCCAGCCGCCGCGCCGCCACCGGCCGCCGTGCCAGCCGCCGCGCCCGTCGCCGCGGAGAAGCCGGAGAAGACCCTCGGGCGGATGAACCTGGCGCGCATGACCGCCGCCGAGGCCATCGCCGCCAAGGCCGCCGCCGAAGCCGAGCGCAAAGCCAAGGCCGCCGCCGCTGCAGCCGCGGCCGCCGCCCGCCCGCCTCGGCCGCGATCGCCGCTCGAGCCGGAGGACCGGGGCATCGAGCTCGACACCTCCGACTCCGGGCCGATGGTGATCGAGGCCTTCGGGCAGGAGCGGGCGGTGGATCTGGGCGGCGGGGCCGGGTCCGGGGCCGAGCCGGCTGCTCCGGCAGCCGGGGCCAGCGGAGCGGTCTTCGAACAGGTGCTGCTGGCCGACGACGTGGCGCTGCTGCGCGAGGTGCTGCGCGACTCGCTGACCTCCAGCGGGCTGGCGCGCGAAGTGCTGCCGTGCGCCGATGGCGAGGAGTTGCTGCAGGCGCTCACCCAGCAACTGGTCGCGGGGCGCGTGCCCAGCCTGGCGGTCCTGGACCTGGACATGCCGAAGATCAACGGCTACCAGACCGCCATCGCCTTGCGGGCCGTCGAGCGGGGCTTCGGCACCAAGGGGCCGACTCCGATCGTCTTCTTCACCTCGCACGCCTGCGACGACGTCTTCCGCAAGGTGCTCGAGTACTGCCAGCCGGCCCGCTACCTCAACAAAGGTTCGGACGCGACGCCCGACCGCATCGCCGACCGGCTGACGCAGGTGCTGGCGACCCTCAAGCCCTGATTCCCTCGGAGGCCCTCCCCATGAAGCCCGTTCGCCTCGCCGCGCTCGCCGCGCTGGCACTGCTCGCCGGCTGCAGGAAGAGCGAGCCCGCCAATCCGCCCGCCGCGCACGCCGCCTCCCCGGTGGCCGCGGAAGCCAAGGCGGTGAAGATCGGCCTGGTCACCGACGTCGGCGGCCGCGGGGACCAGTCCTTCAACGACGGGGCGCTGCGCGGGCTGGAGGTCTGGGCCGCCGGAAAGCGCTACAGCGCCAAGGGCTACCAGCCGCTCACCGCCGAGGAAGTGCGGCAATCCGTCCCCAAGGACGTGACCGCCGGGGCCTCGATCGCCCCCGGCGCCATCGAGCCGGTGGTGCTGCAGGCCAAGCAGCAGGAGGACTACGAGCCCAACCTGCAGGTTCTGGTCGAGGACGGCGTGCAGCTGGCGATCGGCGTGGGCTTCATGCTGGAGAACGCGGTCGAGTCGGCGGCCAAGAAGAACCCCGGCTCCAAGTTCCTGCTGATCGACAGCCCGATCCTCGACGAGAAGGGAACGCCCTACGCGCTGCCCAACGTGAAGACGGTGACCTTCCGCGAGCAGGAGGGCGCCTTCCTGATCGGCGCGCTGGCCGGGCTGGTGACGCGGAGCAAGACGGTGGGCTTTGTCGGCGGCATGCAGATCCCGCTGATCCGCAAATTCGAGGCCGGCTTTCGCGCCGGGGTGAAGACCACCAACCCCGAGGCGTACGGCAAGATCCTGGTCGGCTACACCGGCAGCTTCGACAAGGTCGAGGCCGGCAAGCAGGTGGCGCAGGACATGATCGCCAAGGGCGCCGACGTGCTCTTCCACGCCGCCGGCTCCGACGGGCTGGGGGCGATCGCCGCGGCGCGCGAGGCGGGCAAGTGGGCCATCGGCTGCGACAGCGACCAGCGCCACGTCGCGCCCGAGGTCATCCTCACCTCGCTGATCAAGCACGTGGACCTGGCGGTGTACCTGGCCGCCACCGAGGTCGCCGCCGGCAAGTTCACCGCCGGCCACCAGGAGCTGGGCGTGAAGGAGGGCGGCGTCGGCTACGCGCCGCTCCTCGCCGACAAGCTCGCCAACAAGGAGCTGTTGGCCTCCAAACTCGAGGAGCTGCGGGCGAAGATCGTCAGCGGGGCGATCAAGGTCCCGGCGACGCTCGAGGAGCTGGCGGCCTTCGAGCCGGCCAAGTAGGTAGACCGACTAGACGCTGGGGTCGCGCACCCGCCCCAGCGCCGCCTTCACGAACCGCGACTTCACCTGCTCGCTGGCGATGGCCCGCTGTGCCGGGGGCAGGTTGGTCAGCGCCTTGAGCACGTGGTTGATGAGCCTGGCTCCGCGGCTCTCGCCCTCGTCGAAGAGCAGGTCGGCGAGCATGCCGCGCTCCATGGCGATCCGCACCGCCTTCTCCACCGCGGTAGAGGGCACCAGCGGCTGCTTCTCCCGCCGCACCATCCGCATGGCGTGCTTGTGGCAGGCGTCTGCGCACACCCCGCAGCCGATGCAGGCCTCGCGATCGACCTTGGGGCGCAGCTCGTTGTTTCGCCCGGACTTCTGGGCGCGCTCGGGGACCATGGAGATGGCGGCGATCGGGCAGTGGCGGGCGCAGCGCGAGCAGCCGACGCACATCTCCTCCTTGCAGCTGGCCTCGAAGCCGCTGGGGTTCACCGCCCGCAGCCCGTACCAGTTGATCGACTGCAGCTGGGCGCAGCAGCAGCCGCAGCAGTTGCAGATGTAGGCCGGCCGGTCCTTGACGTTGTCGGCGATCTGCACCAGCCCGCGCTTCTTCGAGTCCTCGAGGATGCGGAAGGCCTCGACCTTCTCGATCGGCCGGCCGAACTTGCGGCGCAGCACGAAGTCGGCCCCGGCGTTGAGCGACAGGCAGACGTCCATCGGCGCCCCGCAGGAGGTGCCCAGGTGCTCGGCCTTGTGGCGGCAGTAGCAGAGCGAGACCGCGATCGACCTGGCCTGCTCGATCACCTGGGTGGCCCGCTCCCAGTCGAGGATGTCGGGGACCGGCTCGTCGCCCAGCGCCGCCTCGTGGGCCAGCGTGCGCCCGATGACCGTCTCATGGCCGAAGACGCTCTTGGCGAAGGTATCGTCGTGGTGGAGGTAGGCCTCCAGCGCCTCGGCCATGCGCTTCTTGGGGATCGAGTCGTGGGCCCGCATCAGCGAGAACTCGAAGAAGCCCACCACCGGCGGCGAGAGCAGGTACTTCACCTTGCCGGTGCGCGTGCTGACCAGGTCCATCACCAGCCCCTTGTCGGCCATCGCCTCCAGGCGCGGCAGCAGCTCCTGCTCGCTCACCCCGGCCCGCCGGGCGATCCTCTCCAGCGACGAGGGGAGCACCGGCAGCTGCGAGGCCAGCGACGCCTCCGCCGGCGTGAAGAGGATCTCGAGGATCTCCTTCCATCCCTCCCAGGCCTTGGGGTCGTTCGGCTCGGGCATCGCCGCGGTGGTGGCGTCGAGCCGCTTCACCAGCGACCGGTACTCCTCCTTCAAGTGGCCCAGGTGACCCATGGTGCGCTCCTCCGGTTGGCGGCTGCGTGAGCGTACAAGAAAGCGCTCTGCCATCTGAGCTCTTTGAAGGGCCCTCCGCCGCGTCGCACCCGCGACTTCTGGCGTCTCGGGTCGAATCCCGGCAACAATGGCGCGTCTTTAACAGTGCCGGCGGCCCCTGGCCCCGTCCGCGGAGACCCTATGCGACCGATCTTGCTGAGCATTCCCCTGGCCCTCTTCGCCTCGACGGCGCTGGCCCAGAGCGCCCCGGCCGAAGCCGAGGCCGCCCCTAGCTACGTTGCGCCGGTGGTGCGCGCGGTCAAGCACCTCAAGGGCGAGGAGTTCGAGCTGCTCGGCGACCTGCCCGCAGGTCTCAAGGGCCACTTCGCCTGGGCGGGCACCGGCGAGCTGGCCGGCGACACGCTGACCCTGTCGCTGAGCTCGATGGCCCCGGCCAAGGCGACCGCCGCGGCCGACAAGCTGACCGTGGTCGGCAAGATCGCCGCCCCCTCGTTCAAGGACCACAAGGGCGGCTACCAGCTCCAGGTCAAGGACAAGGACGGCGCGGTCATCTTCTACGGCTGCGAGAAGGGCAAGGGCGTCAGCTGCAAGCGGCTGGAGTGGATCATCGCCGGCATCAACAAGCTGGTCATCGACCGGCAGCAGCCCAAGGCCACCAAGTCGATGTTCGGGTTCTATTTCAAGGACATCGTCGCCACCTGGAACCCCGGCCAGGCGCTGCGCGAGACGCAGGAGAAGTGCCAGACCCCCTACGTCATGTCGATGCAGGTTGACGACCGCGACCTGGGCAAGATCGGCCTTTGCGAAGGCGAGCCGGGGAAGAACCAAACGGCGATCTACATGGCGCCCGCCAAGGATGGAAAGCCGGGCGCCACCTACTCTCTGCTGATCACCGACGGCAAGAAGCTGATCGAGCTGCTCGAGGCGCGGCTGCCCAAGCCGTAGCGGCGCCTGGGTGCGCCGGTCTTCAGCCGGCTGGCGACCAAGAATCAAGTGCCCGCGAGCGACCGAGTTTCCGGCGCTCGCGGGCATCGTTTTCACGACCGAATGGCTCCGGCTGAAAGCCGGCACTCCAGCCGGCGCTCGCTACTGCGCCGCCGGGGCCTGTCCGCTCATCAGGTAGTCCATGACCTTGTTGACGTTCATGGTCGAGACGTTGGCCGCCGGGACGATCATGATCTTCTTCTCGGCGAACTGCTTGGCGAGCTGCATCTTCACGTAGGCGTCGCCGCCCAGCTTGTTGAGGGCTTCGGCCTCCTTGGTGGTGGCCTCGGCCTCGGCCTGGGCGCGGGCGATCACCGCCTTGGCCTCGTTGGTCTTGGTCTGGTAGTAGCCGTCGGCGTCGTTCTTGAGCCGCCCGGCCTCGCCCAGCGCGTCCTCGGTCTTGCGGTTCCACTCGGCGCGCTTGGCCTGCAGCTCGCTGCGCTTCTGCTCCTCCATCGCCTTCTGCTGCTCGATCAGCTTCTGCACGTCGGCCTCGGCCTGCTTCTGGGCGTCGATCGCCGCCTGGTACTCGGGATCGAAGCGGTGCTGCTGCACCTGGAGCATGTCGACGATGATCCCCATCGGCGCCAGCTCCTTGGCCAGCTCTTCCTTGGCCTTGAGCGCCGTCCGGTTCTTCACCGACACCTGGTAGTACTCCTCGCTGGTGATCTCGTTGAAGACATCCCGGATCACCGAGCGGGCGTAGGGGCGCACCAGCCGCTCCTTGACCTCGCTGATCGAGTCGCCGGCCTCGGCGATGATCTTGCCCACCAGCTTCGGGTCGATCCGCCACATCACGTTGACGTCGATGTGGATGTTGTTGCCGTCGCGGGTCTTGAAGGTGACGTCGTCGGGCACCGGGCGGTCGCCCTCGCGCGGGTTGGCGTTCATCAGCAGGTTCTGCTGGGCCACCGACAGCACGTGCCAGGAGTTGACGAAGGGCATCACGGTGTAGACGCCGCCGGGCGGGTAGGTCTGCTGCTTGCCCCGCTCCTCGAAGACGCCCAGCAGGCTGGTGCGCACCCCGACCTCGGTGGAGGAGGTCGACTCGCAGCCGGACAGGGCCGCCAGCGCGGCGGCGACCAGGAAGATTCGCAGGGGCTTCATCACTTGCCTCCTTCGGCCGCGGGGACCGGGCCGCCGGGGCTCAGCCCGATCAGCGCCCAGCTCTGGCGGATGAAGGTGATGTACTGCTCCGGGGTCATCACCGAGCCCTGGATGTTGTCGAAGATCTTGGCGGTCTCCAGCGCCACCACGTAGCGGCCGCCGCCCTTGTTGAGCGCCTCGGCCTTGAGCCGCTTGGCCTCGGCGTTGGCCAGGCCGTACTCCTTGTCGCCCTTGGCCCGCACCTGCTCGGAGTAGAGGTTGGCCTCGGCGCGCACCTTGGAGATCTGGGCGTTGTTCTCCGACTCGGCGATGGTGATGGCGGCGTTGCCCTTGGACTCGATCTGCTGGAGCTTGGCCCGCTCGTCGTTGACGTGGCTCTCCTTGCGGTTCTTCTCCGCCGCCTGCACCGCCACCTTCTTCTCGTGCAGCGACTTCTCGTAGGCCGGCGAATACGAGTAGTTGCGCAGCAGCAGCTTGTGCACCTCGAAGCCGCGGGCCTTGAAGCGCTCACGCAGGTACTCCTCGGCCTCGTTGACCGCGGCGATGCGCACCTTCTCGTCGTAGAACGACTCGGCGTTCATCTTGCCCAGGGTGGCCAGCACTCCGTTGCGGAAGGTGTTGATGGCGAAGGACTCGACGTAGGTCGAGCCCCAGCCGAACTCGCGGGCCACCATCAGCGGGTCGGTGATGCTGTAGAGCAGCGTCACGTCGGCCGCCACCGAGTAGCCGTCGCTGGTCTGCACGTTGAAGGCGTCGATCACCCGGTGGGTGGCCTTGCCCAGCAGCGCGTCGCGGGTCGAGTAGTACTGGTCGACCGCGCGGACCACGTCCATGCCGCCCGCCTTGGCGCGGGCCTCGGCCCGCTCGTTGGAGGCCTCGAGCAGGTGGATCTCCCGCGGGTAGGTGAACATGGTCGACCCTGGGCCGATGAAGTACAGCCCCGGCCCGAAGATCTGGTCCACCACGCCCACCTTGGTGCCGAAGCGGCTCTGCTCCACTCCGAACTCGTTGGGCATCACGCGGGCGGTGCACGAGGAGAAGAACAGCCCCAGCACCACCGCCGCCCCGCCGGCCAGGGCGAGGAAGCGCAGCAACTGCCTGCGCAACCCGCGCACTGCCGAAACTTTGGAAGCGATCTCGACCATTAGTGATCCCTCCTCTTGCTCATCTCGGGAGTGCGCCGCGCCGACTCTTCGGCAATGGCCTCGACCCGGGACGCCGAGGCCGCCGCGCCAGCGATGGCGGGGTGGCTCAGCAGATAGGCGACGTCGATGCGTTCGATCTCGCGGTTGACCCGCGCCACCAGCTTGTTCAGCTCCGACTCGTAGCGACGCGCCGCCAGCCAAGCCCGCAAGTTGGGAGCCAGCAGACCGGCCAAGGTGAACGGCAGCACCCACTCCTTGGACCAGAGCGGGATGAACGGCGCCCAGACCACGAAGCCGCCCACCGCCATCCCGACCAGGGCCCAGCCCAGGCGCTCGACCAGGTGCAGCCTCTTGTCGAGCAGGTAGAAGTCGTTGCGCTCGCGCGGAGTGAAGGCCACGCTCAACCGCAGGTAGGCGGGCAGCACCACCGAGCGCATCAGCCGGTCCACCTCCTGGAAGAAGGCCGCCGCGGCCGGCTCGCTCAGGTGCGGCAAGTGCTCGCGCACCGCCTGCTGGAGGCGCGGCAACTCCTTCTCGTAGACCTCGACGAAGAAGGGACCAGCCCCGTTCTCGCCGCGCTTGACCGCTTCATCGGTCAGGCCCGGCCGGCGGTCCTCGAGGGTCTGCAGCAGCCGCTCGAGAAAGCCGCCCAGCGGCCCGTGGTGCTGGGCGCTGGAGGTGGGCTGCAGAAGCGGCGAACTATCGCTGCTCACGACGTGCTCCTTTGGGGAGATGCGCCCCCGGGCAGTGCGCGGACTATGCCACATCGCCAAGCGCCTGATGGATCGTGCAACCTGCCGATCTTTCGAAGGGTTATCGGCCTGCCGCGCCTGCGAATGGCGACTTTCGCCACCTGACAATCCGCCCAGCAAGCGATCGGCGTGGTTCGGCGCCGTCGCCGGGCGGATGGCCGGGCCATCGCCCCTCGCAACAAACTGGCCCTCGGAGGATCGTTCGTGGTTCGATCCGGGCGCCATGCCCGCGCACGGTCGATACTCCGTCCTGCACAAGATCGCCAACGGCGGGATGGCGGAGATCTACCTCGGGCGACAGCAGGGAGCGGCCGGCTTCGAGCGGCTGGTGGTGCTCAAGCGCATCCGCTCGGCGATGAGCGCCGAGCGCGCCTTCCGCGACGCGCTGATCGACGAAGCGCACATCGCGATGACGCTGAACCACAGCAACGTCGTGCAGGTGCTCGACCTGGGCTACTCCGGCGGCCACTACTTCCTGATCCTGGAGATGGTGGACGGCTGGAACCTGAACATGGTCTTCCGCCGGGCCGAGGCCTTCGGGCTGACCTTCCCGCCGGAGCTGGCGCTCTACTGCGTCACCGAGGTCTGCCGGGCGCTGGCCTTCGCCCACTCGCGGGTCAAGGACGGCAAGCCTCTGGGGATCGTCCACTGCGACGTCAGCCCGCACAACGTGCTGGTCAGCGCCGAGGGCGAGGTGAAGCTCACCGACTTCGGCATCGCCACCGCCAGCCATCGCCGCGGCCGCTCCGACGACGGCATCATCCGCGGCAAGGTCGGGTTCATGTCGCCGGAGCAGGCGGGAGGCGGCAAGCCCGACGCCCGCTCCGACCTGTTCAGCCTGGGCGCGACCCTCTATTTCCTGGTCACCGGAAAGAAGGCCTTCGCCGCCGGCACCGATCTGCTGTCGCTGGCGTTGACGCAGAAGGGCGAATTCGAGCCGCCCGAGGCGCTGCGGCCCAATCTCGACCCCGGGATCGTCAAGGTGCTCCAGCGGGCGATGAAGAAGCAGCCCGAGGAGCGCTATCCCAGCGCCGAGGCGATGCTGGCGGCGCTCGAGGACCTGCTGCGCTCGCGCTATCCGCGCACCGGCCCGAGCGAGCTCAAGAGCTGGCTGGCGGAGTTGGAGCTGACCGATCAGGCACCGCGGGTCAGCCATGCTCCGCCGGCGCCCGAGCCGGAGCAGGAATCGATCGAGGGCAGCGCCATCTTCCTGCAGGACCACGCCGAGCCTCAGACTCCGGCCGAGCGCCCTGCCGACACCCGTTGGCTGACCGGCTCGGCCAAGCCCGCCCTTCCGGGAGCGCTGCTGAAGCGCCTCGACGCCGCTCCGCGCAACGCCAAGCTTGGCTTCGGGGCGGCGGTCCTGGCGTCGCTGATTCTCTCGGCGCGGCTGGTCACCTGCGCCGGGCCGCGCCCCGAGCCGCTGGCGTCCAGCGCTCCAGCTCCCGACGCCGCCGAGCCCGCCTTCCCCGGTCTCGATCTGACGACCGAGGTCCCCGAGCCCGCGGACGCCGGCCCGCAACCGCGGATCGCGGCTGAGAAATCGCCCGAGCCGATCTGGGTCCAGTTCACCAGCTCGCCGCCGGGCGCCAGGCTGACGGTGGAGAAGCAGGCTTTCGGAGTCACGCCGGCGCGGCTGAGGGTGAAGCCGGGCCTGACCTACGAAGTCAGCCTCGCCCGCGATGGCTACAAGCCCGCCTCCAAGCGCGCCTATGTCCCCAACAAGCCCAACCAGACCATCCACCTCGAGCTCGAGAAGAAGTCGTGGTGGCCGTTCTGACGTTTCACTCCGGGAGCGGTTGCGCTCGCCGGCACGTCTGACGGAACATGCCCGCCATTTTTCGGAGGAATCGATGACCCTTGGACGCGCCGTGCTCGGACTGATCTTGATCCTCGGTATCGCAGCCTGCTCGACCGCTCCGGCCGGTGACGACGCCGGGACGGACGGCTCGCTGGGCGCGGCCCCTGACGCCGCGGCCGCCGGGGATGCCGGGGCGGACGCCGGGTCGCTGCCCTACTCGGACGCTGGCTGCCTCACGTTCGACGGAGTGAGCCAGGTGTGCGGGTTCAAATCCGACGGCAAAGTCTGCGCGTTCTCGACTCAGTGCAAGAGCAGCAGCGACCTCGGCCAGTGCAAGATCAACTGCGAGATGGGGACCTCCGTGGGGAAGTGCTACGGGCCGAGCGACGTCTCCTGCCTCCTCAACTCGGTTTCTGCCCAGGACTGCGCGGCGCTCGCCGCCTGCCACTGGGTACTCTGAGTGTTCGCGAGCGCTCCCTCGGCCCGAGGGAGCGCGGCGACCGGACTCCTCTGTTTCTACGGCCGCCTGGCGCTCTCCACGCGCGCCAGCCGCCGCAGCAGCGCCACCTCCTGGCCCAGCGTCGGATCGCCGATGGCGTTCATCTCGCGCTCGAGGTGGCTGGCGAATCCGCCGAAGGACTCCCTCCACTCCCCTGCTACCGTCAGCCGATCCGAGGCCTGCTCCCAGCTGCGCACTCCGACATTGTGCTGGCGCCTGGCGGCTGGAATCCCGTCCTCGTGCCGCACCTTGGTACCTCCGCGCTCGGCATTCATCCAGAGCTGCATCAGATCGAAATAGCGAGCCAGCGCCACCGCCTTGCGGATTCCGGAGTTGGCGAACTGCTCGCTGACCTCGGACGGGAAGTTCACCCGCGTCTCGGATTGGCCGCGGCGGCCCTCGCGGTCGAGATAGCTGGCGCGCAGGACCAGGTCTCCCGGGCGGCCAATCGGCCGGAGCTTGAGCAAGATCACGCCGCCGCGGGTCTCGCCGTTCTCGGTCCTGGAGGGGAAGAGCGTGTTGACGTGCATCAGCGAGCCGCTGGCCGCGTCCGCCTCGGGCGAGCCGTAGACCGCGGCGATCTCGTAGGCCTGCGACTCGAGCTTGAGGTCGAGGTCGAAGACCAGCGGAGTGACCATGAAGTCGAACTCCTCGTCGAGATGGCGCTGGAACTCCTCCGGCGAGTGGACCGCGAAGTAGTTGGCCCCGCGCACCTTGGTCAGCTCCTCGACCAGCGCGGTGTTGAAGTCCACCCCCATGCCCACGAAGGTCGTGTAGATGCCGCGCTGGGCGTTGGCGCGGGTCTGCCCCGTGAGCCCGTCGCGGCTGGTGTCGCCGGTGTTGGGCATGGCGTCGGTGAGGAAGACCATCCGGTTCTCCCACTCTGCCGCCGAGGAGCCGCCTGCCTTCTCGAAGAGCGAGGTCCCCAGTTCCATTCCCGCCGACAGGTCGGTGCTGCCTTGAGGCGCGATCGACTGGATGTGTGCCTTGAGGCTCGACACCTCTCTCAGCGGCGACAGGCCTCGAGCCAGGTAGGCTTCGCTGTCGAAGAGCACCATCCCGAAGCGATCCTGCGGACCTAGGTGATCGAGCATCGCCGCGATCGACCGCGTCGCGACCCCGAGCTTGGTGAGGACCGGCCCCCGCGCCTTCTCCGGGCCCTGATCGTAGAAGTAGCGATCAAACGGGCTGCCCATCGACCCGGAGATGTCGAGGACCACCACCAGGTTCAGCTTCTTGCGCTTGAAGTCGGCGGCCTCGAGGTTCGAGTTGAGGCCGACGGTCAGGTAGCGCTCGGCTTGCTTCGAGAACGGATCGGCCGAAATCGCGCTGGCGTAGGAGGGGCAGAACAGCTCGGCGCACGCCTGCTGCTTCCCGGGGTCGAAGTAGTACTCGTAGAACAGGCCCTCCGGCGTCAGGTCGGTGGGATGCGGCAAGTTGGGCTCATCTGCATTTTCCCGCCGCAAACGACGACCTTGCCGCTCGCGACGAGGTAGCTCGCCGGGACGAGCCCGAGGAGCAGCACCACCGCAAGGGACCCGAGACGGAACAGGTCCCTAGGCCGAAGGTCGGGAATCGGCAGGAGCTCGGACGCTCCCTCGAATGCCAGCACGGCCGCGACGAGGCCAGCGAGCCAACCGGCGAGTTTCCAGCCCTTGTGGATTGCCATGGCCTCACTTCCTGCTTGCTCAACGAGGCTAGGCCACGCTCGGTTTGCCGTCTCTCGGTTGACCGACCGATGCCGCCGGCCACATCCAACCCGGTTGACACCTGCCGGGCGCGAGTGCTCCCTTGCGGGCATGAGCGACCAAGAATTCGGAGTCTTCGTGGCGGTGCGGCGGGCCGACGGCAGCACCGAGAACGTCCGCGTGGGGACGGCGACGCGCAGCGGCGAGGGATTCGTGCTGCGCCTGGGAGAGCTGTCCCTGGCGGCGGCGCCGAGCGCGCCTCGCAGCTGGGAGAGCGCCCCCTCCCGCCCCGCAGCCTCGAGCGGCGGTGCGCCCACGATCTTCCCGCCCTACGGGCGCAGCAAGGGAATGCCCATTGCCGGCGCCTCGATGAACGACCTCGAGTTCTACGCCACCGGCTGCAAGCGCACCCTGGGCGACCCCGCCAAGTCCCGCTTCCACGACAAGGAGCGGGCGCTGCTGGCAGTCATCGAGGCGGAGATCGCCCGCCAGCAGGGCGGCTCCGGCGGCGGCAGCGGCGGCTTTGAAGAGCCTCCTCCGCACGGCGACGACGACTTCAAGGGCTGAGCGGTGCGACTGTCCCGTTCACCCTGAGCCCTTCGACGAGCTCAGGGCAGGCGGAGTCGAAGGGCCCCTCGACACGCTCGGGGCGAACGGACCGGAGCGAGCCGGAGTCGAAGGGCCTTTCGAGCTAGACTCGCTCCCTCGAAAGCCATGCCCGCCCTGAGCTTCTCCCACGTCAGCAAGTTCTTCGGCCCGATGGCCGCGCTGGCCGACGTGTCGCTGGAGATCGAGCGCGGCGAGATCTTCGCCCTGGTCGGCGAGAACGGCGCCGGCAAAACCACGCTGATGAACGTGGCCTACGGGCTCTACAGGCCCGACTCGGGAACCGTGCGCGTCTTCGACCGCGACGAGGTCATCGGCTCGCCGGGCAAGGCCATCGAGCTGGGCGTGGGGATGGTTCACCAGCACTTCATGCTGGTGCCGCCCTTGACTGTGGCCGAGAACGTGGTGCTGGGAAGCGAGCCGCGCCGCTTCGGGATGCTCGACCGGCAGGCCGCCTGCGACAAGGTCCGCGAGGTGGCCGCGCGCTTCGGCTTCGAGCTCGACCCGACCGCCAAGGTCGAGCAGATCGGCGTCGGGATGCAGCAGCGGGTGGAGATCGTCAAGGCGCTCTACCGCGGTGCCGAGCTGCTGATCCTCGACGAGCCCACCGCCAACCTCACCCCGCAGGAGGCCGACGACCTCTATCGAGTCGTCCGCGGGCTGAGCGCGGCAGGCAAGACGGTGATCTTCATCTCGCACAAGCTGCGCGAGGTCTTGTCGGTGGCGCATCGAGTCGGCGTCATGCGGCGCGGGCGGCTGGTGGCCACGGTGAGGGCCGCGGAGACGAACGCCGCGGCGCTGTCGGAGCTGATGGTCGGCCGCGCGGTGGCGGGGATGACCCGTTCGCCGAGCGCGCGCAAGGCGGGCGCGGCGCTGCTCTCGCTCGACAAGGTAAGCGCCCTCAACGACCGAGGATTCCCGGCGCTGCGCGAGCTGAGCCTGGAGGTGCGCGAAGGCGAGATCCTCGCCATCGCCGGCGTCGACGGCAACGGGCAAGCCGAGCTGGCAGAGCTGGTCACCGGGCTGCGACAGGCCACCGCCGGGGCAATCCGCGCCGCCGGCGACGAGATGACAGGACAGAGCCCGCGCGCCTTTCGCGAGGCGGGAATCGCCCACGTCCCAGCGGACCGGCAGCAGCGCGGGCTGTGCCTGCCCATGCGCGTGGACGAGAACCTCGCCCTGGGCCGCCACCGCAAGCCGCCGTTTGCTCGCGGAGCCCTGATCGACGGCAGCGGCCGGCTGGAGCGCGCCGGCAGCCTGATCAAGGAGTTCGACATCCGGCCGCCCGAGCCGTCGCTTCTGGCCCGCGCCCTTTCCGGAGGCAACCAGCAGAAGGTGATCCTGGCGAGAGAGATCGACTCGGCGCCCAAGGTGCTGGTGGTGGTTCAGCCGACCCGCGGCCTCGACATCGGCGCCATCAGCCTGGTGCACGACCGGCTGCGCCGCGAGCGCGACGCCGGGCGCGGCATCCTCCTGATTTCCCTCGACCTCGACGAGGTGTTGGCGCTGGCCGATCGGATTCTGGTGCTCTACGGCGGCCGCAGCATGGGCGAGGTTTCCGGCGAGGGCGCCGATGAAAAAGCGCTCGGCCGGATGATGCTCGGCCAATCGAGTTCCGAGCCGGCGCGGAGCGAGGTGGCCAATGGCTGACCTCGGCCTTCGCCAGAAGCTCTTCGGTCCGAGCCGACACTGGCTGCTGGTCCCGGTGCTCTCGGTGCTGGCCGCGCTGGCGATCTGCTTCGTGGCCATCTGGCTGACCGGCAAGGACCCGGTCCAGGGCTACGCCAAGATGTTCGGCGGCGGCCTGGGCAGCCTGCGGGCGCTCGGCGACACCAGCCTCAAGACCTCGATCCTGACGCTGACCGGATTGTCGGTGGCCCTCGCCTTCTCGGTCGGGCTCTTCAACATCGGCGCTGAGGGACAGCTGGTGGTCGGGGCGCTCGTCGCCGCCTGGCTTGGGCACGCCTTCGCTCCCGGCACGGCGCTGATCCACATCCCGATCATCCTGATCGCCGCCGCTTTGGCTGGAGCCGGCTGGGCCTCGATTGCCGCGTGGCTCAAGGTCCGGCGCGGGGTCCACGAAGTCATCTCGACGATCATGCTGAACTGGATCGCCATCCATCTCGTCGAGAGCTGGCTGGTGGTCGGGCCGCTGGCGGCGCGGTCCACGCAGAGCCAGGTGTCGCTACCCGGGACCGCGCAGATCGAGGCCACCGCTGAGCTGCCGCGGCTGATGGGCGAGATCAACCTCGGGCTGCCGCTGGCGCTAGGGATGGCGGTCGCGCTGTTCGTGCTGCTCAAGTGGACCACCGCGGGATTCGAGCTGCGGGCCATCGGCGCCTCGAGCGAAGCCGCGCGCGCCTCGGGCATCGACGTCGCCAGGCGAACCTACCTGGCGATGGCGCTCGCCGGAGCCTGCGCCGGGCTGGCGGGCGCGATCCTGATCCTCGGCGTCCATCGCCAATACCCGGCCATCTTCCATGGCGGCTACGGCTTCGACGGCATCGCCATCAGCCTGATCGGCGGGAACCATCCGCTCGGCGCGCTGCTGGCGGCGGCCTTCTTCGGCATCATCCGCGCCGGCGGGACCAAGCTGCAGCTCCTGCAGATCCACCGCACCTTCCCGGAGTTGATTCAGGGACTTGCGCTGCTGCTGGTCGCCGCCCAGATGATCACCCGACATCTGCTCACCAAGGTCGCCGGGCGGGCGCCGCAGGGCAAGGAGGCCATCGATGCTTGAGCTCATCGAGGCCATCCTTGCCTCCACCCTGGACTTTGCGCCGTCAATCGTCCTGGCCGCGCTCGGCGGAGTGATCTCCGAGCGCTCGGGAGTGGTGAACCTGGGTCTGGAAGGGATGATGCGCCTCGGGGCCTTCTTCGCCGCCGCGGCGACGCTCGCCACGGGCAGCCCTTGGATTGGATTGGGCGCCGGGATGCTCGCCGGCGCGGTCGGCGCGCTGCTTCACGGCTGGCTCTGCATCCGCTGGCGCAGCGATCAGGTGGTCAGCGGGATCGCGCTCAACCTCGTCGCGCTCGGCGGAGTAACGTTCCTCGTCGAAGCGCTCTACGGCAGCACCGACACCGAGCGGACCGCGACCATCGGCAAGCTGGTGCTCCCCGGGCTCGACTCGGTGCCGCTGCTGCGCGCTCTCTCCGGTCACTCGTGGCTGGCATGGATCGCTCTGGCCGCGCCCATCGTCATGCACCTGGTGCTCTACCGGACCGCGCTCGGGCTTCGGGTCCTGGCAGTTGGAGAGAAGCCGCAGGCGGCGGCGACGCTGGGGGTGAGCGTGGCCGGCATCCGCTACGGCTGCGTGCTGGCCAGCGGACTGCTCGCCGGACTCGGCGGAGCCTCGCTGTCGGTCTCGACGCTCGACCAGTTCAACAACCACATGCCGGCGGGCCAGGGCTTCATCGCGCTGGCGGCGATGGTCTTCGGCAAGTGGACGCCGCTGGGAGCCTTCGGCGCCTCCGCCTTCTTTGCCGCTGCCAACGCGCTGCGCATCAGCCTGGCGTCCTCGATCCCTTGGATCAAGGACGTGATTCCCTCGGGATTCCTGCTGGCGCTCCCCTACCTGCTGACGCTGCTGCTCTTGGCCGGCTTCGTCGGCAAGGCGCGGGCGCCGGCGGCCGACGGCGTGCCCTACGATCCCGAGGTGCGCTGAGACGCGCTCGCGTCGGCCTGCCGCAGCGTGATCACCGTCAGCTCGGGAGGAACGCCGATGCGCACCGCCGGCCCGCCCTTTCCATAGCCGAGACCGGCGTTCACGTAGAGCTGGTTGCCCTGCACCTGGTAGAGGCCGCGCAGGTAGGGCTGACCGACCAGGTCGGCCAGGCCGCGGGTCACCCCGGGAATCTGGATCATCCCGCCGTGGGTGTGTCCCGAAAAGCAGAGCAGTCCCGCGTCCTTGGGAAACTTGCGGGCGGTCGGCGGGGTGTGGGCGAGGACCAGCCGGGTCCCGCACTCAGGCACGCCGGAGAAGGCCTTCTCGACGTCGTCGTGCTTGGAGCGCCCGTCGTCGACGCCGATGACGCACAGCTTCTCGCCCTTGACCTCGAGTCCGGTCCACTGGTTGCGCAGCAGCGCGTAGCCGTTCTTCTCGATGTCGCGGCCGATCTCGTCGGGAGCGACCCAGTAATCGTGGTTGCCCAGCACGGCGAAGGTCGGGGCGTTGATCCCCTCGAGCAGCCAGGCGACCCGGGGGACGGGCGATCGCGAGAAGGTGACGTAGTCGCCGGTGAGGAAGACCAGGTCCGGCTCGAGCTCGTTGATGGCGCGGATCGCGGCGATGATCCGCCCGTCGGGAGTCGAGGCGCCGACGTGCAGGTCGGAGATCTGGGCGATGCGCAGGCCATCGTGCGCCGGATTGAGGCCGCTCAGGGCGATGTCGTGCTCGACGATCTCGAAGTCATGGCGTCCGGAGGCCTGGGCCACGCTGCCGCCCAGTGCCGTCGATGCCAGCGCCACTCCCCCCAGACCGCGAAACAAGTCCCGCCGGCTCATCGGTCTCATTCCCACTCCGTCGAAAGTTCAGCGTGGATGCCGAAAATCTATCGGCTTCGGCAGGCCGCCGCAGCGGCAGCCGGCTCGCAGGGCGGGGTGTGCAGGGGGGATGCCAGGAGGGAGATGCCGTCTGACGCTACGGGTTGGGCTCCGTCTTAACCTGGCAGGAATACTCCCGAATCTCGTCGTTCTCGCCCGCCAGGCTGTCGTACCTAGGGGTGCAGTGGAGCAGCGGGGAGATCGGGGCGCCAGAGGGCAGCGTAATGCCCTTTTCGAGGAATTCGCACCGGGGGGGTCGGGCTCGCGTGGCCTGGGCTGGAGCGGCTACGGTGAAGGGATTCTCGCTCGAGGCGAAGCCCGACTCATCTCAAGAGAAACCTGCTGACGTCGCTCTTGATGGCGAGCACGGCCAGCATCAGGAACAAGCCGAGCCAGATGCGATTGAACCAATCCTCGTACTTGGGACGCAGCGGCTTGCGGCCGATCGCCTCGATGCCCAGGAACAGCAATCTCCGCCCGTCCAGATAGGGCGCGACCAGGCACAACAGGAAGTACTGCAGGATCGCGAAGGTGACTGCCGTCGCAAGAAAGTAGTCCCGCCCATTGGTGCCCGCGCTCGCCGACGCGTAAAGGGCAACGGGCCCTCTGACAACGGCAGGCTCCTTCATGCCCACCACGACAGTGGACACCCCTTCGACGAGTAGTCCGCCCCATTGTCTGACGATCTCCACCGCATTTCCGAACCGCTCGATGAACGGTGGCGGAGGCTGGGCGACCATCGCAGGCCCTATTCCGATGACCTTGTTGCTCGTACCCGGCATCGTGTCTGGCTGCACTTCCAGTCGCATCGACCCGGTGCTTCTGCGTACGTCCAAGACGAGGACATCCTCGGTCGCTCCCGCGATTAACCGCTTCAGCTCTGCCCAGGTCTCGACCTTCTGTCCGCCGACGGCGGCGATTGTGTCGCCGGCCAGGAGTCCCGCTCGGTCGGCAGGTCCGCCTCTCCTGACGTCGCCGACCACTGGCTTGTCGCTCCGCTGAGTGCGCTCGAAGCCGCTCGCCCAGAACGCCGAAACGAAGCCGAGGAGCAAGACCGCCGCCGGAGCGGAACAGAACACCGCGAGTCGAGCCCACCGACTCCTGTTTCGTAGGTCATTCGAGGGCGCTTCGGGGGCGCCCGCCGCCCATGGCGCTCTCAGTCGAACCACGAAAGCGATGGGGAGGATTGCGAGGCGATAGGTGGTCGCGCCGACCATGCGGGACCAGAGAGTGGGTCCGAAGCCGAGGGACACTCGATTGACGGCGACGCCCAGCTTGCGCGCGACCACGAGGTGAGCGGCGACATGGGTCACATTGACGATGACCCAGACCAGCAGACCGATGCCCAAGCTCCCCGCCATCTTCGCCGTCTCCTCGCCCCATCAATCAGGGGTCGCTACTCCTGGACGAGCAGGCGCCCGCCAAGTTGCGCGGTGGAGCGGGTCATCGATTTCTGGCACCCCCATCGACGGCGATGGTCGAGCGGGTCTTCGCGCCCGTCGCGATGGTGAAAGCGGCAAGCCTTCCCCACAGCGCTGCCGGCCCGTCGGCGGGTCCCCTGGCGCCCGAGTCCATGCGGTCCAAGGATTCGAACCGAAGCGGAAAAACCGTCGTCTTTTCAGGGAGCTTTGCCCAAAGAAGTGAAAGCGATACTGGGGCACAAGGATTCGAACCTTGATAGGAGGATTCAAAGTCCTCCGTCCTGCCTTTAGACGATGCCCCACTGCGGCGCAGTCTTGTAACACGAAGGGCGCCGTCGCGGGAGCGGCGGCGCCCTTCGAACGATCGAAGGATCGAAGGATCGAAGGATCAGATGTCGAGGTTCTGGACTTCGAGGGCGTTCTTCTCGATGAAGTCGCGCCGCGGCTCGACCTGGTCGCCCATCAGCACGGTGAAGATCTCGTCGGCCTCGACGGTGTCGTCGACCTTGACCTTGAGCAGGGTGCGGGTGACCGGGTTCATGGTGGTCTCCCACAGCTGCTCGGGATTCATCTCGCCCAGACCCTTGTAGCGCTGGATGTTCTGGCCCTTGCCGGCCTCGCGCTTGACCCCATCGAGCAGCGCCTGCACCGTCTCGAAGGTCTGCTCGTTGCCGCCGCTGACCAGCGTGTACGGGCTGCCCACCGCCTTGAAGGCCAGGCTCAGCGCGCGCAGCTCGAGGTACTCGGGGCTCTTCAAGAAGGCGTGGTCGATCACCGTCTCCTTGCTGGCGCCGGCGAGCTCGGTCTTGAAGACCAGCATCTTCCCGCCTACCTCGGCGTCCTGCTTGCGCAGCAGCGTCGAGAAGGCCCGCTCAACTTCCGGAGTGTGGCGGCGCACGAACTCGTAGGCCTTCTCCAGCTGCGCGGTCAGCGCCTCGCTCTGGTCGAGGGTGTCGGCCTCGAAGTCGGTGGCCTGCGCCAGCGCGTCCACGATCCGCGAGTCCCGCCGCCGCGACATCCGGTCGAGCAGGTCGCGATAGCGCACCACCTTGTCCAAGAACTCGCGCAGCGCCGCCCCGCCCAGCAGCTCCTTGCCCGACTTGAGCTGGCAGGTCTGGATGCCGATTTCCATCAGGTACTCGACCAGCGCCCCCTCGTCCTTGAGGTAGCTCTCCTTCTTCTGGCGGGTCACCTTATAGAGAGGCGGCTGGGCGATGTAGAGGTAGCCGCGCTCCAACAGCTCGGGCATCTGCCGGTAGAAGAAGGTCAGCAGCAGCGTGCGGATGTGGCTGCCGTCGACGTCGGCGTCGGTCATCAGGATGATGCGGTGGTAGCGCGCCTTGTCCGGGTTGTAGCCGTCGTCCCCGCCCTCGCCGTCGCCGCGCATCGAGCGGATGCCGGTCCCCAGCGCGGTGATCAGGGTGGCGATCTCCGCCGAGGAGAGCATCTTGTCGAAGCGCGCCTTCTCCACGTTCAGGATCTTGCCGCGCAGCGGCAGGATGGCCTGGAAGCGCCGGTCGCGTCCCTGCTTGGCCGAGCCGCCTGCGGAGTCACCCTCGACGATGTAGAGCTCGCACAGGCTGGGGTCGCGCTCCTGGCAGTCGGCCAGCTTGCCGGGCAGCGAGGCGCCGTCGAGCGCCCCCTTGCGCCGCACCGTCTCCTTGGCCTTGCGCGCCGCGATGCGCGCCCGCGCCGCGTCGCCGACCTTGCCCACGATCTTCTTGGAGACCTGCGGGTTCTCCGCCAGGAAGGTGGCCAGCTTGTCGTTGACGATCTGCTCCACCACCCCCTTGACCTCGGGGTTGATCAGCTTGTGCTTGGGCTGGCTGTCGAAGGCCGGGGTGGGCAGCTTGACCGAGATCACCGCCACCAGCCCTTCGCGGGCGTCGTCGCCGGTGGGCGACTCCTTCAGGTCCTTCCACAGGTTGTTCTGGGTGGCGTAGCCGTTGAGGGTGCGGGTCAGCGCCGCCTTGAAGCCGGCCAGGTGCATCCCGCCTTCGTCGTTGAAAACGTTGTTGCCGAAGCAGAACACCATCTCGTCGTACGAGTCGTTGTACTGCATCGCCACTTCGACCTGGATCTTGTCGGCCTCGCCGATGAAGTAGATCGGCTTCTCGTTGAGCACCGCCTTGTTCTTGTTGAGGTGCTCGATGAACTGGCGGATGCCGCCTTCGTACTGGAACTCGTGCGCCTTGCCGGTGCGCTCGTCGGTGATGGTGATGCGCAGCCCGGCGTTGAGGAACGCCAGCTGCCGCAGCCGCTGCGAGAGCACGTCGAAGTTGTACTGGCGCTCGCCGAAGATGGTGGCGTCGGGCTTGAAGCGGATGGTAACGCCGCGCCGCTCGGTGGGCCCGAGCACCTTGAGCTCGGTCTTGGGAACCCCGCACTCGTAGTGTTGGGTGAAGGCCTGGCCGCCGCGGAAGATCTCGATGTCCAGCGAGCTGGAGAGGGCGTTGACGCAGGAGACGCCGACGCCGTGCAGGCCGGCGGAGACGGCGTAGGAGTTGTTGTCGAACTTGCCGCCGGCGTGCAGCACCGTCAGCACCACCTCCGGCGTGGGCCGCTTCTCGGTGGGGTGCATCTCGGTGGGGATGCCGCGGCCGTCGTCGATCACGCTGATCGAGTTGTCGACGTGGATGATGACCTGGATGTTCTTGCAGTGGCCGGCCAGGGCCTCGTCGACCGAGTTGTCGACGACCTCCCACACCAGCTGGTGCAGCCCGGTGTCATCCGGCGGCCCGATGTACATGCCGGGGCGCTTGCGCACCGCTTCCAGTCCCTCGAGCACGGTGATGCTGGCGGCGTTGTACTCGTGGGCCTGCGCGGGCGGGGCTTCGTTCGTCTTCTGAGTCTCCAAGAAAGCTCCCGTGTAGAGCGGCGTCGGCCCCTCGTGCGGCGCCACCGCTGGCGCCGTTCCGGCCGCTGCGGCGCGTGCGTTTCGAGGGGGTGAAAACTAACACGGAGGACCCCCGGTCCTCAAGGTAATCGAACGCCTTAAGCGCCCAAAATCATTCCGGGTTTTCACCCTCGCAACCCTCGGAAAACGCGAGGGTTTCGGGGCCGGTCCGCCGCGTCGCGCCGCGGACAGCGACGTGGGATGAACACCTGGGCCGCGCTGGCCCTTGCCCAGGCGCGGTCGATCGGTCGGCGGCCCGCCCTCTCCGCCGTGTCCTGAGCCTGTCGAAGGAATCGGGCTCACCGGAGGGATCGAGCGCACAGGAGGCCAGCGTCACGTCACTCAAGCCTGGGGCGTGATCGTGCCCTTGAGTGCCTTGAAGAGGCACGCCTGCTCGCCGGCGGCGCCGCTGACCAGCCCGGCGTCGGTGGTGGTGAGGAAGACCTGCAGCTGCGACTGGCGCAGGTAGTCCATCAGGAAGGCGTTGCGCGCCGGGTCGAGCTCGCTCGAGACGTCGTCCAGCAGGAGCAACGGCGGCCGGCCGAGCGAGGTCTTGAGATTCTCGATTTCGGCGATCTTGAGCGCCAGCACCGCCGCCCGCTGCTGGCCCTGGGAGGCGAACGAGCGCGCCGCGCGGCCGGCGAGCGCCAGGTCGAGATCGTCGGTGTGCGGCCCGACGGAGGTGAAGCCGCGATCCCGGTCGAGGTTCGTCCGCCGCTCCAGCGCTTCGGCCAAGGAGCGCGCGGCGGCTTGAGGATCGCCCAGGGCCTCGGGCGCGATTCCGGTGGGCTCGTAGGTCACCTCGAGCCCGCCGTCGCCACGGGCGATCGACTCGAAGGTGGCGCTGACCCGCTGCGCCAGCTCGGTCACCAGCGCGTGCCGCCGCCGCGCCACCTGAGCTCCGGCTCTGGCGAGCGCCAGGTCGAAGGCCTCCAGCACTCCGGGCGCGGCGCCCTCCTTGAGCAGCTTGTTGCGCTGCTTGAGCGCCCGGGCGTAGTCGCGGCAGGCCTCCAGATGGCCGGGAAAGCGGTTGAAGACCGCCCGATCCAACAGCCGTCGGCGTCCGTCGGGGCCGCCCTTCACCACCGCCAGGTCGTCCGGCGTGAACGCGACCACCGAGACCCCGCCGAAGTACTCCTCCAGGCTCTTGGCCGGCTTGCCGTCGACGAAGGCCTCCCTGCCGCTGCCGTCCACCTCGACGGCGATCGTCCGCTCGGCCCCCGCCAGCGCGAAGCGACCGCTCACCCGCGCGCCCTTCTGCCCGAAGCGGACCAGCTCGGAGTAGCGGTTCGCCCGCAGCGGCCGCAGCGTGGCCAGCAGGTAGATCGACTCCAGGAGATTCGTCTTCCCCTGCCCGTTGGAGCCGACGATGACCGTCGCCCGCTCGGCCGGCGTGAGGTCGGCCGATTCGATGTTGCGGAAATCGCGGATCTGAAGCGCGAGCAGGCGCATCGGCTCCCTCTTGGCAGGCGGCCGCTCAAAACGCAAGGGGCACTCGTGCGCCGGCCCTGCGCCGTGGCGAGCTTGAGGAGAAAGTGACCCGGCGCGGAAGGAGCCGGGCCGCCGGCTTTCCTGGCAACTCGGGAGACGCGCTCATGGAGCCCTCGCCGGTCTACTTGGGGCACGACTCTGCAGCTCAGATCGCGGCCCGCCGCGCGGCGCTGGTGGCCCTGGAGGCCGACCGGGTGCCGTTCGTGGTGGCCGGGGCCTACGCCATGCGCGAGTACGCCGGCATCTACCGCGACACCAAGGACCTGGACGTCTTCTGCCGCCGCGAGGACGCCGAGCGCGCCCTGGCGAGCATGGCCAGGGTGGGCTTCCGCACCGTGATGACCGACCCGCTGTGGCTGGCAAAGGGCTTCGCCGAGGACGGCGAGTACGTGGACGTGATCTTCTCCAGCGGCAACGGGGTGGCCGAGGTCGACCAGCGCTGGATGCAGCGCGCCCGCCGCGGAGTGGTGCTGGGGGTGGAGACCCTGATCGCCCCGCCCGAGGAGATCATCTGGTCCAAGGCCTACGTGATGGAGCGCGAGCGCTACGACGGCGCCGACATCCACCACCTGCTGCTGCACTGCGCCAGCTTCCTCGACTGGAACTTCCTGCTGGAGCGGATGGACGACCACCCCGAGATCCTGCTCGCCCACCTGCTGCTGTTCCGCTTCTCCTACCCCAGCGAGCGCGACCTCATCCCGGCCTGGGTGCTGGACCAACTGTGGAGCGCCAGCATGCGCCCGAGCCGGGAGGACGAGCGCGGGCTGTGCCGGGGCACGCTCTTGTCCAACGTCCAGTACAACGTCGACCTGCTCAAGGGCATGCGCGACGCGCGCCCGCTGGAGGTGCGCGCCTGGCGCGAGTTCAGAACGGGAGCCGGGGGAGGCTGATCATGCCGGGCACTGCCGAAACCGGGGCGGGAGAGGTGGCGGGGCGCGCCCAGGAGAAGCAGGAGGCTCGGGCGGTTCCCAAGATCCGGGTGGCGGCGGTGGGGGATCTTCACGCCCGGGTCGATCGCCCGGGGCGGCTGCGGCGCTTCTTCGGCACCATCAACGAGGAGGCCGACCTGATGGTGATCGCCGGCGACCTCACCGACCACGGCGAGCTCGACGAGGCGGAGATGCTGGCCGAGGAGCTCTTGGTGGTGCGGGTGCCCAAGGTGGCGGTGCTGGGCAACCACGACTACGAGGGCGGCAAATCGGCGGAGATCAGCCGCACCCTGAGCCACGCCGGCATCAAGGTGCTGGACGGCGACGTCTACATCTTCGAGAAGCGGCTGGGCATCGCCGGGGTCAAGGGCTTCTGCGGGGGCTTCGAGCAGGCCACCCTCGAGCCGTGGGGCGAGGAGATCGTCAAGAAGTTCGTCTTCGAGGCGGTCAACGAGTCGCTGAAGCTGGAGACCGCGCTGGCGCGTATCCGCAGCATGGAGAAGCGGATGGCGGTGATGCACTACTCGCCGATCCGCGGCACCGTCGAGGGCGAGAGCTCGGAGATCTTCCCCTTCCTCGGTTGCTCGCGGCTCGAGGAGCCGGTCGACAAGTTCCAGGCCACCCTGGCGATCCACGGCCATGCCCACCGCGGGCAGATCCAGGCGGCCACCCTGCGCGGCGTGCCGGTCTACAACGCCACCATGGAGCTGGTGCACAAGCGCCTGGACCGACGCTACCTGCTGATCGAGATCTGAGCCGGCTTGAGCGGCGCTGCCCGAAGGCAGCGCCTCACCCGCCTCGGCCTAGCCGCCGCAGGAGATCGGCCCGGCGGTGGTCGAGTTGTTGGTCTCGTCGCACTCGCTGTTCGAGCCCTTGCCGGTGCCGTCGTCGTCCACCACCACCTTCACCGTGGCGTTGGCCGGCGGGTTCTTCCAGTCGAAGCGCAGCCGCTCGCCCTCGCCAGGGGCCAGCGCCCGGGTGGTCTTGACCACTCCCAGCAGCGCGTTGGTCGCCGCGTCGTAGAAGGCCACCGACAGCCCCGGGGCCACCGCGATCGCTCCGTGGTTCTCCACCCACGCCCGCACCGTCAGCTGCGCCGGGCAGAAGCCGGAGTCGAGGCCGATCGGCCCGGCCACCAGGTCGGGGGCGTCGGTGGAGCGGCTCCCCGGCGGCTCGGCGTTGAGGCGGTAGCTGTTGTAGGTCACCCACGGCTCGCCCTCGAGGTACACCGGCTTGCCGGCCTCGGTGACGTTGCTGATGTGGTAGGTGTGCTCGTTCCAGATCCGGCGGGTGCGCACCCAGTTGTCGTTGGCGTCGCCGTAGACGAACACCCCGTGCACCGGGCTGGTCCCGTAGTCGTTGGCCGCCACCACGATCTCGGCGTTGCCGTCGTTGTCCACGTCGGCAATCACCGGGTACTCGTAGGCGGTGGCGCTGGTGTTGCGCTTGCTCCACAGCACGTTGCCGGTCTCGCCGTCGAGGATGCGCAGGGTGGTCTCGTCGTTGTAGACGACCTCGGCCCAGCCGTCGCCCTCGAAGTCGAACACCGAGCTGCCGGTGGAGTTGGACGAGGCGTCCTGCACCGCGTGCTGCCACTTCACCGTGCCGTTGGTCTCGAAGACCACGTACTGGTTCCAGCCGGCGACGCCGATCTCCGGCTTGCCGTCGTGGTCGAAGTCGGCCACCGTCGGCGCCCCGCCGCGCCCGCCGCCGGGCAGATCCACCGGGCCCCACAGGATCGAGCCGTCCAGGCCCTTGCGCACCAGCACCTGGGCCTTGTAGGGCGAGACGCCCTTGTTGGCGTCGGCCACCACCACCACGTCCGGCTTGCCGTCGCCGTCGAAGTCGCCGATGGCCGGGAAGCCGTCGGCGCCGGCGGCGTCGTTCCAGAGGATGGTCCCGTCGGCGTGGTAGGCGGTGCGCCCGGTGACGATCTCCGGCTTGCCGTCGCCGTCGAGGTCGGCCACCAGCGACAGCGGCCCGACTCCGTTGTCGCCCTGCCCCTCGCTCCCCTTCCACTTGAGCTTGCCGTCGAAGGAGAAGACCGCCGCCCCGAGGACCACCTCGCCCTTGCCGTCGTTGTCCAGGTCGGCGATGGCCGGGCCGCCCCACATGTTTCCCTTGTGGGCGTTGGCGTAGTCGACGCAGTTGCTGACGCCGGTCACGGTGCTGGTGAACTGGCTGCAGCTCCACTTGAGCTTGCCTTCGTTGGTGAAGGCGATCAGCCCCTGCTGCCAGCGCAGGGCCACGATCTCCACCTTGCCGTCGCCGTCGAGGTCGGCGGCGGCGATGTTGGCCGCCGGGTTGAGGCGCAGGTCGCGGTTGGTGGCCGCGTCCAGCGGCAGGGTGGTGAAGACCTCGGCCCCGGTGTCGCCGCGGATGGCCCGCAGCACGCCCCAGTTGTTCATGCTGCCGCCGGTGGCGGTGGTGGTGACGTCGAAGGAGACGAAGACGATCTCCGGGATGTCGTTCTCGTCGATCTTGCCGTCGCCGTTGTCGTCGGTGAGGTTGACCACCAGCGGGGTGCTCATCACCTGGACCTTGGTCGGTTGCACCGAGGAGCCGGTCCAGCTCAGCTCCAGCTTCTGGGCGAACTGGGCCCGCGGCGGCTGGTAGGTGCAGTTGGGGTTGGTGGGCAGCCCGACCTTGAAGGTGGTGTCGTCGTCGCAGGCGTCGCCGATGCCGTCCAGGTCCAGGTCCGACTGGTCGGGGTTGTAGACGGTGGGGCAGTTGTCGCTGGCGTTGAGGATCCCGTCGCCGTCGATGTCCGGGTCGCAGGCGTCGCCCAGGCCGTCCCGGTCCACGTCCTTCTGCGCGGGGTTGGCGACGTCGGGGCAGTTGTCGACCGAGTCGGAGACCCCGTCGCCGTCGCGATCGCCCTCGCAAGCGTCGCCGATGCCGTCGTGGTTGGTGTCCTTCTGGTCCGGGTTTGCGACGGTGGGGCAGTTGTCCTGGGCGTTGAGGACGCCGTCGCCGTCGATGTCGTCGTCGCAGGCGTCGCCCTTGCCGTCGTGGTCGGTGTCCTTCTGGTCGGGGTTGAAGACGTTCGGGCAGTTGTCGGTGCCGTTGGCGATCCCGTCGCCGTCGAGGTCCCCGTCGCAGGCGTCGCCGACGCCGTCCTTGTCGGTGTCCTTCTGGTTCTGATTGGCGACGGCGGGGCAGTTGTCCTGGGCGTTGGGGATGCCGTCGCCGTCGAGGTCGTCGTCGCAGACGTCGCCCTTGCCGTCGTTGTCGGTGTCCTGCTGATCGTGATTGCTGACCAGCGGGCAGTTGTCGACGTCGTCGGGGATGCCGTCGTTGTCGTCGTCGGGATCGCAGGCGTCGCCCTTGAGGTCGCCGTCGGTGTCCTTCTGGTCGGGGTTGGGGACGGTGGGGCAGTTGTCCTTGTCGTCGGGGACGCCGTCGCCGTCGGTGTCGCGG
>JBBIQS010000039.1:0-72724 GCA_037442205.1 Myxococcales bacterium
GCCCGGCGCCACCCCGGCGGAGTGGCCGGGCTGCGCGACGCGCTGCGGGCCCGTCTCGCCGAGCTGGGCGGAGACCTGATCGGCGGCGAGGGCGAGCCGGCGGTGGTCGAGGAGCTGCTGTTCGAGGGCAAGCAGCTCTCAGGGGTCAAGCTGGCCGCCAACAAGAACGTCTTCCGCGCCCACTACGTGATCGCCGGGATGGACGTGTCTGCCCTGGCCCCGCTGATTCCGCCCAAGACCAAGAAGCACGGCCTGAGCGAGCTGTTCGAGTCGGTGCGCACGCGCAAGTTCCTCTTCCCGATCAACCTGGTGATGCGCGAGGCGGGGCTGCCGCTGGGGCTCGGGGAGCTGGCGCTTCTGGTGCCGGGCTGCCCGGAGCTGGGCCCGGTGCTCTTGGAGGTGATGCCGGCGATCAAGCATGGCCGCGAGGTCGAGGGCGAGAAGGTGCTGTGCGCCGCGGCCTTCGCGCCGGCGGCGGAGCACGAGGCCTCCGAGGAGCGGCTGAGGTCGCTGCAGCAGTGCATCGAGAAGGCGGTGCTGGAGCTGGCTCCCTTCTCCGAGCCGCACGTCCTGGCGCGTTCGGCGCCGTTCCTCGACGCCAAGAGCGCCCGCGGGCACCGGCTGTCCCCGCACCCGCTGATCGAGGTGGGCGAGGAGCACTTCCTGGGAGTGGCCGGGCTGACCAACCGAACTCCCTGCAAGAACCTGTTCCTGGCCAACCGCGAGGTCCTGCCCGGGCTGGGGCTGGAAGGCGAGTTCATGTCCGGCCTGCGCGCCGCGGGCCTGGTGCAGGAGCTGCTCAAGAAGCACAACCCGCTCAAGTAGCCCTTGGGCCCCGGCGAAAACGGCGGAAGCGTTCAGGCCCTTGCTTTTCTGGGAACTTCTGCTAGGTTGCGCCGTCTTTTTTCAAGCGCCGACGCGCCAAGCGCGGCCGGCGGCAGTGTGAAGGAGCAGGCCATGGCTTTCGTTTGCGATATCTGCGGCAAGGGCGCGCTGGTTGGGAACAACGTCAGCCACGCCAACAACAAGACCAAGAAGCGCTCGCTGCCGAACCTGCAGCGGATCAAGGCGTCAGTGAACGGCTCGGTCAAGCGCATCAAGGTCTGCACCCGCTGCCTCAAGGCGGGCAAGGTCCTCAAGGCCGCCTGATTCATCGGCCGCCGGCTCGAGGCCGGCGCCCGCAGTGTCTTGAGAGTGCGCGGCCCGCCCGTTTCCTTGGCGGCCGCGCTCTTCTTTTTCCCGCGCTACCAGACCAGGGCGAGCTTGCCGAAGGTGGCGTTGGCCTCCATCCGTTCGTGCGCACTGCGCACCTCGGCCATGGGGATCGCCGCGTCGAGCACCGGCTTGAGCCGCCCGCTCTCGAAGTGCGGCACCACCTGGCGCTCGAAGGCCTGGGCGACGGAGATCTTCTCCTCGATCGGCCGCGTGCGCAGGGCCGTGCCGCGCAACGTCAGCCGCTTCGCCAGCAGCAGGCCCAGCGACAGCGGCGCCGTGCTTCCGGCAACCAGACCCACGACGATCGATCTTCCCAGCGGCGCCAGGGCCCGGATGTTGTCCTCCAGGTAGTCGCCGCCGACCAGGTCGAGGATCACGTCGAAGCCCGCCCCACCCACCTGCCGCTTGGCGGCATCGGCGAACTTGGGCCCTGACACGACCAGTCCCGCGTCCAGCCCGAGCACCTTGGCGCGCTCCAGCTTGTCGGCGCTGCGCGCGGTGCCGACCACGGTGGCGCTGATCAGCTTCGCGAGCTGGATGGCGGCGGTCCCGACTCCGCTGCCGGCGGCGTGGATCAGCAGCCGCTCGCCTGGCTTGAGCTCGGCCTGCAGCATCAGGGCGTCGAAGGCAGTGAAGAAGGCCTCGGGAATCGACGCCGCCTGCGCCCAGTTCAGTCCCGCGGGCACGCGGACTGCGGCGCGCTCGTGGATCACAAGCTTCTCGGCATAGCCCCCGCCCCCGACGATCCCCATCACCCGGTCGCCCGGCTTGAAGCGCTTGGAATTCGGGCCGCAGATCTCGACCTCGCCGGCGAACTCCAGCCCAGGAATGTCCTGAGGCGAATCGGGCGGCGCGGGGTACTGCCCACGCCGCTGCAGCAGGTCGGCGCGGTTGACGGCGCTGGCTTTCACCGCGACTCGAATCTCGCCCGGGCCGGGCACCGGCTCCGGGACTTCGCGCATCTCCAGCACCTCGACTCCGCCCGGCTCCCGGACACAGACCGCTCGCATGGCCAACTCCCTTGGATTGCCGAGAATCTAGGTCTGGTCGCCGGCGCGGCACTGCCCTGGCGCTTCAAGAAAGCTGCGCCAGCCGTCCATCACCACGTAGAGCCGGAACTCCTGCTCGAACTCGATCCGCGAGATGCCGATGGCGAGCTCGAACGCCTGATCGAAGCGGCGCCCGGCGGCCATGGCCGACAACACTCGCCGGATCGCGCCGTCGCCGTAGCGCTGCTCGAGGAAATGGAAGGCGTAGTGGGCAGCCGAGTAGACCTCCTCGGCGTTGTCCTGGTACAGCCGGGCGGCGTCGCGCAGCGGATCCTGGTCGGCTCCCGGCCGCATCAGCTGGGCCAGCTCCGGCAAGGAGCCGCGGCGATAGCCCTGCGCGGCCGTCACCGAGGCCATCCCCTCGCGGAACCAGATCGGGATTCCCTTGTACGGCCAGGTCGAGGCGGTGGCGGCCAGCTGGTACATCAGGCAGTGCGTCAGCTCGTGCAGCAGCAACTCGTCCACCTGGGCCTGGGACGCGCCGCCCACCCACCAGCTCGACGGCGACTGGACGAACACCTCGTCGTAGCGGGCCCAGGCGCGCAGCCAGCTGTAGCCGCTCTTGTCGACCGCCTTCTCCAGGCTCTCGTGGTCGGGCAGCACCAGCACCCGAACCGGCTCGCGCAGCGTGCCCCAGCGCGCCAGCTTCTCGCTCACCTGCTGCAGCGCGGTGCGAACCACCTTCGCCCCGTCGGCGTCGAAGGGCTCGTTCTCGAGGAGGAAGGTCCCGGCCGCCGTGCGCAGCTCTTCCCTGGAAGGCAATTGGAGACGAGCGTGAGCGCAGGCCGAGGCCAGCAGGAGCAGCGTCGGAAGAGCGAGGAAGCGACGGCTCAGGCGAGCTCCAGAAGACCGGCGACGAGCTTCTCGATCCCGGTCGCGATGTGGGCGATCGACGGCCCGACCATGTAGGCCGGGGTGCTCAGCAGCTTGTTGGCGGAGTCGAGCGCCACCTCGTCCACCCTGCACTGCTGGTGGATGCCGCCCATGGCCTCGATGGCTTCGGCGGTCTCCTTCTCGTTGCCGATGGTCAGTCGCGGCTTGTGGGCGCCGAGCACCTTGGCCGCCACCACCGGCGCGATGCAGATGAAGCCCAACGGCTTCTTGGCCTGGAAGGCCTGCCTCACCAGCCGCTCGACCTCGGGATTGACGCGCATCTGTGCCCCGTCGACGGCGAAGGTGCACAGGTTCTTGGCGACCCCGAAGCCGCCGGGGAAGACCAGCGCGTCGAAGTCCTTCGGCTGGATCTTGGCGATGCTCTCGATCTTGCCGCGCACGATGCGCGCCGACTCGGTGAGCACGTTGCGCTTCTCCTCCGAGGCGGGCTTGCCGCGGGCGTGGTCGATCACGTGCATCTGCTCGACGTCGGGCGCCATGGCCAGCACCTGGGCGCCGGCGCGATCGAGCGCGAGAAGGGTGACCGTCGCCTCCTGGATCTCCGCCCCGTCGAGGAACCCGCAGCCCGAGAGAACGACGCCGACCTTCTTGCCGGTCTTGGCCATGTTCGACCCCCGTTCCTCCCGCCGTGGGAGAGCCCTCTTGATAGCACTGCGCGACGCCTGCGGGCCAGCCGCGCAGGAGCCGGGTCCGGCAGGAGTTTCGCTCAGAACGGGCGCGCTCTTCCGCGCGGCGGCGCAGGCACCAGCTGATGGAAGAGGCTGGTCTCGCGCTGGTAGAAGCCCTCGGTGTGGAAGGAGCTGGGCAGCCCCAGCAAATCCGAGTCGAGGTGGTGGCAGAGCTCGTGGAGGAAGGTCCGCAAGAAGGTGCGGAAGGCCACCACCCGGCCGTGGACCGCGGTGCGCATCCAGACGCAGATCGCCGGGGGCAGCTCCGGCGACCGGGTGTAGAGCCCGTGCAGCTCGCCCCCCGATGCGCGCGGGCGGGTCTCCAGCAAGGCGACGCGTACCGGCGTGGCGTGAAGCCGCTCGGTCAGTCGATCAGCGAGCCGCTGAAGGGCCTCGACCAACCGCTGCGGCTCGGCATTCTCAAGGGCCGACCGCACTTGCTCCACCTCGCCCGTCAGCTCGCTCGGATGGTGGATTCGCAGGGCGCGGACCCGGTCGCTGGCGCGGTAGACGGCCTGCTGTTCCTCGCTCAGCCACTCGTAGTAGGCGAAGGGCATCGTCTAAACCTGTTGCGGCACGTGCCGGAATACAGGAATCGCCGACCAGGGAATCCGATAGGCTCTGCCCATGGCCACCGCCTACTCGCGCGTCGTGCTCGCCTGGTTCTCCGGCACCGGGAACTCGCTCACGGCCGCCCGCTGGATGGCGGCCGTCGCGCAGAGCTCCGGAGCAGCGGTCGAATGGGTTTCCATGGAGCGCGGCGAGCTTCCGTCCCCCGGCACTGGCGCCGGACGGACGCTGGCCTGTTTCCTCTTCCCCACGCACGGTTTCGCTGCACCCTGGCTGGTGCTCAAATACCTGTGGCGCTTCCCGAAATTGGAGCGAGCGGACGCCTTCTTCGCGAACACCCGCGGCGGCGTGCGCCTGCCGTTTCTCTTCACGCCGGGCGTCAGCGGCATGGCCCTCTGGTGGCCGATCCTGCTCTTCGCACTGCGCGGATTCGGCATCGCCGGCTCGCTTCCGATCGACCTGCCGCACAGCTGGGTCTCCTTCTTCCCGCCCAATCCGCGCTGGGGCATCGAGCGGCTGGTGGCCCGCAGCAAGCGCATCGTCGTGGAGACGATGGCCAAGCTCCTTGAAGGGCGCGCAGGCCATCGCTGGAGCGTCTGGCTCACCCTTCCCCTCGATCTGGCGCTGCTCCCAGTGACGGCTCTCTACTTGCTGGTTGGGCGCTTCGGGCTGGCCAAGACGCTCTTCACCTCGCTCGCCTGCAGCGACTGCGGCCTATGCATCGACCACTGCCCGGTCCACGCCATCGCGCGGGTCGACGGCCGCCCATTCTGGAAGCTGACCTGCGAGAGCTGCATGCGGTGCATGAACCTCTGCCCGAAGCGCTCGATCCAGTCCTGGGTGACACGGATGATGCTGCTCACCTGGCCGCTGCTGCTCCTGGGGAACTGGCTGTGGCCGCTGCCCACCGGCATCTGGCTGGTGCTGCTGACGCCGGCGATGTTCCTCGCCTACCGGCTCTTGCACTTCGCGTGGGGCAGCCGCGCGGTCAACGCGGCCTTCACCTACACCTCGCTCACCCGCTACTGGAAGCGGTACCTGGCGCCGGGGATCAAGGCGGGGGACTTCAGGCCGACCGCGGCAGGGCAGCGCCGGGAGTGAAGTGCCCGTCACCACTCTGCGCGCCCGCTGCCGGCTTGAGCACCATCGCCGTGGATCGCCGGCCGTCGAGGAAGATCCGCAGCGGGCTCTCCAGGCGGATGTGGCACACCTTGTCGTTCTCGAAGATGACCTGCTGCTTCTCGAGCCACTCGAAGTCGAACCAGCGCTTCTCCTCGGTGGCCCGCTGGTCGATGTTGCTCAGGGTCAGGTAGCCGATGCGGAAGCTGGTCACGTTGTGGAAGAAGTGAGCGCCCTGGGAAGGCTCGACGTCGCGATCGCGGAAGTTGGTCTCGACGATCACCTTGGCCCCGGCGATCTGCGCCCACTTCACCGGGATGCCCAGCCGCGGGTCCGACGATCCCCACCGGCCGGGTCCGACCAGCATGTAGGGGATCTTCTCGGCCTGCAGACGCGCGTTGACCACTCCGACCTCGTCGGCCACCGACGGAGTCTCGGCGGCCTCGAGGTCGGTGCGCTTGACGTAGACGATGTCCCGGACGCCGTCGACCACCCCGTGACCCAGCGAGCGGTCGGTGCGGCAGAGGACCTGTTCCTGGGAGAAGTCGCCGGCCTCCACCGGCGCGTCCACCACCTGGATGCCCTGCGGGCGCACCTGCAGCACGTACAGCGTCGGGAGCTCCGGCTCCTTGCCGCTCTCCGTGCTCTTGCCCCAGTCCGCGGAGTCGAGCGCGAACTCGATTTCCACCGGGCAGCCCAGCCCTTCGGTGAACTGCTTGAGCAGCGCCGCCAGCGCCGGCGCCAGCGCCAGCGCGTCCCACTTCAGGATGTTGTGGAAGGTCACCACCCGCGGCCCGGGCAGGGTCAGGTTGTCGCGGATCACGTCGTCGTCGGGGCTGTAGACGCTGCCCACCAGCTTCAGCGTGCCGTCGGATTCGGCGTCGGAGAGCTCGTACTGGCGCAGCGAGGCCTCGGGCCCGGCGAGGAAGTCGGTGCGCGGTACCGACAGATCGCAGGCCCAGAACCTCTTCTGGCTGAACTGCAGGTAGTCCTTGGCGCTGCCGAACTGCGGCAGGATCGAGGGGGTGCTCGGCGAGAACTGCAGGCTGGCCCCGCCCTGGACGATGGTCTGCCCCAGCCCCAGCGCCACCATCGCCAGCCCCTCCTCCGCCTTCTGGTGGCCCACCGGGTAGTAGTTGTAGGAAACCGCCACTCCGGCGATCGCCGGGTAGAAGCGCTCGCAGTAGCTGCGCCCCACCATCTCCTGGATCAGCACCGCCATCTTCTCTTCTTCGATCGAGTACGGGGTCCCGGCGATATAGGCCCTCGCGTCGGCGGAGTAGGTGGAGGCGTAGACGCTCTTGATCGCCTGGCACAGCTCCTGGAACCGCACCTCCGGGTCGGAGTGGTTGTTGGGGAGCATGTAGGTGGCGTAGATGCCGGCGAAGGGCTGCAGCTGGCTGTCCTCGAGCAGGCTCGAGGAGCGGACCGCCAGCGGCCCCTTCATCGAGGCCACCGCCCGCCGCAGGTCGCTCATCAGCCCGTCGCTGAGCTTGCCGGCCAGGCAGCGCCTGAGCACCGCCTTCTCGTCGAGCGAGGCCAGCCCGCCCTCCAGGATCTTGTTGGTCTCGAGGAAGCGGTCGAACTCGTCGGTGGGCACCACCACCGAGCGCGGGATGCGCAGGTGCAGGTCGGAGAACCGCTTGTCCAGGTCGCTGCGCGCCAGGATCGAGCTGACGAAGGCCAGCCCGCGCGCCTTGCCGCCGATGGACCCCTTGCCCAGGCGCACGAACTGGCTGCCGGCCGCGTTGCGGTTGGAGAAGTCGGTGACCACGCCCTCGCTCTGCTTGAGGCGGGCCTGCTCCAGGGCGCGCAGCAGGTAGCCGCGCAGCCCCTCGACCCCGCCGAACTCGGCGGAGGTGCGCGGGCGCAGGTCCTGGGCCACCAGGAACATCGAGCGGGCCATCAGCCACAGCGAGAAGTGGTTGCGGGTAGCGTGGTACTCCACCGAGGCCGCCGGGACGGTGCGCAGCACCTGCTCCAGCTCGTACATGTGGCGGGCACGGCCGACCTCGGTCCGGTCGGGGAGGCGGAAGACGAAGTCGCCGAAGCCCAGCGACTCGTTGACGAAGAGGCGGATCTGCTTGAGCAGGCTGTCCGAGCTCTTGTCGGCGAACTGCACCCCCACCTCGGCGGCCAGCTTGGCGATGTCCGGCTCGGCCGACTGGAGCATCACCGCCAGGTCCGGGTTCTCGGCCCGCAGGGTCATGATCAGGTCGATCCCGGCCTTGGGATCCTCCTCGCCGCGGCGCGGGAAGCGCACGTCGCTGATCACCGCGATCACGTACTCCTGGAAGCGCCGGTAGTGGCCCATCGCCTCTTCGTAGCTGCGCGCCAGCAGGAGCTTGGGGCGGGCCCGCATCCGCATCATCCGGTGCAGGTCGTTGACGCCCTCGCTGGCCAGCGAGCCCGACTGCTGCATCAGCTCGGCGTAGAGCAGCGAGAGGATCGACGAGTAGCGGCGGACCGAGTCCTCGACCACGATGATCACCCGCACCCCGGCGCCGCCGGTGTCGTGGGGGGCGTTGCGCTGGTCCTCCACCAGCTTGACGATGGCCAGGATGATGCGGGCGTCGCCGGTCCACCAGAAGACGTGGTCCACCGCCTTGGGGTCGACGCCGCCCGGGAAGTGGGTGAGGTCGGCCTCGGTGAGCACCAACAGGACCACCGGCATGTAGGGGTAGCGCTCCTTGACCCGGCGGCCGAACGCCGACACGTCGGTGTCGGCGATGCGGACCATGGTCACCACCAGGTCGAAGCGCCGCTCGGCCAAGAGCTCCATCGCCTTGGCGCCGGTGGCGACATGGGTGATGCGCGGGGCGCTGGAGAGGTTGAGCTCGCTGTACTCGGTGAAGATGCGCTCGGTGAGCCGGCCGTCCTCCTCGAGGGCAAACGCGTCGTAGGGCGAGCTGACGAGCAGGATCTCGCGGACCCGGTACGGCATCAGGTCGTGGAAGCGCAGGTACCAGGGTTCCTGCATGTGGGCGGGCTGTCGGCGGGTCGAGAGCAAGGCGCTGGGTTCCCCGTGCGGTGAGGGAGCTTTGAACGGCCGGCTGATCGGCCGGTTCTTGTGGGAGCGACGGCGGTGCATTTTAGCCCGGACCACGCCTAAGAAACGCGGCTCAATGGCGAAAAATGGACAGCCTGGCTCCGGGGCGGGAAGTCCTGCGGGCGAGCGTGGCGAGCGACCGCGTGCGCTGCTGGCGCGAAACGCGCACCCAAAAGCAAAGCCGGGCGATCGCTCGCCCGGCCTCGCGCAACTGCTCGTTCGGCTCGCTCAGCCGCTCAGATCACGCCCTGGGCCAGCATGGCGTTGGCGACCTTGATGAAGCCGGCAACGTTGGCGCCCTTGACGTAGCTGACGCGGTTGCCGTCCTTGCCGTGCTCGACGCAGGCGCGGTGGATCGACTTCATGATGTCGTGCAGGCGGGCATCGACCTCCTCGCGGGTCCAGGACAGGTGCATCGCGTTCTGGGCCATCTCCAGGCCGCTGGTGGCCACGCCGCCGGCGTTGGAGGCCTTGCCCGGGGCGAACAGGATCTTGTGCTGCTCGAACACCTCGACCGCCTCCGGGGTGCTGGGCATGTTGGCGCCCTCGACCACGCAGCTGCAGCCGTTCTTGACCAGCAGCTTGGCGTCGTCCCCGTTCAGCTCGTTCTCGCAGGCGGTGGGGAAGGCGATGTCGCACTTGACGCCCCAGGGCCGCTGCTTCTCCAGGAACTGGGCCTTCTTGTACTTCTCCACGTAGCCCTTGAGGCTGGCGCGCTTGTTGAAGACCAGGTCCTTGGTGAAGGCCAGCTTCTCGGGGTCGATGCCGTCCGGGTCGTGGACGGTGCCGTCGTAGTCGGTCATCGCCACCACCTTGCCGCCCAGCTGGTTGACCTTCTCGATGGTGTGCAGGCCGACGTTGCCGGCCCCGGAGATGATCACCGTCTTGCCCTTGAAGCCGTCGCCCTTGGCGGCCAGCATCTCCTGGGCGAAGTAGGTGGCGCCGTAGCCGGTGGCCTCGGTGCGCACCAGCGAGCCGCCCCACTCCAGCCCCTTGCCGGTCAGCACCCCGGTGAACTCGTTCTTCATCTTCTTGTAGGCGCCGAACAGGTAGCCGATCTCCCGGCCGCCCACGCCCAGGTCGCCGGCGGGGACGTCGGTGTCCGGGCCGATGTGCCGCCACAGCTCGCCCATGAACGCCTGGCAGAAGCGCATCACCTCGATGTCGCTCTTGCCGCGCACGTCGAAGTCGCTGCCGCCCTTGCCGCCGCCCATCGGCAGCCCGGTGAGCGCGTTCTTGAAGGTCTGCTCGAAGCCCAGGAACTTGAGCACCCCCAGGGTCACGCTGGAGTGGTAGCGCAGCCCGCCCTTGTAGGGCCCGATGGCGCTGTTGAACTGGACGCGGAAGCCCCGGTTGACCTGCACCTGGCCCTTGTCGTCGACCCAGGGCACCCGGAACATCAGCACCCGCTCCGGCTCGACCATCCGCTCCAGGATCTTGGCCTGCTTGTAGGCGGGGTTCGAGTCGACCACCGGCATCACCGACTCGAGCACCTCGCGCACGGCCTGGTGGAACTGCGGCTCGGCGGGGTTCTTGGCGATCAGATCAGCCATGAAGGAATCGACTGCCTTGCTCATGACGAGTTCCTCTCTCTTCGGGGTTGTGCGGGCCTGGGAGTCGCGTGCGCCCTGCCCTCAGGAAGGCGTCCGGGGGCCCCGGAATAGAGGCCGACGGCCTTCCACAGCGGCGGGCGTCTTACGCCCAACATCCCGTAATGTCAATCGTTTCTGGGAATCGGACATGACGCGCCAGGCTAGGTCCCCAAAGCCCTTGGGGAAACCGTCCGGCCGGCCCATGGCCCGCCGTCCGCGCAGTAGGCCGGGCGGCGAAACCTGGGCTTCTGGGGGCCATCGGCGAGGCTAATGGCAATCGGCCCGGGGCCGTTCGTAGATCCGAGAATCGGCGACCGGATCCGCCGGCGCGGGCGTATAAAGCTGCGCCGGCCAGCGGGACAGCCGGCGAGGGCGCGACCGTGGCGGCACCGACCGACTGGGAACGAAAGCTGGAGGACGCGCTGGTGCGGGTCCAGGGCGCCATCGCCCGGGCCCAGGCCCGCCACGAGGCCGAGCTGCGCGCCCAGGGGCAGCAGCCGCGCTCGCCCTTCGACTTCGACTGGCTGGCGGCCCGGGAGGTCGTCCGGATGCGGCGCCGGCGGGCCCGCCACCGCTGGCGCCTGGAGCGCAAGCAGTGGAAGAAGCAGTTCCGCCGCGCCCGGCTCGAGCGCGCCAGCCGCTTCAAGGGCTATCTCTTCGCCGCCCTGGCGCTGCTATTCCTGGTCCAGATGACGGTCGATCCCCAGGTGCTCTGGTGGATGGTCTTCCTCGCCCTGGGGTTCGGGCAGGCATCGCTGCGCAACTTCGTCCACGTGCGCCAGCGAGAGGAGCTGGAGGCCCAGGAGCGGGCGGCGCTCCCCTCCCCCGAGAGCGCCGAGGCCCCGCCGCCGCGCGAAGCGGCCGAGAAAGCGGCACGCGCCGGCGACGGCTCGATCGACCAGCGGCTGCGGCGAATCGACGGCCTTTGCGACAAGCTGCTGGGCGAGATCAAGAACGGCCGCCCGGTGTTGCAGACGGTCGTCCAGAACCCTGAGCAGACCATCAAGGCGCTGCGCGCCACCTGCCACGAGCTGGCGCGAAGGGAGCAGGCGCTGCGGGCGCTGGTGACCCGCGAGGACGAGCAGCGGCTGGAGGCCGAGCGCGACGGGCTGGCGATGCGCATCGGGCAGGAGCAGGACGAGGTGGTCCGCTCGCGCCTGGGCTCGGCCCTGGCCGCGCTCGACGAGCAGGTGCGCCGGCGCAGGGACCTGGCGGTCGACGCCGCGCGGCTGGAGGCCGAGAGCACCCGGCTGCTCTACACGCTCGAGAGCCTCTACACCCAGGTCCTCCGGGTCCGCTCGGCCGACGCCGCCTCGTCGGAGGTGGTGGGCGCCGGGCTGCGCCAGAGCCTGGAGCAGTTGGGCCTGGAGATCGACTCGGTGGCCGAGGCCCTGGAGCAGGTCGGCCGCGACGACCTATCGCGCGCCGGGGTGACCGCCGTTTCGCCGCTCGGCTCCGAGGAGCCTGCTCGCTCGCCCAGCGAGCGCGAGCGCAGCTGACGGCGCTCGACAGAGGGGCCTCGCCGGGGAGCCCGTCCCCGGGCCGGGCTGTTCTCACCGCCGCCGCCGGCCGTAGCTTCTCCAATGCCCAGCAGGTCTCGGGCGAGGAGGGGGTATGCACAAGATCATTCCGGCGCTGGCAGCGTTGGCGGTCCTGGCCACGAGCGCGGTCGCGGCAGGTACCCCGAAACGCAGCTCCAAGCACACGCAGATGGACGAGGGGACCTCGTCGTCCAGCACCGACCAGAGCCAGAGCGCCACCGGCGGTTCGGCCGGCTCTGAGCAGGGCACCATGGGCTCGACCATGGGCTCCAGCTCGACCGCCGGCAGCCAGCAGCTGCAGGGCGTGGTGAAGAGCTACGACAAGGCCAAGAACCAGCTCACCATCCAGCTGCCGCTGTCGCCCAACGCCACCATCACCAAGAACGGCCAGGTGGCCCGCAGCAGCGACATCAAGGCCGGCCAGGAAGTGCGCGCCAACTACGACCCGAGCTCCAACAACATCAGCAGCCTGGACATCACCTCCGCCGGCACCGGCGGCACCGGCGCCTCGAGCAGCGATTCCAGCAAGAGCGACTCGAGCAAGAGCGATTCCAGCAAGAGCGACAGCAGCAGCGACATCAACAAGTAGCTGGCCGCGCCGAGCGGTCGGCAGCCCCCTGCCCTGAGCCGAGCGCTGGCTCGCCTGCAGGGCCGGGGCCGCGGGAGAGGCGCGCCGCCCGAGCGGTGCGCCCTCCCTCGGGCAAGGCGAGCGCGAACGCGGCCGGTCCCGCGTCGCCCCCGGGACCGCGCTAGAGTGTCGCGCGAACCCTTTCCGCCTGGACCGCCATGCGCTTCGAGTTCTGCAACCCCACCCGGCTGCTCTTCGGCGCCGGCAACCTGGACCGCCTGGGCGAGGAGGTCCGCCGCCTCGGCAAGCGGGCGCTGCTGGTGATCGGCGGCCGCAGCGCCAAGGCCGGCGGCACCTTCGACCGCGCCAGCGCCAGCCTCAAGGCCGCCGGAGTTTCGGCGGTGGAGATGGAGGGGATCGAGCCCAATCCCCGGCTGTCGACGGTGGCCCGGGGTGCGGCGCTCGCCCGCCGCGAGGCGGTGGACGTGGTGGTCGGGCTGGGCGGCGGCAGTGCCATGGACGCGGCCAAGGTGATCGCCGCCAGCGTCTTCTACGAGGGCGAGCTGTGGGAGATGTTCGTCCGCGGCCCCGGGGCCAGCCGCCCGCCGAGCCGCGCCCTGCCGATCGTCACCGTCCCCACCCTGGCCGCCACCGGCTCGGAGATGAACTGCGGCGCGGTGGTCACCAACGAGAAGACCACCGAGAAGAGCATCGTCCAGGCGAGCTGTCTGTACCCGCGGCTGGCGCTGGTCGATCCCGAGCTGACCCTGACCGTGCCGGCCAGCCACACCGCCTACGGCATCGCCGACCTGCTCACCCACGTCACCGAGGGCTACTTCAACGGCGTCGACGGCACCCCGCTGCAGGACCGCTTCGCCGAGGGCGTGGTCCACACCGCGCTGGAGTGGGGTCCCAAGGCGGTGGCCAACGGCCGCGACCTGGAGGCGCGCACCCAGATCCAGTGGTGCTCGGTGGTGGCGCTCAACGGCTGGGTGCAGGCCGGGGTCAGGGGCCCGTTCCCGGCGCACATCCTGGAGCACGCGCTGTCGGCGCACCACGACGTGCCCCACGGCGCCGGGCTGGCGGTGATCTCGCCGGCCTGGATGCGGCTGGCGGCGGCCCAGCGCCCGGAGAAGTTCGCCCAGTTCGGCGAGCGGCTCTTCGGCCTCGAGCCCCGCCCCGGCCACGAGCGCGAGCTGGCCCAGGAGGCCATCGGCAGGTACCAGGCCTTCCTCCACAGCCTGGGCTGCCCGACCCGCCTGTCCGAGCTGGGCATCGGCCGGGAGAACCTCGCCCGCTTCGCCCAGGACGCGCTGCGCCTGGTCCGCGACCGCGAGAACCGGCTTCCGGGGAGACCGGCGCTGTCGGAGGCCGAGCTGGTGCGGCTTCTCGAATCGGCGCTGTGAGCCGCCGCCGGGCTAAGCTCTGACCATGCGCTCGTTCCTGCGAAATCTCCTCTGGCTGTGCGCGATCGCCACCGCGAGCGCCGCCGGCTCGATCGGCTGGCTGCTGTTGGTGCGCCGGGTGGTGGGCCCGGCGCTCCTGCGCGCCGACAACGACGTCGCCGGCAACTACCTGCAGACGCTGGGGACGGTCTACGCGGTGGTGCTGGCCTTCGTGGTCTACGTGGTCTGGAGCCAGTTCAACGAGGCCCGCGCCGCGGTGCAGAGCGAAGCCAACGAGATCTCCGACCTCTTCCGGACCGTCCACGGCCTGGGCGAGCCGACCCGCCGGCGGGTGCGGTCGCTGCTGACCGACTACGTCCAGCTGGTGGCCCGCGAGGAGTGGGCGGCGATGGGCAGGGGCCGCTCCCTGCCGGCGGCCCAGGCGATCCTCGACCAGGTGTGGGCGGCGCTGGAGGCGGCCGAGCCGGCGACCGCGCGCGCCGAGGTCATCTACTCCGAGGCGCTGGGCCGCTTCAACGACCTGAGCGACCGGCGCAGCCACCGCCTCTTCACCGCCCGGCTTCGCCTTCCGCCGCTGATGTGGACGCTGCTGCTCGCCGGCGCGGCCCTCACCGTCGGCTCGATGGCCCTGTTCGGCCTCGACACCTTCGCCTCCCACGCCCTGATGACCGCCTCGCTGGCCGGGCTCATCGGCTTCATCCTCTTCGTGGTCTACGACCTGGACAATCCGTTCTGGGGCGCCTGGCGCGTCGGTCCCTCGCCGCTGCTGCGGGCGATCGCCGAGGACACTCCCCAGCCCGCCGCCAGCCGGGACGCCGCCGCCTGAGCTCGCTTTGCTGGGGGCCCCCCGAAATACCGGCGGCGACGGCGGGGCCGGTTTAGTGCCACAATGGCCTCACGGACGGCCATGGCCAGCGAACCCAACCCCAGCGAACGGCTGCTCTTCGCCCTGCTCGCGGTCGAGCTCGACTGCTCCTCGCCGGTGGACGTGGCGGAGTCGCTGGCCGAGTGCCCGGCCGAAGGCGGCTACGCCCCGCTGGCCGAGGCGCTGGCCCGCCGCGGGCTGACAGCCGAGCGGCGCCGGGACATCGAGCAGTCGCTGTCGCGCATCGCCGCCAACCAGATGGCCACCCTGGCCGAGCCCATCGCCGCCCAGCGCAAGGACGAGCGCCAGCGCTCCGCGCAGGCCGCCGCCGAGGCCCGGCAGGCGGTGCGCGAGGACGAGCTCAACCTCCCCGGCGAGCGGGCCGGCCGCTACCTCGTCAAGGGCGTCCACGGCCGCGGCGGCCAGGCCAAGGTGCTGCTGGCCTTCGACGAGGAGATGGACCGCGAGGTGGCGCTCAAGGTGATGCGCAACCCCGGCACCTCCAGCAGCATGCCGCCCTACTCCAGCATGCGCTCCACCCCCGGGGCGCTGCGCTTTTTGCGCGAGGCCAAGGTCACCGCCTCGCTCGAGCACCCGAACATCGTCCCGGTCCACGAGCTGGGCCGGCGCGAGGACGGCTCGCTCTACTACACCATGCGGCTGGTGCGCGGCCGGACCCTGGCCAAGTCGCTGGAGGAATGCAAGACCCTCGCCGAGCGGCTCAAGCGCATCGGCAGCTTCTGGGACGTGTGCAACGCCGTCGCCTTCGCCCACAGCAAGGGCGTGATCCACCGCGACCTCAAGCCCGAGAACATCATGGTGGGCGAGTTCGGCGAGACGGTGCTGCTGGACTGGGGCGTGGCCAAGGTCCACGGCGAGCGGGACATCGGCGCCAGCGACCTCAAGCGCGAGATCGACCGCCTCCACCAGGACAGCGACCGCACCCAGGCCGGCACCGCGGTCGGCACTCCGTCCTACATGAGCCCGGAGCAGGCGATGGGGCTGGTCGACGAGATCGACGGCCGCTCCGACGTGTGGGGGCTGGGGGCGGTGCTCTACGAGATCCTCACCGGCCGGCCGCCGTTCAAGGGCCAGACCCCGGTGCAGACCCTGGACGCGGTGGTCAACAAGCCGCACCTGCCGGTGCGCACCGCGGTCCCCGAGGCCCCGCGCGAGCTGACGGCCATCGCCGAGAAGTGCCTGCAGAAGGAGAAGGCCGACCGCTACCAGTCCGCCCACGAGCTGGCCACCGAGATCGAGGCCTTCATGACCGGCGGGCGGGTGCACGCCTACCACTACTCGAGCTTGGAGCTGGTGCGCCGCTTCTACGCCCAGAACCGGGCGGCGGTGGTGGCGGCCGGGCTCTTGCTGGCAGTGATCGTGGCCGCGCTGATTTCGGTCAGCGTGGCCCTCAAGTCCGAGACGCAGGCCCGGGCCCGCGAGTACCAGGAGCGGCTCACCGCCAACTTCCATCTGGCCCAGGCCTTCGCCGAGAAGGCCGATCGGATGTCCGAGGACCAGCGCTTCCTGTCGACGGCGCTCTTCGCCTCGGCCTCGCTGCTGCACAACCCGGCCCACCCGCTGAGCCCGTTCTTCGACCCCGGCTTCGCGGCCCAGGTCCCGGCCAGCGAGCAGAGCCGGGTGGGCGCCGCCTCGCAGACCTACCGCGCCGGCTTCGGCACCTACGCCACCCTCTCCCGCTCGCTTTCCACCGGGGACGTCGCCGACCAGGTCGCCTTCTCCCGCGACGGGACGCTGCTCGTCGCCGCCAGCGGCCAGCGGGTGGTCCGCTTCCGCCTGCCCGGCGGCGAGCCGCTGCCTCCGCTGTCCGGGGGCCACCAGGAGTACATCTACGGCGTCGCCATCTCGCCCGACGCCAGCCTGATCGCCTCCTGCGACCGGGCCGGCCAGGTGGTGGTCTGGGACGCCGCCGCCGCCAAGCCGCGCTTCCAGCTCAAGGCCCACGAGGGCGCGGCCCACAACGTGGCATTCACCCCCGACGGAACCCGGCTGGTCTCCTCCGGCTACGACGGCACCCTCAAGGTGATCGACCTGGCCGACGGCAAGATCGCCGCCTCCCTCGCCACCCCTGCCCAGCACCTCAACAGCCTGGCGCTCTCAGCCGACGGCAAGCTGGCCGCGGTCAGCGCCGACGACCACCTGGCGCGGATCATCGACCTCGCCACCGGCAAGCCGCTGCCCCAGGTCTTCGCCCACGACAGCATCGCGCTGGCCGCCTCCTTCTCCCCCGACGGCACGCTGCTGGCCACCGGCTCCGAGGACCGGCGGGTGCGGATCTGGGAGGCGGCCACCGGCAAGCTCTTGCACACGCTGGAGGGCCACCGCGACGGCGTCCCTGGCCTCGACTGGTCGCCCGACGGCAAGCTGCTGGGCACGGTCGGCTGGGACAAGAGCACCCGGCTCTGGGACGTGGCCGAGGGGCTTCCGCTGATCACCCTCGGCTCGCACGACGACCTCTCCTACGGCATCGCCTTCGCCCCCGACGGCCGCTCCTTCGCCACCACGGGCTACGACAAGGTCGTCAAGCTGTGGCAGCTGCGCCAGGCACCCGGGCTGACCACCCTGCGCGGCCACAGCGGAGTGATCTACGGGCTGGCCTTCTCCAGGGACGGCAGCCGGCTGGCCTCGGGCAGCTGGGACAAGAAGGTCATCGTCTGGGACCTCAAGTCGCACAAGCCGCTGGCCACCCTCTCCGGCCACACCGAGGCCATCGACGGCGGGGTGGCGCTGGACGCCGAGGCCCGGCGGGCGGTCTCCGGCGGCCGCGACGGCACGGTGCGGATCTGGGACGTGGCCTCCGGCAAGCCCCTGCACGTGCTGCAGAGCAGCAAGTCGATCGTCTACGGCATCTCGATGTCCCCCGACGGCCGGCTGGCGGCCTCCTCCGGCCAGGACGCCCGGGTCCACCTCTGGGACGTGGAGAGCGGGGCCGAGCTGCGCACCCTCACCGGCCACGAGGCGGTGGCCGACCGCACCGCCTTCTCGCCCGACGGCTCGCTGCTGGCCACCGCCGGCTACGACAAGACCGTGCGGCTGTGGGAGGTCAAGACCGGCAAGATGCTCAAGGTGCTCAGCGGCCACCAGGACTGGGTCTCGGGGGCGGTCTTCTCCGCCGACGGCAAGCGGCTGGCCTCCTCGGGCAAGGACGGGGTGGCCATCGTCTGGGACGTGGAGAGCGGCCAGCAGACGCTGCGGCTGCTGGGCCACACGCAGTGGGTCAACGACGTGCGCTTCTCGCCCGACGGCAAGCTGCTGGCCACCGGCAGCGACGACACCACCGTCCGCGTCTGGTCGGCCCAGACCGGCAAGACGCTGATGGTCATCAACTGCCGCAGCCAGGCGGTGGCGCTGGAGTTCACCCCCGACGGCAAGTCGCTGGCGGTGGGCGACGACAACGAGATCAAGATCTACCCGCTGGACTTCTCGGCCCTCGAGTCCGAGCCCCAGGGCCTCCTGGAAACCGCTCAGCGCCAGGCTGGCTACCGGCTCGAGGGCTTCGAGCTCAAGGCCATCGCGCCCGAGGCCGCCGCTCCCTCTCCCTAGAGCGCACGCCGCTCGCGGGCCCTCGGGACGGTCGGTCCTCCACCCCAGCGCTTCCCAGCGCCAATCCAACTCGCTCCCGGCTCGCCTGCGCTCGGGATGGCGCGCCTCGCATCTCCGGGACCGGGCAGGCGGTGGCCGCGACCTGAACGAAAGGACCGGCAAATAGATTGGCAGTTCCGGGGACCGGCACCTCCTGCTACGCGGTATTGCGCTGGGCGGGAGCCGCACCTGAGCGGAGCCACGCCTCCAGCCCCGGGGGTGCGCCCATGTCACGATTGACGATGACCTCGTGCATTCTGGCAATGCTGACCTGCGCCTGCGGTCCCCAGGAGGTGGGAGGAGCGGGTGCGGACAGCGGTGGCTCCGAAGTGCTCGACGCGGGCAACGAAGCCACCGCAGCCGTCGACTCCTGCTTCGACGGCAAGGACAACGACGGCGACGGGAAGATCGACTGCGCCGACCCCGACTGCGATGGCGCGCCCTGCCGGGCCTCGACCGAGCCCTGCGACCTCCCCGAGAAATGCACCGCCGGCGTGTGCCCGGCCGATTCCTTCGCTCCCGCTGGGCAGGTGTGCCGGCCGGCGGTGAGCGAGTGCGACGTCGAGGAGAAGTGCACCGGAGCCGAGGCCAAGTGCCCCCCCGACGCGTTCGAGCCGTCGTCCAAGCCCTGCCGGGCCTCCGCCGGCGGCTGCGACCTCGCCGAGATGTGCCCCGGGAACTCGGCCACCTGCCCGGGCGACGGCTACGCCCCGGCCAACACCGTCTGCCGAATCGCCGCCGGCGCCTGCGACGTCGAGGAGAAGTGCGACGGCCTCGGGCCGGCCTGCCCCGATGACGTCGTGGTCGCGGCGGGGACGGTCTGCCGGCCGAGCGCCGGGATCTGCGACATCGCCGAGTCCTGCGACGGCACCTCGCCGGACTGCCCGCCCGACGGCTTCGAGCCGGCCTCCAAGGTGTGCCGGCCGGCCGCCGGCGTCTGCGACGCGGCGGAGAAATGCACCGGCAGCGGCGCCGCCTGCCCGGCCAATGGCTTCGTCGCGAACAACAGCGTGGTCTGCCGCCACGCCACCGACCTGTGCGATGCCCCTGAGTACTGCTTCAATGGGAGGTGCGAGCTGGACGCGGCCCTCCCCGCCGGCACCGTCTGCCGCAAGGCCGCGGGCGCCTGCGATCAGGTCGCCGAGACCTGCACCGGCAGCAGAATCATCCAGGTTGCCAAGCGGTGCCCGCCCGACGTCAACGGCTGCACCACCGGCCAGTACTGCAACGGCACCGCCTGCGTCGCGACGAAGGCCAAGGGCGCCGCCTGCACCTCGGCGGACGAGTGCTCCACCGGCTTCTGCGCCGACGGCGTGTGCTGCGACGGCCTGTGCACCGGCAGCTGCGAGGCCTGCAACAAGGCGGGAGCGGTCGGGACCTGCACCGCCCACGCCGCGGGGACGGACCCCGAGAACGAGTGCGGCGCCTACAGCTGCGACGGCGCCCGCGCCTGCGCCACCGGCTGCGCCCCCGCCTGCGCCGCCGGCTGCAAGACGGGCAACTTCTGCACCGGCACCGAGTGCACCACCAAGAAGGCCAACGGCACCGGCTGCGCTTCCTCCTGCGAGTGCACCTCCGGCAACTGCGTGGACGGGGTGTGCTGCAACACCTCGTGCTCGGGGGCCTGCGTGGCCTGCAATCTCGCGGGCAAGGCGGGCACCTGCTCCAACCGGCCGGCGGGAACCGATCCGGAGAACGGCTGCGGAGGCTTCACCTGCGGCTCGGCCGGAGCCTGCGCCACCACCTGCACGGGATGCGGGTCGAACTGCAAGACCGGCCTGTACTGCTCGGGCTCGACGTGCACCAGCAAGAAGCCCAACGGCCTGCCCTGCGCCGCCAACTGCGAGTGCGGCTCGGGCTTCTGCGTCGACGGTGTCTGCTGCGGCACTTCCTGTGACGGGCCCTGCCGCCAGTGCCTGGCGGGCTCGGGTCTGTGCATCAACGTGTTCCCGGGGGCCGATCCCAAGGGCGGCTGCGGCTGCTACAACTGCAACGGCAACGGCGGCTGCTACACCGGCTGCACGGTTCCCTGCGGCGCCCTCGAGGTGAAGACCAACTATTGGTGCCCCGCCGGCCAGTGCGCCCCGGACCTGCCGGGAGCGGCTCCCTGCTTCACCGGCTGCATGTGCTCGAGCAGCACCTGCTGGATTTCGGCCTGCAAGCCCTAGCGGTTCCGGGGGTGGACCAGCGCCCGGGGCGCCGCGCCTGATCGGCCGCCGATGCGAGGCGGCAGAGGCGCGGCGCCCTGTGTTCCGACGAGCAGGCCGGCTCCAGATCGCCCGGGGAGAGGTGGTGTATTGTCCCGCCGTGGGGCAACCCCGGCCGGCTTGGCCGACCGGGGCAGGCGTCGCGGGCTCGGCATTTCTCCGCCAGGGGCCGCGGCAGGCCAGGTCCCGGGGGAGATCAGGTGTCCGGCACGCCTTCGGCGATTCCTGGCAGGTACTCGGTCGACGCTGCCGTCAAGCCGCTGCTCGAAGCGTCGATGTCGCGCGGCGAGCAGATCGCTTCGGTCCTGCGCATCGGGCTGTGCTCTCTGTCGGGTGCGCGCTCGGCCCTTCTCTGGTCGCAGGCCGGCTGGCCGGTGAACGAGCAGCGCGCGGCGGCGGTGACCTTTCCGGCCCTCGCCCTGGGCATCGCCTTTTCAGCCTATGCGCTGGTCACCCTGCGCCGCCCTCGCTCCCCCTTGCGGCTGGTCCACGCCTCGGTGACCGTCGATGCGGTGGTGGCCTTCGCCGGCCTGCTGACCAACGTGCTCTGGCCCTGGCCGGGATACCTGGGAATCATCAACATGCCCGACATCGGGCTGCTGGTCCTGCTGGCCCTGGGAGCCGGCCTCAGGCAGGCGCCCAGCGCCTCGGTGCTGGGGGGCGTTCTCTTCGGCTCGGCGTTCCTGGCCCTGGCGCTGCTCGACCAGCGCAACCCGATCCCTCGGTCGACCTCGGACATGCACCACTACGCCTTCCACGCGATCTTCCTGGTGATCTCGGCGACCATGGCGTTCGTCTACGCGCTGCGCACCCGGACCATGGCCGAGCGCGCCGCGCGCGCCGCGGTGCAGCTGGCCTTCGCCGGCAAGAGCCTCGCCTCGCTGCTGCACGAGCACCACGACCTGCGCGCCTGGCTGGCCTCGGCCAGGCTCAACGCCGATCTCGTCCAGCGGGCCATGGAGGAGGCCGGCTCCCGGTCGGCGCCGGCCGTCGAGGCGGTGGAGCGATTGCGGGACGATCTCGCGAAGGTCCACGCCGTGGTCGACGACATCAAGGCGCGCGCCTTCGGCGAGTCGATGGGGCTGGAGAAGGTGTCGCCGGTCGCGGTGCAGCCGGTGGTGGAGGAGGTGATGGCGGGGCTGAGGCCGCGCTTCCCCGGGTCGGCGCTGCAGGCCCAGGTGGCGGACGACCTGATGGTCGGCGTCGCCGGCGGAGCCGCGAGCCTGCAGCGGGTGCTGTTCGGGCTGCTGGTCAACGCCTGCGAGGGCGACGGCGAGCGCCGGGCCGGGCAGATCGGGGTGCGCGCCTGCCGGCAGGCGGCGAACCGCGTCCGGATCGAGGTCCGCGACGACGGCCCGGGGTTCCCGGCCCAGATGCTGGACGAGTCGCTGGTGCGCGGCAGAACGTCCAAGAAGGAGGGCTCCGGCCTCGGGCTGTCGCTCGCGGCGCGGCTGGTGGAGGCGAGCGGCGGGCAGCTGAGCTGGGCAAACGGCTCGGAGGGCGGCGCCCGGGTGGTCGTCGATCTTCCCGCGGCTTGACGGCGGCCGAAAGCCGCGGCGCGGTCTCGTGCGATACTGCGAGCCATGGTGCGAACGGTCGAGCGCGCGCTGGTGGTCGAGGACAACCGCGCCCTCTCGCGCACCTTCGCCGAGCTGCTTCGCAGCCATTTTCCGCAGGTGCGCGCCGCGGCCTCGGTCGGGGAGGCGCGGGCGGCCTGCGAAGGCTGGCAGCCCGACCTGATTGTGCTCGACGTGGCGCTCCCCGACGGGACCGGAATCGACGTGCTCCGACACCTCGAGCGCCGCCCTGCGCCGGCGGTGGTGGCGGTGTCCGCGGAAGCCGAGCCGGCGCAGGCCTTCGAGCTCGCGCGGATGGGAGTGCGGGTCTATCTCCCCAAGCCGGTCTCCCTGCCGAGCTTCGAGGCGGCGCTCAAGGAGGCGCTGGAAACCGCGCCCGACATGACGGCTTCGATTCGCCAGGCGGTGGGGCATCGGCCGCTGCACGAGGTCGAAGGCCAGGTGCGCGAGACGATGGTCGAAGAGGCGCTGGCCCGGTCCGGTCACAGCTGCCGCGGCGCCGCGCGCCTGCTCGACGTATCGCGCCAGCTGCTCCAGCACATCCTGCACCGCTTCCGCTAGGCCTGCGGCTCCTCAGAAGAGCTGGTTGAGCTCGACGTAGAACCCGGTGCTTCCCTCGGAGCGCCCCAGGTCGATTCGCAGGACGAAGTCCTCGACGAAGGCCAGCCGCAGGCCGCCGCCCCAGGCCAGGTGGAAGCGCCAGAGCGGGCCGTCCTCGGCGAGCTGGGCCCAGACCCTCCCCGCATCGGAGAAGGCGACCAGCCACAGGTCGGCGGCGCGGTCGAAGGGGCGCAGCCGCAGCACCCGCGACCGCAGCTCGGCGTTGGCCAGCAGCTTCGCCTTGCCCAGGTAGCGGTAGCGCGGCAGGCCCCGCACCGAAGCCTGCCCTCCCAATCCCTCGAAGAGGTTGGGCCCGCCGGCCATGTTCGAGAGCATCGGCAGGGGCACCGCGCCCTCGTCGAGATCGGCGGTCAGGCGCCCCGCCAGGACGAGGGCGGGCCCCAGGCCGAAGGGCGAATGATAGCCGGCCAGGATGGCGTAGCCGCCGGCGAACGCCGAGCTGGCGCCCAGGACGGCGTGCGCCGCGCGAAAGCCCGCCTTGGCGAACAGCCCGCCGGTGGGCGAAGCCTCGACGTCCCGGCCGTCGAACAGCAGGGCCAGCTCGAGCTGGCCGACGCCGCCGCCGTCCCATCCCGTCGGCCGCTGGAGCGCCAGCAGGCTCTCGCCCCCGGCCTTCATCAGCAGGCGCTGGTAGCCATATCCCGCCTCGAGATGCCAGCGCCCGCCAAGCCCGTAGCGGACGGCGAAGCTCGCCCGGGGGCTCGTCAGCTCGTAGGCGTAGTACCCGTCTCGCCACGCCGGATCGCCCTCCGGCAGCACCGCCAGGCCGTTGCCGAAGCCGTAGAACGGGCGGAAGAGGTCGCGGAAGAACCCGAGCTCGAGGGACAGGCGGAACGGCGTCCCCGCCACTCGCGGCGCGTCGAGCTGCAGGTAGTGGTTCTGCACGCCGCCGGTGGTGAAGAAGGCCTGGGCGCGGAGCGCCAGCCGGTACCGGGCGCTGGCCGGGTGGCGCCAAAACAGGGCCAGGTCCGCTCCCAGCCCGAGCCCGGTGTCGCTGTCGTAGCTGAGGATCGGCAGGCCCGCCAAATCGAGGCGCTCGACGGCCTCGCCCCCGGCGGCGGGTTCGGCACTGGCCGCGCCGGCAAGGGCGGCGACCAGGACCGCCCACTTCGCGCTGGAGCCCCGCGCCTTCACCCGATGTCCCCCTTGGCGCCGCCCCGGGGCGGCCTGCTCCTCGCTGGCGATCGAGCTGGTCGCCGAGATTCCTCGCGGCGCCGCCCCACCCGTATGGGAGGTGCGAGGATACACCGATCGAGCGTGCGCCGATCCGTCCGCTTGCCTTCGGGGGGATATCCGGGCCTCGACCGCGCATGGCCCTGGCGCCCGCCCTCCGGATGGGTTATGCCTGCGCGCCGTTTGCCGCCCGGTTACCCAAGCTGGCCCTTGGCCTCAGGCCCGCGCCAGAAGCGGCGGAATTTTCGCTTGACCGAAGCAAGGTTCTTTGTAAGTTAAGGCGTTTACCGTACTTACAGGCCCTGGTGCGCCCGCCGGAAAGACCCTTGGCGGGCGATCGTTTGCCCGGGCCCCATGATTTTGGACACGAGTTTGTTCCGGTGGCGCCCCCTGGGCGCCCCTGCCGGCGAAGGGAGGTGACCCAATGCCCGGTGTACGCGTCAAGGAAGGCGAATCCTTCGAAAACGCGATGAAGCGCTTCAAGAAGCAGTGCGAGAAGGCGGGAATCCTCTCGGAGATCCGCAAGCGCGAGCACTACGAGAAGCCCTCCGTCAAGCGGAAGAAGAAGGCCCTCGCGGCCAAGAAGCGCGCTCTCAAGAAGATGCGCAAGTCGTACGTCTAACTGCCTCTCTGCCGGCGCCTCCTGTCGACGGGCGGCGCCGGCGGCGAGCCGGCATCAAGCAGCCCACGGCCCGGGAGCCCGCTTGCGAGCTCTCGGGCCATGTCCGTTTCCCGCTCTCCACCTCTCGAGAGCCGGAGCCGGGGAATCGAAGAAGGCGCATGAGCCTGAGACAGCGCATCGACGACGACCTGAAGCGGGCGATGAAGGCCCGGGACCAGACCGCCCTCTCCTCGGTGCGGATGCTCAAGGCGGCGGTGACCAACCGCGACATCGAGCTCGGCAAGGAAGCCGACGAGCTCGAGGTGCTCAAGCTGGTCGAGAAGCAGATCAAGCAGCGCAAGGAGGCCGCCGACCTCTTCCGCCAGGGCGGCCGGCCCGAGCTGGCCGAGACTGAGGAGAAGGAGGCCGCTTTCCTCTCAAACTATCTGCCCCAGCGGCTGACCGAGCAGGAGCTTCTAGCGCTGGTCGATCAGGCCGTCGCCGAGGCGGGCGCCACCTCGATCAAGCAGATGGGCCAGGTCATGAAGCTCGCCCAGGCCAAGGCCCAGGGGCGCGCCGACGGCAAGGCCATCAGCGAAGCGGTCAAGAAGAAGCTCTCCACCCCGTAAGGCAGCGCCCCGACCTCGGCCACCGATGCAGATTCCGCCGGAAAAGATCCACGAGATCCTCGAGCGCACCGACCTGGTGGCGCTGGTCTCCCGGCACGTCGAGCTCAAGAAGAGCGGCCGAGCCTACAAGGGCCTGTGCCCCTTCCACGGCGAGAAGACGCCCAGCTTCCACGTCACCCCCGAGCGGCGGATCTTCAAGTGCTTCGGCTGCGACGCCGGCGGCGACGCCATCGCCTTCCAGATGCGCATCAGCGGCCGCCCGTTCGTCGAGGTGGTGCGCGAGCTGGCGAAGGAGGCGGGCGTCACCCTCGAGGAGCGCGAAGATCCCGCCTCCCGCGAGCGCGCCCAGTTGCTGGAGGCCAACGAGCAGGCCCGCCGCCTCTTCGAAGACCAACTGTGGAAGGACCCGCGCGCTGCCCCGGGCCGCGAGCACCTGGCCAAGCGGTCCGTCTCGGAAGAGCTCGCCCGCCATTTTGGCCTGGGCTATGCCGTCAATGCCTGGAACGAAGTTGTCAACCGCTTTGTTAGGGAGGGCATCCTCGAGTGGGGGGCGCGAGCCGGACTGTGCGCCCCGCGGACCAAGTCGGACGGGTTTTACGATGTTTTTCGCGGGCGCCTGATGATCCCTATCCGCTCACCGGAAGGACGAACCGTCGCCTTCGGCGCCCGCCTGATCGAGGAGAACCCGCGCCCCGACGGCAACTCGGGGCCCAAGTACCTCAACTCCAAGGACTCGCCGCTGTACCGCAAGAGCGAGGTCCTCTACGGCCTCGACCTGGCCAAGGACGAGATCCGCCGCTCGCGCACCGCCGTCCTGGTCGAGGGCTACTTCGACGTGATCGGGCTGCACGGCGCCGGGGTCAAGAACGCGGTGGCGCTCTGCTCCACCGCCCTCACCGCCGGCCACCTGCAGGCGCTGTCGCGCGCCGACGCCCAGGACCTGGTGCTGCTGCTCGACGGCGACGCCGCCGGCCTCAAGGCGGTCGAGCGGCTGGCCGGTCCGATCCTGGCCTCCGGCGCCAAGGCCCGGGTGGCCTGCCTGCCGCAGGGCGACGACCCCGACACCTTCGCCCTGCGCGAGGGCAAAGCCGCTCTCGACTCGCTGGTGGAGAAGGCCCCGGTCCTGAGCCGGCACCTCTTGCACCAGTGCCTGCCCTCCCCGCGGACCTCCTCGCTGGAGGAGAAGCTCGCCGCCCTCGCCCGCCTCACGCCGGTGCTGGAGCAGATGCCGGCCGGGGTGGCCAAGAGCATGTTCCTCACCGAGCTCGCCGACCACCTCGGCGTCCCGGAGAGCGACATCAAGGCCCACCTCAACCGCGAGGTGAAGGCGGCGCCGCGCCCCAAGCCGGCGCCCCAGGCCAAGCCGGTCTCGGCCTCGCTCAGCCCTCACGAGGAGCTGCTGGCGGCGCTGCTGATCGCCGACCCGCCGCTGCGCGACGAGCCCGAGGCTCGCTTCGCCGACCAGATCCGCTCGCTGGAGGTGCGGCTGCTCTTGATCGCCGAGCGGCCGCTGGAGGCGCTCAATTCGCTGGCCCCCGCCCTGCGCCAGGGGCTGGAGCGGCGCCTCTCCGAGATCGCCCAGACCATGGCCGAGCCCGACAAGCGCCGCAAGGCGCTGCGCGACTCGTGCGCCGGCATGCGGCTGTCCCAGGTGATGGAGCAGGTGGCAGAGAAGAAGGCGGAGCTCATCGAGGCCGAGCGCAGCGGCGCTCCCGAGGACGAGCTCTCCCGCCTGCAAGCAGAATTCGGCCAGCTGATGACCCAGCGCAAGCGGTTCGAGGACCGCTCGCGGGTGGCGGCCGACGCCGAGGGGGTCGCTGCGGCGGCCCGAGGGAGGGCGCAGTGAAGAATCCCCTTTCGTATTTCAAGGATCGGCTCGCCGGCAGGCTGGGCCTGACCCGCGGCAAGGAGCAGTCGATGGACACCAAGCGCCACCCCGCCAAGGCCTCGGCCGAGAAGGCGAAGAAGCCGACCGATTCCGACAAGAAGCTCAGCACCAAGGAGACCTCCGCTTTGAAGAAGGACGCCAAGGCCGCCCCGGCCAAGAAGCCCGCTGCCGAAGCCAAGAAGCCGGCCGCCAAGAAGGAGGCGGTCTCCGCCGCCCCCGCGGTCCGCAAGGACGCCAAGGCCGCCGCCAAGGACAAGGAGAAGGCCCGCTCCGCCAAGCCGGGCAAGGCCGGCGCCGACAAGGAGGTCGGCGACGAGGAGGCCACCGGCCTGCCCGCCGACCTCGAGGCCGACGGGCTCGAGGGCGAGGAGGGCGAGGACTCGCTCGACGCGCTGGCCGACGGCGACGAGGGGGGCGGCGAGGAGGGCGACGGCGAGGAGGGCGGCGGCGCGGTCACCGACCGCAAGGAAGTCAAGGCGTTGATGGACGCCGGCCGCGAGAAGGGCTTCCTCACCTACGACGAGATCAACGACGCCCTGCCCCAGGACATCGTTTCGTCCGACCAGATCGACGACGTGATGAGCATGTTCGGCGAGCACGACATCGAGATCGTCGACACCGCCAACAAGTCGATGAAGCTCCCCGAGCCCAAGCCGACGGTGGTCGAGGAGCACAAGCCCGAGGAAGAGGACAAGGAAGACGAGGACTACGAGGCCGGGTACGGCAAGTCGAACGACCCGGTCCGCATGTACCTGCGCAAGATGGGCTCGGTCTCGCTGCTGACCCGCGAGGGCGAAGTCGAGATCGCCAAGCGCATCGAGGAAGGCGAGAAGGAAGTGCTGCAGGCGGTGCTGAGCTCGCCGGTGGCCATCCGCGAGATCCTCGAGCTGGGCGAGCGGCTGAAGAAGGGCAAGCTCCGGGTCCGCGACATCATCAAGGACGCGCCCGAGGAGGCCTCCGGCGGCGAGGGCGGCGAGGAGGCCGGCGGCGAGGGCGGCGCTGCCGTCCCCGGGGCCGCGGCTCCGGCTCCCTCGCAGGGCAAGTTCAACGAGGTGGAGAAGGCCGAGCAGATCATCCGGGTCATCGAGAAGATCCGGAAGCTGGAGAAGGAGTGCGAGCGGCTCGACGAGACCCTGGAGCGCAAGAAGCTGACCGAGGTCAAGCGCCGGGACATCCGCCAGGAGATCAAGGACTACAAGTCCCAGATGATGGAGCACCTGGAGGAGCTCAAGCTCAACAAGAAGCAGATCGACCGCATCGTGGCGGTGCTCAAGGACCTGATCCAGCGGGTAGACAAGGCCGAGGACGAGCTGCGGGTGTGGGAGAAGCGGCTGGCGACGCCGACCTTCGAGCTCAAGCGGCTGCTCAAGGAGGCGCACCTCAACCCGGGCAACGAGAAGAAGGTCTGCCGCAAGCTCAACGTGACCCCCGAGCAGCTGGCGGAGGTGGAGCGCGAGGTGCGGGCGGCGGCGCGGACCATCTTCCGGGTCCAGGAGGAGGCGCGGCTGCGGATCAGCGACCTGCGGCGCAGCTACGAGGCCATCTTCACCGGCGAGAAGCGGGCCGAGCGCGCCAAGGCCGAGCTGGTGGAGGCCAACCTGCGGCTGGTGGTCTCGATCGCCAAGAAGTACACCAACCGCGGCCTGCAGTTCCTCGACCTGATCCAGGAGGGCAACATCGGCCTGATGAAGGCGGTGGACAAGTTCGAGTACAAGCGCGGCTACAAGTTCTCGACCTACGCCACCTGGTGGATCCGCCAGGCCATCACCCGGGCCATCGCCGACCAGGCGCGCACCATCCGCATCCCGGTGCACATGATCGAGACCATCAACAAGCTGATCCGCACCAGCCGCTACCTGGTGCAGGAGATTGGCCGCGAGCCGACCCCCGAAGAGATCGCCGAGAAGATGGAGCTGCCGCTCGACAAGGTCCGCAAGGTCCTCAAGATCGCCAAGGAGCCCATCTCGCTGGAGACCCCGATCGGCGAGGAAGAGGACAGCCACCTGGGCGACTTCATCGAGGACAAGGCCATCGTCAGCCCCTCGGACGCGGTCATCAACATGAACCTGGCCGAGCAGACCCGGAAGGTGCTGGCCACCCTCACTCCGCGAGAGGAGAAGGTGCTGCGGATGCGCTTCGGCATCGGCGAGAAGTCCGACCATACGCTGGAAGAGGTGGGCCAGGACTTCGAGGTCACCCGCGAGCGCATCCGGCAGATCGAGGCCAAGGCCCTGCGCAAGCTGCGCCACCCCTCGCGCAGCAAGCGGCTCAAGAGCTTCGTCGAGTCGTAGGCCGACAGCCGAGCCTCTGAATACGAAGGGCCCGCGCGACGCGTCGCGCGGGCCCTTCTCTTTTCAGCCGCCGCTGGCCCAGGAGAATCGCGGGACCGCGGCGCATGGGCCCTGCAGGATTCGAACCTGCGACGAAGCGGTTATGAGCCGCCGGCTCTACCGCTGAGCTAAGGGCCCGGTCGAGCGTGGGCCGTTTTGGCATGGCGCGGGCCGGGCATCAAGCCTTTGCCGCTCCGCTTGCGCCAAGCCACGCACCGATATGCCGCGCTCCGCCGCCATGCGCCGATTCCCGACCGCTCCCAACGATTGGCCGAGCGACCGAGCGCTCGGGAGAAAGGGCGACATCCCTCCAAGGCGGATGACCGGGTGCGGCTGTGCGGTTGCATCACGCAGAACCGTTTCACTTGGACCACCCAGCGCCTGAGAGATAGGCGCCTGCAAGCGCTCCATGCGAACTGCCCAGCGCTTCACACTGCGGTTGCGTCGCGGCGAGCGTGTGGTATATCCCCGCGCGAATCGGGGGTTCGTTCTTTTGGAGGCTTATCCGTGTCCGTCAAGGAGCTGCTGAAGGGGCTTCACGCGCTGCAGAAGATCGACCTCGAGATCCTCGAGCTGCGGCGCACAGGTGAGGCCCATCCGAAACGGCTGGCCCAGCTCGATGCCGAGCTGGCCACCGCTCGAGGGGCTGCCGATCTGGAGCGCAACCGCCTGGCGGACAACGAGAAGCAGCGGCGCGACAAGGAGCAGGAGATCTCCTCCGAGAAGGAGAAGATCAAGAAGTGGGAGGCGCGGCTCGCCGAGCAGCGCACCACCCGCGAGTACGCCGCCCTGGCCCGCGAGATCGACATCGCCAAGAAGGCCGTCCTCAACCTGGAGGACGAGCTCAAGCTGCTGGTCGCCGCCACCGAAGAGATCCGCAAGGCGCTCAGCGTCAAGGAGGGCGACCTTCGCCGCCGCGAGGACGCCAGCGCCGCCGAGCGCACCACGCTCACCACTCAGATTTCGACCCTCGACGGCCAGGTGAAGGGGCTGTCGGAGAAGCGCGACGAGGCCGCCAAGGGGGTCGACTCCGGGCTGGCCGCCAAGTACGAGTCGGTGCGCAAGAAGCGCGGCAGCGGCATGGCCCCGGTGGTCAACGGCATCTGCAAGGGCTGCAACATGCGCCTGCCTCCGCAGCTGCAGAACATCCTGCGCGCCGGCGCCACCATCGAGGCCTGCCCCAACTGCCTGCGGCTGATCTACGCCTCGGAAGTCATCAACCTCGGCGAGTAGCGCCCCGAGCTCCCGGCGCGATCGGCCTCTCCCATGGCGCTGCCGTCCCGCGCTGAGATCCTGAACTTCATCGCCGCCCGCGAGGGTCTGGAGAAGACCCTCGAGCGCTTCCCCGGCGTCACCCGCGAGCAGCTGCGCGCGGTGCTGCGCGACGCGGCGGTGCTGCTGCTGGCCGAGGAGCAGGGCGTCGAGGAGCAGCCGGACGAGAAACCGCTGGCGCCGCTGCGCGAGCAGAAGGTTTCGCCGCCAGCTCCCGCTGCCGCCGTTCCCTCCCCGCATCGCCCGGTACCTGAGCCGGCCGCTGAGACGGCTGCTGGCGAGGGCGCCAAGCGGCTCAAGCTCTACTCCGACGGCGCCGCCCGCGGGAACCCCGGACCGGCGGGCGCGGGCGCGGTGCTGATGAAGCAGGACGGCACCCTGGTCGCCAAGCTCGGCAAGTTCCTGGGCACCCAGACCAACAACGTGGCCGAGTACACCGCGCTGATCCTCGGCCTCGAGACCGCTCTGCGGCTGGGCGCCGACGAGATCGACGTCTTCGCCGACTCCGAGCTGCTCATCCGCCAGCTGGAGGGCGTCTACAAGGTCAAGAGCCCCGGGCTCAAGCCGCTCTACGACCAGGTCAAGCTGCTGCTCCGCCGCTTCCAGCTCGTGCGCCTGCAGCACGTGCCTCGCGAGAAGAACAAGCTCGCCGACGAGATGAGCAACCGCGCCATCGACGAGAAGATGTAGCGCCCGCTCCGCGGCGCCTCGCGCACTCCAAGGACAAGAAGAGGCGAAGCCGAGAGACCTTGCGATCCCTCGGCTTCGCCCCTGTGATTCAACCTACGGCGTGGGCTACTGCGGCTTGGCCGAGACCTGCAGCTGCCTGGTCTCCTCAACGCCCTTGGCCAAGGCCTCGAGCTGCCCGGTCTCCGCAACGCCCTTGGCCGAGGCCTCGAGCTGCCCGGTCTCGTCGATGCCCAGCGACTCCTGCTTGCTCTTCCAGACCGCCCAGCCGACCGCCAGCCCGCACACCACCGCGAAGGCGATGCCCAGCAGGCGGGCCAGGTTCGGCGCCAGCGACGCCCTCGGCTCGACCATGTTGAAGCTGAGCACGCCGCCGAGCGCCAGCAGGCTGACCATGTTCATCACCTTGATCAGCGGGTTGATGGCCGGGCCGGCGGTGTCCTTGAGCGGGTCGCCGACCGTGTCGCCGGTGACCGCCGCCTTGTGGGCCTCGCTCCCCTTCCCGCCGTAGACGCCGTCCTCGATCATCTTCTTGGCGTTGTCCCAGGCGCCGCCGGCGTTGGACATGAAGACCGCCAGGAGTTGCCCGGTGAGGATCATCCCGGCCAGGAATCCGCCCAGGGCGTAGGGCCCGAGGACGAAGCCGACCAGGATCGGGGTGCCGATGGCCAGGAAGCCCGGGCCGATCAGCTCCTTCTGCGCGGTGCCGGTGCAGATGTCGACCACCCGGCCGTAGTCGGGGCGCTTGGTCCCGCGCCAGATCTCCAGGTCGCGGAACTGAGCCCGGCACTCGCGGACGATGAAGAACGCCGCCCGGCCCACCGCGCGGATCAACATGCTGGAGAAGAGGAACGGCACCGCTCCGCCGATCAGGAAGCCGACGAAGACGATCGGAGTTGCCACCGTCAGCTTGCCGGCCTCGGTCGCGTACTGCGTCAGGCTCATCTGGCCGATGCGGTCCTCGCTGCCGACCGCGATCACCGCGATGAAGCTGGAGAACAGCGACACCGCCGCGATCACCGCCGAGCCGATGGCGATGCCCTTGGTCTCGGCCTTGGTGGTGTTCCCGACCGCGTCGAGGTCGGACAGGATCTGGCGCGCCTTCTTGTAGCTGCCTGGCGAGGCCTTCTCCATCGCCTCGGCGTCGTAGCCCATCTCGCCGATGCCGTTGGCGTTGTCGGCCACCGGGCCGAACACGTCCATGGAGATGGTGTTGCCGGTCAGGGTCAGCATCCCGATGCCGGTCATGGCCACGCCGTAGGCCACAAACATCGGCGGGCTGCCGGCGTAGCAGAGGACCGACAGCAGGAGCGCGCCGCCGATGATCACGATCGTCGCCACCGTGCTCTCGTAGCCCACCGCCAGGCCCTGGATGATGTTGGTGGCGTGGCCGGTGGTGCAGGCCTTGGCCAGGCTCTTCACCGGCTTGTGGGCGGTGTGGGTGTAGTAGCTGGTGACCTTGTTCAGGGCCACCGCCAGGAAGACGCCGATCAGGCAGGTCAGCGCCGGGCGCAGGTCGAGGCCGGCGATGCCCAAGCTGGCCCAGGTCGGCAGCAGCGCCGGGTCGGAGCCGGGGAAGCCGGCGCGGGCCATCGGGTTGGCCGCCAGGTAGGCCGAGTCGAAGTGCAGGTAGAAGGCGCCCAGGGCGAAGAAGCCGAGGACGCTGATCACCGACCCGATCCAGAAGCCGCGGTGGACGCTGTGCAGCGCGCTGTCCGAGGTGTCCTTGGGGCCGGCGCGCACGGTGTAGGTGCTGATGATCGAGCCGAGCACGCCGATGCCGCGGACCAAGAGCGGGAAGATGACGCCCTTGTGGCCGAAGCTGGCCATGCCGAGAATCATCGCCGCGACGATGGTCACCTCGTAGGACTCGAAGATGTCGGCGGCCATGCCGGCGCAGTCGCCGACGTTGTCGCCCACGTTGTCGGCGATGGTGGCGGCGTTGCGCGGGTCGTCCTCGGGGATGTCGCGCTCGATCTTGCCGACCAGGTCGGCGCCGACGTCGGCGGCCTTGGTGTAGATGCCGCCGCCGACGCGCATGAACAGCGCCAGCAGGGTGCCGCCGAAGCCGAAGCCCAGCAGCGCCTCGTAGGCCTGCTCGCCGAAGATCAGGAAGATCGCCGTGCCGCCCAGCAGCCCCAGGCCGTCGGTGAGCATCCCGGTGACGGTGCCGGTGCGGTAGCCGAGCTGCATCGCCTCGCCGTAGCTCTTGGTGGCCGCGGCGGCGACGCGCAGGTTGCCGGTGGTCGCCAGCCGCATGCCGACGAAGCCCACCGACCAGCTGAACAGCGCGCCCACCAGGAAGGCCAGCGCCCGCCCCCAGCGGAAGGCGTTCTCGGCGCCGGTGTAGGTGACCCCCAGAACCACGGTGATGATCGCGATCAGCGGGCCGATGCGGCGGAACTGCGCCGCCAGGTAGCTGTTCGAGCCCTCGCGGACCGCGCTGGCGACTTCCCGCATCCGCGGGGTTCCTTGATCGGCGCGCTGGACCTGGCGCGCCAGCAGCAGGGCGTAGATCAGGCCGGCCACGGCGACGAAGAGGACCAGCAGCAGCGCCCCGAGCTCGAGATGGCTGAAGCGCGGGTCGATGAACGGCGCGAAGAAGCGGAAGCTCGAGACGTGCTCGGCCGCCTCCTGTGCGAAGGCGGGGCGGAGGAAGAGCCCTCCGCCGAAGAGGGCAAGCAGTCCTACCAGCAGCGCCGTCCTGCGGCGCGGCTTGGCTTTGCGTTTAAGCATTGCGGGCAATCTCCTTTACGGACGAACGGTCAGGCGCTGTCGCGTCAGGGAGTCAGGTGCGTCAGCGGTCCGCCGAGTGCCACCAGGCGTGGTGGCTGATCTCCAATTCCTCCTCTGCGGGGAAGCGGTAGAAGCGCATCCCAGTCTGGTCTCCGATGAAGAAGCCGCGGCGGATGACCCGGAAGAAGCCCTGGGTCCGCGGCGTGCGCGACACGGTCTTGGTGCTCTTGCCGCCCTGCCCGGCCAGCTCGCGCAGGCAGTCCTCGATGTGCATCCGGTCGGAGTACGGCAGGTCGCCGCGCAGCCGGCCCTTGTCGTCGCGGTCGATGCGCAGGTCGGCGAAGAACAGCCGCGGGGCGCCGACCGGGTTGGAGGGGTCGGTCATGTAGCGGCAGAACTGCGCCGGCGGCAGCCGCGAGACCACCAGCGGGATCAGCGGGCACAGCTCCTGGTACATCGCCGGGCCCTGCTCCTCCTTGGCCGCGTCGTAGGGGCTCTGGTCGAGGGCCAGCACCCGGCCGTCAGGGGTGGTCAGGTAGAGCTTGCGGTAGGCCGCCAGCGGCACGAACTCCATCGCCCGGTAGACGGAGATGTACTTGCTGCGCTTGGGACTGCCGTCGGGGCGCGGGGTCAGCCGGGCCTCGAGGTCGGAGACGGGGAAGTGGTCGCCGGCCTGGGCAGGATCGATCTCGAAGAAGATCACCCGCCCGCTGGCCAGCTTCTTGGTGCCAACCGCCATGTAGATGCCGAATTCCTCCGGCTCCAGGTGGGAGGCAACCAGGGCTTCGAAGCGGGATCCGATCAGATAGAGATGGGTCTTCATGGCAGCCGTTCCTTGGGCAAGGCAGGAGCGCCGGAGCTGACCCGCACGCTCGCCGCGGGGTCGGGCGGCCCGGGGTGTGAGGGTCGCCGCCCCGACAACGTCCGCCAGCGGACAAATGTTCTGCTGGGGCTGAATCGACGAGGCGGCACCAGTTCGGCGCGCCGAGCGCTCGTCAGAGCAGCGGCGAAGTGAGTCAGCCGGCCAGCGGAATCACTCGACGGTCAGCTCGCCCGCCAGATCCTCGCGCATGCGCGCACGCACGCGGGCAGGGTCGGCCTCGTAGGCCAGCACGTGCATCAGCTTGGTGACCGCGGCCTCGGGCGTCATGTCGCCGCCGCCGATCACCCCGCGCTCCAGCGCCGCCGCGCCGCCCTCGTAGAGCGACAGATCGACCGCGTTGCAGCGCGCCTGGCTGACCATGACCACTGGGATTCCGCGCTCGCGCGCCTCGTCGAAGAGCGGCACCAGCGAGGTTTCGCCGTGGGCCGGGAAGTTGCCGGCGCCGAAGCCCTCGACCACCAACCCCTTGAGCCCGGACAGCAGCCCGCGGCCGACCGAGGGCGGGAAGCCGGGGAAGATCTTGAGCAGGAAGACCTCGGGCTCGAGCCGCGCCGCCAGGTGCTGCTCGCCCCCCGCTGGCCGCCCCGCCGCCCAGACGATGTCCACGCCCAGGGTTCCCAGAGGCGGGAAGTTGGGGCTCTCGAAGGCGTCGTAGTCGTTGATCTTGCCCTTGCGCGTGCGGTTGCCGCGGTAGAGCCGGCTGTCGAAGCAGACGCTCACCTCGCTCGGGCCCTGGCAGGCGGCGGTGACCGCGTCGATCAGGTTGAGGCGGGCGTCGGTGCGCACCTCGCCCAGCGGCCGCTGCGAGCCGGTGAGGACCACCGGCCGGCGGGGGTTGCGCACCATGAAAGACAGGGCGCTGGCGGTCCAGGCCATGGTGTCGGTGCCGTGGGTGATGACGACGCCCTCGTACTCCTCCAGCGCCTTGCCCACCCGCTCGGCCAGCGAGCACCAGAGCGCCGGCCGCATGTCCGAGCTGTCGATGTTGCTGAACACCTCCAGCGACACCTCGGCGATCCGCCACAGCTCGGGGGCGTGGCGGCGCAGCATCTGCTCGAAGTCGGCCGGGCGCAGCGGCTGCGGGCGGCTGCCCTGCATGCCCAGGGTCCCGCCGGTGTGGAGGATGAGGATGCGCTTGCGCTCAGGCACTGGGTGGCTCCTTGAGTGTGCGAGACTAGATCGAGTCCAAACATGAATCGAGCGAGTTCCCTGCCGCCCAGAACGCTTGCCTCCGCTCTCCGGACGTCTCTCGCTCGGCTTTACCGTCCCCGCTCGTTCGACTACCATCCGCGCTCGATGCGCCGCCCCCTCGCCGCCCTGCTCGTGGTCTTTGGCCTGCTGCTCGCCGGCTGCCAGACCGATCGAGCCGTCGCCCAGCCGCCCGTGGGGCCTCTGAACCTGTCGAACGCAGGCGTCCGGGGGCTCAACGCCGAGCTCGAGGACACCGTGCGCTCGGTGGCCCTGCGGGCGCGCTGCCCCTGCGGCGGCGACCACAGCCTCGACGCCTGCGTGCGCAGCCACACCTCTTGCGAGCTGGGCCCGCGGACGCTGTCGCTGTCCGCCAAGCTGGTGAAGATGGGCGCCACCATCCCCGACGCCGAGCAGGAGCTGGCCAACTACCGGGCCTCGTTCTTCGGCCCGCGGCCCCAGTTCGAGCTGAGCGAAGGCGCCTGCAAGGGCCCCAGGGACGCCAAGGTGACGGTGGTCGAGTTCTCCGATTTCGAGTGCCCGGCCTGCGGCAACGCCCGCCTGGTGGTCGAGTCCCTGCCCGAGGCCATCCCCGGCCTGCGGATGTGCTTCAAGCACTTCCCTCTCAAGCGCCACCTGCGGGCCTTCGACGCCGCCCAGGCCGCCGAGTTCGCCCGCGAGCAGGGCCGCTTCTGGGAGCTGCACGACCTGCTCTTCGACGGCCAGGCCAGTCTGGAGATCGAAGACTTCAAGAAGTACGCCCGCATCCTCGGCCTGGACGACGCCGCGCTGGAGCAGGCGATCCACTCCGGGAAGTACGCCGAGCGGGTCCAGCAGAGCCGCGAGGAGGGCGTGGCCGCCGGCGTCAACGCAACCCCCAGTCTCTTCATCAACGGGCGGCTCCTGTCGCTGCCCATGGACGCCGATCTCATCGCGCACAGCGTGCAGGACGAGCTGGTCTACAAGGCCGGCGCTGCGCACCCCTGAGATCCGGCGCCTTGCGAGGTGCTTCGTGAGAGCGCGTGATTCCTTCGTGAAGATGCTGGTGGCCGCCCTGGCCCTGTCGCTGCTGCCTGGCCTGGCCGCCGCCCAGCGCCGGGTGCTCGGCGGCGCCAAGCCGACCGAAACCAAGCCGGCCGAGTCCGCTCCGGCGGCGCCGGGTCCGTCGAAGGAGGAGCCCAAGAGCCCTGCCCCCGCTCCGGCTCCGGCTCCGGCTCCGACCGCACCTGCCTCCGACGCGGTGGCCCCGGAGAAGCTGGGCGCCGACAAAGAGCGCGAGAGCAAGGTCTCGGCACCGGCGATCCTGGTTCCCAAGGACGAGCAGGGCCAGCCGGAGAAGGCCGCCGGCCGGGCGGTGGTCGCCGCCGAGCCGCAGGAGTCGGTCTACCGCAAGAAGATCGACAAGAACGTCATCGTCCTCCACGTCCGCCCGGCCAGACCGCTGCCCGCCCAGCCGGTGACGCTGACGGTGGAGCTGCAGAAGCTGCTGCCCATCCCGGACCCGGCAATCGGCGATCGCGCTCCGGTCGAGGGCGCCACGGTGCTGGCCACCATCACCCGCGACGGCAAGGGGGCCACTCCCAGCAGCTACCTGTTCCACCCGATGTCCGACTCCGGCGTCTACGGGGTGCGCTTCAGCGTCCCCGAGCACGGCCGTTACAAGGTGGAGATCGCCCAGAGGCCCGGCCCCAACGCCGAGGTGGCCGAGCGCCCGATCGGCGCTGAGTTCGTGCTGGGAATCGGCGAGGCCACGCCGATGGAGGCCTCGCAGGAAGAGGGGGCGATCAAGGCCGGCAAAGGCCGCAGCGCCCTGCGGGTGGCCGACGCCAAGCACAAGGAAGGCCCGGCCGAGCTGATGCGCTCGCTCGGCGAGCACTGGATGGCCCTGATGCGCGGGCTGGAAACCAACCTCACCCTGGGCGAGCTGCAGGGCCACGCCAAGGCCATCGCCGAGCTGGCTGGCAAGCTGCCGGGCCAGGTGCCGCTGTCGATGGCGATCGACGGCCGGGAGTTCGACGCGCTGGCGCAGCAGCTGGCCAAGTCGGCCGCCGAGCTGCCGGCGGTAGCCGGCGACCGCGCCGGAGCCAAGGCCCAGGTGACCAGGATGGAGCAGGACCTCTGCCTGCGCTGCCACACCAAGTTCCGCTTTCGCATCGCCGACGAGCTGAGCAGCTGGCCGACCTTCGAGCCCAAGGCCCCCAGCGCCTCCCGCCGCCCGTAGTCCTTCCCTGACGCCTTTGGATCCCGCCATGACCAGAGCTTCCCTCGTCATCCTCTGCTGCCTCGCTCCGGCGCTGGCCGTCGCCGGCGCCCCCGCCGAAGTCGGCGACGCCGCTCACGGCGAGGCCCTGTTCCGCCTCCACTGTGCCGGCTGCCACGGCGCCGACGGCACCGGCGGCGGCTACCTCGCCCCCTCGCTCAAGAGCCCAGCTCCCGGCAACCTGCGCGACCCGGCCTACGCCATCCAGCGCACCGAGCAGGACCTGTTCGACGCCATCGCCAAGGGCGGCGCCGCCACCGGCCACCACTTCTCCATGCCCGCCTTCGGCGACGACCTGGGCGCCCTCGACCTGTGGGACGTGGTGGCCTTCTTGCGCCGCGGCCAGGTGCAGATCGCCGACTACTTCCCGGCGGCGGCCCGCTACACCGCCAAGGTCTTCGCCATCGACGCCGACGGAAAGAAGCGGCTCGAGCCGGTGCTCGGATCGCTTTCGGACGAGGAGGCGCGAGTGCCGGTGGCCATCGTCTTCGGCGGCCAGAAGGCCGGCGACGTCCCGCTCTTCGTCACCCAGGCCCCGCGCCAGCTCGACACCCTCAAGCCCAAGGAGAAGGCGGGCTACCTGGCCTTCGTGACGCTGGCCTGGCCCGGTGGCAAGCCGGTCCCGGCGACGGTGGCCTTCGACCGCGAGGGCGTGATCAGCGCCATCCGGCTCGCGGCAGGGGCGCTGCCGGACAAGGAGCTGGCCAAGGCCCAGAAGCTGGCCTCCGGCTACGAGGGCCAGGGCAGCAAGAAGGGCCCGTACAAGGAGCTCAAACCTCCCAAGGGCGCCGGCAAGGAGGCCGCTGAGGTCACCAAGGCGCTGACCCGCGCCTACCTGCGCGTGCTCGAGGGCGCCATCATGTTCGACAAGGAGGAGCGCGAGCGGCACTGGGCCGACTGAGCCCGAAGACCGCCGCTTCTTCGAGGGAGCCCCAGCCGCTCCCACCGAGACGCTGCCCACCGGCCATGAGCGAATTCATCCGCGTCGACGACAAGGGGAACCTGGCGCCCGAGGACACCGCCTCCCGGTCCCGCCTCGCCGGCCAGGCCGGCCGCTTCTACCTGGCCCCGACCTCGCCCGACATCCTATTCGCGGTGCGCGCTCCCTGCCGCGGCGGGGGCGCGGCGCCGCGGGTGGTGCTGGCGGGCGACCTGTCGGGCCTGGCGCTGGCCGACCTGGTCGCCTTCCTCAACCAGGGGCGAATGAGCGGCCTGCTGCGAGTCCTCTCTACTAGCGGCGAGCGGGCCATCGTCTTCAAGGACGGCGAGGTGCGCGGCGCCGCCAGCGACAATCCCACCGATCGCCTGGGCGAGATCGCGGTGCGGTTGGGCTGCATCACCCGCCCGCAGCTGGAGCAGGTGCTGGCCCACCCGCCTCCCAACACCCGCATCGGCCGGGCGCTGGTGGACGCCGGCTTCCTCAAGTCCCACGACCTGTGGAAGTGCATGCAGCACCAGGTCACCGAGATCTTCCACAGCATCCTGCTGGCCAGCGAAGGGGCCTTCATGCTGGTCGATCAGCCGGTGGACGATCGCAACAGCATGACCCTCAACACCCAGGGCCTGCTGATGGACGCCATCCGGCGCATCGACGAGATGAAGGAGTTCCGCAAGCGGCTGCCCTCCCCGCGCACTTACATGCTGCGCAAGAAGGCCGCCGGAGCCGACCTCGACCAGCAGGAGCGGGCGCTGTACTCGCTCTGCGATGGGCAGCGGACCGTGGCCGATCTGGCGCAGCTGGCGCACCTGAGCGAGTTCGACGCCACCAAGGTGCTGCACCATCTGGTCGAAGGCGGATTCCTCACACCCAGCCCGACCCCGGGGGCCAACGCGCCGCAGACCGCCCGGCCCGCAGAACACCTGACGCCGGAGCGGGTCACTCGGGTCTTCAACGACATCTTCAAAGAGATCCTGATGGAGATGCGCCAGAAGGGCGCGGCGGCGGAGTTCATCGGCGCGGCCAACGCCGCCGCTGCCGGCCAGGCAGCCAAGGTGCCGATGCTGCGCGGGGCGAGCTTCGCGCCCGATGGCACCCTCCCCGAGGCGCAGCTGGCCAAGGGAGTGGCGGCGCTCGGGCTCGCTCCCGCCGAGGGCGCCAAGGTGCTGCAGAGCGTGCTCAACGAGCTGATGTTCTTCCTGCTGTTCCAAGCCGGCGAGCTGCTGGAGGAGCAGGAGAACGAGGAGCTGGGCCACCGGGTAAAGCAGCTGCTGGCGGCGCTGGAGGGAGAAGCGTGAGCGCGCTGCTCGAAGGACTGGAAGCGCCGCTCTCGACCACCTCGCTGCCCGGGACCGGCGGCGTCGTGCGGGTCACTCCCGAGGACTTCGAGGTCGAGGAGCTGCCCGCCTATCTGCCCAGCGGAAACGGCGAGCACCTCTTCCTGTGGATCGAGAAGCGCGGGCGCAACACCCGCGACGTGGTGCGCGAGCTGGCCGCCAAACTCAGCCTGCCCGAGCGCGAGCTGGGCTTCGCCGGCCTCAAGGACAAGGCCGCGGTGACCCGCCAGTACGTCAGCGCGCCGAGAGTCGATCCGGCGCGGGGCCAGGCGCTCTCTGGCGAGGGCTGGCGGGTGCTCTCGGCGGCGCGCCATGAGAACAAGCTCAAGACCGGGCATCTCAAGGGCAACCGCTTCTGCATCCGCATCCGGGAAACGGTCCCCGGGGCGCTGGAGCGGGCCAAAGCCTGCGCCGAGGCGCTGGAGCGGCAGGGATTGCCCAACGCCTTCGGCCCGCAGCGCTTCGGGCGCCAGGGACTCAACGCGATCACCGGGCGGGCGCTGCTGACCGGGGCCTCGACCCCGGAGGTGGCTCGAGCGCGCCGCGACCGCTTCCTGCGGCGCATCGCCATCTCCGCCTACCAGGCGCTGCTCTTCAATCGGGTGCTCGCCGAGAGGATGAAGGAAGGGCTCCTCGGGACCGCGCTGCCCGGCGATCTGATGAAGAAGCTCGACACCGGCGGCCTCTTCACCAGCTCTGATCCGGGCGCAGATCAGGGGCGGCTGGAGCGCTTCGAGATCTCGCCCACCGGACCGATCTTCGGGTCCAGGATGATGCAGCCTCAGGCGCAGGCCTGGGAGCGCGAGAGCCGGGTGCTGGCCGCGGAGGGACTGACCCTGGCCTCCTTCGCCCCGCTCAAGGCCGACGGCGAAGGGAGCCGGCGGGCGCTGAGGCTGCCGATGAAGATCGAGGTCGAGCAGAAAGGCGAGGCGCTGGAGCTGCGCTTCGCGCTGCCCAAGGGCTCGTTCGCGACCACCGTGCTGCGCGAGGTCATGAAGCCCGAGGCGCTGCCCGAGCTTCCCGAGGAGCGCGACGACTGAGCGCGCTGGGCAGCGCGCCCGGCGGAAGTGCTCGGGCTACTGCCGCTCGAGGTACTCGGCGCCCTGGTGTGCGATGTAGCTGAGGATGGCGACCTCGGCGTCGGTGAAGTGCGCGGTGCCCTTGCGGTTGATTATCTCCAGGCATCCGAAGCTGCGGCCTCCGGAGACCATCGGAGCGCACAGGATCGACTGAGTCTCGTAGCCGATCTTCTTGCTCACCTCGCGGTAGAAGCGCGGGTCCTTCTGGGTGTCGCTGATGGCCAGGCTCACCGCCTCCTGGCTGCAGAAGCCGACCACGCCCACGCCCGTCGGGATGCGCAGCTTGAGCTTCTCCAATTCGGCGGCCTTGGGCCCGCGCGCGGTGGACAGCTTGAGCGTGTCGTCGGCGAAGTCCGCCACGAACACCGAGCCGGCGTCGGCAGGGATCTTCTCCAGCGCCAGGTCGAGCAGGAACGCCAGCCCGGCCTCGCGCTTTCTGCCGTACACGTCCTGGGTGCGCTCGAAGAGGTCGGCCAAGATGTCCTCGAGCTGCAGCGAGGTCTTCGACCGGCCGATGTGCCCGGTGACCGGCTGCGAAGGGCGATCCACCACCTCGACGCTGCGGGCGCTGCCTTCCGCCGCCGGAGCGGCCTTGGGGGCCGGCTTGAGCTCGGCCTTGGGCGCCGGCTTGGCGGCAACCGGCGCCGCCTTCGGCTCGACCTTGGCCACCGGCTTGGCCGGAGGCGGCATCGGCTTGGGCGCCGGCTTCGGCTCGACCTTGGGGGCCGGGGTCGGAGCAGCCTTGGCCACTGGAGCAGCAGCGGGCTTCGGCGGCGGGGCCCCGACCACAGTCTGCGCCGTCTCGGGGTTGGCATCGGGCGCCGGGGCGAACGCCGGCATCTCGGGCAGTGTCTTGGCGGCCGGAGCCGGGGCCGGAGCCTGCGGAGCGGGCGCGGCGGCCGCCGCCTCCTCGAGCTCCTTGATGCGGAACACTCTCCCGGTGTTGGCGTCGGTCACATGGATGGAGTTGTCCTCCATGATGTCGACCATGATGTTGGCGACCTGAGTGCCCTTCTCGTTGGGCAGCTTCTTGAGCCCGGCCTTGAGCCCCGCCATCCAGTTGTCGGCGTCCACTTTCAGAGTGACGTTGAACTCTCCGGGCGCCGCCGCGGGGATGAAGACTTCGTACTTGGCCATGGGGGTTCCGCCTCCGAAAACAGCAGGAAAAAGTGGACACTCGCCTATCAGACCGCCGGGGGCCGCGCAACCGGCGGCGGGCGGAGGAGAGTCGCGGTCGGGCGCCGCTGGCACCGGTGTCAGGTCGCTGGGCCGGACCGGTGCCCCCACCCCCGCTGCCGCCGAAGTGACGGGAACTCTAAGCTGCTGATTTCCGGTCACTTTGCTCCTGCCCGCTGGATCCGACTTCCTCCGGAGTTTTTCCCGCCGATCTCGGGAATCGCTCCCCTGACGCCTGCGGACTCGCAGGGGCCGAACCGGGAGTTGCTCCCGATTCGGCCCTGGAGCGCGGGCGGTACATTCGCCTCGGAAGCCACACAGGAGGTCGCGAGTCATGAAGCGGATCGGCGGCGGAAGCACGGTGCATGGCGGCTACTACTGGAACCTGAAGGGCTGGGACATCGCCGCCGTCCAGGGCGAGGTGGGCCGGCTGCCCGGGAATCAGGCGGACACGTACCTCCACGTGCCGCTGCCGGCGATGCTGGTCCTGGTGCCGGTGTTGGGCGCGGCCTACGCCCTCTTCCTGCCGGCGGCGGGGATCGCGATGGCGGTTTGGGGCGCGGGCAAGAAGCTGGGCGTGGTGGGCAAGGCGGCGGTCGAAGAACTCGCCGCCACGGTGAGCCCGACCTGGCGCCCGGGCGAAGCGCACTTCGCCAGCAAGCCGGACAGGAACCAGGCTGGCGACAAGGCGCGCGATCCCTCGCTCGAGAAGTTGCAGAAGGAGCTCGAGCAGAAGCGCCACTCGGAGAAGAAGAGCTGACCGCTCGCTTCACGAGCGACCTCGACGGCCGACCTCGGCCAGGAGACGAGCCATGACGCGCTACCACGGCGGCACCAAGGTTCTGGGCGGGTACTACTGGAACATCTCGAGCTGGGAGCTGGTCGCGGTGCAGGGCGAGGTCGGGACCCTGCGGGCCGCTTCCGAGGAGACCTTCCTGCGGCTACCACTTCCGGTGTTGCTGCTGGTCATCCCGCTGATGGGGGCGCTGTTCGCCTTCTTCCTGCCGGCACTGGGCTTCGCGATGGTGACCTGGGGGCTGGGCAAGAAGCTGGCCCAGGTCGGGCGCCAAGCGATGCAGCAGCTGGCGGCCACGGTCAGCCCGGCGTGGCGCCCGGGCGAGGCCAACTTCGCCGGCAAGCCCGACGAGACGAAGGAACAGGGTCGGTCGGGCGAGGCTTCGCTCGAGAAGCTCAAGCAGGACATCGAGGAGCGCCGCCGCCTGGAGGCGGAGAAGGAGAAGAAGGACGAGCAGAGCTGAGCGGCAGCTCCTCGGATTCGCCGGCGGCGGGCGGGCCTCTCAGGGTCCGCCCTTCGTGTTTGCCGCTCAGGGATCGACGCGGATCACGCCCATCTTCAGGGCGATGCGCACCAGGTCGGTGCGGTTGTGGGCGTCGAGCTTCTCCATCACCCGCTCGCGGTGGCTCATCGCCGTCTTGACGCTGATTCCCAGCGTCTCGGCGACCTCCTTGTTGCTCTTGCCCTCGGCCACCAGCTTGAGGACCTGCTTCTCGCGATCGGTGAGCGATTCGTAGAGGTCGGACTTCTCGGCCTGCGCCGGCCTGGCCAGCTCTTCCATTGCCTCGCGCGCCACCTGCGGATCGAGCACCAGCCCGCCGGCATGGGCGCCGCGGATGGCGTCGGCCAGCGCCGAGCCGGCGGCCTTCTTCAGCACGTAGCCGCTCACTCCGATCTTGAGGAAGCGCCGCACGTACTCGCGATCCTCGTATTGGGTGAGCACGACGATCTTGGTGTTGGGCCGGTCCTTCTTGATCTGCAGGGCGGCCTCGAGGCCTCCCAGGCCCGGCATGTGGATGTCCATCAGCACCACGTCGGGACCGACCTTGGCCACCTGCTCCACCGCGGCTTGGCCGTCGGCGACCTCGGCCACCACCTCGATGTCCGCGGTGGCTGCCAGCAGCGCCTTGAGTCCCTCGCGCAGGATGCCGTGGTCGTCGGCGATGAGGACGCGGATCTTAGCCATGGGGCGCCTCCTTCGGGACCGGCACGCGGATGGCCACCAGGCATCCTTGCCCGGGCGCCGACTCGATCCTCACCTCGCCTCCCATCAGCTCGACCCTCTCGCGAATCCCCAGCAGCCCCCAGCCTCGCCCGTCCTTGCCAGGAGCGGCAAGCGAGGACACCTCGAAGCCGCGGCCGTCGTCCTCGATGTCGATCGCCAGAAGCCCGTCGCTGAGTGCGCACTGGATGAGCACGCTCTCGGCCCGGGCATGCTTGGCGATGTTGGTGAGCGTCTCCTGCACCGCCCGGAAGATGGCGATCTCCAGCTGCGGCGGCAGCCGCTCGTCCATTCCCTCCGCCTCGAAGCGCACCACCACTCCCTGCCCCTTGAGCACCCGCTCGGCATACCAGCGCACCGCCGAGCGCAGCCCCAGGTCGTCGAGCACCGAGGGGCGCAGGTCGACGATGAGCCGGTGGACCTCGTCGAGCGTGTGGACCGCCAGCTCCTTGGCCTCCGCCAGGCTCTGGCGCGCCTTCCCCGGCGGCTCGCCCGAGACCGCCGACTCCAGCCTCATCGTCAGCGCCGCCAGGCTCTGGGTGGTCTCGTCGTGCAGCTCGCGGGCGATGCGCTTGCGCTCGTCCTCCTGGGCGCCGATCACCTTGTGCAGCAGCTGCGCCCTCCCCTCCTCGCGCCGCTTGAGCTCGGCGTTGGCCTTCTCCAGCTCAGCAGTGCGCTCGAGCACCCGCGCCTCCAGCTCGCGGTTGCTCTTCTCGACCGTCTCCAGGGAGCGCTTGAGCGCCAGCCGCATCCTCTCGAAGGACGCCCCCAGCCAGCCGATCTCGTCGTTCCCGACCGGCGGGATGGGCGAGTCGAGCTCGCCCTTGGCGATCCGCTCGGCGGAGGCCGCCAGGGTCGCCAGCGGCCGGGTGACGCTGCGCGCGGCGCCCCGGGCCAGCAGCAACCCGAGGACGAGCAGGCTCAGCGCGACCAGAGACCCGTTGTGCGACAGCGCGGTCGAGAAGGCGAAGGCCTCGCTCTCGGGCTGGCGGACGACGACGCCCCAGGGGATGGCGGGCAGCGGGGCGAAGGCCATCACCTCGGGAGTGCGCGGCGCCGATGCGCCCTCCTGCTGATGGCAGCCGTGGCAGGCGCCGGAGGTGGTGCGGTGGTCGCGGATCAAGCTGGCGAGGAACTGGGCGTGGTCGCTCTCGAGGAACAGGCGGCCTTCGTCGGTGCTGGCGATGACGGTCCCCTTGCCGTCCACCAGGTCGATCGACTCGCTGGCCGCGAGCTGGAAGCGCCTGAGCAGCGCCGGCAGGTGCGGCCCGAGGGGGTCGATGACGCCGCCGACCAGGCCCAGGACTTCCCCGGACCAGTTCTTGGCTGGCAGGAGGACGTAGAGGCGCCGGCCGCCGTCGGCGTCCGGGATCAGGTCGCTGATCAGCGGGCGGCCGTCCTTGACCACCTGGGCGAGCGGCGCCGCCAGCGGCCGGGACTTGGGCTCCATGTACGAGATCCGCCCCTGGGCGTCGGCGAGGAAGGTCTCGTCGATGACCAGGTGGCGGCGCACGAAGGCGTAGCGCAGCTCGGCCCGCGTGGCCTCGGAGGCCTGATCGAACGTCGAGCTGCCGGCGATCTCCTGGAGCCGATCGACCTGCGCGGCAAGCAGCGAGGAGATCCGCTCGGCCACGCTCGAGGCCAGCACCTGCCGCTCCGAGAGCACCCGGCGCTCGGTCTCGCGGATCGACCAGGAGCCCAGGGCGGCCATCGCGGCCAGCGGCGCCAGCAGGCCGAAGGCCACCAGCGACAGCAGGCGGACGCGGATCCGACCTCTCAGCGGCGTGGCCTCGCTCACGGGCCCTCCTTGCGCACGCTGCCGGCCATGCGCAGCAGTTGCCCGAGCCCGCCACTGCCTCGCAGCGCCAGTCGGCTGCCGTTCTGCTCCCAGGTCAGCTGGTGCCAGACCTCTCCGTCTCCCCCGCGCAGCAGCGTAAGCCGGCCCTCGAGCTTGCCGACCTTGAGCGGCCCCTCCTCGACCTTGGTCGCCTGGGGAAGCATGTGCTCCGGGATCTCGGCCGCTCCGCCGATCGTCTGCGCCAGGTAGAGAGCCGGCCCCGCCGACTCGCGCGACTGGAATTCGAGGACGACCACTGCCGGGCGCCCCCCGGTGGCGCGCACCACCTTTGGAGGCCAGGCGAGCGACTGCGGGAAGTAGGCCGGCAGCAGCAACCGCTGGCGAAGCCGCCGCTCCAGGTCGGCGACGCTCGAATAGAGCCGGCCTTCCGCGGGCTCGGTGAGCAGCCGCGGGAGCGCACCCAGCCCCTCGAGCGAGGCAGTGGCCGCCGTCATCACCAGCGCGAGCGTGACCAGCGCACGGGCGAGCGCGCCGGCGCCGCCTTCGCGCCCGGCCCGCACCGGCGCCCCTGAGGGCGGCACGGAGGTCGGCTTGGCCAGGCTCGGAGCGTCCATGGTCAGACCACGAAAAAGAGCAGGACCGCCAGCGACAGACCGGTGAGGACCAGCCGCAGCGCCTCGAAGGGGACCGGCCGCGGCTCCGGGCGATCGATCAGCCGCCGGCAGCGCTCCTCGATGGCCATCGCGCGGGCGCGCGCCAGGAACGGCTCCCCGGCGAAGTCCGGGCTGCGCTGGAAGCTGTGCGTGGCGCAATAGAGCTTCAGCAGCCCGGAGGCCACCCCCAGCCGATCGCCAGTCGCGCCGGCGGCGACCTCGTCCGCCCTCCTCTCTGCGTCGCGGGCGATGGCCCGCACCATGACGTGCAGCACCGGGTTGAAGGCCTGCAGGGTTCGCGCGGCGAGCAGGGCCCAGCTCAGGAAGGGATCGCGCTCCTTCAGGTGGCCCAGCTCGTGGGCCAGCGCCGCCGCCAGCTCCCGCTCGTCGAGCGCCGCCAGGGCACCGCGCGAGACGATCAGCCGCCCCCGGACCGCCCCGGCGCACATCAGGAAGGGAGGCTCGGCGTCGAGGAGGACGATCTCAGGCGGCCGGACGCCCAGCGAATGGCAGAGAGAATCGACCGCCGCTGGTAGCGCAGGATCGATCGGCGCCTGGCCGAAGGGCAGCGCGCGCTCGAACAGCTGTTCGCGCAGGAAGGGAACGGCGTCGCGCAGGAAGAGCAGCACGCCCAGGGAGGCGAAGGCCGCCAGCCACAGGTGGAAGAGGGGCAGGCCGAAGAGCTCGACCTGGGCCCAGCTGACTCCGGCGAAGAGGGCCCGCTCGTCGAGGAACCACTCCTGGTGCCGCTGCGGTGCCAGCAGCTCGAACAGCGGCAGCACCAGCAGCGGGAAGGCCAGCGACAGCAGCCGGAAGCGGACCTTCTGCCGTGGGTCCTCGACGCGCCAGCGGCGCAACAGCGCCTCGACCACCAGCGCCGCCACCAGGGCGTGAAAGATGGCCTGGGCGATGAGCTGGGCCACCCTACTCCTTCGGCCGGCTGGCGCCCTCGATCCTCGCCAGCTCGAGCGGATGCTCGTGTTCCATGCGCTCCCGGCTGATCTTGCCGGTGAAGATCGCCGTATCGAAGGGGAACACGTCGGGGTTGAGGTGGGCGTTGTAGATGTGCCAGACGATGACCACCAGGAAGGCCATCAGGCCCTCGTTGCTGTGGGCCATCTTGGCGGCGGGAATCACCTCGCCGGGCAGCAGCCTTGCGACGGCGATCGGGAAGAACAGGATCAGCCCGGTGACCGCCATGATCAGCGCCCCGAACACCAGCCCCCAGTACTCGAACTTCTGCCGGTAGTCGAAGCGGTCGTACCTGGGCGGCGACTCGCGGAAGCCCAGGTAGTACTTCAAGGTGTCGATGGCGTCGCGGAAGTCCTGGCGCTTGGGGACGATGGCGAAGCTGGCCCGCCGCTGCGCCAGCTGCCAGATGTTGAGCGCGAAGTGGAACACCACCAGCGCCACCATGAAGAAGCCACAGGCCCGGTGGACCTGGCGGGCGAAGGTCACCCCGCCCAGCGAGGCCATCAGCGCCTTGGCCCAGCCGCTGTCGTAGAACTTCTGCGGGAAGCCGGTCAGGCTCAACAGAGTGAAGCTGGTGAGCATGGCCACGTGCTCCAGCCGCTGGCGCAGCGAGAAGCGCGTCAGGAAGGGCTCGGTGCTCGGGCGGGCCATCGCGACGGCCTGATCAGAGGGCGTGCTCATCGGTTCACCACCACTCGCCACAGGTGCAGCAGGATCTGCAGCACCAGCCCGCCGATCATGAAGGGGATGACCAGCGAGTAGAAGACCTTCACCCCGTACACCAGCGGCGCCTTGGTGAGGCTGGGCTCGTAGTGGCTCATCCAGGCGGCGGGGAAGCTGGCCCCGGAGTCGGGGTGGCACCTCTGGCAAGTCTTGACCAGGTTGGCGGCCATCACCCGCGAGTCCGGCGAGCGGACCTTGGCGATGTCGTGGACCCCGTGGCAGTCGGTGCACAGCGCCACCACCGGGTTGACCCCGCCCCTCTGCGCCGACTGCAGCGAGGCGGTCATCCCGTGGAAGTCGGAGAGGTAGGTCTGCAGCACCTTGGTCGACAGGCCGTACCTCTTCATCATCGGCTCGTTGGTGTGGCAACTGCCGCACATCTCCGGGGTCTTGAGCCGCCAGGCGCCGGCCTTGGGGTTGGCGATGTCGTGCGAGCGGTGGCAGTCGGTGCAGGTGGGCACGTCGGCGCTCTCGCCGCTGAGCAGCGCCTGGCCGTGCACCGACTTCACGTAAGAGGCGTTCACCGCCTCGTGGCACTTGGAGCAGGAGCGGCTGATGCGGGCCCGCGGCTCGGCGGCGCGGCCGACGTCGTGGGCCCCGTGGCAGTCGGCGCACACCGCCGCCCCGAGGTTGCCGTTGTCGCGGGCGGCGTTGTGGACGCTGTCCAGGGTGCGCTGGTAGTTGGCGAAGTGGCACTGCTTGCACTGCTCGGAATAGTTGATGGTCAGCTCGCGGCGGGTCTTGAAGGCCTTGGGGTCGTGGCCGCCGGAGCTGCCCTTCAGATCGGCGTGGCAGTCGGTGCAGCTCAGGTTCTCGCCGTGTATCGAGCGGGCGAAGAGCTGGGCGTCGACGAACAGGCTCTGGGGCTCACCCCCTTCGAGCGCGACCTCCAGCCCCTGATCGCCGTGGCACTCCAGGCAGTCCTCGGCCGCCGCCGGCTTGCCGGCCGCCGGAGGGTCGGCGGGCCGCGCGCCCGCGTCGGGGGCCTGGGCGCGCGCCGAAGCGGCCGCCAGAGTCGCGACGAGCAGGCCCAGCAGACTCAGCCTCATGGACTGCTCCTCTCCTCGAAGTCGCCCTCCGGTCCGCGGCGCAGTCGCTTCGCCCCAGGCCCGGTCGCTGCCTCGACCTCGGAACGGGGGCGCGTCGCGATAAGCGTCGGCGGCGCCCGAGGCCTCCCTGGAGTAGCAAATCGGCGATTTGCTGTCACCCCAACCACACGGCAAAAGCCATGCTTCTACGGCACGTTAGGAAGCCTACGGCGAGCTTGGCCTGTCGCCCTGCGGCCTGCCGGCGCACTTCGGTGGCGCCGCCGGTCGGGATAGCGAATCGATCGCTCGGCGCGGCCGTCGGCCGGCGCCTAGCGTTGAGGAGGGACGGAGGCGGTCATGGGCTTCGAGCGGATCCTGGTGGGCGTCGACGGCTCCGAGGCCTCGCTGCGGGCGCTGCGGTTGGGCGTCGAGATCGCCGCCAGGTTCGGGGCGAAGGTGACGCTGGTGACCGTCATCCCGCCGCTGCTGCTGCCCAACGACGCCTACGCGCCCGGGGTCGGGGCGATCGAGCAGGAGCACCGCCGGCATGCCGAGCAGGTGCTGGCTGAAGCGAGCGAGCTGCTGGAACCGAAGGTTGAGGTCGACAAGGTCCAGCTCTTCGGCGCCCCGGCCGAGTCGCTGGCTCAGCTCGCCCAGTCTGACGAGGTGGGGATGGTGGTGGTCGGCAGCCGCGGGCGCAACGCGGTGATGCGGGTGCTGGTGGGCAGCGTCTCCGACCGGCTGGTCCACATCAGCCCCAAGCCGGTGCTGATCGTCCATTGAGCCGGCGCCGGCCTGCCCGGCCGCGCACCGTGGTGGCCGCCCACCGCTTATGCGACAGGGCGGTCCGGCTGTTTCACCACGGCGCACCACAGCGCACCGCTCTGAAACATTGCGCAACCTCGCAGCGCTCGCCCGCTCGCCCGCCGTCGCCGGCAATGTCCTGTGGTTCTCACTACTTGGCGGCGCCGCTCCGCGCGGCATGCGCCGTGCTCAGTGACCACCGAATCCCGAAAGCTCCATGCGCCAGCCAGCCCACATGCCGACCGAGGTGCCTGAGGTCGATATCGCGTTCTCGGGATATCCGCCGGAAGCGGGTCCGGCGGTCGAGCGGCAGGCCCAGCTGCTGCGGGCGCTGGGCCATCCGGTGCGGCTGCAGTTGGTGCGGGCCCTGGCCGAAGCCCCGCTCTCGGTGAGCGCGCTCTCGCAGCGGCTCGACCTGCCCCAGAGCCGGGTCTCGCAGCAGCTGTCCCTGCTGCGCCACCAGAACCTGGTCTCGGCCATCCGCCGCCAGGGATTCGCCATCTACCACCTGGCCGAGCCGCACCTGCGCGCGCTGGTGGCCTGTCTCGACGAATGCTGCCCGCCCACGGCGACGGCAGCGGGGAGTGCCCGATGAGCACGATGAGCCGCAGGACCTTCCTCAAGGTCGCCGGAGGGTCGGTGCTGGGCGGCCTGGCGGCGAGCGCCGGCCTGTTCGGCCGCGCGGTGAGCGCCCAGGAGCTGAGCGGGATCGTCCCCGACCGCGTGGTCCCCAGCTTCTGCGAGCTGTGCTTCTGGAAGTGCGGGGTGCTGGCCTACGTCAAGGACGAGAAGGTCTACAAGATCGAGGGCAACCCCAAGCACCCGCTCTCCAACGGCATGCTCTGCCCGCGCGGCGCGGCGGCAGTGGGCGCGCTCTACGACCCCGACCGGCTGCGCCAGCCGCTGCTCAGGGTCGAGGAGAAGGGCGCCCAGAAGTGGAAGCCGGTCAGCTGGGAGGAGGCCCTCGACTTCACCGCCAGGCGGCTGACGGGGATCAAGGCCAAGTACGGCGCGGGCGCGATCGCCGTCTTCTCCCACGGCCACGGCGGCGGCTTCTTCAAGACGCTGCTCAAGGGCATGGGCTCGGGCAACGTGGTCGCCCCCAGCTACGACCAGTGCCGCGGCCCGCGCATGACCGGGTTCAACCTCACCTTCGGCCTCGACCCCAATTCGATCGAGACCATCGACATGGCTCACTCCAGGTGCATCGCCTTCCTCGGCACGCACCTGGGCGAGAACATGCACAACACCGCGGTCCAGGACGTCTCCGCCGCCAACGCCAACGGCGCGGTGTTCATCACCGTCGACCCGCGCTTCTCGATCATCGCCAGCAAGTCCAAGTACTGGCTGCCGATCAAGCCCGGCACCGACACCGCGCTGCTGCTGGCCTGGGCCCACGTGCTGATCAACGAGGGGCTGTACCAGAAGGAGTTCATCGAGAAGAACGCCATCGGCTTCGACCAGCTCAAGGAGCACCTGCAGGATAAGACCCCGGAGTGGGCCTGGCTGCAGACCGGCATCGAGCCCTCGCTGATCCGCGAGACCGCGCGCGAGCTGGCCCGGGCCGCCCCAGCCTCGATGGTCAACCCCGGCCGCCACGTGGTCTGGTACGGCAACGACGCGCAGCGCTCGCGGGCGGTGGCCATCGTCAACGCGCTGCTCGGCAACTGGGGCAAGAAGGGCGGCTTCTACCTGCCCGAGACCTACCCGGTCCCCGAGCTCAAGGGGCCCAAGCCGCCGCCGAGTGAGCACTTCCACCCGCGCCAGAAGTTCCCGTTCGCCGGCGCCGACTGCGCCTACGACGTCTGCGACGCCTCGCTCTCCAAGCCCAACGACCCGGCCAACGTGAAGGCCTGGCTGGTCTATGGCTGCAACGTGCCGCTGACCCTGCCCAACACGGAGCAGACCATCGCCGCGATGAAGGAGCTGGAGCTGGTGGTGGCCATCGACACCATGCCCGCCGAGGTCACCGGCTGGGCGGACGTGATCCTGCCCGAGAACACCTACCTCGAGCGCTTCGACGAGCTGCATAACCCGCCCTTCCGCGTCCCCTACGTAGCGGTGCGCCAGCCGGCGGTGGCCTCGCTCTACGACACCAAGCCCGGCTGGTGGATCGCCAAGGGCCTGGCGGAGCGGATGGGTCTGGCCGAGTACTTCCCGTGGAAGGACATCGAGGAGTACCTCGACAAGCGCTGCCAGGCGGTGGGCATCGACTTGGCCACTCTGAAGAAGGAAGGCGTGATCGCCCGCGAGCCCAAGGGCATCTACGACGACTCGCCGGAGATGACCTTCGCCACCCCGAGCAAGAAGATCGAGCTCTACAGCCAGCAACTGGCCGACGCCGGGCTGGACCCGATCCCGCGCTACGAGCCGCCGGAGGAGCCGCCTGCAGGCTACTTCCGGCTGCTCTTCGGCCGGGCCCCGGTCCACACCTTCACCCGCACCACCAACAATCCCCAGCTCAACGAGATCTTCCCCGAGAACGAGCTCTGGATGAACGGCTCGATGGCGCGCTCGCTGGGCCTCAAGAACGGCGACCGGGTGATGCTGGAGAACCAGGACCGGGTGAAGGTCGGGCCGATCAAGCTCAAGGTCACCGAGCGCATCCGCCAGGACTGCGTCTACATGGTCCACGGCTTCGGGCGCGAGGACGCGCGGCTGCGCAAGAGCTACCGGCGCGGGGCCGCCGACTCGCGGCTGATCACCCGCATCAAGCGGGACCCGCTGATGGGCGGCACCGGGATGAACGTCAACTTCGTCTCCGTCTTCAAGGAGGGCTGAGCCGATGGCCCGCTACGGCATGACGGTCGATCAGCGGCTGTGCGTCACCTGCAACGCCTGCGTGATCGCCTGCAAGAACGAGAACAAGGTCCCGGAGGGCGCCGCCCGCTGCTGGACGGCGCAGATCGAGCGCGGGAGCTTCCCCACCGTCTCGCTGGAAACGCGCTCCGAGCGCTGCAACCACTGCGAGAACGCCCCCTGCGTCTCGGCCTGCCCCACCCGCGCCAGCCACTACCTGGCCGGCGGGCTGGTGGCGGTGGACAAGGACAAGTGCGTCGGCTGCAAGGCCTGCGTCACGGCCTGTCCCTACGAGGCCCGCTACATCCATCCCGCAGGCTACGTGGACAAATGCTCCTTCTGCCCGCACCGGGTGCAGAAGGGCCAGGAGCCGGCCTGCGTGGCGGTCTGCCCCACCGACGCCCTGACCTTCGGCGATCTCGACGACCCGCACTCCAAGGTCCACCGCCAGCTGCAGACCCGGACCTTCAAGGTCCTCAAGGAAGAAGAGGACACCCGCCCCAAGGTCTTCTTCCTCACCTGACCGGACGACGCCATGAGCTCACAAACTCTCGACTTGCGCGCTGCGCTCTCCCAGGTGCCCAAACTATTCCTGGTGACCGACGGCGATCCCAAGCACACCGCCCGCGGCAAGCTGCTGCTGCGGGGCCTGCTGGCCGTCGCTCTGGCCGGCCTGGTCTCGGGGATCATCGCCTTCCTCTACGGGCACCACGTGATGGGCACCAACTCCGAGATCCCCTGGGGCGTGCTCATCGCCAGCTACACATTCTTCGTGGCCAACACCAGCGGGCTGTGCCTGGTCGGCTCGCTGGGGCACGTCTTCGGCTACAAGCTCTTCGAGCCGGTGGCCAAGAAGGCGCTCCTGCTGGCGCTGATCAACCTGCTGTTGGGCTTCGCGGTCATCGGCAGCGAGCTCGAGCGGCCGCTCCTGCTTCTGAAGATGGTTCTGCTCTCCCCCAACCCCACCTCGCCGATCTGGTGGATGGGCACGCTCTATGGGCTCTACCTCTTCGTCATCCTCTTCGAGCTCTACTTCCTGCTGCGCGAGGATCACCGGCGGGCCAAAGTGGCCGGAATCGTCGGGGTGATTGCGGCGGTGGCGGCGCACACCAACCTGGGCGCAGTGTTCGGGCTGTCCCACGCGCGCGCATTCTGGGCTGGGCCGTTCTTCCCCATCTTCTTCCTGGCCTGGGCACTGGCCTGCGGCGCGGCGCTGCTGGCGCTGATGGTCTACTTCCAGGACTACTTCTCCCGCGCCGACAAGCAGGTGCGCGAGGAGCACAAACCGCTGCTGGCGGCGCTCGGCCAACTGCTGGCGCTCTTCCTGTCGATCGTGGCGGTGCTGGCGGCCTGGAAGCTCATCTCCGACGTCTACGCCGACCACCGCGGGCTGGCGGTCATCGGCTGGGCGCGGATGACCGGACCGCTCTTCTTCTCAGTGTGGATCTTCGAGATCTTCCTGGGGCTGGTGATCCCGCTGGCGCTGCTGTTGGGGCCCAAGCGCAACCAGCCGCGGACCATCGCCATGGCGGCGGCGCTGCCGATGCTGGGCGTCTTCGTGATGCGCTACAACTTCGTCTACGCCGGCCAGATGCTCTCGCTGAAGCCGATCGTCGGGCACCTGGGCGAGGTCATCACCTACGGCCCGCCGTTCAAAGGCAACCCCGCCGGCTTCCTCTCGTACACGCCCTCGATCGTCGAGGCGCTCATCGTCGCCGGCGCCGTGGCCGGCGTGATCCTGCTCTACGTCGCCGGCACCAAGCTGCTCGAGCCGGCCAAGGAGGCCTGAGATGGCCGAGACCACTCAGCTCGCCGAGTCGCAGCCGAAGCGGCCGGCGCCCTACTGGAACTCCTACGTCGCCGGCTTCGGCCTGGGGCTGGTGCTGCTGGCCTCCTACGTGCTGGCCGGCCGCGGCCTGGGGGCCTCCGGCGCGGCCACGCGCATCGCCAGCTACGCGGTGCACAAGGTCGACGCCATGGCCCATGGCGGCACCGAGGCCGAGGGGCACACCGTCGCCCGGGCCAACGCCTACATGGCGCCCTACGTGAAGGGCCCGGCCGATCCCTTCGACGACTTCCTGGTCTACCTGATGGTCGGAATACTCTTCGGCGGATTCGCCAGCGGCTGGTCCGCCGGGCGAGTCTCCTTCGAGATCGTCAAAGGCCCGCACGCCACCAACAAGAGGCGGCTGGCGCTGGCGCTGCTGGGCGGCTTCATCTCCGCCTACGGAGCGCGGCTGGCGCGCGGCTGCACTTCGGGGCAAGCGCTGAGCGGCGGGGCCACGCTGGCGCTGGGGAGCTGGGCATTCATGCTCGCGGTCTTCGCCGGCGGCTACGCGCTGGCCTACTTCCTCAGGAAGGAGTGGCTCTGATGGAACCGCTCGCTCCAGTCACCAAGGTCTTCGAGCTGGGCGCCAACGCCGAGGCGGTGCTGGCCATGCTGCTCGGCTTCGGCTTCGGCTTCATGCTCGAGAAGGGCGGCTTCGGCAGCTCGAAGGTTCTGGCCGGCCAGTGGTACGGCTACAACTTCGCGGTGCTGCGGGTGATGTTCACCGCGATCATCACCAGCATGGTCGGCCTGTTCGGCCTTCGCTACCTGGGGGTGGTCAACTTCGAGCTGGTCTACGTCAACGAGACCTTCCTCTGGCCGCAGATCGTCGGCGGCTTCATCTTCGGCATCGGCTTCGTGATCGGGCAGTTTTGCCCTGGGACGGCGCTCGCCGCCTGCGCCACTGGGAAGATCGACGCCATGGTCTTCACCGCCGGCTTCTGGATCGGGATCGTCGCCTTCTCGTTCAGCTTCCCGCTGTTCTCCAGGTTCTATGACAGCTCGAGCATGGGCCGGATGCTGGTCTCCGACTGGCTGCACCTGCCGGCGGGAGTGGTGGTCTTCCTGGTAGTGCTGATCGCGCTGGGAGCCTTCGCCCTCACCCATTTCCTCGACAAGAAGCTGGCCAAGAGCTGAGTCGGAGGGACCATGTTGACCCGCAACCGCATCGTCTTCGCCGTGGTCTTCGCGCTGGCTGGCGCTGGCGTGGCCGCGCTGTCCTTCAAGGGCGACCCGCCGCGGGAGCTGAATGCCGCCTTCCACGCCGACAGCGCCAAGCAGGTGAGTCCCGCCGAGCTGGCCAGCTGGATCATCGAGGGCCGGCGGGACTTCACTGTGGTCGACACCCGGCCGGTGGAGAACTACCAGGCCAGCCACGTGCGCGACGCGGTCAGCTGCGGTAGCTGCCACCAGTCGAAGCAGCAGGCGCGCGAGTCGGAGACCTTCGTCGATCTCTCGAAGAAGATCGTGCTCTACGCCCAGTCCGACGCCGACGAGATCGTGCTGCCCAAGATCCTGGTCGAGAACCCGCGGCTGCTGAGGCTGTCGGGAGGCTTTGAAGGTTGGCAGCAGGAGATCCTGGCGCCGGTGAAGCAGGAGGGCCTGACCAGCGATGAGCAGGTCCTCGACGCACGCCGCCGCGAGGCGCGACGCGCCTTCTTCTCCGGCGAGACGCCCAGCGCCCCGGCACCGGTGAAAGCGCCCGTCGAGCCGGTTCGCCGCGGCGGTCCCCATAAGGCGGCAGCAGCCGCCGAGGGCTGCTGAGTCAGCGGCAACTCGCCGGCCGGCGTTCGAGGCTGGCCGGGAAGTCGGAGTAGATCCGGGCGCTGTCCGCCTTGCCCGGATCGTGGCAGCGCAGGCAGCCTCCAACCCGCAGCGTTCGCTCTCGCGCCGCGCGGTCCAGCGGCGCGAGCTGGGTGCGGGTCGCCTTGGCTGAGCCGCCATTCTCGGCCGCGCCAATCCACGCATCGGCTGGCAGCCCGTCGCGAAGCGGCCCGCTCTCCGGCTCAAATCGCGCCACGCCTCCGGTGGACACGACCGTGCCGACGCCCAATCCCGCCGCCGCGGTCTCGCTATGGCACGAGGCGCAGGACCGGCCTGCGCGCGTCGTGGTGTGCGGCACCGACAGGGCGAACGCGCGCACCATCCTGGTCTTTTCGGTCATCAGTGCCCCGGCGCGATCGGGCAGCGTTCTCGGAGCCGGGACCTCGGGGCCATTCAGCGTGAGGATCATCCCCGGAGCCACCGGCTCGATTCGCCCCTCGCCATCTCGCTCGAGCACTCCCAGCGCTGGCGCCACAGCCTTCGGTTCGGCGTCGTATTCGGCGTAGGCCCCTGCCCGCTCCTCCCGCGCCAAGGCATCGAAGCGCTTGCCGCTCGCATCCCATTGCGTGTGGCAGCTCAGACACTGGGTGGTCCAGCTCGAGTGGCAGGACTGGCAGGAGAGCCGCTCATGCCCTGCGATCCCCGCGCAGGCGCGCGCCGGCGGCTTGGCGAGATGAACCTTGCCGCTGAGCTTTCCTCTGATCTCGACGTTGCCGTCGGGCAAAGGCCGCGCGTTGCTCAGCGCCAGCCCACTGCGATCCTCGGCGAGTAACACGCTGCTCTTGTCCAGGCCGCGCAGCCGGGCGACGACGCGCGCATCCTTGTCGGCGTCCTTCACCAGCACCGACTTGGCCGGCTGCACCCGGTGGCAGGTCTGGCAGCGAATCTTCGTCGCCTGCTCCTCGTGCAGCGGCGCGCTTCCGTCGCCCATCGCCTCCGCCCCGAGGTGGCAGTCGATGCAGGCCATCCCTAGGGCGTGGTGAACGTCCTCTTGCTCCTTGAGCAGCACCCGGCCGTCCTCGAGCAGCCGCCAGCTCCCCGGCGGCCGCGACTTCGCCTCCTGCGCGGTCAGCGCCGACTCGCGCCAACCGGCATAGGCCAGCGAGATGCGCCCGGAACGGCTGTGGCAGCCGAAGCAGCTCTCGTCGCCCACCTGCACGGTCAGCTTGGGATGGGTGAAGCGACGCGCGTTCTCCTTGGAGTAGTCGCGCCCCTCGGGATAGCGCACGTGGCACGCCGCGCAGCCGCCTCCGCGCGAGAGCTCGGTCACCGGCCCCGGAGCGTCCTTGAGCTGCCCGAGGTGGCAGTTCACGCACAGCTGACGCAGGTGGCGGTCGGCCGCCGAATCCCCCAGGTCCTTGGGCGAGTCGCTGCCATCTGGCGCTGGCCGCTCGCCAAAGGCCCAGCGATCCACGGCGATCATCCCGCGCACCGTTGCCATTGGGGAGCCGGCCACGCGCCCGACGAGGTCGCCATGGCAGCCGGCGCGTCCGCAGCTTCGGGCCGCAGTGTCGAGGTTTCCCGGAACTCGAACCAGCCCGGCGTGGGCCGAGGCGGCGTCAGGCGCGTCGGGGTTTCCGAGATGGCAGGAGAAGCACCCCATCGCCTTCGGGTCGTGCGACGACTCGATGCCGCTAACCTCGCTGTGGCAGCCGACGCAGCCCTCGACCTTGCCGTCGCCGAACTGCACGGCTTGCTCGGGAAGGCTGGTTACCGCCAAACGCCCCACCGCCTCGCCACTGCGGCTGGCCGGCCCGCCGCGCCCCAGGCCACGCAGCTCCCAGCCCGCCCCGCGAAAGAGCGCCGCGAAAACACCGGTCAGCAGGTAGACAACCAGCCCGGCCACCAGAGCGTTCAGCGCCGGGCGCCGCAGACTCTCGAGCTTCGGCAGGGCCACCAGCAGAACCAGCGGAGCCACGAGGACCACCCAGATCCATCCCGGTTCAGTCAGATGATGCAGCGCCTCCTGCACGGCCAGGGAGTACCAGGGCCCTTTGCGCACCGGATCCACGCCGTCGTGAAGCGCCGGCGGCAGCACCATCCCGAGCCCGAGCGCGAGCAGCAGCGTCGACAGGGTCGCCGGGGCCGAGGGCCAGATCCTACGTCCGTGCTCGACGGCCACCAGCGCCAGCGCCACCGTCAGCGTGGCCGCGTGATGGAGGTAGGGAATCTGGAGGTCGGCTCCGGTGCCGAAGAGCGAGGTCGCCGCGGCCTCGCCGAGAAGCGGCAGCTTCTCCAGCAGGCCGGTAGCGATCTGCCGCGCCAGCTCGGCATCGGCGTCCCCCTTGAGCACGAAGCCGGTGAGCATCGCCCCGAGCAGCAGCGGAATGGCCAGCACTGCGCGCGCCCACACACCCCAGCGCGGCTTGAGCTCCCCGCGCGCGGCCAAGTGCTCGACCACGTGCATGAGCCCGAGGATCACCAGCAGGTTTCCCGACCAGGCGTGCAGGGCGCGCAGCAGCCTGCCGGCGCCGCTCGAGAGCTGCAGCAACGACAGCGAGCTCCGCGGCGCGCCCACGTCGTAGCCGACGGCCAGCACGATTCCCGAAACCGCGACCAGCAGCAGCGCCGCCAGCGCCAGGGTCCCCGCGGTGGCGAAGCGTCGGTTCCAGCGGCCAAACCAGCTCGTCAGCCGGCTCTGGTCAGCCGAGTTCAACGTCCACCGCCGTTCCCGCGTCGTCCGGGGCGAGCCGCAGCAGCCGCAGGTCGGCCCACGCGGGCCCCTCTACCCGCTTGCCGTCGCGATCGAACTTCGAGCCATGGCAGGGGCAGATCAGCAGCCCGCCCTGCTCGCGGTCGATCCGGCATCCCAGGTGCGCGCAGCGCGAGGAGAATGCCCGCACCTCCTCGCCCGCCCGGACGAGAATCACCTCCCCATGGAAGCTGATCCCGTCTGCGGCCGGCTTGGGAATCGTCAGCCGCTTGCTCTCTTCGCGTCGGCGCCGGGCGGTTCCCAGCAGGCCCGCGGCCCCGGCCAGCAGCGCCGAGAGCCCGGCCATCGCCCCGCGCAAGAGATCCCGACGCGTCAGCACAGTCCCAGCTCCCGCATTCGCCGCCACAGAGTGGTCCGGCTGACTCCCAGCAGTTTGGCTGCCTCGCCGCGCCGCCGCCGCGTCTTGCGCAGCGCCTCCACGATCTCCTTCTCGCTAGGGTAGGCGGAGGCGAGGTCCGCCGCCGGCGGCGACGGGTCCAGCGGGTAGGGCACCGGCTGCCGCGGCTCGGCCGACGGCTTCACGATCTCCGGCGGCAGATCATCGACGTGGATGGTCTGCCCACCGCAGATCGCGGTTGCGTACTCGAGCGCGTTCTCGAGCTGGCGCACGTTTCCCGGCCAGTCACAGGCGAACAGAGCCCGCAGCGCGCTGGGAGACAGCCGCAGCGAACGCGTGCGGCGAGCGCCGATCTTGGCCAGCAGGTGGGCCGCCAGCGGCTCGATGTCTTCGCGCCGCTCACGCAGCGGTGGGATTCGGATCTGCACCACGTTCAGCCGGTAGAAGAGATCCTCGCGGAAGGTGCGCGCCGCCACCGCCCGCTGCAGATCAATGTTGGTCGCCGCCAGCACCCGCCCCCGGAAGGTCCGCGGCGCGTTCTCGCCCACCCGCTCGAAGGTGCGCTCCTGCAAGACGCGCAGCAGCTTGGCCTGCAGTGGCAGCGGCAAGTCGCCCACCTCGTCGAGGAAGAGCGTCCCCTCCTCCACCGCCTCGAAGCGCCCGGCCTTGTCGCGCACCGCCCCGGTGAACGAGCCGCGGGCATGGCCGAACAGCTCGCTCTCCAGCAGGTTCTCTGGCAGCGCGGCGCAATTGAGCCCGACGAAGGGACGGTTGGCGCGAGGTGATCGGGAGTGAATGGCGCGGGCCACCAGCTCCTTGCCGGTGCCGCTCTCGCCGGTGAGCAGCACGGTGGCGTCGCTGTCCCGCAGCTGCTCGATCAGCTCGAATAGCCGCACCATCCGCGGCGAGGCGCCCACCATCCCCTCGAAGGCCAGCGCGCTGCGGTGGCCGCCCTCCAGCGGCAGCCCCGACTCCGGCCGCGCCACCAGCACGTACCCCTTGGCCGGGCAACCGCCGCCGCAGGCGTCGTCGCAGCGCAGCGGCGCGCCGCTGACCGAGACCGGAACCAGGCTGCCGTCCGCCGGCGACAGGGTGGCCCGCCATCCCTCGCGCCGTTCGCCGGCCTCGAGCGCCTTGCGGAACGGGCTCTCCGCCCCGAGCAGCTCCTTGCCGAAACAGGCCGCCGCCGGCCGCCCCTCGAGCGAGGAGGCGGTCTCGCCCAGCATCTGAGCGAAGGCGCTCGAGACCTGCGCCAGCGCAAAGGAGTCGTCGAGGAAGACCAGCCCCCGCCCCAGGGCCGCCATCACCAGCTCGGCGCCGTGGAAGCCTCCGGCCGCGGCGCCGGCTCCGCGCTCCGGCTCCGCCTCGCGGAAGCTCTCGATCGCCCCGATCACCTGTCCGTGCCGATCGCGCAGCACCGCCGCATCCTTGCGCACCGCCAGCCGGCGGCCATCCGGCCGGCGCAGCTCAACCGTGGCTCGATGGATGCGGCCGCGCTTGAAGAGCTGGCACTCCTCCAGGCAATGCTCGCAGCGGAAGCCGGCCAGGCAGTGGCGGCCCAGCACGTCCTCCCGGCGCAGGCCGGTCAGCTCCTCGGCGCGGCGGTTGAAGAAGAGCACGTTGCGCTCGGGGTCCACCACGAAGGCGGCGTCGGCGCCTCCCTCCAGCACCTGCTCCATCAGATCGGAGTCGGCTCCGTCGGCGGAGCGCAGCAGCTTGCGCCAGGCGGCGCGCGCCCGGGCCTCGGCCTCCGAACCCTTGGGAGCCGACATGTCCAACTCCTCGCCTGGAACGATTCGCAACGGTTTGAGACTGTCGTTCTCCAAAGGATTCACCGGGCAGGCTATCCGAAAGCCGCAGTCGTTTCCTGGCCTTGCGCCGCCGGAGAGCCTCCCGCGGAGCCCGCCGCTTCTCAACAGACGACCGGCCGCCGATCTGGGCGGCCGGAGGCCGAGTACCCGGAGGGCTGTCTAGAGGGCGGGCACGGCGAGTTGCAGCACCGCGCCCAGCGAGGTCCCCACCAGCAGCTGGCTGCCGTCGGAGGTGAAGGCCAGCGCGGTGGCCCGCTCGGCGTTGGCGGCCAGGCTGAAGTGGTCAACCTCCCGCTGCCGGTCGAGGCTGAACAGCCGCACCTGGCCGTCGGCGAAGGAGGCGGCCAGCTGCCGGCCGTCGCTGGAGAGCGCGAAGGCGATGGCCCGCGAGGAGAACTCCCCCAGCGAACCGCTCTGTCTGGCCTCCGGCACGTCCCAGACCTCGAGCACCGAGCCATGCGGCGAGCGCGTGGCCAGGAAGGCCCGGCTGCCGTCGCCGGTGAGGGCGATGGCGAAGACCTCGCGCCCGTCCCACTTGAAGGTCTGCACGGTCTTGCCGGTGGCCACCTCGCGGATCACCGGGGCTTCCCCGCCGCCGGCGGTCAGCGCCAGCTTGCCGTCGGTGGTGAAGAGCACCGCCGACACCAGCCGCGAGAACCAGATGCTGCCCAGCTCCTTGCCGCTCTCCATCTCCCACAGCGCGATGCGCTCGTAGCTTGTGGAGAGCGCCTGCTTGCCGTCGCCGCTGAAGGCCACCCCCGCAAGCCCCCGGTGCGAGCCGAGCAGCTTCAGCGGCGCCCCGGTGGCCACGTCCCACAGCCGCTGCAGGCCGTTGATGTCCGCGGCCAGCGCCATCTTGCCGTCGGGAGAGAAGGCCACCGCTCGCACGTCCAGGGCGTACTGGTCGAAGGTGAAGAGCTCCTCGCCCTTGTCGAGCTGCCAGAGCCGGGCGGTGCCGTCGCGGGCGGCGCTCAGCGCCAGCCGGCCGTCGGGCGAAACCGCCAGGCTCTCCACCGCCCCCGAGTGGCCGCCGCTCTCGCGCAGCAGCTTGCCCTGGGCCAGGTCCCAGATCCGCAGCGTCCCCGACTCGTCGAAGACCGCGTGGACGCCGTCCGGGCTGAAGGCCGCCGAGCGCGCCCCTTCGTCCGGCTTGCCGGAGGCCACCACCTCGTCGAGCGAGGCGGCGTCCCACTGGCGGATCCAGATCTCCGCCGCCGGCTTCTCGGAGCGGGCGCTGGCCGAATAGACCGCCGGCCGGTTGGAGCCAGTGGCACCGATCCGCCGCCCGTCCGCCGACCAGGAGAGGCTGAGCAGGTGCATCGGCTGCTCGACCAGCGCGGTCGAGGTCGAGGTCCGCAGGTCCCAGCGCGCCAGCCGCCGCCCCTCTTCGCCTGAGAGCGCGTAGCGGCCGTCGGGGGAGAGCGCCAGCGCCGTCACCTCCGGCCCCCCGGGCATCCCCAGCATCTGCAGCGACTTGCCGCGGGTCAGGTCCCAGACACGCAGCGTCCCGTCCTGGCCGCCCGAGGCCACCCGCTTGCCGTCGGCGAAGGCGGCCAGCGCCCGGATCCACCCCTGGTGTCCGTAGAGGGTGAACAGGGCCCGCCCGCGGGCGATCTCCCACACCCGCACCACTCCGTCCTCGCCGCCGGAGACCAGCAGCTTGCCGTCGACGCCGAAGGCCACCGCGGTGGCCGCGCCCCGGTGCCGGTGCAGCCGATGCACCAGTCGCCCGGTCTCCGCGTCCCAGACGGCGACCGTGCCGTCGCGCGCTCCCGCGGCGATCTGGTGGCCATTGCGGGAGAACGCAAGGCAGGTCGCGGCTGCGTCCAGCCCCTCGAGCAGGTGGAGCTGGCGCCCGCTCGGCAGGTCGAAGAGCCGCAGCGCCTCTCCCGCTCCTCCGGAGAGCAGCCGCTTGCCGTCCGCCGAGACGGCCACCAAAGGGCCGGCGCTGCGCAGCGCATAGCCGCCCCAGACGCTCTCCAGGTGGAGATGCTTGAGATGCGCCAGGTGCCTGAGCGGGCCGGGCAGCTCAGCCGCGGCGCCGGCCGGCTCTGCGGGAGCGGGCTTGGAGCTCGCCGCAGCCTTGGGATCGGCGGGCGGCTCGGAGGGGCGAGGCGGTTCGGGGCTCATGGGCGAGGGCGTATGGGAAACCGCCGCGTCGGCAGCGCCTCGCCCGGCGTCGGCGGGAGCTCCCGGAGCGGGGGAACTCGGAGACGCAGCGGGCTCGGCCGCGCGCGAAAGAGGAGCGAGCAGGAGAGCGGCGAGCAGTGGGAGTGGCGCACCGGCGCGCATGAGCGCTCTTCTACCGCGCGCCGACGGGCTCGGCCACCGATTGTTCTGCCAGAGCCGCCTGGTCGAAGCCGCGTTTTCCGCAGCCGCCGAGGGCCCGCCCGCGCTTTACGGCGGCGGCCCTTCGCAGCGATGATGTGCGGCCCTTTCCGGAGGTTCCCCGTGCCCAAGACCATCATCGAGCCATTCCGCATCAAGTCCGTCGAGCCCATCCGCATGAGCACGCGCGAGGAGCGAATCAGGCTGCTCGAGGAAGCCAGGCTCAACGTCTTCAAGCTGCGCGCCGAGCACGTGCTGCTCGACTTCCTCACCGACTCCGGCACCGGGGCCATGTCCGCCGAGCAGTGGGCGGCGATCATGCGCGGCGACGAGAGCTACGCCGGGGCCCGCAGCTTCTTCCGGCTCGAGGAGGTGGTCCGCGACCTGACCGGCTACCGCCACCTCATCCCCACGCACCAGGGCCGGGCGGCCGAGCGGATCCTGTTCGAGGTCGCCACCAAGCCCGGGGACATCGTCCCCAGCAACACCCACTTCGACACCACCCGCGCCAACCTCGAGTACGACGAGGTCGAGCCGATGGACCTGGTGATCCCCCAGGGACTCAAGCCGAGCGAGCGCCATCCCTTCAAGGGCAACATCGACCTGGCTCGGGTCGAGGCGCTGCTGCAGCAGCAGGGCGACAAGGTCCCCTTCGGCATGATCACCGTCACCAACAACTCCGGCGGCGGGCAGCCGGTGTCGCTGGAGAACCTGCGCGCCTACCGCGACCTGCTGCACCGCTTCAAGAAGCCGCTGATCATCGACGCCTGCCGCTTCGCCGAGAACGCGATGTTCATCAAGCTGCGCGAGCCGGGGCAGCAGAACCGCACGGTCAAGGAGATCGCCCAGGAGATGTTCCGGCTCGGCGACGGCTGCACCATGAGCGCCAAGAAGGACGGCATGGTGAACATCGGCGGGTTCATCGCGCTCAACGACGACGGCTGGGCGGAGAACGCTCGCAACAACCTCATCCTCACCGAGGGCTTCCCCACCTACGGCGGGCTGGCCGGGCGCGATCTGGAGGCGCTGGCGGTGGGCCTGCAGGAGGTGGTGGAAGAGGACTACCTGCGCTACCGGCTGCGTACCGCCGAGTACATGGGCGAGAAGTTGCTGGCCGGCGGGGTAGGCATCGTGCAGCCGACCGGCGGCCATGCCGTCTACCTCGACGCCAAGGCCTTCCTGCCGCACCTGGCGCCGCAGGACTACCCGGCCTGGTCGCTGTGCAACGCGCTCTACATCGAGGGCGGCATCCGCGGCGTCGAGATCGGCTCGGTGATGTTCGGCAAGCGCCTGGACGACGGCACCGAGACCTACCATCCGATGGAGCTGGTGCGGCTGGCCTTCCCGCGCCGGGTCTACACCCAGAGTCACTTCGACTACGCCGCCGAGGTGATCTGCGAGCTGAAGAAGAAGGCCTCCGAGGTGCGCGGGGTGCGCATCGCCAAGCAGGCCAAGCACCTGCGCCACTTCACCGCCGAGATGCGCTGGGCCTAGGGCGCTCGCCGCCTCGAGCCATCTCTCCCCTCGGCTCGGCAGCCGCTCCGGCGGCTGTCGAGCGCCCGTTGCAGCCTGGGCCCGCGCTGCCCACGCTCCCTGTTGGGAGAGAAGCGCATGCCCTACGCCCGATCGCTTCAGGTCCTGATCGCAGCCTGCCTGGCGTCCGCGAGCCCCATCGCTCTCGCCGAGACCCCGGCCGACCCGGCGCCAGCTCCGAGCCAATCAGAGGAGGCGAGCGGTCCCCGCCTTGGAATCCAGGGTGAGTCGCTGACTCCGGAGCAGGCCGACGCCCGCGGCACCATCACTCGCCGCGGGGTGATCGTCGGCAAGGTGCTCGCGGGGAGCGCCGCCGCCCGCGCCGGCCTCGCCGCCGGCGACGTGCTGATCGCCATCGACCAGGCGCCGATCGGCGACACCAGCGACCTGGCCTGGGAGGTCGGCCAGCTCGAGCCCGGCCAGAAGGTGGCGCTGCAGTTCGTGCGCAACGGCGTGACCACGGTGCGCATCGCCACCCTCGAGCGCGCGGCGGCGCAGAAGCCCTGACTCGGCGGCTAAGGAGGGATCGGCCCGGAGCTGTTGGGAGGGGCGATCCGGTTCTCGATGTTCTCCGGCGGGCGCGGGACCCGGCCGGCCGGCATCTCGTGGTCGCGGTAGAAGCCGATCTGCCAGCGCAGCACTCCGATGGTGTCGACGTAGCTCAGCTCGCGAACGGCGTAGTTGGCGTGGACGCTGCAGCCGGCCTGGCGCGCCACGTCGTCAGTGAGCGGCGCGTTCTCAGGCTGCGGGAAGGACGTGGTCTCGCCGACGCGCACCGCGCCGGGCGGGAGCGCCGAGACGACCCTGATCTCGCAGCCCAGCAGAGTCTCCGGCGGCATCGGCGCAACCCGAGGAGTCGTGGGCACGCCGCCGGGGCCGTTCTCCTCGGCGGCCTCCGCCACCCGCGCCGTCCGCAGCCCTACCGCCAGGGTGCCGGCCAGGATCAGGACCAGCAGCCCCAGCGCGCCAATGAGCAGCTTTCGCACGACCGACCTCGATGCGCGCCAGCCATGGCAAGCATAGGCACCGCCCAATCGGACGTAACGAGCGGGGCGAGCGGCGGACCTCTGGCTGGAGGAATCGAGGCCGGCAGAGCCCCCGGCCGCCCAGCTGCTGCAGCGATGGCCGGCTACGACACCCGCAAGACGAAGCACTTGAGGTAGCGGGTCTCGCGCACTCCCAGGAGCACCGGGTGGTCGCGGCCGGCGCCGCGCTTCTCGATGACCTGCACCTCGCGGCGCGCGTCGCGGGCGGCGGCGCCGATGATCTCCTCGAAGTGCTCCTCGCCGACATGGAAGGAGCAGCTGGCGCTGATCAGCACGCCGCCCGGGTTGAGCAGCTGCAGCGCCCGCAGGTTGATCTCCTTGTAGCCCCGCTCGGCGGCGGCGATGGCCGACTTGCCTTTGGCGAAGGCCGGCGGGTCGAGGACGATGGTGTCGTAGCGCTGCCTGGCCTCGACCTGCGCCTTGAGGAAGTCGAAGGCGTTGGCGACCACCGCCTCGACGTTCTTGAGCCCGTTGCGCTCGGCGTTCTCGGCGATCAGCTTGCCGGCCGAGTCGCTGATCTCCACCGCGGTGACCTTGTCGCAGCCCTGCGCCAGCTGCAGGGCGAACCCGCCGACGTAGGAGAAGCAGTCCAACCCCTGACCGCGGGCGTACTGACGGGAAGCGAGGTGGTTCTCGCGCTGGTCGAGGAAGCTGCCGGTCTTCTGTCCCTCGAGCGGATCGATGCGCACCCGCACCGCGCCCTCCAGGTACTCGATCACCCCGGGCGGCGTCCCGGAGAGCAGCCCCTTCTTCGGCTCCAGCCCCTCGAGCTGGCGGACCTTGGCGTCGCTGCGCTCGACGATCGACTTGGGCCGGTAGAGCTCCTCGAGGATCGAGGTGAAGAGCGCCCGGCGAGCGTCGGTGCCCTGGCTCAGGAGCTGGACGACCAGGCAGTCGCCGTAGCGATCGACGACCAGGCCGGGGATGAGATCGGCCTCGCCGTGGGCCGCGCGCCAGGCGTCGCTCTGGGGAAAGGCCTGCTCCCGCAGCGCCTTGGCCGATGCGAGGCGGCGCAGGAAGAACGCCCGGTCGCACTCGACGTCCTCACGCGCGAGCATCCGCAGCGCGATCTGGCTCTTCGAGGAGTAGAAGGCCGTGCCCCGGCAGCGCCCGCGCTCGTCGAGCACGCGCACCACCTCGCCTCCGGGCAGGGAGGGCGGCCGCGCCAGGTCGCTGCGGAAGATCCACGGGTGTCCGGAGCTGATCCGATCGCTGCCCCGGCGAGTGACGACGACAGAGGGAGAGGATGAGGACATGGTTCTCAGAAGCTCACCGGCACGCCGGGGACCACCCGCCCCTCCACTTCCCTCACCCGGCAGCCGGCCCAATGCGGATCGTGGGAGAAGAAGAGAATCGACTCGTCCTCCACCGCCTGCGCGAGGAGCATCTTCTTCTCCTCGAGCGAGGTCAGCGGATAGAGGTCGGTGGACATCTGGTAGTGGGGCTTGAAGTGGGCGGCAGTGGGGATCAGGTCGCTGCAGTAGACGACCTCGACGTTGTCGGAGAGCACGCGCACCAGCTGCATCCCCACCGTGTGGCCCTCGGAGAGGCAGAGCTGCACGCCCTCGAAGAGCTCGGTCTCGCCCTCGACCAGGTGCAGCCGCCCGGTGCTCTCCAGCAGCGAGAAGTCGAGTGGCTCGAAGTTGCGGCGATCCCGTTCCGAGGGGTGGTGCGCCCAGCGCCAGTGGCGGCGCTGCAGGTGGAAGGCGGCATTGGGGAAGGCCAGGAACGGCGCTCCGTCGGGGCCCAGGCGCGTGGTGCCGCCGGCGTGCTCGACGTGGAGGCTGCTCAAGATGACGTCGGTGATCTCCTCGCGGCGGGTGCCGGCGCGGGCCAGCTCGCGGTCGAGGTCGGACTGGCTACGGTCGAGGCTGATGCGGTCGCGCTGGCGCTCGGTCAGCTTCTCGCCCAGGCCGGTGTCGACCAGGATGCGGCGCATGCCGCTCTCGATCAGCAGGCAGCGCGAGGCCAGCAGAACCCGGTTGAGCTCATCGGGAGCGAAGGAGCGCTGCCAGACCACGCGCGGGACCACGCCGAAGAGCGCGCCGCCGTCGAGGCGGAAGAGCCCGTCGCGGATCTCGTGCAGGGTGAACCGACCCGCGTGAAACGCCATCGCATCAGCTCCGGGACGCCAAAGTTCGCGGAGTATAATGTCGCCATTCGAGAGCCAGCAAGAAGTCGCGGCTCCAAGCGCCTCGAGGTGATGATTGGGTTACGAGTTGCTCGTTCGCGCGCCCACTGCAGAGAAGAAGCTCGCGGACGCCGTCCTGGTTGAGCAGCTGCGGCAAGCCGTGCAGGTCGGACTGGAGACGCTGGCCGATTCGGCCCCTGCCTCAGCACCGACTCCTGCGTCGCCCGCCCCGACCCAGGACGCCGCCCAGCCTTCCGCGATTCCGACGTCAGCTACGGCAGCTGCCGCAGATGCCCTCGCGACAGCCGCCGCCGATCTCCCGGCAGAGCTCGCCGGCCCGCTGTCGATCCCAAACGGCCCGGCGAAGGTCGCGGCGCGGCTTTATCGGCTCGAGGGAGGGGTGGCCGGAGCCGACCTCGAGGTGGCCTTCGGCGGGACGGAGCTGGAGCTGCGCCGCGCCTTCCAGTTCGCTCAGCAGCTGGCCGATCAGGCGGGCGGAGTGGTCTTCGATCCCCAGCTGTCAGTCACGGTGGGTCGAGGGTCGCTCGAGGACGTGGTCGGCCGCTGGCGCACCTCACAGAACTGGCTGGGAGATGTCGCCGGCACTCTCGAGGACGGGCGGGCGATGCTCGATCTGGCCCCGCCGCCGCCGCTGATCTCCCCGCGCAACCGGGTCATCCTGCTGGTGGGCGGGGGCTTGCTCGCCCTCTACTGGCTGGTCGGGGTCCTGCTCAACGCCTTCCGCTAGCTCGACCGATCGCTGTCCGGCTCCAGGTGCGTGTTAGAACCCGGCGCATGAAACGAGCCCTCCCCGTCGCGCTGTTGTGCGGTTGTGCCTCGGCGCCGGTCGCCAAGACCGGGTTTCCCAGCAACCTGCCCGCACTCCCCAGAGCTGCTCCCACCATGGTCCAGGAATCTCAGCACGGCGCCGATGTCTCCGATCCATTCCGGTGGCTCGAGGACGAGAAAGCCAAGCCGGTGCAGGAATGGATGTCGGCCCAGGATGCCGGCGCCCGCGCGCGCCTGGCGGTCTTGCCGGCGCGCGAGCTGCTCGAGAAGCGCTTCCATGAGCTCTTCTACAGCGAGGCGATCTCGGTCCCGGTCAAGCGCGGCGGCCGGCTCTTCTATCTGCGCACCTTCAAGGATCGCGAGAAGGCCATCCTCTACGTGCGCGAGGGAGCCGAGGGCGCGGAGCGCGTGCTGCTCGACCCCAACCAGTGGAGCGCCGACGGGACGGTCTCGCTGGGGACCTGGTCGCCTTCGTGGGACGGCAAGAAGCTGGCCTTCGCCAAGAAGCCCAACGCCGCCGACGAGGCGATCCTCTACGTGCTCGATCTGGACAGCGGCGCGATCTCCGAAACCGACGTCATCGCCGGGGCCAAGTACGCCCACCCGAGCTGGAACGCCTCCTCGAATGGCTTCTTCTACGCCTGGCTGCCGACCGACGCGGCCATCCCCGCCTCCGAGCGCCCCGGCTACACCGAGATTCGCTTCCACAAACTGGGCAGCGACCCGGCCAAAGACCCGGTGATTCGCGGGCGCACCGGCGATCCCTCGACCTTCCTCAATGCCCACCTCAGCCGCGACGGGCGCTTCCTCTTCGTCGAGGTGGCCCGCGGCTGGAACGAGAACGACGTCTACATGCGCGACGAGCGCGAGGGCGGAGACTTCGTCCCTCTCGCCTTGGGCAAGGACGCCCTCTACTCGGTGCAAGCGTGGAAAGACCAGCTCTTCATCGTCACCAACGAGGGCGCGCCCAACTACCGCGTCTTCAAGGTGTCGGCCGGGCACCCCGAGCGCCAGGACTGGAAGGAGATCGTCCCCGAGGATCCCAAGGCGGCGCTGGAAGGGATGAGCATCGTCGGCGGGCAGCTGGCGCTCACCTATCTGCGCGACGCCTCGACCGAGCTGCGGCTGGCGACGCTCGACGGCGCGCCGGTGCGAACGGTGGCGCTGCCGGGAATCGGCACCAGCGGCGGCATCGCCGGGCTGGAGGACGAGGACGACGGCTACTTCGACTTCAGCTCCTTCGCCACCACCCGCGAGATCCACCGAATCTCGATCGGCACCGGGGCCACCTCGCGGTGGGCCAAGGTCGAGCTGCCGGTGAAGGCCGATGCCTTCGAGGTGCAGCAGGTCTTCTACCCGTCCAAAGACGGCACCCGTATCTCGATGTTCCTGGTGACGCGCAAGGGCCTGCTCAAGGACGGCGCGCGCCCGACGCTGCTCTACGGCTACGGGGGCTTCAACATCTCGCAGACCCCAATCTTCAAGGCTGGAATCATTCCCTTCGTCGAGGCCGGCGGCATCTACGCGGTGGCCAACCTGCGCGGCGGCGGCGAGTACGGCACCAAGTGGCACGACGCCGGGCGTGGGCACTTCAAACAGAACGTCTTCGACGACTTCGCCGCTGCGGCCGAGTGGCTGGCCAAGAGCGGCTACACGCGGGCGGAGAAGATCGCCATCTACGGCGGCAGCAATGGCGGCTTGCTGGTGGGAGCGGCCATGACCCAGCATCCGGAGCTCTATGGAGCGGTGGTCTGCGCCGTGCCGCTGCTGGACATGGTGCGCTACCACCTCTTCGGCAGCGGCCGGACCTGGATTCCCGAATACGGCACCGCGGAGAAGGAGGACGACTTCAAGGTGCTGCACGCCTACTCGCCCTACCACCGGATCAAGGCCGGGGTGCGCTACCCGCCGCTGCTCATGCTGTCGGCCGACCACGACGACCGCGTCGATCCGATGCACGCCCGCAAGTTCGTGGCGCTGCTGCAGGAACACGGGGCCGACGCCTGGCTGCGGATCGAGGCCAACGCCGGCCACGGCGGCGCGGACCAGACCAAGAAGAGCATCGAGCAGGCGGCGGACCTCTATTCATTCCTGTTCGAGAAGCTCGGACTCGACCCCAAGGGAATCGGCTCCGCGCGGTAGCGCGCCCGATTGGTGACGACGATGGCCCTGCTACCAAATGCTCAGGGAACCCTCCGCCTCGAGCTGCTGCTGGCCGACAAGGAGACCGTTCCTGCCTCGGGTGAATTTGCCTCGGCGCTGGGAAGAGGACGGCTGCTGGCCCGCGCCGCCGTCGAGCACCTGGACTCGAAGGACGGCGCCTTCTGGCCGTTCATCCGGCTCACTCCGTACTGGCTGAGGCTGGAGGAGTGCGAGGAGCTCGTCGGCTCGCTCGAGCGTGTGGTGCGCGGCGAGATCCAAGGGGTCTCGTTCCGCTCGGCGGTGACTGAGGAGCTGGGCCTGCAGATCGGAGTTTCGCCCGAGGGCACGCTGTCGGTGGAGGTGGGGATCGACCTCCACCGCTACCTGGCGCGCTACTCCGGAAAGCAGACCACGCCGGGGACCGAGCTGGCCCTGTTCCGCTTCGAAACCGGGCGCCCGCAGCTGGTCAACTTCGCCGCCGAGCTCCGCACCGAGCTGCGCGAGCTCCAGCAGCGCGGCCAGCCATAGCCCGCCGCCAGCTCAGCGCTGGCGGCAGGCGTCAATGCCAACCTTCTAGCCGTTGGCCGCCTTCTTCGGAGCCGATTCAGCCGCCTCGGCCTTGTCCGCCTCGGCCGCCTCCTGGGCTTCCCAGTTGGCACCGAGGCGGGCGAGCAGATAGCAGGCGAACGCCAGTCCGACGAAGGCGACGAGCGCGCCCATCTGACCG
>JBBIQS010000040.1:0-71756 GCA_037442205.1 Myxococcales bacterium
CGACGGCGCTGGAGGCGGAGCGGCGGCCGCGGGCGGCGGCGACGAGGGAGCCGGCGACGGCGGGGCCATCGGCGGCAGCGACGGCGCCTGAGAAGGCGGCGCCTTGGCCGCAGGAGGCGGCGACGACGGAGCCGGCGACGGCGGGGCCATCGGCGGCAGCGACGGAGCCTGCGGAGTTGGCGAGGCCTGAGGTGCCGGCGGGCTCACCTTGGCCGGGGGCAGCGGCGGCTGAGGCTGGCCTGGCGTGGCCGGCGTGGGCGCGCGCGCCGGAGGGAGCGTGGCCTCCGGGCCCTGCGGAGCCCTCTGCTGGGCCGGCGGAGTCTGCGGCGAGGTCGCCCCGGTTCCGCCGCGGCCGAGGATGGCCGGCGGAGCCTGGTAGATGAACACCTCGTTCCCTCGCACTCCCGAGGTCTTCGGGCTGTCGGCGCGCGCGATCGGCATGGGCGTCGGAGCCTGGACGTTGGGCAGGGTGCGGAAGGCGGGGATCTCGCCGACGCGCTGAGGCGGCACCGTCCGGCTGGAGATCCAGATGTCGTGGTCCGGCCCGACCGGATGCGCGGGATGGTAGTGGTGGTAGCCGGGATGGACGAAGACGTTGACGCCGACGAAGTACCACGGGCTGGGATAGCCGAAGCCCCAGTAATCCCAAGGGTAGACGTAGCCTCCTGGGCCGAGCGGGCACCAGCCCACGTATCCCGGCGCGCTGCGGAAGCTGACCCACGCCGGAGCCCACTGGTAGCCCGGCACCCAGGCCCAGCCGGTGGAGAGCGCCAGCCAGCTGCCGTAGTGGAAGACTGCCCAGGCGTAGGGGAGGCTCGAAACGAACGTCCAGCCGGCGGTGGTGTAAACCCATTGCCCATCGGAATAGGGCTGGAAGTTCGGCTCCGAGGGCACCCAGATCCACCCGTAGCCCGGGTGCTGGATCCACTGGCCGTAGGGAGCGAGCCCGGTCCAGAACTGGTTGAACAGGGGCTGCGACACCGGGGCGGTGGTTCCGTAGCCGGTCCCATAGCCGTAGCCCGTGCCGTAGGAGCTGGGATAGGCCACCGCGGCCGGCACCGGCTCGGTATAGGTGCAGGCCTGCAGGCCCAGAATCCCCAGCACCGCCGCCATCGACACCGCCACGAATCGCATGGACATGACGAAGTTTGGGTATTCACGGGGGCGCGGAATCGCCTCGCCGGCCGGCGGGACAGCGACCGAGGGAGCTAGCTGCGTACGCTGAGCGCCGCGCCCAGGGCTCCGACCAGTTGCGGCTCGGGCAGCACCTCGACTGGCCGCCCGAGCACTTTCTGCAGGGTCTCGACCATGGCCCGGTTGAGCGCCACTCCCCCGCTCATGAAGACCGAGCTGCCGTCCGGCAGGCTGCCCGCCAGCGCGCTGACCCGAGCGGCCAGCGACTGCAGCAACCCGCGGACGATCCCCTCGAGAGGCTCGCCCTGAGCCACCAGCGAGATGACCTCACTCTCGGCGAAGACGGTGCAGGTGCTGGAGACGGGCACGGCCTTCGCCGCCTTGGCGACCAGGTCGCCGACTTCCGAGAACGGCACCTGCAGCCGCCCGAGGATCACCTCGAGGAAGCGCCCGGTGCCGGCGGCACACTTCTCGTTCATGGCGAAGTCAGTCACCTCGCCGGACGGGCCCAGCCGGATGACCTTGGTGTCCTGGCCGCCGATGTCGATCAGCACTCCCGGACGCCGGGCGCAGGTCCAGGCGCCGCGGGCGTGGCAGGTGATCTCGGTGAGGATGCGCCCGGCCTTGACCCGCTTGCGCCCGTAGCCAGTGGCGCCGACCGGAGCGTCTCCGAGCGCCCCGCGCAGCGAGTCGAGGATCCGCGCGCTCTGCTCCTCGATGCGCGGATGCGACGGCTCGACACGCCGCTCGAGGATCCGGCCGCCGGCGTCGATTGCCACGGCCTTGGTGGTGGTGCTGCCGACGTCGATGCCGAAGGCGCAAACGCTCACGCGAAGCTCTCCATGAAGGCCGCCAGCCGAGTCTCGCCCTGCTCCGAGGAGTAGGCGCGCGGATCGGCGTGATCGGCCTCCAGCAGCAACACCTTGATCCCCAGCTCGCTGGCCAGCTTCTCGCGCAGGTCCACCTGGCCCATCGAGTAGGGCTTGCAGGAGCGGTCGCTGTGCAGGATGGCGCCGTCGGCGCGGTACTCGGTGGCCAGCCTCCGCAGCACTTCCATGCGGTTGTTCAGGTCCTGGTTGAGGATGATGTGCGTGTAGACCCGAGCCGCCGAGCCAAGCGGGTCCTGGGGATCCATCCGCTTGCCCGCCTCGGCCCAGGCGTTGGTGTAGCTGGTGCAGACCAGGTTGAAGCCCCGCTGGGCCAGCGAGGTGGAGATGTCGCGGACCTTGAACCAGACCGGCAGGTTGTCCCAGACCAGCCGGTGCCGCTCCTCGCGGATGCCGGAGATCCCGCGGCTGACGCGGTCCTGCAGCTCGGCCAACAGCAGGCGGTAGTAGTCGTTGGTCTCCTCGCTGCCGCGCAGCGAGACGATTGGCGCCATGTGGAAGAAGCCGTCGAAGCCGGTCCAGGGCGACGGCGAGTGCCGGCCTTGCTCCAGGCACTGCCCCCAGAGGTTCGCCCCCTCCAGCGCCAGCTCGGCGGTCCGCTGCATTCGCTCGCCGCTCAGCTTGCGCCCGGAGATCCGCTCGGCGGTCTCGACCGCCTCGCCCAGCTGGTCGCGCACGTACTGGATCTGGTGAGGGCTGGCGCTCCCGTAGACGAACGGCGTGTCGAGGAGGACCAGTGGCACGCGGAAGTGCTCGGCCAGGGCGCGGTACCAGTAGAGGACCGTCTGGCAGATGTTGGTGCAGCAGGCGAGCAGGTCCGGCTTGGGCAGCCGGCCGACCGGGGTCTTGAGGCTCAGGGCGCAGCCAATGTCCGAGCGCGCGTAGCTGCACAGGTCGCGGGAGTAGCCCTCCTTCTCCACCACCTCGGAGAGCTCGGCGCTCTTGCGCTGCACGCTGCACAGGGCGGCGTGGTTCTCCGGGTAGACGCAGAAGAAGCCGAGCGCCCGGAGAAACTCGACCGGGAAGCCGCTGGTCACCCAGGCCACCGGCACCGCGCCATCGGCATAGCGGCCGGCGAGGTAGTGGCGGGTCATCAACTCCTTGAGCTTGCGGGTGCACTCCAGCTGCGGGCCGAACGGGCTCTCCTTGGCGGCCCGCCTCGAGCGCCGGCGCTCGTCGGACCAGGTCTGGTAGGCCACCATCGCCGGGCCCAGGGCGTGGGACATCAGCTCGTACTGCAGCCGGCGCGCGATCATGCCGCCCTCCCCTGCGTGGACAGCATCTCGGCAAAGGCCTCGATTCGCGTCACCGCCTGACCGGAGAGCTCGCGCTCCAGCTCGCCTTCCAGGTAGAGCAGCGGCGTCTTGCGCTCCGTGAGCATCTTGCGGATGGCCGGCACGTCGAACAGCTCGGGCTCGCAGAACTTCTGCTGGTGGATCAGAACCCCGCGGGCGCCAGAGCGCTCGAGCAGGCGCTCGAGGTGGTCGAGGCGGCTCGCGTGATCGGCGCTTCGCGTCGGGCACGGAGGAAGCGCGAACCAGCCGTCGACCAGCGTCTCAAACGGATCGGAGTGGCGCACGACCTCGCGCGTCGGGAGCCGCCGGCCGATGGCCGCATAGTCGTCGGCGGCGATGAAGGCGCCAGCCTGCTCCAGTACCTCGAACAGCGATCCCGGCTCCGGCACGTAGCCGGTCGCCATCAGCGGGACGCCGGTCTGCACCTTCTGCCCGTTCAGCGACTTGCGAGCGTCGCGCAGCTCGGCGAGGTGATCCTCCGGCCAGAGAAACTCCCCTCGGCGCAGAAGCTGGTAAAGCGCCCTATCGCTCAGGGCCAGCCGCGCGCGCCGGGTGAGGAGCTCGGCGCGCAGCGAATCGATCTCGGCGTGGAGCTCGATCGCCTCGGAGAGCCGCTTCGGCTCGAGCGAACGGCCCGTCCACTCCCCGAGCTCGCGCGCCAGGCCGCGCAGCTCCGCCAGCAGGTAGGTCCTCGCGCTCTGTCGAGAGGGTCCCTTGGGGTGCAGCAAGGTGAAGGAGCGCTTCTTCCAGCCTCCGAGGTCCTTGGCGATGGTCGCCAGCCCCTGGATCGAGTCGCAGGTGTGGGGGAAGAGGACGCCGTCGGCAACATCCGCTCCTCCGGATGAAAGGAAAGCGAGCGCGTTGCGCGCCACCGCGCAGACGTAGGTCTGAACTCGGGCAGCCGCCGGGCCGCGAGGCGGGCCCGGAGGTCCCCAGAGCTCGGCGGCCACCACGTCGAGCGCGGTGAGCAGCGGCCTCGGGAAGTAGATGGGCAGGACCGCGAGCACGCGCCGGCCCCGGTCCTTTTGGCTCTGCAGGTAGGTGGTTCTCATCGGGCCGTGGGAGCGCGGGCCGCCGGCCCGCAAGAGTGAGGAACATTAGCGAGGGCAGCCATCATCGAAACTCGTAGGGCAAGCGCGCGATGGATCGGATGCCTCATCGAATCAGCGGCGCCCAAGAAGCAACCAGCAAGCCCTCTGGATGTCCAGGCACACTTGCCTCCGGCCGCCGCTGTCTCCTCGAGCGCATTGCTTCGAGAGGGACATTCCTCCAGAATGGGCGTCCCTGACAGGCTGGCGGCGGAAGTTGGAGCAGCAACCGTCGCCCGCAAAGACATCTTCGTTTGTGCGCCATTGCGCGGGTCACTTGCCCATGACTGCGCCTGCCCAAGCTTTCGCGATGCGCCGGGTGACCGCCCTGACCGGTCCCTACGGCAGCGGCAAGACCGAGCTCTCGCTGGGCCTCGCCCAGCGGGCCGCCCTGCAGCTGCCTCCGGGGATCAGCGCCGCGGTCCTCGCCGATCTCGACGTGCTCAAGCCCTACTTCCGCTCGCGGGAGATGGGCGAGAGCCTGCGCAAGGCCGGGGTGCGGCTGATCGCCCCCGGCGGCGGGCTGGCCAACACCGACCTGCCAATCCTCCCCGCCGAGCTGCGCGGCTCCATCGCCCGCCAGGATCTGCAGATCGTCCTCGACGTCGGCGGCGACCCGGTCGGCGCCCGCGCCCTGGGCTCGATCTCTGACGTCATCGGGCCCACCGATTACGATCTGCTGCTGGTGCTCAACCGCTACCGGCCGTTCATGGACACGCTCGAGCACGTCGTCGAGCAGGCGCACGCCATCGCCGCAGCGGCCTGCCTGCGCATCACCGGCATCATCTCCAACACCAACATGCTCGAGGAGACCACCGAGCAGGACGTCCTCTGGGGCCTCGAGCTGTCGCGCGAGGTGGCCCGCGAGCTGTCGGTGCCGGTGCGGCTGCTGGCCATCCCCGAGACGCTGGCCGCCGACTTCCAGGAGCGCATCGGCCTGCCGCCGCTGGCGGTCATCCGCCGGCAGATGATGCCCGACTTCCTGGGCGGGCTCGTGCTCGCCCCCTCCCCTGTTTCCCAACCACGGAGCCAACCATGAAACCAGTTCTCGTCGATCGGGACCGCTGCAAGGCCTGCGAGCTGTGCATCGAGGTCTGCAACCGCGATCTGCTCGCGCTCTCGGAGGAGCTCAACGCCAAGGGCTACCACCCCATCGCCATCCACGACGAGGAGAAGTGCACCTCGTGCGGCCTGTGCGGCCTGGTCTGCCCCGAGGGCGCCCTCGAGATCCACAAGGCCGCCAAGACCAAGAAGGCCGCCTAGCGCCGAATTCCCTGCCTCACCCTGCTTGCCCGCGGGTGCAGAGAGAAATTCAAAGCGCCCGCCGAGATTGGAGACCCTGACATGGCCCAGCCCCAGCGCATGCTGATGAAGGGCACCGAGGCGATCGCCGAAGCGGCGATCCGCGCCGGCTGCCACCACTTCTTCGGCTACCCCATCACTCCCCAGAACGAGATCCCCGAGTACATGTCCAAGCGCCTGCCGCAGGTCGGCGGCGTCTTCCTGCAGGCCGAGAGCGAGGTGGCCGCGGTCAACATGCTCTACGGCGCCGGCGGCTCCGGCGTGCGGGTGATGACCAGCTCCTCCAGCCCCGGCGTGGCGCTGATGAGCGAGGGCTTTTCGTACATGTGCGGCAGCGAGATCCCGGCGGTCATCGTCAACATCATGCGCGGCGGCCCGGGCCTGGGCGACATCCAGCCCTCGCAGGGCGACTGGGGTCACGCCACCAGGGGCTTCGGCCACGGCGACAAGAAGGCGCTGGTCCTGGCTCCCGCCTCGGTCCAGGAGGCGGTGGACATGATGTCGCTGGCCTTCGACAAGGCCGACGAATACCGCAACCCGGTGGTGGTGCTGGGCGACGGCATCATCGGCCAAATGATGGAGCCGGTGACCTTCCCCGAGGCCAGCCCCAAGAGCTTCGACAAGTCCTGGGCGGCCACCGGCCGGCCCGCCAACCGGCAGCGGCACATCATCCGCTCGCTCTACCTCGACCCGGAGAAGCTCGAGCAGCACGTCCTCGGGCTGTTCAAGAAGTACGAGCAGATGGAGCAGACCGAGCAGCGCTGGGAGCTGCACCAGATGGACGACAAGCCGGCGCTGGTCATTTGCGCCTACGGCACCGTGGCCCGCATCGCCAAGAGCGCCATCCGCGAGCTGCGCAAGGAGGGGATCAAGGTCGGGCTGTTCCGGCCGGTCACCGCCTGGCCGTTCCCGGTCAAGGGGCTGGCCCCGATCGTCGAGCAGACCAAGGCCTTCTTTGCGATCGAGATGAGCATGGGCCAGATGGTCGACGACGTTCGCGCGGTGGTGGCGGGCCGGCGCCCGGTCACCTTCTACGGACGCACCGGCGGCATGGTCCCCTCGGTCGACGAGGTGGTCGCCCAGGTCAAGCAGATGCTCGCCAAGGTTTAGCCCCACCCCTCTGACCTTCGACGGGGCCCGCCGCCTGCCGGCCCGCCCCGCTTCCTTCAAGGAGAATTTCCATGGCTGAAGAGGTCGTCTTCAAGAGGACCAAGGTCCTCACCGACAACTACTTCCACTACTGCCCCGGCTGCACCCACGGCATCGCCCACCGCCTGCTGGCCGAGGTGATCGAGGAGATGGGCATCCAGGACAAGGTCATCGGCGTCAGCCCGGTGGGCTGCTCGGTGGTGGCCTACAACTACTTCGACTTCGACTTCCAGGAGGCCGCCCACGGGCGCGCCCCGGCGGTCGCCACCGGCATCCGCCGCACCCTGCCCCAGGACCGCTACGTCTTCACCTACCAGGGCGACGGCGACCTGGCCTCGATCGGCATGGCGGAGATCATCCACGCCGCCAACCGCGGCGAGAAGCTCACCGTGATCTTCATCAACAACGCCATCTACGGAATGACCGGCGGCCAGATGGCCCCGACCACGCTCCCGGGGATGCGCACCACCACCTCGCCCTACGGCCGCGACACCGGGCTGTGCGGCCACCCGATTCGCATGAGCGAGCTGCTCAACACGCTGGTCGAGCCGCGCTTCATCGCCCGCGGCGCGCTGCACAATCCCAAGAACATCAACCGCTCCAAGAAGCTCATCCGCCAGGCGTTCGAGCTGCAGCATGAGGGCTTCACCTTCGTCGAGCTCTTGTCCACCTGCCCCACCGGCTGGGGCCTGACGCCGAGCGATTCCAGCAAGTGGCTCGAGCGCAACATGGTGCCGTTCTTCCCCCTCAACGTGTTCCGCGAGCCGTCCAACCTGCCGGAATCGGCCAAGGGCTACCGGCCCGACCTCAAGGTCGAAGGCGACAAGCCCGCCTCGAAGGAGTCCTGATCATGGCGACCAACGACGTGGTGATGGCCGGCTTCGGCGGCCAGGGACTGATGGCCATCGGCAAGATCCTCGCCAAGGCGGCGATGGAAGAGGGCAAGCAGGTGACCTGGATGCCGTCCTACGGCCCGGAGATGCGCGGCGGTACCGCCAACTGCGTGGTGATCATCGACGACGAGCCGATCGGCTCGCCGGTGACCCCGCGTACTCACTCGGCGATCGTGATGAACAAGCAGTCGATCGACAAGTTCGAGCCGTCGGTCTACGACCGCGGGCTGATCGTGGTGAACAGCTCGCTCATCGACCGCAAGGTGCAGCGCACCGACCTGCGCACGGTCTATGTCGAAGCCAACCAACTGGCGGAGAAGGAAGGCAGCGCCAAGGCCGCCAACATGGTGATGCTCGGCGCCTACGTGGCGGCGACCAAGGTGGTCAAGCCGGAGAGCGTCGAGCACGCCATCGAGAAGACCTTCGAGGGCAAGAGCGGCAAGGTCAGCGAGATCAACGTCCGCGCCTTCCGCCGCGGCTATGAGGCTTCGTCCAAGAGCTAGCCAACCGACGCAGCGATTCACCTGAAGGGCCGGGGCCTCCCCGGCCCTTCGTCTTTAACGGCTACTCGAAGGTCACCTGGGCGCCGCCCTCCTGCTGCTGGCCCAGGTTGCGAGAGGGACTGCCGGCGACCCGGAGCCTGGAGCCGTCAGTGGCCACGATCTTCACTTCCTGCTGGACGGTGACCTCGACGTAAGAGCCACCGGAGACGGTCAGGTCGGCCTGCGCCGCCAGGAACTCCTTTGCGAAGACGCGCGCGCCGCCGTCGGCGGTCAGGACCAGGAACTCGGTCTCGCCGAAGATCTCGACCAGGCTCTGGTCGCTGGCAGACAGGGAGAATGCCTTGGCATTGATTCCTTGAGCCCGAACCGAGGAGCCGTTGACGGCTCCCAGCGCCCGCAGGCTCGGGACCCGGACATAGGCCACCGCCGGACGCGCGGGCCGGTAGAAGCCCAGCGGCAGCCGGATCTTGAGGCATTTGCCTTGGACGACAGTCTGGATGTCACCGACCAGATTGGCATCGGCCTCGAGGCTCACCGAAATCGCCTCCGATTCCCCGACCACGATCTCCGCGCGCAGCCCGGACCCCACCTCCACCGCGTTAAAGGGCTCGACCTCGCGTTCGACCTCGGCCAGGACCCCGTTTCCGACGTGGCAGGCGAACAGCGGCGCGGCGAAGGCGACGGTCATCAGGCTGCGAAACATGCTGCGCTCCAGGCGCGCCGGCCCATTCGATTCGTCGAGCGCGCCTGTCCTGATGGATGCCGCGAGGGCTGGAGACGATCATCGGGGCCTGTGCCCCCTGAAGACGGACAGCCCCTCACCCGTTTCCGGGGAGGGGCCGTCAACCGGTTCAGCCTGGGCGACAACAGTCGACCTCGTCGCCCCGTGCGCCGCGTCGAGGTTGGAGTTGCGACCTCCTGAGTTGTCGGAGGACCGGAGGCGGTCGGCTAGTGCGGCCCTGGCGCGCGGGCCGCAGGCCGCCGGTCCTTCCGAGGACTGACTTGAAGCGGGAACGTCCCAACCGCCGCTTGCCGCTCGCGGGGTTGGAAGAGATGAGATCGTCGGCGGTGATCGGTGCGTCTTCGACGACGCGCCGCTCGGTGGCGCGAGGGCGGCGAACCGGCGCGCGGCCCACTTCGTCGCTCAACGGGGAGCCGGCCGCAGCCACCTCGCCCAGCGCGGCGCTGAGCCAGTTCTGCTCGTGGAGCGCCTCGACGTTGGTCACCCGAAGCGTCGAGCGGCGGGACGGCTCGCGGATGAGCCGAGCCCAGAGGCTGGCGGCGCCCACCGGTTTGGAGCCGGCGCGAGCCACCGCCAGCGGCTTCTCACTGGCCATGCCGAGCATGCGGCCGACGGTGACCAGCTCGAAGCCGCGCGCGCGCAGGCCCTCGATGATCTCCGGCAGGGCCTCGGAGGTCCGGAAGCGCGGGTGGTTGATGTGCATGACCACGATCGACCCGGGCTGGGACTTGCGCACCACCCATTTCACCAGCGAGTCCTTGGAGATCTTGAGGTCGGGGTCGCCGGAGGGCAGGTCGTACTCGATGGTGGTCAGGCCCAGCTCGGCGGCCACGCGCACCAGCTGCTCGTCGTACTCGCCGAACGGCGGGCGGAACAGCTTCGGCTGCCATCCCAGCTGCGCGTAGAACTCGGCCTGGGCCTTGGACAGGTCGGCCCGGACCTGCGCCGCGGTGAGCTTGGGGAAGTGTGGGTGCATGAACCCGTGGATGGCGATCTCGAACAACGGATTGCGCGCCAGCTCGCGCAGGTGCTGGGGTTCGCGCTGGGCCCACCCACCGCCGACGAAGAGGGTGGCGGGGGTGTTGGTGGCGATCAGGGTCTTGGTGATCCGCTCGTCGTAGCGGTGGGGATCGGTGATGGTGCAGGCGTCGAAGGTGAGGGCGACCTGCTTCGCCGTCTGCGGACCGTGGATCACGATCTCGTTGCGAGCGGGCGGGAGCGGCGGCGCCGCCGGACGGTCGAGGTACTTGAAGCGCTTCTCGCTGCCGCTCGGCGCCGGCATCTCCGGCATCGGCAGCTCCGCGCTCTCGGCGTCTTCCGGCTCGGAGAGGTCAGGCTCGACCAGCGCCTCGGCATCGGCGGGCAGCATCGGCAGCGGCTCTCGCGCCAGGGCCGCGGGCCCCGCCAGCACTGCCAATGCGATGATCGCCGAACGCAGCATCGAGGAGCTTGGGACAGCGGGGCCGACCGGTTGCATTCATCATACCCCGGTCACTCGCTCCCCGGGTGCTCAAGCGCTCGGCCGATGTAGGTCGAAGTAGGCGGCGCGACAGCGACCAGAGTCGGATACCCGGTTCAGCGCAGCAGCACCAACAGCGCGACCGCACCGGCGATCACCGCCACCCCTACCGCCGACACGACCGGCCACCAGGCTCTGCCACGCGAACCGCGGGGCGGCACTGGAGCTGCTTTTCCGGAGTCCGCGGCCCAGAGATTGGTGACCTCGGCGGCATCGAAGTGGGTTGCTCCCGCCAGAGCGCCCGAGAGCACGAGCGCAAGTGGAAGATGTAGCGATCGGTCCCGAAGTAGCCGTTCAGCGCCGCGTGCATCCTCTCCAGCCGGCGTCGGTCGATTCCCTTGTCCGGCCTGACCAGCGCCGAGCCTTGGATTCCACCGGCCCCCTTCTCCTGGCTCACCGTCCCGGTCGCCAGCCCGGCGTCCGCGCTCCAGCGCACCGAGTCCTCGAGCAGCACCAGCTCCTGGCGCACCACCTTGCCCGCGCTGTCCACCCAGGAGAGCAGGTCGGCGCCGCCGCTGCCTTGATGCCACACCTCACGCAGTCCGTCGGCCCCGGGGGGCGACTCCGCCGCGCGCACGCGAAACAGCGATTCGACGGCAACTTTCGCCTTGCTGGACAGCTGCTTGGACATGCTCCCCCCCCTACAACCGGCAGGCGCACCGGCCCCTCGCCGACGACGTGCTTCTGCAGCCTACCCCGCTCCTTGGCCCCGATGACAATGCTGAGAAATGCGCAAGTTGGGGGATCAGACAGCCCGGCCCTGGGCCCCGTCCACGATCACGCAGGAGCCGGTCACCCAGCTGGCCTTGGCCGAGCAGAGGAATGCCACCACCTCGGCTACTTCCTGAGGAGTGCCGAAGCGGCCCCATGGGAGTTCCTGCTTGATCTTCTGCTCGATCATCTGCGGGTTCTCCTTGCGCCGCTGGTCCCAGCTGCCGCCGGGGAAGAGGATCGAGCCGGGCGCCACCGAGTTCACCCGGATGCCGTAGCGGGCCAAGTCGATCGCCATCTCCTTGGTGACCGCGCTCAGGGCGGCCTTGGCCGCGGTGTAGGGAGCGCTGGTGCAGTACTCGCGCGCGCAGATCGAGGACATGTGGACGATGGCGCCGCCGCCGCGCTCGCGCATGTGGGCCACCGCCGGCTGGCTGCACCAGACCGCGGTCATCAGATTCACGTCGAGCACCTGTCGCCACTGGTCGGCGCTGGACTGGTCGAAGGGCCCGCTGCGCAGGCTTCCGCCGACGTTGTTGACCAGGATCTCCAGCCCGCCCAGCGCCGCCAGCGCCCGGGCGACCGCGTCCTGGGCCCCGGCCTCCGTCGACAGGTCGGCGGCGATTGCCACCGCCTCCCCGCCCTTGGCCCGCAGCTCGCGGGCAAAATCCTCCAGTTCCTGGGCATTTCGCGCCACCAGGGCCATCCGCGCGCCCTCGCGAACCAAGACCTCGGCGATCGCCCGGCCGATCCCGCGGCTCGCTCCGGTGACCAGCGCCGGCTTCCCTGTGATCTGCAGATCCATCGATGGTGCTCCTGGCTGTCGACGGCGAGGTCGCTGTGATTAGCACGGCCGGCCGCGGACCGGCACCGACTTCCGAGCGCACCAAGACCAGCAGAGCGTCTCGGAGGTGCCGCCTCGCCGTCTGGCCGCTAAGATGTCGGGCTTCGACTGGGAGACTTTCATGAGATCGCTCGTTCTATCGCTGGCTCTGCTGATCGCGACCGGATGTGGTGGTTCCACGGGCCAGGCCGGTGGCACTCCTGCCAAGACCTCGCTCAATCCGCCTGCGGGCCCCTTCAACGGCGAGGTGACGGTCACCTTCACCACCGACAAGCCGGCCGACCTCTTCATCTCCACCGACGGCAGCGATCCGCGCACCAGCCCCACCCGCGTGAACTCGGCCTCGCCGGCGACGATCACCCTCAAGCAGACCACCGCCGTCACCTACTTCTCGCGCACTCCCGAGGGACTCGAAGAGGAGCTGCACACCGCCCAGTATGTGCGCGCCGGCGGGCCCAAGGGCACGGTCTCGGGAGTGGTCGTCCTGGGCAACCCGACCGCCGGCCACGCGGTGAGCATCGTCTCCGACGGCAACGCCACTCCCCTCGGCCCGGGCGTCGCCAAGACCGAGCTGCCCTTCTTCATCAAGGACCTCACCTCGGGCGCCCACCGCCTGCAGGCCGCCGCCGACCTCAACGACGACGGCAAGATCGACCCGCTGCGCGACCTGGCCAGCGACGCCTTCAGCTACGAGCTCGACCTCAACGACCCGGCCAAGGCCAGCCTGGAGGGCGTGAAGCTCTACCTGGGGGCCTCGAAGCCTGGGCTGTGCACCATCGAGGGCGAGGTCATCCTGGGCAAGCCGATTCCGCGGCAGGCGCTGACGGTGACCACCCTCGACCCGGCGGTACTGCGCTCGGGGAACGTCGACGCCCAGCAGCTGCTCAGCCAGCTGTCGAACGGCTACCGCACCTTCACCAACGACACCGACACCCACTATCCCTTCCAGCTGCGCGACCTGGATCCGGGGACCTACCTGGCGGTGCCGGCGCTGACCGGCCTGGGCGCCTCGGCGTCGATCAACCTGGTGGCCGACCTGACCTCGATCATCTTCTGCAGCGCCAACGGCATCGCCAACTCCACCTTGCGCTACGGCCAGGTGGAGCTCAGCGGGACCGCGACCTGGATCCCGGCCAGCCCTCCCAGCGGCTTCGTGTACGGGATGATCGCCGCCCGCAAGCCGCTGTCGCTGCTGAGCCAGTCGCTGCAGGTGGTGCTGATGCCGACCTTCTTCGTCCAGGCCGGGACCGACTACAAGGCCAGCTTCGGCGGCGAGGGGCTGAAGGACAACGGGGCCTTCCAGCTGCGGGCCTTCACCAACGCCGGCGGAGCCGATCCCTTCACCGCCGGGCTGACCTGGGCGCTCAACCCCATGGCTCCCGAGCCGGCGCAGGCCACCTTCACCGCCACCCCGCCCTCGGTGCAGCAGGACTTCACTGCCCAGTAGCCGGCCTGGGTTCCGAGTCGTCGGAGGCCAGCAGCATCCGGTAGCTGTCCAGCGGCACGAAGCGGGCGTCCCACAGACCGAAGTGCAGGTGCGTCGGCGAGCGGCGCGGCCAGGCGTTCTTGCCGGTGCGCCCGACCATTCCCACCGCCTGTCCGGCCAGCACGTGGTCGCCCGGCTTCACCGCCACCGATTCCAGGTGGGCGTAGTAGGCCACCAGCTTGCGCGCCGGCAGGTACAGCAACACGTAGTTGCCGCCCTTCGACTCCTCGCCCGCCTTCCACCCTTCGTGCGCCGAGAGGACCCAGCCCTCCTCCACCGCCCGCGCCTTGTAGGGATTCCCGTTCTTGTCCCGGCTGATCTCCTTGGGGTCGGGGACGAACAGGTCGTGCGCCGGATGGCCGGGAAACTTCGCGGCGTAGCAGGGAATGTGGCGCGCCGGCTGATAGCCGCTGCCCTTCTGCTGTCCCAGGGCGTCGGAGATCGAGACGCCCTCGACCGGGAACAGCCAGCGTGGCGCCGGCTTCACCTCGCCGGCACAGCGATCGAGCGCCTTCACCGCCGCCGACAAGAGCGCCAGATCATCCTTGTCGCACTCGGACTTCTCCCGCATTCGCGTGTCGGCCTCGACGGCGGCGGGGATGGCGCTGAGGTCGCAGCCCGCTGAGGCGGCGGCCGCCGGGCGTTGCTCGACGGCGGCGGGGGTCGGCTCGACGGCCGAGGCTGGGCCGGCGAGGGCGCCGAGGAGGAGCGAGGCGAAGATGGGGAGACCGACCCGGAGCATCCGGACGATTCTGCCTTCAGTTCGGCCAGGCACCAAACTTCGCTCGACGGGGAAACGCGCACCGCGCCCGATGGCGCTTGGTGCCCCACGGTTCTGGGGAGGGCCGGACCGCCGGCCGCGCACCCAACACGAAGGGCCGCGAGCTGGCTTCGCCCACGGCCCTTCGCGCACGAAACAGTGGACTACTTCGCCAGGCCGGCCACGTAGGCGGCGACGGCGTCGACGTCCTCGGCGCTGATCTTCACCGGCTTCATCTTGCCCTTGCCCTCGGTGACCGCCTTCTTCACGGCGGCGGCGTCGGTGCCGGCGATGGCGTTCGGGGCCATCTTGGCGCCCTTGGCGTCGGCGCCGTGGCAGCTCTTGCACTTCGACGCGAAGATGGCAGCGCCATCGGCGGCGAAGGCGGCGGTGGAGAACGACAGCACGAATGCAGCGATCAGGATGTTCTTCATCATGGGATCTACCTCGTTCGTGGTTTGGTTCAGCGGACCGACCGCATCCGCCGGCTCTCTCCTCGGCGATTTCCCCCTCGGGAGACCGCCTCGGCAGGTGGCGTCATAGCTGACGTCCATGACGATTTCCAATTCAAAATGGACCCATCCGAGGGTCTTCGATGGAGCGTGAACACCCCGTGCGCGCTGCTGGCACTGGCGGTGCGCACGCAATTCGGTAGCGCAACTAATCGGAGCCATCAGTCCTCGGCATTTGCCGCTCTCAGCGGCCGAGGAGGCCGTCGCCGTCGGGACCGACCGGCATCAGCACCAGCCTGGTGGCGAGCTCGCCGGCGGTGGCCTTGGCGTCCAGCACCGCCCTCCCCGGCGAGCGCGCCGACAGGCTGAGGACGCAGGGGTTGAGGTTCTCGAACCGGAACCGCCCCAGCCGGTCCGAGCGCGTCTCGAACACCCGCCCGTCGGCCGGGCAGCGGGCGCGAACTACCGCTCCGGCGACGCGTCGGTCTTGCTCGTCGAGGGCCAGCCCTTCCAACCCGGGCAGCGAGGGCGGCCGCAGCACCACCCTCAGCCGCTCGCCGCGGCGGACCTTGACCAGCACGTGGGCCTGCAGCGGAAGCCGGCCGACGGTGACCAGCCGATGCCAGCCCGGCTCGAGCGGGCCCAGCCGGAAGCGACCGGCGGCATCCACCAGTGCCGTCTGCGGCGCGCCCCTCGCTTCGCACAGCTCGGGCAGCGCCTCCTCGCAGCGGTCGCCCTGGACGACCACTCCTCCCACCGGCAGCTTTCCCGAGGCGTCCAGCGCCACCCCTTCGATGAACGCCCCAGGCTGTAGCACGACCCTCAGCGGCGGCCCGGGGAGGCGAAGCTCGGCCACCAGCCGCTCGCTGTCCGGGTGGCGAACCTCGACCCGGTACAGCCCCGGTTCGAGCCCGGGCAGGTATAGCTCGCCGCGCTCGTCCGCCTTGGCCAGCAGCCGCGCCTCCCTCCCCTGAGAGAGCGCCAGCGCCGATTCCCGCTGCAGCGCCAACACCCCCTCCTCCGCCGCCGGATCCACCCTGGCTTCGCCCGAGCGCTGCTCGAGCCTGGCCTCGATCTGGGCGCCGGCCGCCGGCCGCCCGCTGGCCAGGCGCAGCTTTCCGACGAGCGGCACCGCGCGTGCCAACGACACCTCCACCGTCTCCGGCTCGCCAGGCCTGACCAGGGCCGAGCGCCAGCTGGTCAGTTGGCCATCGGCCTCGACCCGCACCTGGTAGACGAGCGGAAGCAGCCCGTCGGCGCGGAACAGCCCCGGCGAGACCTCACGGGCCGGCGTCCCGAGCGAAAGCGGCCCTCCGCGAGGCGAGGCCAGCCGCAGCTCGGTCAGGGGCTCGATCACGCTCACCCGCACGTCCTTGAGCGGCCCCTCGGCGCGCACCTGGACCAGCAGCGAGCCCGGCGGCGCCAGCTCTAGCCTGGCCTCAGGCGAAGGGAGCGGCTGCTTCGGGTCGAGCAGCAGCGAGGCGTGCCTGCCGCCGGCACTGGCCAGCACCCGGCACCAGCCGCACGCGCCGACTTCGAGGCTGAATCGACCCTGGGAATCGGCGATCGCCACCGGATCCGGCTGAAGCTGGAAGCCGGCGGCCGAGAACGACAGCAGCGTCACCCGGGCGCCGGCAGCGGGGACTCCGTCGCTGACGACGACGCCGCGCAAGGCGCCGGCCCGCCCCCCCGCCGGCTCGACCCCGGCATCGCCCGCCAAGCCCTCGCCGCTCGCCGCCCGCGCCGGGTCTCCCGGCGGGACCGCCGCCACGAGCCACGAGCAAAGAAGCGCTGCGACCACGGGCATCGAGGGCTCCGACTGCGGGCGCTGCATCGACACAGACGATAGCCAGCCGGCGACGGGCTCCACAAGCGGACATCTCGGACGCCGCTTGTCCTGGCCTCGGCGGTGGTCTAGGGTGCGTGTTCCCTCGCCCGGGAACTGGCCCACTGAATCGTGCTGGGACGGCCGGGCGCCTTGGCGGCTGCCACACCCGTTACGGATTGGCAGCTGCAACCGGAGGACGAAGTTCGATGCTGCGTACGATGTGTCGAGTGAAGATCCACCGCGCCACCGTCAACGAGGCCGATCTCAACTACGCCGGCTCGCTAACCATCCCGCGCGACCTGATGAAGAAGCTCGACATCCTGGAGGGCGAGGCGGTGGACGTGGCCAACGTCAACGCCGGCACCCGCTTCACCACCTACGCCATCGCCGGCGACAAGCCCGGCTGGTTCTGCCTGAATGGCGCGGCCGCGCGCATGGGCCAGCCCGGCGACCTGATCATCGTCATGCTCTTCGGCCAGCTCGAAGAGGCCGAGGCGCGCAAGCACTCGATGGTGGTGGCGCACATGGGGCCGGAAAACCGCCTCGACAAGATCACCCACCTCAAGGCCTCGCTCGACTGAGCGAGCCTTCCCGCCGCCCAGGCAATCTCGACCGCGCCGGCCGCCTTCGTGCGGCATGGCCCAGGCTTGTTCCGCGCCGTGCTGTTCTGCCGGCGAGGCTCGAGCCGATAGACCCGATGGTTGCCCTGGCAAGCTTCTCGCTGTGCGCGCCCAGGGCCGAGGCCGCCGCGGCCGGGCGAACCGCATGCTCAGGACCGCCTCGCCGGCTCGGCCGCCGGAGCCTCCAGCGCCACTGCCCGCAACACGGCGGCGGCGCCGATCCTCGAAGGACCGACGCCGCCGTTGGCATTCAGACTGCGGCCGCGGACCAGCCGCCCGCGATCCCAGCTACTTCGGGAACGCGCGGCAGGCGGCTTCGTAGTCGCGCCACCAGCCCTGCAGCACCGCCATGTCGGTGGGGCGCGGCTCGTCGCCGCCGCCGGCGACCCTCATGTACTCGCGCAGCAGCGGCCGGAAGTGCGGATGGGCGCACTTCTCGATGATCTCCTCCGCCCGCCGCTTGGCCGAGCGGATCTCGGTGTTGACCGTGAACCCCTGCTCGGTGACCAGGCACTTGATGTCGTGCTCGGTGTGGTCGATGTGGCGCACGTAGGGCAGCACGCAGCTGACGGTGCGGCCGTCCTTGAGCTTGCGAACCGAGGGGGTGTGGACCACCGACAGGTAGGCGTTGCGCAGGAAGTCGCCCGAGCCGCCCAGCCCGTTGACCACCTTCGAGCCGTCTATGTGCGTCGAGTTGGCGTGGCCGTAGATGTCGAACTCGATCGGCGTGTTCATCGCCACTACGAACAGCCGGGTGATCAGCTCGGGCGAGTTGGAGATCCACATCGGCCGCAGCACCAGTTTGTCGCGGCAGCGCTCGAACTGCTCCTCGAACTTCTTGCGCGCCGGGGGCGAGAAGCTGATCGCGGTCGCCGAGGCGGAGTCGAACTTCACGTCGTCCTCGACGTAGCGCATCATCCCGTCCTGGAAGACCTCGGTCCAGAAGCGGATCTTGGTGAACGGCGAGCGGTACAGCTCGCCGACGATGGCGTTGGCCACGTTGCCCACACCCGACTGGATCGGCGGCAGCCGCTTGCCCCACCCCAGCCACTTCTGGCAGGAGACCAGGAACTCGACCACGTTGCCGGCGATCTTGCGGTCGATCTCCTCCACCTCCTTGAAGTCCACCCCGTAGTCCGGGATCTTCGACTCGACCACCGCCACCACCTTCGAGATGTCGAACTCGACATAGGGCGTGCCGATCCGGTCGCGCACGTTGAGCACCGGCAGCGGCCAGCCGACCTTGGGGTGCACCTGCGGCAGGGAGATGTCGTGGAAGCCGGTGTAGTCGGGGATGGCGGTATTCACCTCGAGGATCACCTGCTTGGCCTTGACCAGCGCCTCGGCGCTGATCCCCACCGACGAGCTGAGGATCACGCTGCCGTCAGGCCGGATCCGCGAGACCTCGACCACCGCCAGGTCGATGTCGCCGTAGATCCCGTACATCAGGTTGCGGGCGAAGACCGACAGGTGGACGTCGGCGAAGTCCATCGCGCCTTGGTGGATGAGCTTGCGGCTCACCGGCGAGGACATGTATGGCCCGCGGCGGCCGATGAACGGCGCCAGCGGCCCCTCGACGTCGTCGGACAGCGAGGCGCCGCTGAGCAGCGTCAGCCGGGTCTCGGGGGCGTTCTTGGCCAGGTGGCGAGCCAAGGCCGGCAGGAAGGTCTTGGGTTCGCCGGACTTGGTGAATCCGCTGATCGCCAGGGTGTTGCGGTGGTGCACCAACTTCACCGCCTCCTCCACCGGCATCAGCTTCTTCAGCAACTGCGGACACTCCACTCTCTCCTTCAAATCAGCCATGGTCTCCTCCTCCGCACGCTCTGCTCAGTTGCGCTGCCGCCGGCCCCTCCCGGCCATGCCGGCCTGCCGTCCTTCCCGCCCTGGCGCTCGCCGCCAGGGTTCCAGCATCTGATGTCCCAGCTCGCTCCCGGGAGCAAGAAACCTCTCGGGCCCTCGGCCGAACAGCGGCCGATTGAGACTCGGCTCGGCAGCCTGCCCTCGATAAGCCCCGGGCGATCCGGGCTAGGCAGCCGCCCCGCGATGTGGATAATGCCGCCCACACACCTGGAAACACTGGAGGAAGATATGGCCAAGTCGGCAAACACCAAGAAGCCTGCCGCCAAGAGTGGCGCAGATCAGAAGTCCAAGCCCGCCCCCGCCAAGAAGGCGGCGGCCAAGAAGACTGAGACCGCGGCGGTCGCCGCGCCGGCTCCTGCCCCGGTGGCGGCGGCCCCCAAGGCTGTGGCGGCTGTGGCCGTGGCTCCCAGGGCCGCGGCTCCCAAGACCGCGGCGCCTGCCCCCGTGGCGGCCGCTCCCAAGTCCGCGGCTTCCGCGGCCAAGAGCGCCAAGCTGCTGTTCAACGAGCGCTGGCGCATCGACCTGACCGGCGAGCTGATCGCCGGCGGCCAGCTGACCATCGAATACCGCCCCGAGCGCGCCCTGCTCCCCGAGGCCAAGAAGGGCTTCTCGGTCCAGGCGTTCGCCAAGTTCGTCCCCGGCAACAACGTGGTCGAGGGTCAGGCGGTCGACTCGCAGCAGGGCAAGGCCAAGGCAATGCCGATGACCGTGGCCATCCCCGCTGACGCCCGCCAGGTGCAGGTGTGGTTCCGCCACGTCGCCAAGGCCGACCATCCCGCCGAAGCCTGGGACAGCAACTTCGGCCACAACTACCGCTTCGAGATCCGCGCCTAGCGAACTTCCGCCAGCCGCCTTCGGCCTCGGGCGCCTTCCCTCTGTGGGGAGGCGCCCGTTCGCATTGGCGGCGCACGAGCTACTTGTCGAAAGACCGGAGCGCCGCCGGCTTCGGCGGGCCGCTGAAGATGCCCAGCTCCGGGGTCGCCTTGCCCTCGGCTGTCACCGCACGCGTGAGGACCGGCGAGCGGACGGCGAAGGCAATGACCCGCAGCTCGCCGCGCTCGCGAACCAGGGTGAAGTGCCCGCTCGCCGGCGCGCCCTTGGCGAAGGCGAGCTCGTAGTCCACCTCGAGCACCGGGCCCCCGATCCAGCGCACGCGGTAGCCGCTGCGCGCCTCGACCCTCTTGAAGTCTCCCAAGGCCTCGACCAGGCGCGCGCCGGAGTCGCTGGCAACCCCGCGCTCGAGCGCCGGGCGCAGGCCGTTGGCGACCGGTGCTCCCTCGAAGGTCCGCCGGCAGGTCGCCTCCAGAAAGCCGGCCACCGCGGCCGGCCCCTGGTCCAGGGCCTCCTGCACCCTCAGGTAGGCCGAGCCAGCGACGTAGAGCTGCAGGGCGCCAGCGACGATGCCCACCCAGGCCATCCCCGCGCCCTTGAGGGCGGCGTTGCCGCGCAGCTGCAGCAGCGCCACCACGCCCAGCGGCAACCCGAGGATGCCTCCGATCCCGGGGCACAGCAGCGAGCAGAGCCCGGCAATGACCCCCGTCCAGCACGTGCGCGCCGCCTCCTGGAGCACGCGGGCTGGGCCGGCAGCAGGCTGGTCCATGGTTCCCCCTGCCCTCAAGCCGGCGGCTAGAGCTTGAGCAGCTCACGCACCGTCGCCAGCACAGCTTGGGCCCTGAGCGGCTTGACCAGGTAGGCGTTGGCGCCCAGGGCCAGGGCCTTGCGGCGGTCCTCTGGCGCGGCCTCGGTGGTGATCACCACTACCGGCACCCCGCGGTGGGTCGATGCCTCGGCGCGCACCATCGAGATCAGCTTGAGCCCGTCCATGACCGGCATATTGATGTCGGTGAGGATGATGTCGAACTGCTCTCCGGTCAGGCGCTTGAGCGCCTCGGCCCCGTCGCCCGCCTCCAGGCACACCAGGCCTTCGATGCGCTGAAGCGCGTAGACGATGCTGCGGCGCATCGCCTGGGAGTCGTCAATCACCAGCGCCTTCAACGGAGCCACCGCGTTCCTCCTCGAGAGGAGAGCAGCCTAGCACAGCCCCGGCGAGGGGAAGGTTTCCGATTGTTGGCAGCGCCCACCAGTTCACCTTTCGCCCTCGCGGGCGAAGCGCACCAGCTCGTCGGCGATGGCCTCCAGCGGCAGGACCCGGTCGGCGGCGCCGGCGGCGATCGCCTCCTTGGGCATCCCGAAGATGACCGCGCTCTGCTCGGACTCGGCGACGGTGTGTGCGCCGCGGCGCTTGAGGGCGAGCATGCCGTCTCTCCCGTCGCTGCCCATGCCGGTGAGGAGCACGCCCACCCCGTCCTGGCCCAGCAATTCGGCGGCGCTGCAGAAGAGCGCATCGACCGAAGGGACGTGCTTGTCCGCGTCCGCGGCGGCGGCCAGCTGGACTTCGAGGGCTCCGCCGCGCTCGGCCAGCCGCATGTGGAAGCCGCCGGGGGCGACCAGGGCTTTGCCGGCGGCGAGCAGATCGCTCGGTTTGGCCTCGCCCACTTCGAACGCCGAGGTCCGATCCAGCCTCTCTGCAAAAGCCCGGGTGAAGCGCTCCGGCATGTGCTGGGCGACCAGCAGGCACAGGGGAAGGTCACCCGGCAGCGCGGCGAAGAGCCGCTGCAGCGCCGGCGGGCCCCCGGTCGAGGCGCCGATCACCGCCACCTTGAAGCGGCGAGCGCCCTTCCTGGCCCGGGCCGGACGGGCCGGAGGCTCGCGCCGCAGCAGGCGCACGGCGCGGATCTTCTCCAGCAGCTCCTCGCGGACCTGCTGCGTTTCCTTGGAAAAATGGCGCGCCGGCTTGGCGATGAAATCGATCGCTCCCAGCTCGAGGGCCTTGAAGACGTCGTGGCGGCCGCTGTAGCCGGAGACCACGATCACCGGGATGTCGGACTTGGCGCGCAGCAGCCGCAGGAAGGTGAAGCCGTCCACCCCCGGCATCTCCAGGTCGAGGGTGATCACGTCGGGCTTGAGCTCCAGCGCGGCCTTGAGCCCCTCCTCGCCGTTGGAGGCGATGGCCACCACCGCGATCTCCTCGGCGCTGCGCAGCATCTCCGACAGCGCCCGGCGGTTGTAGGCCGAGTCGTCGATCACCAGGACGCGGATCTGCTTGGCCACGCCGTGCTCCTTGCCCGCTCACAAGCTCGGCGGCTTGCGATAGATGAGGTCGTGCTCGAGGTTGACCAGCTCGAAGTCGGCAGTCAGGTTGATCAGGCTCTCGGAGTGGCCCAGCAGCAGGTATCCGCCCTCGTGGAGCTTGGCCCAGAAGGCCTTGAGCAGCCGCCGGCGGGCCTCCAGGTCGAAGTAGATCATCACGTTGCGGCAGAAGATGACGTCCATCTTCCCCAGCAGCGCCGTCGAGCGCTCGTCGAGCAGGTTCATGTGCCCGAACGCCACCTGCTGCTTGAGCGCGGCGCTGACCTGGAACCGCCCGTCGGCCTCGGCGGTGAAATGGCGCGCCAGCAGCTCCTCGGGCGTCTCGCGCAGCGCGCTGCGCGAGTAGACGCCCCGCCGCGCCCGGGAGATCATCCCCCGAGAGATGTCCGAGCCGAAGACCTCCACATCCCAGCCGAAGAACCGCCCGCTCTCCTTGATCAGGATGGCCAGGGTGTAGGCCTCCTCCCCGCTCGAGCACCCCGCCGACCAGATGCGCAGCTTGCGCGAGCGCTCCTTCTCCTTGGCCAACGCCGGTAGCAGCTCCTCGCGGAATGACTTGAGCTGCATCGGCTCGCGGAAGAAGTAGGTCTCGTTGGTGGCCAGCGCCTCGACCGCCTCCTCCAGCTCGGCACCGCGTCGCGGGTCGAAGCGCAGCAGCCGGTAGTAGGCGGTGAAGTCGGTGAGCCCGTTGGCCTTGAGCCGCGGCGCCAGCCGGCGCTCGACCAGATAGCGCTGGTCCTCGCGCAGCCGCAGGCCGCAGTGGGCATGGATCAGCTCGCCCAGGAGCCGCAGCTCCTCAGGAGTCATCTCCGGGCGCAGGAGATCGTCGGGGGCCATCGCGCTAGCGCCCGGACGGAGCCGGCCGCTCCTCGAGGGCCCGCACCGCCTCGGCCAGGGCCTCGGCGGCCAGCGGGTCGCGCTCGGCGGTGACCAGCGGCCTCAGCTCGGGCAGCAGCGAGCGGTCCCCGGCGATGGCGATGGCTCGCGCCGCTGCCCGCCGCACGTCCCAGCGCGGATTGCGCGCCGCCTCGAGCAGCACCGGGCCGGCAGCCGGCAGCGCCGCCGCGGCGTCCACCGCCTCCTTGACCACCTCGGGATCGCCGTGGTGCACCGCCCGCATCAGCACCTCTGGAACCGCGCACCCCAGCCGCGCCAGCGAGCGCACCGCGGCGATGGCCGGGAGCACTTCCGGAGTCCCAGGTTGGGACTCGCCGCGCATCACCGCCGCCGCCAGCGCCGGGGCCGCGCCGCGATCGCCCAGAGACCCCAGGGCGTCGGCCGCCGCCGCCGCCACCGACGGCTCGGCGTCTGTAGCGCCTGAACCAGCGAGGGAACCGATTCCTTGGAACCCAGGCCGCCCAGGCCCCGGGCCGCCGCCGCCCGCACCTCGAAGGCCTCGTCCGCCAGCGAAAGCCTCAGCAACTCCTCCACTGCCGGCTCTCCGAGTGACGTCGCGGCCTGGGCCGCCGCCAATCGCACCTCGGGACGCTCGCTCCGAAGCGCCGCCTTCAGCGCCGGCAGATCCTCCGGCCCGCCGACCTCTCCCAGGACCTTGAGCGCCTCGGAGGCGGCAGGGCCATCGAGCAGCCCTCGCAGCGCGCGCTGCACGCCGGGGCGGTCCGCCTTGGCGATGGCCGCCAGCGCCCGCCCAGCCTCGGCTCCCAGCGAACGATCTTCGAGCAGCCGCGCCAGCGTCGGAATCGCCCCCGGATCGGCCAACGCCCCCAGCGCCTCGACCGCGAGCCGGCGCTCCTGCTCTCCTCCGGCCCGCGCCAACTCGACCAGAGCCGGCGTCGCCGAGCGCTCCCTGAGCCGCGACAGCGCCCGGATGGCGAGCAGCCGCGCCTCGGGAAGCAGGTTGGGAAGCGCCTCGAGCAGCGCTGGGCCGGCGGAAGCGCCCATCCCCGCCACCGCGTGCAGCGCGGCGTCGCGGACGGACTCCTCGACCCCCGCCTTCACGACCGCGGGCGCGTCGGCTGGCTCTCCCACGAGCCCGAGCACCCGGACTGCGCCTTCGCTCGCCAGCGCGTTGCCGGCGGCCAGCACCTCGCGCGCCCGCTCCGCCAGCCTGGAGGTGGACTTGGAGGTCGCCTTGATCGCCTGGGCGAGCCCCTGGAGGCCGCGGTCGCGGTAGCGCTTGACCTGCTCCGCCAGCGCCGCGAAGGCCGCCTCGCGCGTGCCTCGCGACGGATCCTTCAACCCCTCGGCGATCAGCTCCAGCGACGCCCTTCCAGAGATGGTTCCCAGCAGGCGCAGCACCGCGCGCCGCAGCATTCTGTCGCGCGCCAGAGGAGCCAGCACAGCCAGCGGCGGGGCCCGCCCCAGCTGCCCCAGGGCCTCCAGCGCTGCCAGCTTCACGTAGCGGCTCTCGCTCGACAGCAGTCCCTCGAGCGCGCCGGCTGCCTCGGTGCGGCCCAGTTTGCCGAGCGCCTCGGCAGCGGCCGCACGGATGTTGTCGTCCTGATCCTTGAGCGCGCCCTCCAGCGCCGCCGCGGCCGCCGGGTCGCCGATGCTCCCCAGGATGTCGCAGGCGAGCTTGCGCACGTCGGGATCCGGATCGCTCAGCCGCTTCGACAGCGGCCCGATGGCGCCGGTTCCGATGAGCGACAGCGCCTCGGCGGCGGCATTGCGGGCCCCTGCCTCGTCCCCCAGGCTCAACAGCGCCAGCAGCTTCTCGAGCTCCGGCTGGCGGGCCGCGGCCATCTTCTCCACCGCCGCCCGGCGCACCCGCCAGCTGGGGTCGGACATCCGCGCCAGCACCGTCGCCTGGTCCCGGTCCGGGTCGAGGGACAGCACCGCGCGGTAGCGCGCCTCTTCCTCGGCCCCCAGCGACTTGTCGGCGGCCAGCGCGCCCGGCTCGTTGCTCACGGTGATTCCTCCGCCCCCCACAGCGACTGCGCGGAGCGCATGTTAGCCAAAACTCGGTCCGCAGGCGCCTCGACGCGCGACCGCCCGCTAGCCGACCGAACTTTCGGGTTCGCCGCGGCGCGCCAGCGCCCGCACCTCGCTCCCGGGGACCTTCTCCGACGACTCGAGCAGCGCCTTGAGGTTGAGCAGCAACTTGAGCCGATCGGTCGGGCCGCACACCCCGAGGAAGAAGCGCGGGCCCTTGCTCAGCAGCGAGGGAGCGCGCTTCACCTGCGAGCGCGGAACCCGCAAGACCTCGATCACCGCGTCCACCAGCAGCCCGACGGTCTTCCCGCCCACCAGGCAGATCAGGGTCTTGCTCTTCTTGGTGGGCTCGACCGAAGGCAGCCCCAGGCGCTTGCGCAGATCGACCACCGGGACGATGCCGCCGCGCAGGTGGATGACCCCCTCGATGAACTCGGGGGCCCGCGGCACCGCGGTCACCTTGAGCGGCTGGATGATCTCGCGGATGCGCATGATGTCGAGGACGTACTCCTCGCCCCCGACCGAGAAGACGCACAGCTGGACGATCGGATCGTCGGGAGCAGGCTGTACGGTGCCCGCGAGCGGAGTCATGCGTCGCCTGCCTCGGGGTTCGCCCGGCCCAGCAGTGCCGCCAGGTTCAGCACCACGAACATCCGGCCGTGGCGGCGCCCGATGCCGCGCAGGCAGTCGTTGTCGAGCCCTCCGCCGATCCCAGGCGGTGGCGCCTCGATCGTCGAGGGGCGGATGCGCACCACCTCCGCGACCGCGTCCACCAGCAGGCCGATCGGCCCCTCGCCGACCTCGACCACCACCACGCGTGCGGCGCGGCTTAGCGGCAGGGCCGCCGGCGCCAGCCCCAACCGATGCCGGACCTGGTAGACCGGCATCACCTCGCCGCGCAGGTTCATGATCCCCAGCACCTCGGACGGCGTCCGCGGGACCTCGGTGATCGCCGGCACCTTCACGATCTCGCGGACCAGCGAAAGCTCCAGCGCGTACTCCTCGCCGCCCAGGATGAAGGTGAGCAGCTCCTGCAGACCCTCGTCGGGCGCCGGCTCGTCCGCCGGCTCCTCGCCAATCAGATCGGCCAGCTCTCCCGGATCCTCGTCAGCTCGGTGAAAGAACTCCGCCAGAGGATCGGGAGAGGATCGGCGCTCGGATTCGGAGGCAGTGCCGTTGAGCGGAGGCTGAGGAGCGCTGGCTTCGACCGGCGCAGGCTCGGCCGCGGAGCCCGGCTGTCCGTGGGGCTGCCCGGCTGCCTTGGCTCGCTTGCGCGGCTCGACGAAGTCCATTGTCAGAACTCTACCCTCTCACGAGCCCAACGTCCGTGTTCCGCGTCCGCCGCCGCCTTCCGCTGCCGACAGGAGGCCGCCGAGCACTCCGAGAACGGCGGACCGCGCTCACTGCCGGCCCGCCTGCGACCCGCCGGTGAGAACCTCTTCGATGATCGCCCCCACGTCCAGCACCAGCACCGTGCGCCGGTTGCCGAGGTCGGTGGCCCCGGCGATTCCCTTGACCGCCGCCAGCGCCTTGCCCAACGGCTTGATCACCACGTCCTGCTGCCCCACCAGCTCCTCCACCGCGATGCCCAACCGCTCCTCGGCCAGCCCGACCACCACCACGTAGCTCGTCCCATCCGCCGGCTGGCCGGAGAGCTGGAACAGCCGCGACAGCCGCACCAGCGGCAGCGTGGTCCCGCGCACGTCCACCACCTCGCGCGCTTCGATGGTCCGCACCTGCCCGGCGTCGACCTGGATGATCTCCAGCACCGAGTTGAGCGGCAGCGCGTAGACCCGCCCCACCGTCCCCACCACCAGCGCGCGGATGATGGCCAGCGTCACCGGCAAGGTGATGGCGAAGCGGGTCCCTTCCCCCGGCGCGCTGTGGACGTCGATGATCCCCGAGAGGTTGGCGATGTTGGTCTTGACCACGTCCAGCCCGACGCCTCGGCCGGAGAGCTGGCTGACCTTCTTGGCGGTGGAGAACCCGGGCAGGAAGATGAAGTTGAGCACGTCGCGCCGCGACAGGTCGTTGGCGGCCGCGGCGCTGGTCAGCCCCTTGGCCACCGCCGCCGCCCGGACCGCCGCCTCGTCGATGCCGGCGCCGTCGTCGCCGACCTCGATCACCACGTGGTTGCCCTTCTGCCGGGCGGCGAGGCTGATCGTCCCGCGCCGCGGCTTGCCCCGGCCGGCCCGCGCCTCCGGAGTCTCGATGCCGTGGTCGATGGCGTTGCGGATGATGTGCATCAGCGGGTCGGACAGGTCCTCGATGATCAGCTTGTCGAGCTCGACGTCGCCGCCGCTGATGCGGAAGTCGATCTCCTTGCCGGCCTCGCGGGCGATCTTGCGCACCAGCCGCGCCAGCTTGTCGAAGACCTGCTCCAGCGGGACCATCCGCACTTCCAGGATGCCCTTCTGCAGCTCGTCGAGCCGGCGCTCCAGCGAGCGCGCCTCCAGGCCCAGCTGGGCACCGGCCTCCGTCGGGTCGGCCAGCGCCCCGGAGCGCAGCGCCTCGGTCAACTTCTGAAGATGGGTCTTCACCAGCACCAGCTCGCCCACCGTGTTCATCAGCCGATCGAGCTTGCGGATGTCGACGCGCACCGTCTGAGTGACGCTGCGCAGGCTGGCCTCGGGCTCGGGCGCCCCAGCGGCATCGCGCCGGCGTTCGACCGCGGACTCCGCAGCCGAGGGTGCGGCGGGCGGGGCGGCGGGAGCTGAGGCTGCCCGCGCCGCCGGCGGCGCTGCGGGCGCAGGCTGGGATGCGGACGGGGGCTGTGCCGCCCGCAGCGACAGCACCCTGGCCGATAGCCCGGCGACCGCCGATTCGATCTCCGCCACCGAGCGCGAAGTCCCGTAGAGCAGGTCGAACCCGATGCCCCCGGCGCCGGGGTCGGCCGACGGCAGCGTGCTGACCACCTCGCCCAGCGCCTTGAGGCGGGCGTTCAGCTCGGCCAGCCCCTTGTCGAAGTCGGCGAGGTCGAACGCGGCCCGCACCTTCAGCAGCGCCACGCCCTTCCTCAAATTTTCCCGCAGCCGGTGCTCCTCGTACTCGGTGAGCACGTTGCGCACCGCGGGCTCGAGGCCAGCCTCGTCGAGCGGGTCGGCGCGCTTGGCCTCCGGCCCTCCCTGGCGCCGGCGCTGGATGCGCTCGTTGAGCGAGGCGGCGAGCCCGCCAGAGGCCCCTTCGTCGGCAACTCCCTCGCCGAGCTCGGCAATCATCCGCTGGAAGCCCTCGACCGCCTCGAGCAGCAGGTCGAGCAGCCCCTCGTCGAACTGCACCCGGCCCATGCGCAGATCGTCGAGCAGGTCCTCGGCGGCGTGGGCCAGCGCCGACAGGTGCGTGGCCCCGAACATCGCCCCGCTGCCCTTGAGCGTGTGGGCGGCGCGGAAGATGCGGTTCACCAGGTCGGGGTCGGGCTCGCCGGCGCGCGCCTCGCCCAGCGCCAGCAGGTCCCGCGAGAGGCTGTCGATGGTCTCTTGAGCCTCCGAGAGGAACTCGGACAGCGCCTTGGAGGTCTTGGCCGTGGGCATCGGTCGGGGCGTCGGAAGCCGAGGGTCAGGGAACCAGGCCCATGTGGCGGCGGACCAGGGAGGTGAGCAGGTCCGGCTCGAAGGGCTTGACCAGGTACTCGCAGGCCCCCAGGGCCAGCCCGCGCGTCCGATCGACCTCCGAGGACTCGGTGCTGACGATGAACAGCGGGGTGTCGCGGTAGTTGGGGTTCTTCTTGACGAAGTTGATCAGCTCCAGCCCGTTGATGTCGGGCATGTTGATGTCGGTGATGATCAGGTCGAAGCGGTGGCGCGGCAGGATCTTGAGCGCCTCGAAGCCGCTGGCGGACTCGAACACCGCGAACCCATCCAGCTGCTCGAGCGCCGCGGCGATGAACTCGCGGGCGCTCTTCGAATCGTCGACGATGAGGACCTTGTACGCCAAGCGGCACTCCGGCTGTGCCGCCGCCCAGGGGCGGCTGGAAGTCAATGCTAGCAAAAGGCCGGCGGCGACAGAAGTTCGGCCATCCCCGTCCATGAGCGGGACGCCGAGGGCCGGCCCTGCCGCCTATCTCAGGGGCCTGCGCGGCGAGGCCCTGCGGGGCTAGAATGGCTCAGGCCGTGGCCGCTCCAAGCGCTTGCCCGGCCCAGGGGCAACCTCCCATGATCGCTCTGCTTTCTCTGGTCCTGCTGGCGGCTGCGCCCAAGCTGGAGCCGATCGCCCCGCCGCCGAAGATCGACAAGCCCAAGCTCCAGCTCGAGCTGCCCGAGGTCCCCAAGGCCGAAGGGCTCTCCGGCTCGGCGCGGCAGGAGGAGGCCCAGCCCAAGCAGACCGCCGGCGACCTGCGCAGCGGCGCCGGGGTCCCGGGCCAGGCCAGCGCCCCGGCCAAGCTGGTGTCGGCGGTCCACGCCCGCGACTTCCGCGCCTCGGCCGAGGGCCACAAGCCGTTGGGGCGCATCGACTCGTTCACCGTCCCCGGGCTGCCGGCGCGGATCGCCCCCTTCAAGACCTGCCTGCGGCTGCGCTCGCCCAGCCGCGCCCCGGCGATGGTCAAGGCCAGCCTGCGCTCGCCGGCGGGCGAGGAGTTGCTCTCCTCGCGCGCCGAGGTGAGCTTCTCCTCGAACGAGGAGGTGGAACTGGTGGTCGACTGGGACGGCTTCCAGGCCACCCGCGGTGGCGACTACCACCTGGTGGTGCTGATCGACGGCGCCCAGGCCGAAGACCTGATGGTGCCGGTCGAGGTCCGCTAGCGGCGCCGCATCAGTTGCTGGCCGTGGGCAGGCCGGCCAGCCTGACCACGAACTCGCGCAGCAGGCTGCGCTGCTCCTCGCCGATCCCCACGAAGCGCAGCCCCATCCCCGGGGTGGGAACCGGTTCCGAGCCGGCCTCGCGCACCCACACCACCTCGGCCTCGGCGGTCACCTCGCGGCCGCTGCCGTCGATCACGAAGCGCACCTTGGCCGGCGATCCCAGCCGCAGCGGGGCGAAGGTGCGGATGAACACCCCGCCCTCGGAGACGTTCACCAGCCGGGCGTAGAGGGTGATGCCATCGGTCTCGCACCAGCAGCGCGACGCCAGCGGGACCCGGGGATGGCGGCGGCGGTTGGACTCGGTCAGATCGGCGTCCGGCAAGTGAAACCCCAATTCATCCCCCCGGACGAATGGTGCCATGCCACCGGAATAGTGCAGGGCAAATGTAAGCGATCAAGCGAGCGCTTGGCAAGTCGCTGCCAAGGGGACCTCGGAGGGGGCCGCGGCGGCCACGTCGAATTTTCGCCAGTGTTCGCAGGCGGATAGCGCGCCCCGCGCGGCGCCGCCGCCCGCGACCGGGGCCGGCGGGAGCGTGGCGGAAGAGCCGCGGCGGGCGGCGCCGAGAATCAGCTGACCGCGCGCAGCGAGCCCGGGGAGAGCAGCTCGAACTCGGTGAGCCGGCGGAAGGCCTGGAAGCGCTGGTGGATCTCCGGCTCGGTGACGGTCTTGAGCCGGTCGAGGCTGAAGCCCTCCACCGCGAACGAGGCCATCACGCTGCCCATCACCAGCGCCCGGCGCAGCGAGCGCTCGCTGACCTCGCCGACGGAGGTCAGGTAGCCCATGAAGCCGCCGGCGAAGCTGTCCCCGGCGCCGGTGGGGTCGTGGACCTCGGCCAGCGGGAAGGCCGGGGCGGCGAAGGCGCGCTCGCCGTCGAAGAGGATGGCCCCGTACTCGCCGCGCTTGACCGCCACCAGCCGCGGGCCCATCGCCTGGATCTTGCGCGCCGCCCGCACCACGTTGTGCTCGCCGGCCAGCTCGCGGGCCTCGGCGTCGTTGACGAACAGCAGGTCCACCCGCGACAGGGTGCGCTTGACCTCGTCCAGCTTGCCGCGGATCCAGAAGTTCATGGTGTCCGCCGCCACCAGCATGGGCTTGGCGACCTGGTCCAGCACCTTCTGCTGCAGCACCGGGTCGATGTTGCCCAGGAACACGAAGGGGGTGGACTGGAAGCCGGCCGGCAGCTTGGGGTCGAACTTCTCGAAGACGTTGAGCTGGGTGTCGAGGGTCTGGGCCTCGCCCAGGGTGTGGCCGTAGCGGCCCTTCCAGCGGAAGGTCTTGCCCGGCTGGCGCACCAGCCCGGAGAGATCGACTCCCCGACCCTGCAGCAGCGCCACGTGGGGCTCGGGGAAGTCCTCGCCCACCACCGCCACCACCCGCACCGGGGCGAAGTGCGAGGCGGACATGGAGAAGTAGGTCGCCGACCCGCCGAGGATCTCCTCGCGCGCGCCGAAGGGCGTTTCCACTGAATCCAGGGCGACCGAACCGACGACCAGCACCGACATTTGCTCTCCTCGGGGCCTCGCGCGAAGGCGAATGGGCCCGCCAGCATCCTAGCGCGAGCGCGCCTTCTTGTTGCTCTTCGCCCGGCCCTTCGCCTTCCCGGTCCCCGGGCGGGCGAGCCGGTGGCCGACGAGCAGCTCGAGCTTCTGGTAGGTCTTGGCCGGGACCGCCTCGGGGGCGGTCATGATCGCGCTGCGCAGGGCGTTGCCGCACTCGCAGCGCCGGCCCCCCTTCTCCAGCCGCCTGGCCGCCTGGCGGATGATCTCCCGGGCGGTGTCGACGTTCTTGGCCATCACCGCCAGCACCGCCTCGACGGTGACGTCCTCCTCGGCGTGGTGCCAGCAGTCGTAGTCGGTGGAGAGGGCCACGGTGGCGTAGCAGAGCTCGGCCTCGCGGGCCAGCCGGGCCTCGGGCAGGTTGGTCATGCCGATCACGTCCACGCCCCAGCTGCGATAGAGGCGGCTCTCGGCGCGGGTGGAGAACTGCGGCCCCTCGATGCACAGGTAGGTCCCGCCGCGGTGGACCTTGGCCCGGGCGGCGGCGGCGCTGTCGTAGAGCACCGAGGCCAGCTCCAGGCACACCGGGTCGGCCATCTGCACGTGGCCGACGATGCCCTCGCCGAAGAAGGTCTGCGGCCGCTGCCGGGTGCGATCGATCAGCTGATCGATGATCACCATGTGGCCCGGGGCGATCTCCTCGCGCATAGAGCCCACGGCGCTGAAGGAGATGATCCGCTGGCAGCCCAGCTTCTTGAAGCCCCAGATGTTGGCGCGGGAGTTGATCTCGGTGGGCGAGAAGCGGTGGCCGCGGCCGTGCCGGGGCAGGAAGGCCAGCTGCACCGCGCCCAGCTCGCCGACGATGTAGGCGTCGGACGGGTCGCCGAATGGGGTCTTGAGCTTGACCTCGCGAACGCGGGTCAGCCCGGGCAGGTCGTACAGTCCGCTGCCGCCGATCACGCCGATGGTCTGCATGGATTGCGGATCCCCGTGCAAGAGGGAGCGGACTTCTAGCATCCGGCCCGCGGGGTGTAAACGTCAGGTAGCAGGCAATGCGGGTTGCTAAACGGGTGCAGGGTGAGCGGCCAAGGGCGCCGTTGGCCGCTGGGCGATTTTCAGGGACGTGGCCCGCCGCAGGCCATCGGATCTGGCGCCCAGCCGGCGGCAGAGCGAGGTTGCGGCCGGGGGCAGAGGCGTGCGGCTTCCAATCGACGCCGCGTTCGCCGACCTCAAGGTCCCGAGTACCGGTACAAGCCGCGGGTGGTGCCCAGGTACTTGGCGCCCTGCATCACCCCGACCGCGCGCAGAGTGCCCCCGGCGAAGAGCTCGGCCTTGGTGAAATGGGTGGCCACGTCCAGGCCGACGTCGTAGCGAATCAGGCCGGCAGGAGTGCCCGCCCAGACGATGGAACGGCTGGTGCCGTACAGGGCCCGCGTCTCCAGGGCAATCGCGCTGGTGCGCTCTTCGGGGAAGTTCCAGGGCGCCTCGCGCAGGTTCGGCCCGGCCTCCCCGAGGGCGGAGAACCCGCGCTCGGTCCCCACGTAGAGCTTGGCCTCCGGGCTGATGGCCAGCGCGGTGGCGCGGTTGTCGCGGATCTCGGGCGCCAGGTGCACCAACTCGGTGATGGAGGCCGTGCGCAGGTCGAAGGCTCCGCTGAACTGCAGCACCAGCTCCGCCACGCCGGAGTCGGTGCCGGCCCAGACGCGCACCAGCCCGGCCAACGCCGGGGCGATGGCCACCGCGCGCACTTTGAGCCCGATCAGCGCGGTTCGCCCTTCGAGCCCATTGCCGCCCAGCGACGGGTCGGCAGCGCTGGTGAGCAGCAGGCCGCTGGATGTGCCCAGGGCCGCGAGGTCCGGATCCTCGCTGGCGGCCACCGCCACCACGTCCGCATCTCCAAGCGGCCCGCCCGAGAAAGCAGTGCACCCTGTCGCCTCGCAGCGCTCGACTCCGCCGCCCTGGGTCCCCACCAGGACCGCGCCTCCGACCTCGGCCGTGCTCAGCCCCACCTGGGAAAGCGCCAGCGGCGCCTGCATTCCCGCTGGCTCGAGATAGCGGTAGAGCAGCGGCTGAGCGCCATCCACGAAGGCGATCTCGTCGCTGGAGTTCGAGGCCAGCGACAGCACCGGAACGCTCGCCACGTGCTCGATCGGCAAGTCCCCGCTCGGACCGAGGATGTCCACCTGCGCGGCGGCCCTGGCCGACTGCCCGGAGACGTTCATCGCGGAGAAGACCAAGGTGTGCCGCCCGGCCAACGGCGCCGGCAGGACCGAGGCCTCTGAGCTGCCAAAGACGCCGCCAAGGCTGTCACTCCAGGTCCTGCTGATCAGCCCCAGCGGATCGGTCGCCAGTCCGGTCGCCAGGAGATCCAGCCCCTCGGAACACGGCGAGCCCAGGCAATCGCTGCTGCCCTGGGTCGCCGAGAGGATGGCGACGCTGGGTGGGGCACCGATCCTCACCACCACCGAGGCCGAGCAGCTCTCGCCCCAGGGATCGGTGACGGTGAGGGTCACCGTCTGCTCTCCGGCGCTCACCAGGCGATCGGTTGTCGTCGAGGCCCCCTCCCCCAGGTCGCCGTCGACGCTGCCCAGCCAGCGGTAGCGCAGCGTGGCGGCAGGGTCTTCGGCGTCGACCGCGCTCCCGCGCAGAGCCAGCCTCGCCCCCTTGGCCACGATGGCCGAGGGCAGCGGCGCCAGGATGGTGCAGCCGCTGGGCGGGGTGTCGACGAACACGCGGATGGCGCGGCGGGCGCAGCCCACCAGGTTCGCGTCCACGGGATCGGTCGCGCAGGCGCTCAGGGTCTGGGCACCGGAAGTGCTGAAGGTCGCGCTCACCGACGAGCCGATGCCCAGCGGCGCCGCCTCACCCGAGCTCGACCATCGGGGCGACAAGGCCACGTTGCCGTCGGGGTCGAAGCAGGCCCCGCGCAGCACCGTGGGAGCCCCCTTCTGCACCAGCGCCCCGTCGCTCTTCGGCTCGATGATCGCGCACTGAGGCGGCAGATTGGCCACCTGGTGGATGCGCACCTGGTCGCTGGCCACCGAGCCCCGAGGGTCGACTGCCCGGGCAGTCACGGTGTAGTCCCCGGTCGCGCCGAAGGTGTGCTCGAGCGATGGGCCCGTCCCGAGGTCCTGCCCGCCCGGATCGAGGATCCAGTGGATGCTGCTGTTGAGGTTACCGGGGCCACCGGGGACGTTGGCATCCTGAGCGGTGGCGCGAAAGCGCACCGTCGTTGAGAACGGCGGAGCGGCGCCCCGCTTGACGTAGACGTCCTCGGTGAGCGGCTCGAGGATCTGCACCGTCGGCGCGCGACTGGAGCGCACGGTGATCGCCCGGCGGGCGACGGCGCTCTGGCCGCTGGACGGATCGCGCGCGACGCAGCGCACCTCGTCAGCGCCGGCGACGGCGAGGGCCGCGCGCAGCTCGGCCCCGCTGCCCAGCGGCCCGGAGAGCTGCGATTCCCAGCGGATGGCGCTGTCGGCCAGCTGGCTGCCGTCGGCGGAGAAAGCCCGGCAGGAGAAGTCGATCATCTCTCCCAGGTCCACCTCGGTGCCCAGTTCGGGCGAGAGGATCGACACCTCCGGCGCTCCGGCGGCGATCACCGTCAGCGAGATCGAGGCGCTGGCGAGCTTTCCTCCGGAGTCGGCCACGGTCACGGTCAGGGTGTCGGAACCCGGCTGGCTGAGCACAACCTGCGCCTGGGACCCGGTCGCCAACTGCCCGGAGAGCGCCGACGCCCAGAGCACGGAGGCGCCGTCGAGCGCCCCGTCCTCGGGATCGCTGGCCTCGGCCCGAACCCGCAGCTCGCTGCCGGCGCGCACCGCGACCCCGGCCTGGGGCTCGAGCAGCTTCACCGACGGCGGCTGGTTCTCGCCAACCTGCTGGGGTGGGCGGCAGCCGCTCGCCAGGGCCAGCGCCGCGGCGATGGCTGAGAGGAACGGCAGCGGCAGAGAGCCGCGGGTGCCCGTGCGCTCGCTCAATCCCTCACGCAGACCTTTCTCCCGCCGCGATCGCCGCAGCTCGAGCCCTCGGGGCACTCCACGGTCTCGCTGCATTCGAAGGTACAGGCGCTCAGGGCGCACACGCCGTTGAGCAGGCCACGGGACCGGCAGGCCCCGTCGCTGGAACAGGGGGAGCCGACGGCGTTGTAGGCGTAGCACCCGCCCAGCTGCGCCGGGTTGGGGACGCAGCCACCCTCCAGGCACACGAAGCCGCTGACCGAGCAGATCCCGGAATCGCCGCACGGCTCGACGCAGGCCAGCTCGCCCGAGTCCAGCGCCAGGCACTTGCCCTGGCCGCACTGCCAATCGGCGGTGCAAGCTACGCAGGCCGGCAGCGAGCCGACGCACTTGCCCTGCTCGCAGCTCAGGCCGTTGCCGCATTGCTGGCTGGTGAGGCACTCGACGCAGCTGCCGTCCGCCGCGCAGGTCAACCCTTCCTGGCAGCCGGTGACCGCGCAGCCGCCCGGGGAGGAAGGATCCGGGGCGGTGACCGCGAGCAGCACCTCCCGATCCTCGCCCGCGCTCAGGCAGGCCTCGGCGGACGCCGACCTGAGCCCGGGGACCGCGGCCTCGAAGCGATAGCAGCCCGCCGGCAGCGGGCCGACCCGCGCCTCGCCCGAATCGCTCAAGGACAGGCCCTGATACGGCGTGGCCTCGACCGAGAGCGTGGCGCCCTTGAGCCGCTGCCCGCCGGAGGCGGCGACCCGGACCTCGGCGAAGGCCGCGGCGGTGGTGGCGATCGCCCCCAGCTCGGTATAGCGGCCGCCGCGGACCTCGACGCTGAGCCGGGCGGCCCGGCTCTTGGAGGCGACCACGAACAGCTCCTGGGTGCCGACCGGGACCTCGGTCAGCTCGAAGGCCCCGCCGGCCTCGATGCGGGCGCGCAGGTGCTGCTTGCCCATCACCGCCACCAGGCCGGCGGCGGCATCGGCGCCTTCGACCTGGCCGCGCAGCTTGCCGGTCAGCAGCGGGGCGTTCTCGAAGCCGCCGCAGCCCAGCGCCAGGACCACCGCCAGATATGGAGCGAGCGCGCGCATCAGAATCGGTACCCCATCCCGGCCCAGGTGCCGGTGAACCCGAGGACCTGCCCCGCACCGTCGACCATCACGTAGGTGAGCATGAGGCTGGCCTGCACCGTCAGCTCCAATCGTTCGGCGAGGGCGTATCCGGCGCTCGCCGTCAGGCCCGGGCTCACGGTCAGGTAGCTCTGCCCGGAGCGGAAGGCGTCCAGATCGAAGGACCGCTGCAGCCACAGGGCGGCCACGCGCGGACCGGCGTGCAGGGTGAAGGCCCCCCGAGAGAACAGGGTGTAGGGGGCCGAGGCCCCCAGGCTCAGGTCCCGGTAGCTGAACGGGACCTGGTCGCTTCCCAGCCGCAGCATTTGGCGCCCAGCGCCGGCGCCCAGGTCGAGCTGCAGCGCCAGCCGCGGGGCGATGGCCCCGTCGAAGCGCAGCGACAGCCCGCCGCAGAAGGTTGCCGGCAGCAGCTCGGAGCGGCTCTTCTGATCGACGAAGCTCAGCATTCCGCCCACCAGCGACAGGCTGCGGTGGGGCTGGGAGCGCATCACCAGCGTCTCCAGGTCGATCCGCTCGCCGGCCGCCAGGTCGACGTCGCTCTTGAGCAGCACCTGGTCGCCCTTGGTCAGCTCCACCGTGCGCCGCCCGGGCGTCACCGCCGCGCCGCCGGGCAGCTCGGTGCGGCTCTCGCCGTCGACCTTGAGGGTGAAGCCGTCGAGGTGGGCGGCGTAGGAGTAGAGCTCGGGGTGGCCCAGCTGCGAAACCTGGCCGGAGAGGATGATCGGGTCGGCGCCCACCTCCAGGATCTCCGCCGAGGGCCGCTGGCGGCCGCCGGTGTAGGCGTAGGTGCGGCGGCGGGCGTAGTCGTGGGCCTCGGTGGCGCTGACCGCGCCGTCGCCGTTGCGATCGCCCTGCCCGCCCAGCCCTTCGACCAGGAAGTGGGTGTAGATGTCGTTCTGCAGCTGCTCGTCCTCGCGGGCGGCCTCGCCCCAGTCGCTGGCCGACAGCACCACCGAGGCCCGGCTCGCCTCCTCCAGCGGCCGGGCGTAGAAGCCGGACTTGAGGCTGGCCAGCTCGGCGGTCACCTCGTCGGGGAGCAAGGACTTGCCGCTGCCGCTGTGGCAGGTGGCCAGCACCAGCACCCGGCGGCGGCTGGTCAGCTGCTCGAACTCCTGCTTGAGCTGCTCCATCGCCAGCGCGGTGCCGGGGATGTCGGCGAAGCGGGCGTCGCTGGTGACCAGATAGCGCTGCAGCTCGCCGCGCCCGTCGCGGGCCAGGGTGCCGTGGGCCGAGAAGTAGACCACCACCACGTCGTCCGGGCCGGAGGCGGTTTTGCGCAGCTCGTGCAGCGCCGCCAGGATCGCCTCGCGGGTGGTCTGCTCGGCGCCGGTGAGGGTGCGCACCTGGTCGAAGTGCCCGCGGGCCACGTCCTGCAGCGCCTCGCCCAGGTCGCGGGCGTCCTTGGCCGGGAAACGCAGGTCGCGCCAGTGGCTGTCGGAGAACGTGGAGATGCCCACCAGCAGCGCGAAGCGATGCGGGGCATAGGCCTTGGCCAGCTCGGCCTCGCTCGCCTGCAGCCGGACGAGCCCGCCCTTCTCGCCGGCCGGAGTCTGGCAGGCGAGCAGTGCGATGCCGAGCAGCGCGAGGCGAAACTGGGTCACGGCGAGGTCTTTAGGGTTGGGCGGCCTTCACGGTGAAGGATAGCGCGCTCACCCCCAGGCCCGCATGGCCGGGGCTGGCGATGGCCTGCCGCGCCGCGTCGAGGCCGGGGGCGCTCTCGCCGGGAGAGGCGACCAGGTAGAGCTGCACCCGGCCGGACTCGCCCTGCAGCGACAGCCCGGCCACTCCGCCGCCGGGGGCGCTCAGGTCGTGGGTGCCCGGGTTGAGGGCGAAGGTCCCCAGCGGCTCGAGCTTCTCGCCAGTGGCCTTGAGCAGCAGCGCCTGCCCGCGCTCGGTGGCGTGGTAGCGCAGCAGGAGGGTGGAGCTGTCGGGGAGCGGCTGGCCCAGCTCGGCGCGCTGCAGCTCGCCGCTGGCGGTCTGCACCGCCGCAGAGAGATCCAGGGCGATGCGCGCGCCGCCCTTGAGGCCGGCCTCCCCGCCGTCGCCCACCGGGCCGGCGCGCAGCGAGAAGACCCCCACCAGCAGGGCCGCCGCCACCGCCGCGGCCGAGGCCAAAGGCACCCGCCAGCGCGGCGCCTTCGCCCGGCGCATCATCCGCTGGAAGCCGACCTCGTCCAGCGAGGCCTCGGCTGCGGGAGCCAGGCCCAGCAGCAGCCGATCGACCTCGCCGTCGAGCTCGGGAGTGGAGGAATCGGTCTCGAGGAAGCGCAGGCACTCCTCGCAGCCGGTGCCCAAGTGCTCGCGGAACTGGGCGACCGTGGCGGCGTCGCCGGCAAGCAGCCTCTTCATGCTCTGGGAATCGAGGTGACTCATCGTCCGCTCCTACTCCGTGCGCGTCGCGAGGATGCGCTGCAACAGCTTCTCCTTGACCTTGGCGCGGAAGCGCTCCAGCCGCATGGTGACCGCGCTCTTCCCCACCCCCAGCTGCTCGGCGATCTCGCGCGCCGACAGCTTCCCCTCCAGGTAGAAGAGCTCGACGGTCCTCTTCTCCGCGCCATCCGGGAGCTCGGCGATCAGACCGCGGACCACCTCCAACTCGCGCTCCAGCTGCAGCGAGCGCGGCACCACCGATGGCTCGGCGTCGGCAGGCTCGTTGGCCAACTCCTCGCGCACCCGCATCCCGTTCTGCTTGCGCTCCAGGTGGCTCAGGGCGCGGTTGCGGGCGATGGCGTACAGCCAGCGTTCGAAGGCCTGCGGCTCGCGGAGCTTGGGGAGGGCCTTGAAGGCGCGAACGAAGCTCTCCTGGACCACGTCTTCCACCTCATCCCGGTCCAACGAGGCGAAGGTCGATGCCAGGCGCACCACCAGTGGGCGGAACCTTCGGAAGACTTCCCGATATCCCGCCTGGTCCCCACTAGCTGCCTGCTGCAGGCACAGGGCCAGGTCCGGCATCTCGCTCCTCGACATGATGACCTTCCCGCAACGACCTCGGCCACGAGGCATCGCGCCTTTCGTACTCCGGGCAAACCGCGCCATTCACGGCCCGGCCGCGCACACTGCTCCTCAGTAGGTCACGGGAAGGCCGCCCTGTCTAAGAACTGGCCGGTGGAATGCCGCAGCGCGTTATCCGGCGAGGTCCGCCCTGCGCCGGCCATGCGCGGGAGCCCTACTTGGACGGGCCCTGCCGCGAGCGCAAGTAGGCTTCGCGGAAGGGGATCTTCTCGTCGCGGACCATCCGATAGGCGCGCTCGGCCATGTGGATCGAGTCGTCCATGGCCGCGGACATCTTGGCGGCGTCGAAGACGATCTCCGGCAGCGCGTGGGCCAGGATGGCGGCGGTGTCGCGCACCGAGTCCAGCCCGCGGAACAGCGGCTTCTTGATGAGCTGCAGATCGCGGTGGTAGCCGGAGGTCATCTTGGCGGTGATGGCCAGCACCTCCTGCAGCGCCGCCGCCGCCTCGCCGGTGCGGCCGCGGGCCAGCTCGAAGACGTCGGGGTTGCGCTTCTGCGGCAGCATCGAGCTGCCGGTGGTGAAGCGCGCCGGCAGCTTGACGAAGGCGAACTCGGAGGTAGCGAACAGGCACAGGTCGGCGGCCAGCCGGCCCAGGTCCTGGGCCAGCAGCGTCGCCTCGAACAGCGCCCCGGCCTCGGCCTTTCCGCGCGACAGCTGCACCGCGGTCACCGGCTCGTGGGTCTGGGCGAAGTTGAGGCCACGGGTGGTGGCCTCGCGGCTGAGCGGCAGCAGCGGGACGCCGTACCCGGCGGCCGAGCCGAGCGGATTCTTGTCGGCCCGCCGGCGCGCGGCGCGCAGCCCCTCGGCGTCGTCGCGCAGCTCGCTGGCGAAGCCCTGGGCCCACAGCGAGACGGTCGACGGCATGGCGCGCTGCATGTGGGTGTAGCCGGGAAGCGCCAGCGTCCCCTGCTTCTGCGCGACCTGATCGAGAGCGGCGGCCACCGCCTCGGCCAGACCGGCCAGTTCCTCGAGCTGGTCCTTGAGCCAGGGGCGCAGCGCGGCCAGCACCTGGTCGTTGCGCGAGCGGCCGAGGTGGATCGCCTGGCCCGGCTCGCCGACCTTCTGCACCAGCCGGTTCTCGATGGCGGTGTGGCAGTCCTCCTCCTGCAGCGAGATCGACCACTCGCCGCTGCGGTGGGACTGGCGCAGCTCCTCCAGCGCGCCCTGGAGCGCGGCCAGGTCACCCTTGGAGAGGAAACCGGCGCTCTCGAGCATCGCGGCGTGGACCGCCGAGGCCGTCAGGTCGTACTCGACCAGCCGCTCGTCGAGCAGGTGGTCTTCCCCGGCGGTGTAGCGCAGCACCAGCTCGTCGAGCGGCTCGCCGCGATCCCAGAGGCGTTTCATCGATTCTTCTCCGAACTGGTTGCTCAGGACGCCTGCGCCTGCGGCCGCGCGCCGGCCGAGGCCGGGAACTCGCGGGAGGCCAGCTCGCCGTAGGCCAGGGCGGCGTCCAGATAGAAGTGCGCCCCGTCGACGATCTCGCTCTCGAGGACGAACTCGTCGGGGGTGTGCGACCGCTCGGTCTTGCCAGGGCCCACCTTGAGCGCCGGCACTCCCGCGGTGGCGAAGAAGCAGAGATCGGAAAGCCCGCGCGAGCCGAACAGGGACGCCTGAGGGCGCGCCCGCTGCGCCGCGCGAACCAACACGTGCCTGGCGTCGATCTCGTAGGGGCGCAGCCGCTCGCTCACCACCTTGAGCTCGCTCTGCACCACCGCCTGCAGGAGCGCCGCGGTCTCGGACTGGTCGGGCTTGGGATTGGTGCGCACGTCGATGAAGCAGCTCGCCTCGGCAGGGATCATGTTGCGGGCGGTGCCGCCGCTGACGATGGTCGGCTCGACGGTGACCGGCCCCAGAGTGGGGTGCGGCTCGCCCAGGTCCACCCGGTCGATGGCCATCAGATCGCGCGCCAGGCGGCGGACGGCGTTGGGCGCGCCCAGCGCGCGCCCGTGGGCAGCGTGGCAGGCCCGGCCCTCGGCGCGCAGTTCGAGGATGAGCAGGCCCTTCTGCGCCACCGCCAGCTCCAGCTCGGTCGGCTCGCCCACCAGCACCGCGGTGGGGAGCAGCCCGCGATTCCTGAGCTCGCTCAGCAGCAGCTCGGCGCCCTTGCCGCTCTTGCCGCCGGTCTCCTCCTCCACCACCAGCGTCAGCATCAGCCGGCAGCGCAGCTCGGACTCGCGGGCCTTGAGCCGCAGGAAGGCGGCGATCATCGCCGCCACCGAGGCCTTGGCGTCGTTGCTGCCCAGCCCGTAGACCTTGCCCTCAAGCACCTCGGGCTTGTGCGGATCGCGGGTCCAGCGGGGCGAGGCCGGGACGGTGTCGAGGTGGGTGTTGAAGGCCAGCAGCGGACCGCCCTGCCCGATGACCGCGAAGAGGTTGTCGCCGGCGCGCTGCACCTCGACGCCTCGCTCGCGCAGGAAGCGCTCCAGGAAGTCGACCAGCGGCTTCTCCTGGTGCGACATCGAGGGGATCGAGACGATCTCCCGGTGCAGCGCGAGCAGCGCCTCCTCGGTCATTTCCCGGCTCCGACCGCCGCCGGCACCGCCGCCTGCTCCGACGGCAGGAGCTCCGAGGTGTCCTTCACGATCAGGGTGCCGAAGCCCTCGTTGGTGAAGATCTCGATCAGCAGGCTGTTCTTGGCGCGGTAGCCGACCATGTGGACGCGCTTGACCCCGGCCAGCAGCGCCTCCTTGGCGGCCTTGGCCTTGGGGAGCATCCCGGAGTCGATGGCGCCCGATTCCTGAAGGCGCGCCAGCCCGTGGACGTCGGTGTAGCTGACCAGGCTGCCCGGGTCGGCCTTGTTCTCGAGCAGGCCCGGGGTGTCGGTGATGAAGATCAGCTTCTCGGCCTTCATCTCCCGGGCGATGGTCGAGGCGACGGTGTCGGCGTTGACGTTGAGCACCTGGCCGTTCTCGTCGGCGCACAGCGGGCTGACCACCGGCATGAAGCCGGCGTCGAGCTGCTTGTTGAGCACCGCCGCGTCGACCGAGTCCACGTCGCCCACCAGCCCGTAGTCGACGGTGGTGGTCTTGCCCTTGACCTCCTTGGTCTGCGGCGGGCGGCGATGGGCCCTGATGAAGCCGGCGTCGATGCCCGAGACGCCCACCGCCGGCAGCTCCACCGCCCGGCAGGCGGCCAGGAGCGCGGTGTTGACCGAGCCGTTCAAGGTCATCACCGAGACCTCGAGGGTCTTCTCGTCGGTGACCCGGCGGCCGTCGACGAACTCGGTGGACAGGCCCAGCTTCTCGGAGAGCGAGGTGGTCTGCGGGCCGCCGCCGTGCACCAGCACCACCCGGATGCCCAGCTCGCGCAGCACCGACAGCTGCTCGCACAGCTCCTTGAGCGCGTGCGGCTCGCCGCAGATGGCCCCGCCGGCCTTCACCACGAAGACGCGGTTGCGGTAGAGGCGGATGTAGGGCAGCGCCAGCTTCAGCGCCGCCATGGCGAATTCGCGATCGTAGTGGCCCGTCATCACTTGCTCCCGTTCTTGTTGCCCAGCATCTCGACCATCAGCGCCTTCTGCCCGTGCAGCCGGTTGCCGGCCTGGCGCACCACCACCGAGCGCGGCCCGTCGAGGACCTCGTCGGCGACCTTGACGTTGCGGCGCACCGGCAGGCAGTGCATGAACTTGGCGTCCTTGCGCGCGGTGGCGAACCAGGACTCGGCCACGCACCAGTCGCGCAGCCCGGCCCGCATCGTCAGCTCCTCGGTGGGCTTGCCGTAGAACTCCGGCGCCGACCAGCTCTTGGCGTAGAGGACGTGGGCGCCCTCCATCGCCGCCTTGCGGTCGGAGGTCTCGCTGAGCTTGGCGCCCGACTTCTTGGCCAGCTCGCGAGCCTTCTGCATCACCGGCTCGGGCAGGCCAAAGCCCTCGGGCCGGAGCACGGTGACCTCCATGCCGCGCTGGACCGCCATGTTCAGCGCCGAGGCCGGCACCGCGTAGGTCAGCGGCTTCGGATGCCAGGCCCAGCTCAGGACGAACTTGCCGCCGGCGCGCGGGATCTCCAGGTCCTCCAGCGTCTTCCAGTCGGCCAGCGCCTGGCACGGGTGGCTGATGGCGGACTCGAGGTTGATGAACGGCTTCGGGGTCAGCTCGGCGATCGACTGGATCACGCCGTCGGCCAGGTCCTCACCCAGGTTCTTGCCCTCGGCGAAGCAGCGCACGCCGATGGCGTCGGCGTACTGCGCCAGGACCGGGAAGGCCTCGCGCACGTGCTCGACCGCGTCGCCGTCCATGACCACGCCGGAGCGAGTCTCCAGCTTCCAGGAGCCGGCGCCGGGCTGGATCACAAACGAGTTGCCGCCCAGCTGCGAGACCCCGGCCTGCATCGAGGCCAGCGTGCGCAGCGAGGGGTTCATGAACACCAGCCCGATGACCTTGTTCTTCAGGGCGTCGGAGACGGGGTTCTTCTCGAGCTCCTTGGCGAGCTTGAGCACCGCCTCCAGGCGGTCGGCGGGGAGGTCGGTCAGATCGAGGAAACGCTTCATCGAGGCAACTCCTTCAAGACCGACAGCAGCCGGTCCACGTGTTCGTCCTGCAGGATGAGAGGCGGCAACAGCCGCACGACGTTGGGATCGCTGCTGTCGCCGGCGAGAATCTGATGGTCTCGCAGCTCGGCCAGGATCTGCTGGGCGGGCCGGGTGGTGCGCAGCCCGAGGAGGAAGCCCATCCCCTGCACATCGGCGACCGGGCCGACGCGGCACTCCTTGCGCATCCGCTCCGAGAGCCGGCGCACCCGGGGAAGCAGTTGCTCCTCCTCGATGGCCTGGATCACCGTCTCGATCAGCGCGCAGGCCAGCGGGCCGCCGCCGAAGGTGGTGCCGAGCTCGCCCTTGTGGATCTTGGCGGCCAGCGCCTCGCCGACCAGGACCGCCGCCGCCGGGAAGCCGCCGGCGATGCCCTTGGCGGTGGTGAGGATGTCCGGGGTCACCCCGTAGGCCTGCGCGGCGAAGGGATAGCCGCTGCGACCCATGCCGCACTGGACCTCGTCGAAGATCAGCAGCGCGCCCTTCTCGCGGGTCAGCGTGCGGGCGCGCTCGACGAAGCCGCGCGACAGCGCCCGCGCTCCGCCCACGCCCTGCACCGGCTCGAAGATCACCGCTGCCACGTCCTCGCCGACGGCCTTTTCCAGCGCCGCCACGTCGTCGAACGGGACGACGTTGGTCTCGAAGGGAGCGCGCGGGAAGCCGTACCACTTCTCGTGGCCGGCGGTGATGCAGGAGACCCCGGCGGTGCGCCCGTGGAAGGAGCCGGAGAGGCAGACCACGCGCGGGCGCTTGGTGGTGAGGAAGGCGATGCGCAGCGCGTTCTCGTTGGCCTCGGCGCCCGAGTTGATGAAGAAGACCCGGCTCAGCTCGGAGGGGGCGAAGTTGGCCAGCGCCTTCGCCGCCCGCTCGCGCACGGAGAGCTCGACCGCGTTGCTCTGGAAGAACAGCTCCTTGGCCTGCTTGGACAGAGTCGCCAGGAGCTTGGGATGGCCGTTGCCGAGTAGCGCCACCGCGTGGCCGCCGTAGAAGTCGAGGAAGCGCTTCCCGTCGGCGCCGGTGATCCACACGCCCTCGCCGGAGACCGGCTCGAGCGGGACCTTCTTGAAGACTTCGAGCAACGCGCTCTGCGGGACCGGCGCCGCCGGCGCGGCCGCACTCTGCTGCAAGGTTGCCATGTCGGGTTCTCTTCCTCGTCGAAGCGAAAGGCTCAGTACCAGCCCAGGCCGCCCAGCCGCAGTCCGGCGTCCTCGGGCAGCTCGAACAGGCGGTTCATCCACTGGATGCCGCCGCCCGCGGCGCCCTTGATCAGGTTGTCGATTACCGAGGTGACTACCAGCGTCTTGCCGCGGGCCGAAACGCCGATCCGGCAGCGGTTGGTGCCCACCACGTCGGTGAGCTTCGGTAGCTCGAGCGAAGCGCGAACGAACGGGCTCGTCTCGAAGTAGGCGTTGGCCCGAGCCACCAGCTCCTCGGCATTCATCGGCTGGCGCAGCGTCATCCGCAGGGTGGCGTGGATGCCGCGCACGAACGGCCCGGAGTGAGGCACGAACTGCACCTCGGGCTCCCAGCCGCCGCGCACCAGGCCCAAGAGCCGCCTCATCTCCGGCTCGTGGCGATGGCCGAGCGGCGAGTAGGCGTAGAGGGTGCTGTGGCGAGAGGGATGGTGCGTGCCCTCCCCCACCTTCCGGCCGCTGCCCGAGCTGCCGGTCACCGCCGAGGCGAACAGCTCCTCCTCTACCAGATCGGCGGCGAAGAACGGCAGCGCCCCCAGGGTGATGCAGGTGGTGAAGCATCCCGGTTGCGTGGCGTGCTTGGGCGCGTTGCCCTTGAACTGCTCGGGGATGGCGCACTCGAACTGCGCCAGCCGATGCGGGGCGCCGTGGGGATGGCCGTAGATCTCCTGGTACTTCGCCGCGTCCGGGAAGCGGAAGTCGGCCGAGAGATCGACTGCCTTCACCAGCGCCCCGGCCTTCTCGGCGGCGGCCAGCACCTTGTCGAGCAGCGCAGCGGTGGCGCCGTGCGGAGTGGCGGCCAGCACGCCGAACTTCTCGCCGGCCTTGAAGCGCTCGGACAACTGCTCCGGCGACTCGAAGGAGAGCGACTCGACCGCGGTGCCCACCAGGTGAGGGAAAGCCGAGACGACCTTCTCCCCGACCTGGCTGGTGGAGACCGCCGACACTGCGCGCATCCGCGGGTGGCCGGCCAGCAGGCGCAGCAGCTCGCCGGCGACGTAGCCGCTGCCGCCGAGGACGGCAACCGGGATGGATGCGCCCGCGGTCACTGCTTGCTCCGGGTGCCCAGCGCCTGCAGCGCGACCTGGGCCAGCGACGCCGCGTCGGAGCGCGCGTTGCGGCCGGGAACGCCGGTCTGCTTCTCGATCAGCCGGATGCCTGCGGCGTTGTCGGTGGCCGGGCCGGTGACCACGGTGGTGGCCAGGCTGTGGCGCTCCTTGAGCAGTTGCACGCCGCCCCAGGCCGCGACCGGGTCGCTGGCCGCCAGCACCACGCCCTTGAAGGTCGCGCGGATCTCGGGGTCGTTGAGGATCGCGTCCACGCCATAGAGCCCGAGCAGGCCGTCGCCCAGCTCGAGGACGATGACGTCCGGCTTGTCGGCCGCCAGGTGCGTCAGGATCGAGCGCGCCGCCTTGGGAGCGTCGTCGGGGGTGGAGGTGACGATGCCGAAGTCGGTGAAGATCAGCGTCTTCTTGGCGCCCGAATCCTCCATCGACAGGATGTCGCGGCGCAGCGAGACGCCGGTGGTCTTGCCGGCGGCGACCTTCATCCCCTGGTGCGCGAAGGCCTGGACCAGCGCGCAGGCCGCCGCGGTCTTGCCGGCGTTCATCGAGCTGCCGACCAGCGCCACCACCGGGATCCCGTTGGTCTCGAGCTTGTCCTCGAGCGGGATGGCGTTCTGCTTGATGTGCGCCGGCACGCCGATGCGCTCGCCCAGGTACGGGAAGTGGAGCACCTGCCCCAGCACCTCGCACTGGAACGGCTCGCCCAGGTCAGGGTTGACGCTGTCGCAGACGCCGAGCACGCCGCCCAGGTTGAGCAGGTTGAGCTTGTCGCCGATCTTGACGGTCTTGGGCAGGTAGCCGGAGTAGCCGAACAGCGCCTTGCGGTGCCCCAAAGCCACCGCGCAGATGTCGCCCGGCTTGACCTTGGAGAAGCGGCCGCTGGGCAGCTCCAACTCGTTGTAGGTGCCCTTGCGGTTGAGCACCTTCACCGCCACCACCGAGCCCTCGGAGACCTGGATTTCCTCGCTCAGGCGCACCTCGCGAGACAGGCGGCAGTTCTGGGTGACGGATCCGATTTTGTCGAGCAGTACGGTCTTCACTTGGTCTCCCCGGCGCGGGCCCAGAGCATCGAGGGCAGCGCCAGCATGCGCGAGAATCCCTTGGCGTCGGCGGCGGTCCACTCGCCGGCGGCCTCGCCGTAGACCGCCTTGCTGGCCTTGCGCAGCGAGTGCGGAGAGCTGACGCCCTCCACGAACATCGAGCCCGGCTGCAGCCGAACCTTGACCTCGCCGCTGACTCGCTGCTGCGAGCTCAACAGCAGCGCCTCGATGTCCCGGCAGGCCGGCTCGAGGAACTGCGCCTCGTGCACCAGGTCGCCGTAGGTCATGGCCATCTGGTCCTTGATACGCTGCTGACGAGCGGTGAGCACCAGCTTCTCCAGCTCGCGGTGGGCGCCGATCAGCACCATCGGCGCCGGGGCCTCGAAGGCCACCCGGCCCTTGAGCCCGAAGATGGTGTCGCCGAGGTGGATGCCGCGGCCGATGCCGAAGCTGGCCGCCAGCGCGTTGAGCTGTTCGATCAGCTGCACCGGCTCCATCGGCTGGCCGTCGAGCGAGACCGGCACGCCCTTCTCGAAGCCGAGCTTGTGCGACTCGGGCGATCGCGGAGTGGCGAATGCGCCGCGAGTGAGCACCCAGGCGTCCTCGGGCAGCGAGTCCACCGTGTCGGTGGTCTCCTTGCCGCCGATGGTGCAGCCCCACAGACCCTGGTTGACCGAGTAGGCGGCGCGCTCGAAGGGGAAGTCGACCTTGCGCTTGCGCAGGAAGTCGATCTCGAACTCGCGGGTGAAGCCCTCGTCGCGCACCGGGGCCAGGATCTCCACGCCCGGAGCCATGGTGCGCAGGGCCACCTCGAAGCGGACCTGATCGTTGCCGGCTGCGGTCGAGCCGTGGGCCACCATCTTGGCGCCCAGCTTGGCGGCCAGCTCGGCCACCATCCGCGCCTGCAGCGTCCGCTCGGCGCCGACACACAGCGGGTAGACGTGGCCGCGCAGCACGTTGCCCATCACCAAAAAGCGCAGCGTCTCCTCAAAGTAGGAGGCGCGGGCGTCGATGCAGTGGTGCTCGACCGCCCCCAGGGCCTTGGCCCGGCTCTCGATGCGCTTGCGGGCGGCGTCGTCCAGCCCGCCGGTGTCGACGGTGACGGTGACCACCTCGCGCCCATGCTTCTCGCGCAGCCAGGGCACCAGGAACGAGGTATCGAGCCCTCCGCTGAAGGCGAGGACAATCACGTCAGACATTCGCGCGCTCCTTGATCAGATGGTTCAGCTTGGCCGACAGCTTGAGCTGCTCGCGCCGCCCGGCAGTTGCCAGGAAGATGGTGTCGTCGCCGGCGATGGTCCCGACGACCTCGGGCCAGCGCGCCCGGTCGATGGCCACCGCCACCGCCGAGGCCCGCCCCGGGGGCGTGTTCAGCACCAGCAGGTTGGGACCGGCGGTCCGGACCCGTTGAATGGACGAAGCCGATTCGCCCAGGTCGCTGAGCGGCGGCGGGGCCCCGAGCAGCATCTCGGCGGGCACGTAGCGCCCCTCGAGCTTGGCCACCCGCATCTCCTGCAGGTCGCGGGAGACGCTGGACTGCGTGACCTGGAAGCCCCGGGTCTGCAGCCGCTCGATCAGCTCGGCCTGGCTGCGGATCGCCTCCGCCGCCAGGATCTGGCGGATCGCCGCCTGCCGCTCGCTCCACTCTTCTGTCTTGCTCGGCATGCCGCGGGCCCCGAAATATTTATGCGCAAGGTTCTAAGCGCATGCGCATGAGATTGCAAGCAGTCACCGACACTCATTTGGGGGATAGTCGACAGAGGCGGGTTGCGGACGCTCCGGCGGCGGCCCGCCGGGACGGAAGTCGCGAGAGGAGAAGGAGCGCGCTCCAGCGCGGTCAGCGGCAGCCGTTCTCCTCGAGGTACTTCAGGGCCCGCTTATGGAACGCGCTGGTATCCAGGGTGTAGGCCGCGGCTTCGGTGGCGTTCTCGCAGCCGCCGGCATCGAGCATCTTCTTGGCCGTCTGCTCTCCCTTCCGCAGCGAGGTGAGGATCTCGGTGTTTTGGGGATCGTAGCCGTACCCCTTGATGTACGCGGCGAAGGCCTCGGCGGCATGGTCCTTCTTCATCGACTCGCCGGCGACCCTCGCATAGGCCGCCGCCAACTGAGTCTTCATGTCGCGGACCAGTGCGCTCGACACTCCCGGAGGCATCAGCAGCTTGTCGGTAGCGAATGCCTCCCGCCAATAGCGCTCGGCAAGCCTGGGATCGTTTTTGACGATGCCCTCCATGCCGCTCGTGTAGCGACCGTCCATCAGGTCGAGCCGGAACACCAGCTCATCGAGTTGCTCCTTCAGCCTCGGCTGCTTGATGCGCTGGCGCTTGAATTCGTCGGAGACCTGCTTCGGCCGGCCCTCTTTGAAGTAAGCGACCATCCCCTCGGCGATTACAGGGCCTGGGTATTTCCTGCGTATCGCCGGTTCCGCCGGCTCTGGTTCCGGAGGGGGGTCCCAATTCACCGACATCCGGCGGTATGCCGGCGGGCACGTTGGCTCCTTCGGACGTCCGGTCATCGCCGCCGACTTCTGCAGCAGGCCCAGGATTTCCGAGTTCGGCCAACCGGCCATTCCGCACGTGACCTCGAAGAACCGCTGACACTCGTCGTAGGCCTTTTGATAGTCGCCGGAGTGGAACTCGGTCTTGCAGTCGGTCCGCTTGCGCTTGCCGAGACGCTCGGCTGCTTCCTTGAAGACCCTCCGCGCCTCGCCATACGAAGTGGCATTTCTGTCGACCTGAAGCAGCAGCTTGACGGCCGCCTCGTCCTGACCGGTCGAGCTCTTCAGCCTGGCCTCGGCGATCACGTTGTCGCTGGCCAGTTCCTTCCTGCAGAAGCTGAGCTGCTGCCGCGCTTCTACCTGCGTCGGGTCGTCCTCGACAATCTGGCTGCAGACCTCGATGCAGCGATTCCAGTCCCTCATTCCGCTGTCGATGTCTGCATAGGCGGCGCACAACCCGAGCATCTTCTTGGTATCGACCGCGGGCGAGGCCGCGCGTGCCGCCGGGGGCAATCCCGCCAGCAACAGCAGGACGCCGCCCAGCAGCAGCAGAACCGATTTCATTCGGCTCCCGTTGCCCGCCCTTAGCGCTCTGGGACCGGAATAGCTGAAATCGATGCTCCCGAAGCGCACGCTGTCGCCCGGCAAGAGCGGGAACTCGCGAATCCGCTCGCCATTGACGAAGGTTCCGTTGCCGCTTCCCAGGTCGCGCACGGTCGCCTGCGAGCCGGACAGGAGAATCTCGGCGTGCTTGCGGCTCACCGAGTCGTCGTCGAGCACGATGTCCGCTGGCGCTGCCCCGCCCACCAGCATTCTCGACTTGCCGATGTCGAACTGCTTCCCGGCCCACGGCCCGGTTGTTCCTACGAGGACGGGCATGGCACGAGCCTCCCCTCTCGAACGAGCTCGAGAGCGATCCTACCTCTCGCGCGAGGTGGTGGCTTCCCCGATGCCGCGGTGCCGCTGTCGCCACTCCGGTGGCGCAACTCGCCCGCCCAATCGATCAACAGACGTTGCTGAATGAGCCCCTCGAGCCAAACCGCCAGCCCGCTCACCGGCAGCCGTTCTCCTCGACGTACCTCACGGCCTGCTTGTGTAGCGCGCTGGTATCGAGGGTGAAGGCGGCCGCGCTGATGGCGTTTTCACAACCGCCGGCGTCGAGCAGCTTCTTGGCCTTCTGCTGCCCCTTCTGCAGCCAGGAGAGGATCTCCTGGTTCTGCGGATCGTAGCCGTAGCCTTTGAGGTAGGCGGTGAAGCCCTCGTTGTAATGGTCCTTCTTCATCGCCTCGGTGCCGACCTTGGCGTAGACCACGGCAAGCTGGGTCTTCATGTCCCTGGCCAGCGCACTCGAGACACCCGAAGGCATCAACATCTTGTCGGTCTCGAACGCCTCCTTCCAGTACTGCTCCACCAGGTTCGGGTCGTTCTTGAGGATGCCCTCCTGGCCACTGGTGTAGCGCCCGTCCATCAGGTCGAGGCGGAGCACCAGTTCGTCGAGCTGATCCTTGAGCTTGGGCTGCTTGATGCGCTGGCGCTTGAACTCGTCGGACACCTTCTTCGGCCGGCCTTCGCGGAAGAAGGTGATCATTCCCTCGGCGACTGTGGCATCGGGGTACTTCTTGCGGATGGCCGCCAGCGTCGCCGGGTCGTCCTCGGCCGAAACGACCGGCATCAGCCGCAGCGGCTTGTACTCCGCCGGGCACTTCACGTCCTTGGGCTTGCCGGTCAGCGCCGCCGACTTCTGCAGCAGCCGCACCACCTCCGGATCCGGACCTTCGGACGTATCGCAGGTGACCTCGATGTGCCGCTGGCACTCCTCATAGGCCTTCTGGTAGTTGCCGTAGTGGAACTCGGTCTTGCAGTCGGTGCGCTTGCGCTTGCCCAGGCGCTCGGTCGCCTCTTTGAAGATGTTGCGCGCCTGCAGATAGAAGCTGCAGTTCTTGTCCACCTGCACCAGGATCTTGATCGCCGCCTCGTCCTGGGCGGTCGAGCTCTTGAGCTTGGCGTCGGCGATCTGCTTGTCGCAGGTCTGCTCCTTCTTGCAGAAGGTCTGCTGCTTGCGCGCCTCGACCAGAGTCGGATCGGCCTCGATGATCTTGCCGCAGATCTCCACGCACTTGTTCCAGTCGTGGATGTCGTTGTCCGGGTCGGAGAAGGCCCGGCACTGGCCGAGCATCTTGTTGACGTCGATCTCCTGAGGCCCCTCTCCGCCTCCGCCGGCGCCCTTGAGCGGCGCGTTGAGCGGCACGCTCTGATCGGACTTGGACCCCAGCGCCACGGCCAGCACCAACAGCAGCACCACGCCTCCTCCTACGCCCAGCAGGATCTTCTTCTTCTTCCCGGCGTCGCCCGCCGCCCGGGCCGCTCCGGGCCCCGAGTAGCTCATCTCGATCACGCCGAAGCGCAGCGTGTCGCCGGGCGCCAAGGGAGCCTCGCTCACCTGCTCGCCATTGACGAAGGTCCCGTTGGCGCTCCCCAGGTCGCGCACGCTCACCTGCGAGCCGGCCCGCACTATCTCGGCGTGCTTGCGGCTGACCGAGTCGTCCTCGAGCACGATGTCCGCCGGGGCCACCCGTCCCACCACCAGCCGGGCCTTGGAGATGTCGAATTGCTGCCCGGCCCACGGGCCAGTCATGCCCTTGAGCCGCGGTCGCCCGCCCTCGCCTGCGCCCGCCCCGCCGCCGGCGGTCGCCTGCGGCCGCGGGCGCGACTTGGGTGCGTCGCCGGCCTGGATCATCCGCGTCGAGCGCGCCCCGCCCGCCGCCTGCGGCCGGGTCGCCAGCGCGGTGGACTTGGCGGTCCCCGGCCGCGGCGCCGCGCCGGCCGCCGGGCGCTTGGGGGCCGCCTTCTTGGCGGCCAGGCTCACCTCGGCCCCGCCGATGATCACCTGGCTGCCCTGCGCCACCACCGTCGGCTCGGCGATGCGCTCGCCGTCGACCGTGACTCCGTTGGCGCTGCCCAGGTCCTCGACCACCACCTGCCCGTCCTCGGCCAGGTAGAAGCGGCAGTGCTTGCGCGACACGCCCTGGTCGCCCAGCACCACGTCGTTGCCGGCCTCGCGGCCCACCGACAGCTCGCCGGTCAGCTCGAAGCTCTGCTCGCTTCCGTCGCTGCTCTTGAACAGGAGGGTGGGCATGGCGTGGGGATCGGCTCCTGGACGGGCGCGCGCGAGGCTACTCCTCGCGGAAGATGGTCATGTTCACCGGGACGCCGCGCCGCTGCATCTCGTCGTAGAACTTGGGGACGAAGCCGGTGGCGACGAAGCGGCCGCGCACCTTGTTGTTCTCGTCGAACCCTTCCTGCTTGAAGTTGAAGATGTCCTGCATGGTGACCACGTCGACCTCCATGCCGGTCAGCTCGGTCACGTAGGTCACCCGGCGGCTGCCGTCGCCGAAGCGGGTCTGCTGGACGATCATGTGGACCGCGGCGGCGATCTGCTCGCGGATCGCCTTGAGCGGCAGGTCCATGCCCGCCATCAGGCACATGGTCTCCATGCGCGCGATGGCGTCGCGCGGGGTGTTGGCGTGCAGGGTGGTCAGCGAGCCGTCGTGGCCGGTGTTCATGGCCTGCAGCATGTCCAGCGTCTCGCCGGAGCGGCACTCGCCGACCACGATCCGGTCCGGCCGCATGCGCAGGCAGTTCTTCACCAGCTCGCGGATGGTGATCGCGCCCTTGCCTTCCAGGTTGGGCGGGCGGCTCTCCAGCTGCACCCAGTGCGGCTGGTAGATCTGCAGCTCGGCGGCGTCCTCGACGGTGACGATGCGCTCGTCGTCGGGGATGAAGCTGGTCATGATGTTGAGCAAGGTGGTCTTGCCCGAGCCGGTGCCGCCGGAGATGACGATGTTGCGGCGCGACTTGACCGCCATCTCCAGGAACTCCGCCATCTGCGGGGTCACCGACTTGTACTTCACCAGGTCGGCGACCTGCAGCTTCTCCTTCTTGAACTTGCGGATGGTGATGCACGGGCCCTTGAGGGCCAGCGGCGGGATGATGGCGTTGACGCGGCTGCCGTCCTTGAGGCGGGCGTCGACCAGCGGGCTCGACTCGTCGATGCGCCGGCCGATCGGGGCCACGATGCGCTCGATGACCCCCAGCACCGCCTGGTTCGAGGAGAAGGTCTTCTCCGACAGCGTCAGCTTGCCCTTCTTCTCGATGTAGATCTGAAGGGCGTGGTTGACCATGATTTCGGAGATGTCGTCGTCGGCGAGGAAGGCCTCCAGCGGGCCTAGCCCGAGCGCCTCGTTGAGGACGTCGGTGACCGCCACCTCGCGATCGATGTCCGAGGGCAGCTCGCCGTCGGCGTCCATCTGCTCGAGGATGTCGCGGATCGCCTTCTCGGTCCGGCTCCACAGCTCCTCATCGCCCAGCTTGTCGATGTCCAGCCGGCGCAGGTCGAGGTACTCGATCAGCCGGTCGTGGATCTCCTTCTGCAGCTTGTTGTAGCGCTCCACCGCCGGGTCGATCTTCCGGCCGGCGTCGCGCGACTTCATGATGTTGCGCTTGGGCTTGCCGGAGTCCTCGGCCGCCGGGCGGGCCATGGAGGTGGGGGCCGGGCGGTTGGACAGCGGAGCCGGGCGGTTGGAGCCGACTCGCGCCAGGGCGCGGGGCGCAGGCGGGGCCTCCTCTTCCTCCTCCGACGGCTCCTCCTCCTCGGGCGGCGCCTCTTCCTCCTCGGCCGCCGCCTCCTCCTCGTACTGCTCCTCGGCCGGCTGCTCGTCGCCCTGCTCTTCCTCGGCGTACTCCTCCGCCGGCTCCTCGGACTCGGCCTGCTCGGCCTCGCCCTCCAGCACCGAGATGATGTAGTCGCCGATGAAGATCTTGTCGCTGGGGCGCACCACCTGCGGGGCGGAGATCCGCTTGCCGTTGACGAAGGTGCCGTTGGTGGACTTGAGGTCCAGGACGATGAACTTGCCGTCCTTCTCGACGATCCGGCTGTGCTGCTTGCTGACGTTCCCCTTGGCCAGCACGATGTCGTTGCCGGGGATGCGGCCGATGTTGACCTCCGACTTGTCGAAGGTCTCCTCGCGGCTGCCGCCGCCCTTCTCGGCAATCGTCAGGGTGATCATGCGCGTCCTTTTCCTACCCGAAAGCCCTCTGGTGGACCGCTCGGCCGCCAGAGGGCTGCTCGCCGTCAACCTCTTGATGCCGGCGCGCGCCCGTGAGCCCCAGGCGCGCGCCGCCGACCGCTTTCTCGTCCGCCCTCGGGGCTAGTCGAAGATGCCGTAGGTGACCTCTTCGCGCGCCTGCTTGTAGCGGCTCTTGATGTCGTCGATCAGCTTGCGGATGCGCTCGGTGTCGGGGTTGACGATGCGCGGGGTGACGAAGATCACCAACTCGCGCTTGTTGCCGATCAGATTGCGGGTCTTGAACAGCTCCCCGAGGATGGGGATGTGCCCGAGCAGCGGGAACTTGGAGACCGCCTTCTGCTCGTCGTGCTCGAAGATGCCGCTCATCACGATGGTCTCGCCGTGGCGCACGGTGACGTTGGTCTTGACCTTGCGGGTGGCGAAGCCGGGGATGTTCAGCCCGGAGCTGGTGGACACCGACACCGAGGCGTCGACCCGGCTGGCCTCGGCCTCGACCTCGGTCTGGATGTTGCCGTGGCGGTCGGCGGTGGGCTTGATGGTCAGCTTGACGCCGAACGGCTTGAACTCCACCGAGAACATGTTGTTGGTGACCATCGGGATGGGCACCTCGCCGCCGGCCAGGAACTCGGCCTTCTCACCCGAGGCGCAGACCAGCTTGGGCTGGGCCAGCATCCGGCCGTAGCCGTCGTTGAAGATCGCGCCGATGGTGGCCCCGGAGCTCTGGGCCGCCACGGTGAAGGTGAGGGGCATGGTCGCCGGCTGCGGGGTGAGCAGGTCGGGCTTGTTGTAGTTGAGGGTGGCGGTGGGCGCCTTGGAGGAGAAGTCCAGCGGCCACTTGAAGCCGACCTGGTCGTCGCTGTTGCGGCGGATTTCGACGAACTGCACCTCGGTGAGGATCATCCGCTTGATGCCCACCACCAGCAGGTTCTCCACCTGCTCGCCGATGGCCTTGGTGATCAGCTCGGCCTTCTGCAGATCCTGCTGCGACTCGACCGAGCCCTCGAGGAAGATGGTGGTGCCCACCACGTTGGCCTGGACGTTCTTGAGGCCGGCGCGCTGCAGGGCGGCGTTGAGGTTGTTGGCCACCAGCTTCTTGGCGTTGGGGGCCACCTTCACGAAGCTCTTGGAGTTGGGGTACAGGGCGACGATCTGGTTGACCCGGTCGGCGTCCTCGGTGGTGTAGGCGTAGCCGTCGAGGTAGATGCGGTCGCCGACGATGCGCACCGAGATGCCTTCGCGGTCGCCGAGCAGCTTCTTGATCTCGTCGACCAGTTGCCCCTGGTCCTGCTTGCGCACCGACAGCATGTAGCTGAGGCGCGAGCCGTTGGAGCGCCAGATGAGCAGGGTGGTGCGCCCCTCGGACTTTCCGACCAGCAGCACCTGGTTCTGGCCCAGGGCGTTGACGTCGGCCACCCCGGGGTCGCCAATGGCGATCTTGGCGATGCCCGGGACGCTGATCACCTTCTGGGTCCCGACGCCCAGGGCGATGGTGGCGTTCTCGTCCTGCGAAAAGGCGGGGGTCGCGGTCAGTACCACCGCGGCAACCACCAGGGCGCGTGTCAGCAACCGTTGAGCCATCACTTCTCTCCCGTGTCTCGAAACTTCGCCAAAAAAAGAAGACCGCCTGCTGCAACCCGCCGCCGCTAGGGCATCCCCGGGCCGACCGGGGCCTGGGTCAGAGTCCAGATCACGCCCCACACCGTGCCGCCGGCGATGGCCAGCCCGTACGGGACTTTGATTCCCGGCGAGCCCGGCTGTTCCGGTCGGACCAGCTTGAGCTTTCGCGCCGCCGCCAGCCCCATGCCGGACAGCGTGCGCCACAACACTCCCCTCCACAGCAGCACCACCACCGCCAGGATGCCGCCGCTCAGGGAGATGAAGACCAGCACCGGCACCACCATCGGGAAGCCGATCCCGGCGCCGACGGCGGCCATCAGCTTGACGTCGCCCTTGCCCATGTAGCCGAGCAGGTAGGGGACGTAGAAGAAGAAGCCACCCACTGCCACCGCCAGCAGCCCGCTGGCCAACCCGGGACCGGCCAGTGTGCCCAGGCCGCCGCCGGCGGCGCGCAGCCCCAGGCACAGCAGCAGGGTCGGGTAGGTCACCACGTCCTTGATCTGCCGGGTCCGCAGGTCGGTGACCACCGAGATCGCGAGCGCGATGGCGAGCACCACGTAGATGGCGACTTGAACCCTGGTCATGGTGGTGGCGGCCCGCGGGCCGACGAAGTGGCGGAAGTACACCAAATCGTTGAGTGATCGTCAACGCCGGGGAGTCAACCTCGCCTCACCGGGGCGAGGCCGACTCGTCTCCGCCCTGCTCCGCCGACGGGTCCGCGGCGGCCCCGGGCCGGCGGAAGTCGAGGTGGATCTCCGGGCCTTCCTGGCGGGCGGCGAACGGCACCTGCGACTTGAGCTTGATCTCCACCAACACGCTGCTGCCCGACAGGTGCGGCTCGACGGTGACCACCGCGGTCTCGAAGAAGCTGGTGTCGAGCATGCGCCGGTCGTTCTTGCTCTTGAGCCGGGTGTGGAGCAGCTCGAGGATCACCGTGTTGGCCTCGCCCTCGCGGACCCGGTAGGCGACCTGGGCCGAGGTCTTGATCGAGACCCGCGACACCTCCCGCAGCTGGCGGAAGCCCACCTTCTCCAGGACCCCCGCCTGCCCCTGGCCGGCCGCGGTCTCCTCGTCGGCCCTCCGGCTCTCCTGGGCGGCGGCGCGCGCGGCGTCCTCTTGTCGCGCTTGGCGCTGGGCCAGCTGGCGCTGCCGCTCCTCCTCCGCCAACCGCCGCTTCTCTTCCTCCGCAGCCTTTCGCTCGGCGAGCTGGCGCTGGCGATCCTCCTCCGCCAGGCGCCGCTTCTCCTCGGCTGCCGCCCGCGCCGCCTCCTCGGCCGCCTTCTTCTCGGCCAGCTTGCGCTGCTTCTCCTCCTCGGCCAGCCGCCTCCTCTCCTCGGCCGCCGCCCGCGCCGCCTCCTCCGCCGCCTTCTTCTCGGCCAGCTTGCGCTGCTTCTCTTCCTCGGCCAGCCGCTTCTTCTCCTCGGCCGCCGCCTTCGCCGCCTCCTCCGCCGCCTTCTTCTCGGCCAGCTTGCGCTGCTGCTCCTCCTCGGCCAGCCGCTTCCTCTCCTCGGCGGCACTCTTCTCGGCGAGCTTGCGCTGCTCCTCGGCCCTGGCCCTCTCCGCGTCCGCCGCGCCCTGGTTTCCGGCGGCCGTCTCGGCAGCCTGGCCGCCCTTCTGCGGGATCTCCGAGCCGGCGACCGCCGCGGCGCCGGCGGCCAGCCGCACCACCAGTGTGGTCTCGCCGGAGATCGACAGGTCGGTCTCCACCGGGCGGGAGAAACCGATGATCACCCGGGCGATCGCCGACTGGTCGGAGCCATAGGAGGCGGTGGAGATGGTGGTGATCCCGTCGGCGTCGATGCGCTGCTGGGCGGGGACGCCCTGGAACACCGCCTCCGCGACGTCGATGATCAGCCGCTCGGGCGAGGGCATGGAGAAGGTGGTGAAGTTGGGCTTCTTGGTCCCCACCACCTCCACCGACACCCGGCCGTCGCGGCGCACTTGAACCGAGGAGACGACGTTCAGGTCGAGCTGCTGGGCCAGCGCCGGCACCGGCAGGAGCGCCACGAGCGAAAGCAGGCGAGCGACGCGGTGAACCCCCATGGGCCAGGCTCCTTGCGACGCGCGCAAATGGCTGCCGCCTCAGTGGATTTCGGCTGCGCGCTGCCGCGGATGGTAGCACACGGTGCCCGCTAGGCAATTTTGCGGCCAACCCGACAAAGCTTTGGATATCGGGAGCTTAGGCCTTGCCGGCGGAGCCGGGTTCAGGGCGCGGAGGGGCGGCGCCGCGGCGGCGGGCGAAGTCGATCAGGTTCTTCACGTCGTAGCAGATCTGCTCGGTGTCCCGGCCCATGGTCAGCTCGACGTGGCTGTTGCCGCGCACCGGGCGCCACAGCAGGTAGTCGCTGCGGGCGCCGCGGTAGATGGCCCGGGTGCTGTCCACCGAGGCCAGCCGGTCCATGTCGCCGAAGATGATCGCCACCGGCACTTCGATGTTGGAGAAGCCGCGCTTGAAGTCGTAGCCGGTGCGGTAGCAGACCAGCTCGCTGCGGCGGACCCAGCGGGCGAACTGCTCGACCACCCGGCGCGGCTCGCGCTCGCCGCCCTCGCGCAGCAGCCAGCGCACGTCGGCGGCGGCCACCCGCGCCGGGTTGAAGCCCAGGTGCGGCCAGAGCTTGTCGAACAGCCGGTAGTTGCGCGCCAGCACCCGCTCGGTGATGCGCAGGATCTCGTCCACCGGCACGTAGGTGAAGCGCTCCTCGGCCAGCTCGCGCGGGGCGGGAGCCTTGTGCGCCAGCCGCTCCCCCACCCCGGCCAGCGCCAGCGCCGAGCGCAACAGCTTGGATGAGCCGACGAGCGCCTGGTCGAACGAGTGGTGAGCGGCCAGAGCGCCGTCGATGAGGCGCGCCGCGGGCGGGACCGCGTAGCAGGCGGCGCGCAGCGCGGCGAAGCCCCGGCCCAGCTCCGAGGCGGCGCCGATGGTGATCAGCCCGGCCAGGTCATCGTGCAGCCCGGCGTAGCCGTAGCCGAGCATGCCGCCCATGCTGTGGCCGCAGTAGAAGACGCTGTCGCGCCGGGTGGCCCGCTTGACCCCGGCCACCGCCGCCGGCAGGTCGTAGAGGAAGTAGCTGTCGATGTCCCAGCCGTAGTCGAGGTCCGCCGGCAGCCGCTTGCCCAGCGCCGCCCGCTGGCGCTGGAGCTTGATCGAGCTCTTGCCGTGGCCGCGCAACTCGAGCACGTGGATGTCCACCCCGAACTGCAGCAGGTGGCGCACGAAGCTGCCGCTGGTCCAGGCGTGGCGGTTCTGGGAGAAGCCGTGGACCAGCAGCAGCGGCTCGTCGAGCAGCGGCTGGGGGAAGGCCTGGGGCACCGGCTGGTAGCGGGTGATGACCAGCGTCCAGTGGTCGGCGGTCTCCACCTGGTAGGTTGTCTTCTTGTAGAGGGACTTGTATTCGACCGCTCCCAGCCGGGGAACGCTCTCTGGCATCGGCTGGTTGTCGGGCAAGCGCACGAGCAATCCCTGCCCCTCGGTTCAAGGAGCGGTCGCCGCCTCTCACCCCCGCCGGCTTCGGGACCTGACGCGCGAGAGGCAGTGAGCTACCGGGGAATCTAAGCCTACGACGCCGTGCGCCAAGGCATGGGGGTCGCGCCGCCTATGACCGCCGCGCCCGGCAGTCGAAACGCACTGCGACTATCCGGGCTTGCGCAGGCTGGCCCGCGCCTCGCCGACCAGGTAGAGCGAGCCGGCAGCCAGCACCAGAGCCGCCGGATCGCCCTTGGCGACCTCGCGTGCGCGCTCGAGCGCCTGCTTGACCGATTCGAAGAGCTCCGCCGGCCGCCCTTGGTGCGCGGCCAGCTCGAGCAGCCCCTGCCCCGACAATGCTCGCTCGCTGTTCGGACAAGCGAGGTAGAGCCTGCATGCCAGAGGGAAAAGCTCGGAGACGATGCCCGCGACGTCCTTGTCTCCCAGCGCACCGAAGACCAGGTGGATGTCTGCCCCGCGGTAGAGGGCGCGCATGGCCTGGGCCAGCGCGCGGGCGCCGTCGGGGTTGTGGGCACCGTCGAGCAGGGTCAGCGGGCCCTCCGCCACCCGCTCCAGCCGCCCGGGCCAGAAGGTGCTCGCCAGGCCCTGGCGAACCTGCTCGGCGGAGAGCGCGGGAACCATCAGCCGCGCCGTGGCGATCGCCGTCTCGGCGTTCTCGCGCTGGTGCGGCCCGGCCAGCGACAGGGCCAGCTTCGGGACGTCGAAGCCGGGTGAGGCGAAGTGGTACGGCGCGCCCTCCTCGAGCGAGAAATCGCGCCCGGCGACGAGCGGCTGGGCGCCGACCGCGCGCGCCTGCGACTCGAGCACCGCCAGCGCCTCCGGCGGTTGGCGGGCGATGACCGCGCGCGCCCCGAGCTTGAAGATCGCCGCCTTCTCGGAGGCGATCGCCGCCAGCGTCGGGCCGAGGATCGCGGTGTGGTCGAGCCCGATGCGGGTCACCGCCGCCACTTTCGAGGGGACGGCGTTGGTGGCGTCCAGCCGGCCGCCCAGCCCGACCTCGAGCACCGCGAGGTCGACCTGCTTTCGGGCGAAGTGCCACAGGGCGAGCGCGGTGGTGAATTCGAAGAAGGTCAGCGGTTCGGGGCCGTCGTGGGCGCCGGGGTAGACCCGCAGCACCGCCTCGACGCCGGCGGCGAACTCCTCGTCGGAGATCTCGATCCCGTCGACCTGGATGCGCTCGTTGACCCGCTCCAGGTGCGGCGAGGTGTAGAGGGCGACCTTCTTGCCGGCGCAGCGCAGCATGCGGGCGGCGAAGGCGCAGGTCGAGCCCTTGCCGTTGGTGCCGGCGACGTGGAGCACCTCGAAGCGCCGCTCGGGGTGGCCGAGGGCCTCAAGCACCCGGGCGGTGCGCTCCAGGCCGAAGCGCATGCCGAAGCGCGACAGGGAGTTGACCAGCTGGAAGGCGGAGGTGGTGTCCATGGGAGCTATCGGGCCGGAGCCCGGGCCTGCTTCATCGAGGTTTCCCCCGCCTCTTGAACCCGCTTCGCCTCTTCCACCAGCCCGAAGTGCTCCAGGTACTTGCTCGCCCGCTCCTCGACAGTGGGGGCGCTGATGCGCTCGCACAGCTCATCGGGCTGGTAGTCGCGGCAGATCTTGGGCCGCCGCTCGTAGATGGCGCACAGCAGGTCGGGGCCCAAGTGCTTGCAGCGCACGCCGAGCGGCTTGTCGAGGGCGGCGATGTCCGGGCCCACGCAGCAGGCACCACAGCGCGTGCAGTCCATCGGCGGCCCCGGCTCAGTAGGAGAAGCGGTCCTCGAGCTCCAGCACCCGACCGCCGATCTTGAGCTGGTTGAGCTCCTTCTTGAGCTGCGGGACGAACGCCGGCTTGAGGTGGTAGAGCAGCACCTCGATGTCCCGCGGCCGGTTGAGCTTCTCCAGCTCGGCCTTGAGGGTGTTGGGGGTCAGGTGGCCGCTGATGTCCGCCAGCCCCTGCAGCATGTTGGGGAAGCTGGTCTCCATCAGCACCGCCTTGAGGTTCTTGGCGGCGTTGAAGGCGGTCCACAGCTCGTCGGTGGGGCCGGTATCGCCGCTCATCCCCAGCGAGCACTTGCCGTCGCTGACCACGAAGCCGCAGCTGTCCACCGGGTGGCTGACCGGGATCGGCAGGATTTTGTAGCGGCCCACCTGGAAGCGCTTCCCCGGGGTGAAGGGCTCGATCCGCAGCACCGGGTTGTTGCGGGTGGGGATCTTGGTGAAGTCCGGCCACAGCTCGTTGTTGAAGACGCTCTTGCGCAGGGTACGGGCGCAGACCTCGGAGGCGTGGACCACCAGCGGCTTCTCCCGCCGGCCGACCAGCAGATCGACCATCAGCGGCAGGTCCTTGACGTGGTCGAGGTGGCTGTGGGTGAGCAGGATGTGGTCGACCTGCATCAGCTCGTCGAGCGAGAGCGTGCCGGTCAGGGCGCCGGCGTCGAGCGCCAGCACGCCGTCCACCAGGAAGCTCGTCGTCCGATGATTGGGCAGCTCACCTCCGTGGCAGCCCAGTACCCGAAGCTTCAATGCGGCACCCTCTTGGCCCTGCGACCTCTCCCCTCGCCTGGCGAGGGACCTGGCCGCCCGGCCGAGACCCTCTACAGATCGCCAAACTTCTCCTTCATCTCCAGGAATTCCAGGTACTCGCGCAGCTTCTTGGGATCGGGAACCAGCGCGCCCTCGGCCTGCATGACGATCAGGCCGGACTTGGCCAGCCGCTCCAGCACCCCGTCGAGCTGCTCCTTCTTGATGCCCAGCGCCGCAGGCATGGTCGGCAGGGTCAGCTCGATCTTGACCCCGCCCGCCCCCTGCTTGCCCCGCGTCTCGGCGGCGTGCGCCAGGAAGTGCACCACCCGGCTGCCGGCGTCACGCAGCAGCAAGTTCTCGATCTGCGCGTCGGCCTCCTGCAGCCGGTCGGCGAGCTTCTTGATCATCCGGATGGCGATCTCGGCGTTGCCGCGGACCATCGCCTCGAAGGTCTTGGGGTCGATCACCAGCAGCCGCGCCGGCACCGCGACGGTGGCGGTGGCGGTGCGCGGCTTGTTGGAGATGATCGCCATCTCGCCGAAGAACTCGCCGGGCCCGAGCGTGGCCAGCACCTTCTCCACGTCGCGGACCTTCTTGGAGATCGCCACCTGGCCCGACTGGATGACGTACATCTCCTTGCCGCTGTCTCCCTCGCGGAACAGCACCGTCCCGACAGGGAACTCGCGCCCGAACTTGTTGAAAAGCTGGTCCTCGGCCATCTCAGATCACCCTTCCCGTCGGTGTTAACAGACGACCTGGGGGGCGTCAATTAACTGGGCTACTTGTGTTTCATTTCGTAGACGCCGTCCCAGCCCTCGGCGGGAGGATGGGCGCGCTTCTCGGCGATGTCCTCCAGGTAGTGCCCGCTGGGCCCGTCGCCCGGCCAGAGGGCCTCCACCGACTTGAAGCAGCGCTCGGCGCCGTCCCAGTCGCGGGCGCGGTAGGCGACCAGCCCCTGCTCGAACTGGGCGATGCCCTGCGCCTCCTGGCCCTGGGCGGCTCCCATCCCGCGCAGCTCGTAAATCCCCACCGGCTTCTTCTTGCCCTTGACCCGCACGCTGCCCAGCTCGCGGGCCACCACCTTGCCCTTGACCAGGGCGAAGGTGAACTCGCTGATGATGATGTGGGTGCCGTACTCCTTGTTGGTCCCCTCGAGGCGGCTGCCCAGGTTCACGTTGTCGCCCATGACCGTGTAGTCGAAGCGCATGTCCGAGCCCATGTTGCCCACCGCCATGTGGCCGGAGTTGATGCCGATGCCGATGTCGATGATCGGCCGGCCCTGGGCGGCCCAGCGCTTGGACAGCTCGGCCAGCTGCTGGAGCATCTCGACCGCCGCGGCGCAGGCGCGCAGGGCGTGGTCCTCCTGGGTCAGCGGCGCGCCCCAGATCGCCATGATCGCATCGCCCATGTACTTGTCGAGCGTGCCCTCATGCTTGAAGACCAGGTCGGTCATCGGGGTCAGGTATTCGTTGAGGGTGCGGACCAGCTCCTCGGGAGGCAGCCGCTCGCTGATGGTGGTGAAGCCGCGGATGTCGGAGAACAGGACCGACAGCTCGCGCTTGTCGCCGCCCAGCTTCAGCTTCTCCGGGTGCTTGAGCATCTCCTCCATCACCGACTTGGTCAGGTAGTACTGGAAGGCAGTGCGCACCTGGCGCTTCTCGCGGTCGGCGGTGACGTAGTTGAAGAAGATCATCGCGAAGTTGAGCACCGCGATCTCCGACAGCGGCATCACCGTGCTCAGCACCAGGCCCTTCTTGAAGACCACCATGTCGGCGATCAGGTAGGCCGCCGCCACCGCCACCATCGACAGCAGCTGCCAGTAGAGCTGGAAGCGCGAGACCAGCAGGCCGAACAGCAGCGCCAGGACCACCAGCAGCGCGATCTCGGCGAAGGCCAGCGACACGTTGGAGGTGAGGAAGTTCTTGGTGAGGATGTTGTCGATGACCGCGGCGTGCGTGTAGACGCCGGCGACCATGCTGTCGAAGGGTGTGACCCGCTGGTCGAAGGTGCCGGCGGCGGTGGCGCCCACCAGCACGATCTTGTCCTTGACCACGGCGGGATCGAAGGTGTTGTCGACCGCGTCGGCCAGTGACAGCCGGCCGTAGAGCGGCTTGCCGTCAACGCTGCCGTGGGCCGGGCCGGGATAGTTGATGATGAAGGCCCCGGAGAAGGGATCGACCGGAATCTCCAGGCGCAGCCCGGACTTCTGGTCGCCGCGCATCAGGCCGATGGCGTTGAGGCCGTCGGGGACGACCTCCGGGAGGAAGGGCGCGGGCGAGGCGTCGAGGGCCACTGCCACCGAGGCCAGGCCCAGGCTGGGCAGCAGCTGGTCGCCGAGCCTTCGCACCAGCCAGTAGCGGCGGATGGTGCCGTCTTCGTCCTGGCGGGCGTCGACCAGGCCGAGGTGGTGGATGGCCTTGGCCAGGACCGGCAGCGGGGCCTCGACGCCGTTGATCGTCTCGCCGCGGCGCAGCGAGGCCACCGAGGCGGTGGCGGCGGGCATCCAGTCGCGGATGGCGTTGCCGTCGGCGTCGGCGGTGCGGGCCGCCGGGTCGAACAGCTCGCGCAGGGCGAAGCGCTCCACCGCCTTGGCGTCGCGCTCGCGGACCTCGGGCGAGGAGTGGGCAGCGGTCTCCTGGTCCATGCCGGCGGCGCCCATCACCACCCGCGGGCTGTTGTGCAGGGACTCGGCGAAGAGCTCGTCCGGGTCGGCCATCTTGAGCTGCAGGGCGGCCAGCTTGGCGTGGGCGATGGCCTCGTCCACCCTCTCGGCCCTGGCCAGCGGCTCGGCGACGCGGATCGAGAACTTCGCCGGCAGGCCGGCCAGCGCCGGGGCGGCCTTGATGCCGGTCTCCCCAGGGAGCTCGGCCACGACCCGGTCGACCATCTGGTTGACCGCCAGGTGCGGCGAGCTGCGGTCGGGGTCGGTGAACCACATGTCCATGCCCACCGCCAGGGCGCCGGCCTTCTCCAGGTTGGCCACCGCCTTGCCGACCAGCTCGCGCTTCCAGGGCCACAGGCCGTAGCGCTGCAGGCTGGCCTCGTCGACGCCGGCGACTACCACCGAGCCCGAGCTGGGCACCGGGCCGCGCTGCTTGAACTTGAGGTCCAGCGCCTTGGCCTCGAGCAGGTTCAGGGCGTTGAACGGGAAGCCGCGGGGTTGGGCGGCCCGCCAGTAGAAGTGGACGGCGGCGAAGACCAGCCCGATGAGCAGCGCCAGCTTGAAGGCCGTCAGCTTGAAGAGGTTGCGCACGAAGTCCTCTCAGGAAGGTTGGGGCGCATCCTAGCAGACAGAGCGCGCGATTCGACGATGCGGGCGAGCGATCGCGGCTCTCGGCTTGCCTCCGCCGGGTTGTTGTGGCGCGGGCCGGCTTGGTAGTCTGCCGCCTCTTGCCCAAAGGGAGTTGCCCCATGCGTCTGTCCACCGTTGCCTGCGCCCTGCTGCTGCCGCTGGCCGCCTGCGACTGCGGCTCCAAGGTCAAGCAGGGCGCCGGGGAGCTGGCCGCCGTCGAGACCCAGCTCTACTTCGGCGAGACCTGCCCCAAGTCCTCCGATCCCGCCTACGCGGTCGACCCGGCCGTCCAGTCGCTGCACCTGCGCAACGACGGCACCGCCGCCATCTACCTCAATGGCTTTGCCATCGGGCCGGCGGAGGTGGCCGAGATCTTCACCTTCGACGCGGCCAAGGTCCCGGAGCAGCTCGCCGCCGGCGACACGGTCGAGATCCCGATTCGCTTCCTGCCGGCCACCAGCGGCTCGGTCAGCGGAACCCTCACCATCAAGGCCGAGGAGCAGACCCTGACCATCCCGCTGCTGGGCGACGGCCGCTCGCTGCCCCCGGCTCCCCAGCTGTCGCTCAGCTGCCCCGGCGGTCGCATCACTGGCCAGGACGAGTGCGCCTCCACCAACCCCTACATCCACTTCCCCGACGCCCCCACCAACGGCTCGAGCGAGATGACCTTCACCCTCAAGAACCTGGGCTGCCCCAAGCTGACCGTGAAGAAGCTCGCCCTCAGCATCGACACCCCGCAGGCCGCTCCCGACACTTTCGCGATCGTCTCCGGTCAGTCCGACGGCTTCGAGGTCCCCGGCGGCGGCCAGGTGCAGCTCAAGGTGAGGCTGAGCCCCAAGCAGCAGATCGACTACGACGGCACTCTGAGCTTCGAGACCAACGATCCCACTCGCTCCCAGGTCAGCCTGGCGCTCACCGGCGCCGGCATCGGGCCGGTCCTGGACGTGACCACCTCCGTCGGCTGCGCCCACGGCTCCGCGCAGGAGGACTTCTCCTGCTGCGACTTCAGCCAGCTCACTCCCTGCACCGGCAAGCTGACCATCCAGAACCACGGCGCCGGACCGTTCACCCTCAACGGCGTCAGCCTGCAGAAGGGTACCAGCACCCAGTTCGCGATCCAGACCGCCCCCAGCGCCGGCACGGTCGTCCCCGCCTTCGGAACCCTGCCCGACGCGATCGTGGTCAAGTACACCCCGGCCAAGAAGCTCGAGTCCGACCTGCTGCTGATCGATTCCACCGCCGGCCAGGTCCACGTCGACATCCGCGGCGGCGCGCCGCCGGTCCTCAAGACCAACCCGGAGATCACCGTCGACTTCGGCACCAGCGTTCCCCCTGGCTCCGATCTCTACCTGCCGCTGACCGTCTCCAACCCGCTCACCTACAGCCAGCAGGTGGAGCTGACCGTCTCCAGCATCACGGTATCCGGCGCTCCGTTCACCCTCGCCTCCACCTCGCAAAGCAATTGCCCGGTGACGCTGACCGCGCCGGCGACCCTGGCCAAGGGGACCGAGGGCTCGTTGTGCATCCACCTCGCCACCCCGGCCTTCGGCGGCGAGTACCAGGGGCAGGTCCACCTCTTCAACGACGACCCGCTGTTCGCCGGGGCCAACGGCGAGAAGATCATCACCCTGCACGCCCAGGCGCCGTGCAGCCCCGCCCCGACCGCGCAGATCGACATCCCGGCCCAGGGCGGCAGCACCTGCCCTTGCTCGAGCGGCATCTGCAACGGCGGCTCCTGCGGAGTGAGCGTGGCGACCCGCACCAGCCTGACGCTCTCCGGCGCCACCAGCTACGACCCGGTGCTCAATGCCCAGTGCCTCCAGACTGGCCAGGACACCACCGGCATCGCCGCCTGGGAGTGGGCGCTGGACAGCGCTCCCTCGGCCGGCGCCTCACTCAGCCCGTCGGGCAAGGGCGCCTCGAGCACCACCACCCTCACCTTCGACACACCCGGGCCGCACACCGTGAGCCTGATCGTCTACAACAAGGCCGGGCGCCCCAGCACCGCAGCCACCTTCACCGTCGCCGTTTCCCGCTAGTCATCCAGACTGCGGCTCGGGCTCTGGCCGACCAGGCGAAAGCACCTTCTTCGTCGGGCGCCGCCGAGCGCGGCGCCGCACATCCAGCAGCAGGGCTTTCGATGATCGACCTCCACACCCATACCCGGGCGAGCGACGGCCAGCTCACTCCGACAGAGCTGATCGACCAGGCGCACGCCGCCGGGGTGACCACGTTGGCGGTCACTGATCACGACACGGTGGCCGGCATCGACGAGGCCCGCCAGGCCGCTGCCCGACACGGCATGCGGCTGATCCCCGGCATTGAGCTGTCGGCGTTCCTCGGCGTGCGGGAGGCCCACCTGCTGGGCCACTTCGTCGATCCCGAGGAGCCAAGGCTGCGCGGCTTCTCCGAGCTGCTGCGAACCGAGCGCGAGAAGCGCATGGTCAAGATGCTGGAGAAGCTGGCCAGGCAGGGGAAGAAGGCCGAGCTGTCGGAGGTGGTGGCGGCCAGCGGCGGCAAGAACCTGGGGCGGCCGCACCTGGCGCTGGTGATGGTGGCCCACGGCTGGGTCCGCGACGTCAAGGAGGCCTTCGACTACTACCTGGCGGTCGATGCCTCGGCCTACGTCGAGCGCTACAAGCTGACCACCCGCCAGGCCATCGAGCTGATCCGCGGTGCCGGTGGAACGGCCACGCTGGCGCACGCCAAGCTGAGCAAGATCCCGCTGGAGGGGGTCGCCCAGCTCAAGGACGAGGGGCTGAGCGGGCTCGAGGTCGCCCACGCCGAGCACTCGCCGGGCATGCGCGCCGAGCTCAGCAAGTGGGCGACGCAGCTCGACCTGGTCCCCACCACCGGCAGCGACTTCCACGGCGAAAGGGTGGTCCCAGGCCGGAAGCTAGGGTTCACCGAGATGTCCGAGGCGGATCTGGCACGCCTGGAAGCCAGGGCCGGCCGCCAATAGGTCGGCGCCGGCAGCGGGCGCGCGTTAAATCGCCTCGCTCGCGACAGGAGATCACGTTCATGAACGGCAAGCTTGCGGTGGTGACCGGGGCCAACGGCGGCATCGGCTACGAGGTGGCGCTGGGGCTGGCGAAGGCCGGAATGAAGCTGGTGTGCGTGACCCGCAGCCAGGAGCGCGGCGAAGCCGCAGTCACCAAGCTCAAGTCCGAATCGGGCAACGACCAGATCGAGCTGATGCTCTGCGACCTCGAATCCCAGGCCTCGATCCGCCAGTTCTCGGAGGAGTTTCACCGACGATTCAAGAAGCTGGACGTGCTGGTCAACAACGCCGGGGTGATCAACGCCACCCGCCACAGCTCGCCCGAGGGCTACGAGGGGACCTTCGCCCTCAATCACCTGGGCTACTTCCTGCTCACCGGCCTGCTGCTCGACCTGCTCAAGGCCGGCGCCCCGTCGCGCGTCGTCAACGTCGCCTCGGAGGCCTCGCGCATGGGCCGCGTCGACTTCGACGACCTGATGGGCGAGCGCAAGTACAGCTCCTGGCGCGCCTACGGCCAGTCCAAGCTGGCCAACATCATGTTCACCTACGACCTGGCCCAGAGGCTCGAGGGCAGCGGGGTCACGGTCAACGCCATCCATCCCGGCGGAGTGGCCACCGGCTTTGGCAGCTCCTTCTCCGGGATTCTGGGCGCGGCGATGAAGCTGGCCCGCCCCTTCATGCGCACGCCGCGCAAGGGCGCCGAGACCGCCGTCTACCTGGCCACCGCCAAGGATCTCGAGGGCATTTCCGGTAAGTACTGGAGCGACCTGAAGCCCATCCGCTCGATCCGCTCGTCCTACGACGCCGGGATCCGCCAGCGGCTCTGGCAGACCAGCGAGAAGCTCACCGGCTTCTCGTATTGAGGCGGGGCGCTAGCGCGCGGGCGCGGCCGGTCCGGTGAACAGCCGGCGGGCATTTCCTCCGAGCAGCGCCTCCAGCACTTCCGGCCGATAACCGGCGCCCGCCAACCGGCGCAGCTCTCGATCCCAGGCGTAGGGAAGGTTCGGGAAGTCGGTCCCGAAGAGCACCCGCTCCGGACGCACGGTCAGCAGGCGCGGCGGCGGCGGAAACGGGAAATAGCCGGCGACCATCATGGTCGTGTCGAGCCAAAGATTGTCGTACCGCTCGAGCAGCCTCTCGTACGCCCCGTACTCGTCGGCGCCCAGGTGCGGGACGCACAGCCTGAGCGAGGGAAAATTCTCGAGCACCCGCTCCACCCGATCCGCGGAGCAGATGGCGTAGGGATCGCACTTGTAGGCCGGGCTCTTGGGCTCACGCCCGGCGTGCATCACCAGCGGCAAGCCGCGCTCGGAGCAGAGCTGATAGACCTCCTCCAGCGCCGGGTGATCGGGCCCCAGACACTGCACGTGGCAGTGCAGCTTCACCCCGCGCAGGCCGAGCGCGAACCCCTCCTCGAGGATCGCCCGCGTTCCCTCCTCTCCCGGATAGACGGTGGCCAGCGGGAGCAGCCGCTCCTGGCCGCGACACAGGTGCGCCATCCAGCGATTCATCTCGGCGGCGATCCCGGGGCGGTGGGCGTACTGCATCACCACCAGCTGATCGACCCCACGCGAGAGCAGGAAGTCGATGACCTGCTGGGCGTGCAGCTTGTAGCGGATCGGCCAGCCGTGCTGGTCGAACCAGCGCCACACCGACTCGAAGAGCCGATTGGGAAAGAGGTGGACGTGGGCGTCGACGACCTTCGGGAGATCTGCGGCGACCCGCGCGCCTTCCTCGTCTTCCAGCGCCGCCAGCGGATGCGCCAAGACTCCGGCGGAGGAGGACAGCGCGCCCAGGCACGGCATCGGCCCCTGCGGCGAACGATCGAGAGAGCACATGGCGGGCTCGATTCTGCTACGGAGCGGCGCATTCTGCTCGAAGGTGAGAACGACTCGGCCCCTCCCGCCGCGGCTGCCGGCGAAGAGAGGCCGAAGACTGTCGGGCGGGCGATTCGCCCGTAGCTGCTAGCCGCGGACGACGATGCTCACCGCGCGCTCGGCGGCCTCGGACAGCGGCGCCCAGTAGACGCCGAACACCAGCAGCGCCGACATCAGCCCGAGCATCAGGCCGTTGTAGCTCATCGGCACCTCGACCGGGGTCTCGTCGGTCCCCTTCTCCAGGAACATCGCCCGGATGACCCGCGCGTAGTAGTAGAGGCTCACCGCGCTGTTCAGCACGCCGATGATCGCCAGCGCCCACCAGCCATTGGCCGCCATCCCGGAGGTCGAGGTGGCTTTCACGATCACCGCGTAGAACAGGTAGAACTTGCCGATGAAGCCGGCCAGCGGCGGCAGTCCGGTCAGGCTGAACAGGAACACCGCCATCGCGATGGCCATGAACGGCGCCCGCTTGGCCAGCCCGCGGTAGTCGAAGATCGACTCCGCTCCGCTCCCCTTCGACACCGCGCCCACCACGATGAACGCGCCCAGGTTCATCAGCAGGTAGAAACACAGGTAGAGCAGCACCGACATGTTGCCGAGGTTGGTGCCGCTCGACAGCCCCATCATCAGGTAGCCGGCGTGAGCGATCGAGCTGTAGGCCAGCAGCCGCTTGAGGTTGGTCTGGTTGATGGCCGCGAAGTTGCCCAGGGTCATGGTGATCGCCGCCACCACTCCCAGCACCGCCGGCCAGGGCAGGTTCCCAGCCGCCTTCGCCACCCCGTGCAGATCCGGGGTCGAGACCGTCGCCAGCCCGAAGAAGAAGAAGCGCACCGCCAGCGCGAAGCCGGCCGCCTTGGGCGCCACCGACAGGAAGGCGGTGAACGGGGTCGGCGCGCCTTCGTAGACGTCGGGGCACCACATGTGCCAGGGCACGCTGGCCACCTTGTAGCCGATCCCCGCCAGCACGAAGACCACCGCCACCAGCAGCGCCAGCTGCGCGGCGTGGTGCGCGTTGCCGCTCATCCCGACGAGGCTGCTGCTATATCCCGCCACCCCATTGGCCAGCGCGTAGATGTCGGT
>JBBIQS010000041.1:0-70269 GCA_037442205.1 Myxococcales bacterium
CTCGGGCTCGCGCAGGCCGAATTCCTTCATCTTTATCTGCAGGCTCTTGCGCGAGATCTTGAGCTTCTTGGCGGCCTGGGTGACGTTGCCGCCGGTCTCGACCAGGGCCTTGGTGATCAGGTCGCGCTCCAACTCGGCGGCGGCCTGCTTGACGATGTCCTTCATCGAGGCATCGGCGCCGCCGGTGGCGCCGGCCGCCGCGGCGGCCATCGCCGGCAGCGGGATCTTCACCGTGTCGGCTTCCTTGAGCGGGCCGGGCAGGTCCTTGGCCAGGATCAGCGGGCCGTCGGCGAAGAGCACCATCCGCTCCATCATGTTCTCCAGCTCGCGGATGTTGCCCGGCCAGCCGTACTCCTGCAGCACCTCCAGGGCGTCGGGCTCCAGCCCCTGGACCTTCTTGTTGAGGCGCTTGTTGTACTTTTCGATGAAGTGGCGGACCAAGGCCGGGATGTCGTCCACGCGGTCGCGCAGCGGGGGCAGGGCGATGGGCACCACGTTCAGCCGGTAGAACAGGTCCTCGCGGAAGCGCTCCTCGGCGATCTCCTTGGCCAGGTCGCGGTTGGTGGCGGCGATCAGCCGCACGTCCACCTTGAGAGTCTTGATGCCGCCGACCCGCTCGAACTCGCTCTCCTGCAGGGCCCGCAGCAGCTTGACCTGCATTTCCGAAGGAATTTCGGCGATCTCGTCGAGGAACAGGGTGCCCTGGTCGGCCAGCTCGAAGCGGCCGGGCTTGGAGGTGACCGCGCCGGTGAAGGCGCCGCGCTCGTAGCCGAAGAGCTCGGACTCCATCAGGTCCTTGGGGATGGCGGCGCAGTTGATGCGGATGAACGGCTTGCCGCGGCGGCTGGAGCCCTGGTGCAGGGCGCTGGCCACCAGCTCCTTGCCGGTGCCGCTCTCGCCGGTGACCATCACCGTCGAGGGCGTGTCGGCCACCTTCTCGATGATCTTGAAGACGTCCTGCATCGCCGGGCTGGCGCCGACCAGGGCGTTGCGCGACTTCTCGTCGCCGGCGGTCACCGCGGCGCGATCCAGGTCGCGGGTCTTCACCGCCTTGGCGATCACTGCCTTGAGCTCGTCCTGCTCGAAGGGCTTGGTGATGTAGTCGAAGGCCCCGAGCTTGATCGCCTCGACCGCCGAGTCGACGGTGCCGTGGGCGGTGATCAGGATGACCGGGATGTCGGGCCAATCGGCGAGCACCGCCTTCAGGAGCTCGAGGCCGCCCATGTGCGGCATCACCTGGTCGGTGATCACCACGTCGGCGCCGTTCTTCTTGAGCTCGGCCAGCGCCTGGACGCCGTTCTCGGCGACCGCCACGTCGTAGCCCTCGCGCTTGAGCATCGCGGCGAGGACCTTGCGCAGGTTCTGTTCGTCGTCGACGACGAGGGCCTTGGCCATGTGCAAACTCCCGATTCGGCTCGGTGAAACGCGGCGCAGGCTAGCACAAGTGCGCCGGGCGGAACGGTTCGGCGCGGGCGGAGCGCCCCTCGCCCTCTTGCCGGTCGAGGCCCGGTCTGTGTAGGGTCCGCCGCTCGATGCGAATGGCCGTCGCCGCCAGCCTGCTCTCTCTCCTCGGATGCGCCAGCTACGGCCTGCACCACCCGGCGCGGGTGCTCGACCAGGGGCAGTCGCAGGTGGGCATCTCCCTGGATCTGCTGCGCTTCTGGTCCCGGTTGCCCGACGCCGATCGGCCGAGCGATCGGCTCGACGCCTGGACGTTGTTGCCGACGCTGACCTGGCGGCGCGGGCTCGGGTGGCATTCGGAGGTCGAGCTGAGCCTGCTGCCGGTCGGGCTGCGGGCGGGAGCGAGGTTCCAGGCGCTGGGCGACCCGACCAGCCGCGGGGCGGTGGCGGCCGAGGTCGGGCTGACGGTCGCCGGAGGGCTGGGGCAAACCACCGACTTCTCACCGGTGCTGATGCCCGACGCGGCGCTGTCGGCGGGATGGAGCCCGGCGGAGCAGGCCGAGCTGTCGCTGTCGGCGCGCTACCTCTGGCTGCGGGGAAGCGAGGCCGGGAGCGGCTTCGACCACGCCTTCGGGCTGACGCTGGGCGGCTGGGGCCGAATGGCGCCGGTCGAGGGCGGGGTGGAGGTCTCGGCGCTGCGCTCGCCGGCCAGCGAGGATTGGATCTTCGCGCCCGGCGGATCGGTGGGGCTGGGAGTCGGCAAATGAGAGGCGCTCGAGGCAGTGACGCCCGCGAGGAGCTGTTGGCGCTCTACCGCGAGCTGGACGAGCTCTTCGCCGGCTGGACCTGCGAGGCCAGCGCCACCTGCTGCCGCTTCGCCCGCACTGGGCGGGAGCCGCAGCTGTGGCCGATCGAGTGGAAGCTTTTGGGGAAGGCGCTTCGGGCGCGCCCGGGGAAGCGGCCGGAAGAGGAGGGCGATTGCCCGGGGCTCGATCCGGCGACGCTGCGCTGCCGGGTCTACGAAGCCAGGCCGTTCGGGTGCCGGACCTATTTCTGCGATCGGGCGATCGCCGCCGGGCGGAATCCGCGGGAGGGGATCCGTGAGCTGGCGCGGCGGCTGGCGGATCTGGCCGAGCGCGACGAGAAGGGCGCCCGGCTGCTGCCGCTGCGGACGTGGGCCAAACGACGGTGAGCCGTTCGCCCTGAGCGGAGCGCAGCGAAGTCGAAGGCCTTCGACTCCGGGCCTGCGGCCCTCCGCTCAGGCTGACCGGGAATGGCCCCTCCGGCAGCCAGCGCTACGGCTCGACCTGCATCGCCTGATCGGTCGGTTCGTCCTGCTTCTCGGCCTTGAGCGTCAGGCCCGACTTCTGCCCGTCGCGCACCTCGGCGCTGCCGCTGGCCTTGAGCTCTCCGGCCGGCCCGGCGCCGTAGAACATCACCCCGTACTGCCCCGCCGGCAGCCCGCCGAAGGTCGCCAGCCCGTTCTCCAGCGGCGCAGACTGCAGCGCGGCCAGCCCGGTCGGCTCGACGCCGTCCTCGCGCACCAGGTGGACGATCCCCTCGGTCGCCCCCGGCACCTGCACCGAAAGGATCCCGCCGCCGGCCAGGTCGATGGTCACCTTCACCACCTCGCCGCCCTTGACCTCCACCGACCGCGTCACCACCCGGCCCGCGTCCGGCTCGAGCAGCACCAACAGCGTCGCCGGGCCCGGCGACAGCCCGTCCAGCCGGAACCGCCCCTGGGCGTCGGTCTGGGTCGAGGCCCCGCGCACTCCCACCTGCGCCTGCGCCGGCTTGCCGTCTACGCCGCGCACCACGCCTTCGATCGCCCCCTTGGACTTGAGCACCAACTCCACGCCTTTGAGGTCGTCGGCGTCGGTCAGGTAGACGGTCTCCTCTGCCACCAGCGCCCCGCGCCGCGCCTGCAGCGACACCGGCCCCGGCGACAGGCCCTCGATCCGGAAGCGGCCATCGGCGCGGCTGACCGTGGGGCCGTCGTCCTGGGCGTGCTGCGGCGAGAATGGCTCGGCGGCCTCGCCGCGGTGCCCCGCCGAGACCACCGCCCCGGCGATGGGATTGCCCAGATCGTCGATGACCCGCCCCTCGACGGCCCGCGACGCGCCCAGCACCACGTCCCCGGCGTCGGCGTCGCCGTTCTCGGCCATGGCGGCGTGCTCGAAGACCGTCACCCGGCCCGGCGCGCTGGCCCGGAAGAAGACGTGGCCGCGGAAGCTGCGCGCCGGGACGTCGAAGCGCCCGTCGGCCGCCTCGTAGGGCTCGCCGTCGATCTCGAAGCGGGTAATCGGCCGCCCGTCGCCCTCGACCACCCGCCCGCGCAGCCTCGACGCCGCCGGCAGCCGGATGGTGACCCCGCGATCGCCGGCCTTGGCCTGGACCTCGGCCGCGCTCTTGTCCACGAACGCCGACAGCTGGTAGCTGCCCTCGCGCAAGCCCAGGATGGTGAAGCTGCCGTCGGGATCGGTGGACACGCCCTCCGAGCCCTTGACCCCCTTGCCGCGGGCGTGGACGAAGGCCCCCGAGGCCGGCGAGCCGTCGCTCTTGAGCACCACGCCGCTGATCTCCAGGCCGTTCTCGAGGGTCACCTCGCCCAGGTCGACCTCGCCGGTCTCCGGCACCGCCACCTCGGAGCGCTCGGCGGGCTGGTAGCCGCGGGCCATGAAGCGCACCCGGTACGAGCCCTGCTGCAGGCCGGCCAGAATCAGCCGCCCCTGGGCGTCGGAGGGGGCGTCGCTGGAGAAGGTCTCGCGCGGGGCCTTGGACTCGACGAAGGCGGTGGCCCGGGCGCCGGGGATCGGCTGGTGGGACTTGTCGACCAGCCGCGCCTTGACCGTCCCCAGCGCGTTGAGCTGCAGCTTGACGTCCTTGGCCGGGGCCTCGATCGAGATCTCGCCGGCACCGTAGGTCGAGTGGTGGGCCATCAGCGACACCGGGCCCGCTTCGCGCAGTGCCAAGCGGAAGGCGCCGGTGGCGTCGCTGGTGGCCATTCCCCGGCTGGCCCCGTGCGCCAGGATCTGCACCTCCGGCACCGGCTCGCCGCTCGACGACAGCACCGTCCCGGTGACCATCACCTGGGCGTGCAGCACCAGCTCCAGCTCGGCGTTCTCAGCCACCGGCGCCGCCGAGGACTCGTAGCCTTCCTGCGAGGCGATGATCCGCCCGCCGGCCGGCACTCCCTCGACCGAGAAGCGCCCCTGTTCGTCGGAGCGCGAATCGCTCAGCCGGCGGCTGCCGAGATAGGCGGCGATCGAGGCCCCGGGAATCGGCGCCCCGGCTTCGTCGCTGACCCGGCCGCGCACCCGCATGCCGTCCTCGAGGTTCAACACCACCCGCGTCAGCGGCTGCTCGGCGGTGACGGTGGCGCTGGCGGCGCGGGTCTCCTGCGAGGCGGCGACGGTGTACTCCTCGGGCAAGAGCCCCTCGAAGCGGAACGAGCCGTCCTGGCCGGCGGTGGCGGTGCGGCCGAAGTGGTAGGCGTAGAGCCGGACCTGGGCGCCGGCGGCCGGCTTGCCCCGCGAGAGCACGCTCCCCTCGATTGCCCGCGGGCGCGACAGCGGCAGGGTGATTCCCGCCGCCGGGAACGAGAAGGCCCGCCCGGTGGGCAGGTAGCCGGGAGCGGCGGCGGTGAAGAACAGCGCGCCGTCGCCGAGGCCGTCGAGCTTGAAGCTGCCGTCGGGGCCGCTGGTGACCTCGCTGAAGCGGGTCAGCAGGGTGGGGACGGCGGTGACCAGCGCGCCGGCGATCGGGCGGCCGCGCTCGTCGACCACCTTGCCGCTGGCGGAGCGCGCCGGAGTGAGGACGAGCTCCGCCGGATAGCCGGCGCGCGCCTCGCGCTTCACGCCGGGGGCGAGGCCGGGCGAAAGGGCCAACAGGGTGAAGGCTCCGCCGCGGATCTCGGGGAAGCTGAAAGTGCCGTCGGCGGCGGAGCGGGTCGACTTCTCCGGAGCCCACTCGCCCTCGCGGCGGCTGACGGCCTCGGCGATCTGGTGGGCGGAGGCGGGGGTGCCGCAGTCGAGCACCTTCTTGTGGCAGCCGGGGGCCTGGCAGGCCTCGTCGGCCAGCGTGGCGCTGCCCTCGGCGGCCAGCTGCACCTCGGCGCCTGCCACCGGATTGCCCAGGGAATCCAGCACCTTGCCGGTCAAGCCGCGCTCCACGGGGACCGGGGGAGGCGCGGTGGGAGCGGAGGGCGAGGCCTGGGAGCCGGGCCTGTCGGAGGAGGCGGCCGGGGAAGGGGAGTCGTCGGAATCGGAGCCCGACGGCCACAGGGCCCAGGTCGCCGCCGACGCCACCGCCAGCACTGCGCCGATCACCAGCAGCCGCTTCACGTCGATCCTCCGGCCCCCGAAATCCGGACAGTCTAGTCCGACAGGAGGTTCTTAGGATCAACGCACGGGCGGTTCAAACCTATCTGGCCCCGCGACCGCCTTCGAGCGTGCACACCGCGCCGGGCCGCTTGATGCGCAGCGCCACCATCTCCAGCACGCGGAAGGGCAGGTTCATCTTCTCCTGTCCCAAGAAGGCCACGCTCAGGTCCATGGCCACCGCCAGATCCAGGTTCTCGGCGCCGGTGGAGAGCACCACTCCCGAGGAGCCCTTGAGCTGCGGCGAAGGGAAGACCCCGGCGGCGACCAGCCGGCGCACCGAGTCGAGCTCCAGGACGCCGGTCTTCTCGAAGACCCGGTTCAGGGCGCCGAACAGGCGGGGGGAGAGGACCGCGGCGTAGGGGCCGAAGTGCCCGGCTTCGCTCAGCTTTTCGATGGCGGAAAAGACGTTCTCGAAGCCGGTGCCGGCCTTGTTCCAGTCGCCCAGGCTGGCCGTCTGCCGGCCGGTCGCGTTGAGCAGGCCCTCGAAGCCCAGCTTGGGATCGCCGAAGAAGATCAGCGCGTCCTCGCGCTGGGCGCAGTCGGCGGCGGCGCCGGCGGCGGCCGAGGCGTCGAGGGGCAGCCCCTGGCTGCGCGCGGCCTCCAGGTCGCGCCAGTGGAGCAGGAAGTCCTTGTAGAGGATGGGGAGGGCCTTGAAGCGGCGGCTCTCGGCGAAGAGCTGGCCGGCCTCGGCCTCGCCGGGCAGGTCGAGGGTGCCGGCGCCGGCGGCGGGGAACTGGTCGTGGGGGAGGGCCTGCGCCCCGGCGCCCAAAGGGCCGTAGAGATCGAGGAAGCGCCGGCCGACCAGCGTGCGGCGCGCTGCGCAGATCGCCGTCTCGGAGAGCTTGTGCCACTCGCTCTCGGAGAGGGGATTGTCGCTGGGGCGGAGGAAGTCGCTCTGGGGCATGGCTTGGACCTCGCACGTGCGAGAGCCAAGTTGGAGAGCGCTGCCAGGGCTGGCAACCGAGGGTGTTGGGCTTGTGGATCCGAGAGGCTCGGCGCCGGGAGTGGCTTGCTTATGGAACGTGCCGACACCGCTTCGGGCTACGCGAGGTCCGCTGCCGCGGAGAGCCTCGGCAGGTGCCGCAGCACCACTTCCTCCATGGCAGTGATCTCATCGGCAGAAAGCTTGTCGAACTTCGCCCGCTTGGCGTTCGAGAGCCGCCCGCCGTTGTGGACCGCGACGCGGACGAAGAGGCGCAACAGCTGGTCCGGGATGTCGGCAATCCGGCGCAGCTCCTCCTGCACCTTCTGGAACTCGACGACGAAGTCTAGCTCGTCGCGGAAGTCGGTCTCTATCGTGTCGGCGACCCAGCTGTAGAGTTGCTCGGCGCATCGCGTAAGGTCGGGGAACCTGTAGAGCGGCGAGGTGTCCTCGCCGACCGTCACGCGGCCATCGTCATCCATCTCGTAGTCCACCAGGTCCATCACCGGCTTCGAGAACGCCTCGAGGCAATCGTCGTACTCGCGCGCCTTCCGGACGATCACTGCAGAAACGGGGAAGATGAGCCCGGGTGGAGTAAAGCCGCGCCGCGAGAGGACGTGGTGGATGAGCAGGCGATGCATGCGCCCGTTCCCGTCGAGGAACGGGTGAAGGAACACGAACGAGAACGACAGCACCGCGGCGTGGATGATCGGATCGACGTTGGCCATCGAGAGGCGCGTGGCCGTCTCCAGCCAGGCGAGCATCAGCGAACGGAGTTCCTGGGGCCGCGGCGGGAGGTAGTGGACTCTCTGCCGCAGACCGATGCTCTGCCCCACGTAGTTCTGCTCGGTGCGAAATCCGCCCTCCGCGAAACGAGGATCCACCGTCTCATTCTGGATTCGGACGAGCTCCTGCTCGGTCAGCTCGGAGATCTTCTCGGCCGTGCGGAGCAGGGACATGTACCGCTCGGTCCTTCTGCGGTCGGGACGCTCGTTCTCGATCTCGAATGACGTTCTCGTCTCCTTCGTGTAGAGGTAGCTGACCGCCCGGCGGATCGCTTCCTCGGGGTAATTTAAGACCAACTGCGAGATGGCGGTCGCCAACTGGCCGTTTTGCCGATCGTTCAAGGCCTTGGTTCGACGGACCAGAGGGCAAAAGCCTCGAACTCCCAGCAAGTTGTCGTGCAACCTCTGTCGCCTGACCCTTTCGGTGGTGTCGACCGTCACGTAGTCGCTGGGGTCGAGGAGCGGCTGGTAGTTTCCGGTGGCCACATCGGGCAGGGGCAGCTTCCGGCCGGTCAGCCACTCGTAGAAGAACCAGAGCCGGCGGGCGAACACGCCGGTGGGGGTCGCGCTCACGTGCCGGGCCAACTCTGGCTCGATCTCGGGTCCGGCCGCGCCGAAGTAGGCCGCGAGCACCTCGAGGTTCACGCCCTCATGCTTGATCGCGAACTCGAGATGAGCGGCGTCGCTCTCCCCCGGGTCGTGCTGCGCAGCGGGGTAGATCCGTCGCTCCTGGCCGTCCTCGCGAATGACCTGCGTGGCGCCTCGCGCGATGAACGAGAGCCGGGCTGGCGGAAGGACGCTCAGGTGCCGGTTTCCGATGAGCCGAGCGTACCCGATGGGCTGTGTGCCTGGCGGGATGGCAAGTTGGTAGGGTCTCATCCTGGTCACGTTACCAGAGCGGCAAAAATGTTAGAAATGGCCTCGTAGGCCAACACTGCCGTTACATGCTCGGGCCTAGAAACGCCGTTTCCTTGCTCCAATCTCGTTATCTTCTGCGCACTTGACGTAGAACTCGGCGCTGTATGACATAGACATGTTATAGTGCGGTTGCGTAATGCAACCTGTTCGGTTATGTTATGGTGCATGAGGCCGATTACCCCCATCACCTTCCGCCTGCCGACAGATCTGAAGGTCTTGGTCGACCAAGCAGCATCCGCTCGGCGTCTCTCGCTCAACGCCTTTGCCGAGGTGGCGCTCCGGAACGAAGCCTCGGCCGCCTGTCAGACATGCGGGCAACCGGCCAGGCATATTCCTCGGGGGGCGACCTCCGAGTTCGCGGACTTCATCAAGGCCCAGCGAGGCGCTTCCGTGTACGTACGCCTCGAGCGGCGCGGCACGCCGGTGGTCTTCAAGGGGAGGCTGCCGCGGATCTACGGCCGCCACCTCCACCTAGACGCTGAGTCATCGACCCACAGCCAGGGGGAGCAGCGCATCCTTCTCGACGAGATCATCGATTGGGAACCTGCCCAATCGGGAACGAGCACCGAGGACTGGGGTCGCGCGCATCCAGGGCTTGAAGTGGATCCGTGGGGCTTGAAGTAGGCGCTTCAAGAGCCGTTTCAGGCTGTTTGCCCGACTTGGGCCTCGGCGGGCCAGCGGCCTCCAGGCGAAGGGAGGCTCCCGCTACTGCCCCTGCTCGAGCGGCGGGGTGGTGCTGACCAGCTTGCCGCTCTTGAGGGTGGCGGTGCGCTTGCCGGTGGGCCAGGTCCAGGTCTCGACCCGCTCGCCGCCGACCTGCTCCACCCGGATGCGCTCGGGGTGACCCCAGGCCATCTGCACTGCCTCGGCGTCCATGCCCGCCATCAGCTTCTTGGCGCGGATCGCCGCCGCCACCTCCGGCGGGTAGTTCTTGAGCAGCACCGTCGGGTCGTCCTTGGAGAAGCTCTGGTCGAAGGCCGCCAGCAGCTCCTCGCGGCTCTTGATCCCCTGGCGCAGCACCGCCACGTACGGCCGGCCGTGCTTCTCGCCCACCAGCGACAGGTAGATCCACGGGTACTCGCGCGGGGTGAACAGCCCGCGGCGGCTGACGGTCAGCCCGGTGGGGAACTCGATCTTGTCCACGTAGACCCGCGTCCCCAGCTCCAGGAAGCCCACCGGCTCCCCGGGGAGGATCGGCTGGCCGGAGGTGTTGTCGAGCAGCTCGATCGAGTCGGGCGGGTTGGCGTTCACCAGCAGCTTGGTCTGATCGCTCCAGAACGGCATCACCGCGTTGCTCTGCCGCAGGTAGACCACCTGCCCTTGCAGCGCGCGGCTGACGTCCTGCCGATCCTTCTCGGGGAGGATGTTGGCGGTGGCGCAGCCGGTGAGCAGCAACAGCCCCAGGGCCCAGCGAGGTGAGAGTTTCATGGTCCGGCTCCTATCAGGGCGGCGGCGCGGCAGGCAAGTGGAGAACGGGCGAATTTCCCCCCAGCTCGGCCGCTTGGCGCTATCGTCCAAGCCCTCATGAGCGAGCCGCCCGTCCCTCCCAAGCCTCCTCAGATGCCGCGGGTGCGCGCCCGCGATCTGGGGATCAGCATCGGGCGCTACAAGCCCGGCCGCTACAACGCCATCACCGACGTGGCCGGAGTGATGGTGGGCCACTCGACCGTCATCCGCGGCGCCGGAGCGCTCAAGGTCGGCAAGGGCCCGGTGCGCACCGGGGTCACCGCCATCCTGCCCAACAAGAGCAACATCTTCGACCAGCGGGTGGTGGGCGGCGGCTTCGTCCTCAACGGCGCCGGCGAGGTGAGCGGGCTGACCCAGGTCATGGAGTGGGGGCTGATCGAGACCCCGATCTTCCTCACCAACACCTTGTCGGTGGGCTCGGTGAGCGATGGCGCGGTCAAGTACATGGTCGAGCGCTACCCGGGGATCGGGGACGAGCACGACGTGATCATCCCGCTGGTGGGCGAGTGCGACGACAGCTGGCTCAACGACATCGCCGGCCGGCACGTGCGGGAGAGCCACGTCTACGAGGCGATCCAGACCGCCAGCGACGGCCCGGTGGCCGAGGGCAACGTCGGCGGCGGCACCGGGATGATCTGCTGCGACTTCAAGGGCGGCATCGGCACCTCCAGCCGCAAGCTGCCCGAGGCCCACGGCGGCTACACCATCGGCGTGTTGGTGATGAGCAACTTCGGCAAGATGCACAACCTGCGGGTCGGCGGCCTGCCGGTGGGGGAGATGATCGAGGAGCGCTACCGCCAGTTCTCGCGGCGGGTGAACAGCTACGGGTCGATCATCGCGGTGGTGGCCACCGACGCCCCCTTGCTGACCCACCAGCTCAACCGCCTGGCCAAGCGCGCCGCCCTGGGGATCGGCAGGGTGGGCAGCTACGCCGCCCACGGCTCGGGCGAGATCGTGCTGGCCTTCTCCACCAGCAACACCCTCCCGCGCCGCTCGGGGAAGATGGTCTACCGCCTCAAGATCCTGATGGACACGCGGATGGACCCGCTCTACGAGGCGGTGATCGAGGCCACCGAGGAGGCGATCCTCAACGCGCTGTGCATGGCCCGGGACATGGACGGGGTCAACGGAAACTTCTGCCCGGCGCTGCCGATCGACGACGTCAGGGAGCTGGTGGCGCGCTTCAAGTCGGCGCTGCCCCGCGGCCGCGACGCCAACCGCGCCGGCGCCAAGAATGCCGACAAGGCCAAGGCCCCGGAGGTGAAGGTGGCGGCGGCCCGCCCGACCTACGTCCGCGGGGCTGAGGGAATGGCCAGCCCGGGCAAGCTCGAGGAGCTCAAGCCGGGCGAGGCCCGCGGCGCCCAGAGCCAGCCGGCCCCGGCTCCGCCTTCGCCGGGCAGGTCCGAGGCCGCTCCCGGAGGCGGCGAGCAGAAGAAGCCTTGACAAGCAGGCCTCTTCCAAGAGATGAGGCCCACCCACATCCCGCCAAGTCGGGGCCGAACAAATCAGATGCGGCACAGGACGCCGCGAGAAAGGCAGCAGCGATGGCCCGCAGCAAGAGCAAGCACATCCGCCTCAAGAACCGCCGCCAGTCCCAGTTCAAGAAGCGCATGGAGCGCCGCAAGGAGCGCAAGGCGGCCTCGAAGAAGTAGCGACGCTTCGGCAGGGCATCCGCTCTGCCGGCTCGCTGGCCGACAGGCCACCCGATTCATCGAAGTTCGGCAAGCCCGGTCGGCGCGCCTGGCAGCAGGCGCGCACCGGGCTCGCTTCGTCTTGCCCGCGCGCTGGGCGGGCACCTGAGGCGAAGCGCCACGCCCTTGCCCGCTGGCGCAAGGCAGCTCTGGAGGCGGTTGCCCCACCTGCCCGGTGCCGGTATCCTCCCGAACCCATGAGACTTTCCCTCGCCCTCCTCGTTGCGCTGTCGCTGTCGCTGGCCGCCTGCAAGAAGGCCGGTCCCTCGCCCGAGTACGCCCAGGCCCGCGACAAGTGGAGCGCACTGGTCAAGGCAAGCGCCTTCTCTGCCGCCGAGGAACCGGGCGCCGACGAGGTGCTCGCGCTGCTCGCCCGGGTGCCGGCCGACAGCAGCGACGCCCCGTTCGCCGCCGAGCTGAAGACGGAGATCGACAAGGGCCGCAAGGAGGCCGCCGATCGCCGCGCCGATGCCACCAAGGAGCAGGAGGCGATGGAGAAGGCTCGCCAGGCGGCCCTGGCGGCGATGGCCAGCTCCCCAGTGGTCCCGGCTGCCTCGGCGGACAGCGCGCCCTCTGCGGCCCCCGCCGCGGACGCCCAGGCCGCGCCCGATGCCGGCGAGAAGGACGACGGCCAGCCGAAGCGCGGCATGGACGCCTCGACCTTCAAGAGCAAGTTCGCCCGCTGCTTCGAGTACAAGAACGACGCCATGGTCGGCGGGACCGGTGGCGGGCAGGTCTGGGGGCTCAAGGACCTGTCCATCTGCCGCCAGCTCCATTCCAACTTCACCGCCAACTCGGTGTTGCTCTGGGATGGGAAGGTCGACATCCGGTCCACCGCCGAGCTGGCGCCGAAGAAGTACAAGCTGGTCGACGGCAAGCTGGTTCCCGAGGAAGAGGCGACCAAGTAGCCGTCCTTCCTCGACCCCTCATCGCCCGTCCAAGATCGCCGTGAACGACAAAGCCATCCTCACTCTGCTCAAGCTGCTCCCCAAGGCGGCCCTCAGCCGCGCTGTCGGCGCCGCCACCCGCGCCCCCGTGCCGGCGCCCCTCCACCAGGCGGCCGCCCGCGCCTTCGCCAAGAGCTACGGCATCGACGTCAACGAGGCCGAGCTGCCGCTTACGGGCTACCCGACCTTCGGCGACTTCTTCACCCGCAAGCTCAAGCCGGGGCTGCGCCCCATCGCTGAGGGCGACCAGGTGGTCGTCTCGCCGGTCGATGCCCGGGTGGCCGCCTTCGGCCAGTCCGCCGAGGGCCGGCTGGTGCAGGCCAAGGGGCGCGACTACACCCTGGCCGCGCTGCTCGACGATCCGATCGACGGCCGGGCCTTCGAGGGCGGCGCCTACGTGACCCTGTACCTGGCGCCCCGCGACTACCACCGCATCCACGCACCGCTGGACGGCGAGATCCAGGGCTACAGCTACATCCCGGGCGTGCTCTTCCCGGTGAACGCCCCGTCGGTGCGGACGGTGCCCAACCTGTTCTGCGTCAACGAGCGGCTGGTGACCTTCCTGGCGACCAAGCTGGGCCGGGTGGCGGTAATCAAGGTCGGCGCCACCTGCGTCGGAAAGATCCGCGCCGCCTACGACGACGTGGTCACCAACAGCGGCCGCCAGGCCGAGCGGCGCGCCTATCCGATCTCGATCCCGGTCAAGAAGGGCGCCGAGCTGGGCGTGTTCGAGATGGGCTCGACGGTGATCCTGCTCTTCGAGAAGGGCAAGGTGACGCTGTCGAGCGCGCTGGCCGAGGGGCACAAGGTGCGGATGGGCGAAGCCATCGCGCAGGGCTGAGAAGCCGGAGAGTTCCAAGTGGCCGAGAAGATCACCGCCGTCAAAGGGATGAACGACCTGCTGCCCGAGGAGATGGGGCGCTGGCACCACATCGAGTCCCTGGCCCGCAAGACGCTGGACGCCTACGGCTTCGGCGAGGTGCGCACCCCGGTCCTCGAGAAGACCGCGCTCTTCGTGCGCGGGGTCGGCGAGGAGACCGACATCGTCGGCAAGGAGATGTACACCTTCGAGGACAAGGGCGGAGAGTCCAAGAGCGGGACCATGGTCTCGCTGCGTCCCGAGGGGACCGCGCCGGCGGTGCGGGCGGCGATCGAGCACAACGTCTTCGGCCAGGATCCGCTGACCCGCTGGTACTACCTGGGGCCGATGTTCCGCCGCGAGCGCCAGCAGAAGGGGCGCTACCGGCAGTTCTACCAGGTGGGCGCGGAGATCTACGGCGCCTCCTCGCCGCACGCCGACGCCGAGATCCTCGACGCCGCCAACACCTTCCTCTCCGGGCTCGAGCTGGGCGAGCTGACGCTGGAGATCAACTCGCTGGGCGACGAGGCCTGTCGGCCCAACTACGTGACCGCGCTGGTCGGCTATCTCAAGGGCCAGGCCGACAAGCTGTGCCCCGAGTGCCAGCGGCGGCTGGAGACCAATCCGCTGCGGGTGCTGGACTGCAAGAACGAGGGCTGCAAGCTGGTCACCGCCGCCAGCCCGACCGTGGATCAGTTCTGGTGCCAGGGCTGCCAGGAGCACTTCAAGACGCTGCTCGGGCTGCTCGACGGCCTCAAGGTGCACTACCAGGTCAACCCGCGCATCGTCCGCGGGCTGGACTACTACACCCGCACCGTCTTCGAGTTCGTCTCCCGCAACCAGGGTGAGAACGGGCTGGGCAGTCAGAACACCGTCTGCGCCGGCGGGCGCTACGACAAGCTGGTGAAGAATCTCGGCGGGCCGGAAGTCCCAGCAGTCGGCTGGGCGGCCGGGGTCGATCGGCTGTCGCTGCTGCTGGCTTCCAGCGGCCGGACCTTCGCCAAGGCGCCGGCGTTGTTCTTGGCGGCCATCGGTGAGCCGGCGCGTGGGAAGGCGCTGCTGCTGGCGGCCGAGCTGCGGCGCCGGGGAGTGGCGGTGGATCAGGACCTGCGCGGCGGCGGCCTCAAGGGGCAGATGCGCCGAGCGGACAAGGTGAAGGCTCAGTACGCGATGGTTCTGGGCGATTCCGAGCTGGCCAGCGGCAAGGGCAAGCTCAAGAAGATGGACACCGGCGAGGAGCGCGAAGTCGAGCTCTCCAAGCTGGTCGATGAGCTGACCAAGGCGTCCTGACCTCCGACGCCGCCTGAGGTGAACATGAGCCGTACGATTCTGGGTTTCCTGCTGGCCACTCTGCTGGCGCTGCCGCTGGCGGCGCAGGCCCAGGACGCCGACGAGGAGCTGCCGCAGGTGGGCTCGGAGGCGCCGGGCTTCGCGCTGCCGACCTACAACCCCGATGCCGCCGGGGCCCCGCGCGCCGGGACCATGCTCCTGGTGGGCGAGGACTCCGAGGACGCCGGGGCCAAGGTGATCGTGGTCTCGTTCATGGCCAGCTTCTGCAAGCCCTGCAAGAAGGAGCTGCCCTTCCTGCAGCAGCTGCACACCCAGTACAAGGACATGGGTCTGCGGCTGATCGGCGTCTCCATCGACAAGGAGGCCGACGGGCAGAAGCAGATCTCCGAGCTGCTGGCGAAGGAGAAGGTGACCTTCCCGGTGGTGAAGGATCAGTACAACTTCACCGCCCGCCGCTTCCTCGGCAACCAGGTGCCGCTGCCGTCGGTGTTCGTGCTCGACAAGAGCGGGAAGATCCTCTTCGTCAGCCGCGGCTACAACGAGGAGATCTCCAAGAAGCTGGTGGCCGCCATCCAGAAGGAGCTGGGCGGCAAGCAAGGAGCGTCCAAGTGAAGCGCCTCTCTCTGCTCTCGCTGGCGCTGGCCGCGGCCTGCGCCCACGGCTCGTCGGGCTCGGCGCCTTCGGGCGTCGCCAACCGCATCAAGCACGCGGTGCCGGAGGTGGTGGTCGTCGCCGGGCTGGAGGGCAGCTCGGTTCCCCAGGTCTTCGAGCAGACCTTCTGCTCGGCGCTGTTCGACCTGAACGACAAGCAGGTGACCTGCTCCGACGATATGCGCGCCTTCGTGCGCATCCAGAAGGAGAAGGCGCTGCTGGGAGCTCAGGCGGTGTCGGCGCAGGAGACCGAGCAGATCCTCGACGCGCCGCGCAAGGTCGAGCTGAAGGCCGAGCCGGCCAACGGCAAGATCGCGCTGGCGGTCACCGTCCAGGACGACAAGGGGACGGTGCTGCTGCGCTTCGTCGAGGAGCTGGACGCCCAGGGCGGCGACCTGAGCGAGAAGGCCCGGGACGCCGCCAAGCGCGTGGCCTACCTGCCGTAGCGACGGGCGGGCACTTCCCAGCCAAGGCCTCCCGGGCGACCAAGGTCGGAGCCGGCATCCAAGCCGGCAGTGAGGCCTTCCTTGCTCCGACTCGCGTTCGCCCTTGCAGCTGTCGTCGCACTCCCGTCTTCCGCGCAGGCCTGCGCCGCGGCGAGCGAGGTCTACTCGGCGCTGGTGGGGTTCGATGCCGACTCCAGCGGCTTCTGGCTGGTGGAGGGCGAGGTGTCCCGCGACATGTACGGGAGCTCGCTCGGAGGCCGGCTCGATCTCATCCACCGCAGCCGCGAGGGCGACCAGCTGGAGCGCAGGCCCCTGTCCATCCCCGAGCGCCGCCAGAAGGGACACCTCGAGATGCCGGCCAGCTCTGGGCTCGTGGAGCTTGCGCGGAGGGAACTCCCCGATCTGGCGCCGGGCGCGACGCCGAAGGAGCGGGGAATCCGGGTGGGCGACGACCTGCGCAGCCTCGACGGTCTCGCCTGCCAGCGCAGCGTGCCGGCGCAGTGGGCGATCGATGTGCGGGCGAAGGGGCGCTTGCGCCGGGTCTTTCGCCTCCCCGAGCACATGGTCTGGACGGTCCGGCCGTACGCCCGGCCGCGATTCTTCGTCAGCCCCGATGGCTCCTTCCTGGTCGCGACCCTCGTCGTCAGCCACTCCATGAGCTTTCACCACGACCAGGCCGCCTACTCCCGAATCGTCGAGCTGGTCCCGGCCTGCCTCGACGGAACCAGCAAGGTCGGCTGTCTGGACTTGCTCGACCCTCTTTTCGAGGCGCCCGAGCTGGCCTGCTCGTCCTTCAACGGCGAGTGCACGCCGAAGCTGGGCGAGTGGGCTTGCGCCGAGGGCTTGAGCTGCGTGGCGGGGCCGTCCGGGCCGGTGTGCGGCAAATGCCGCGCCGACGCCGAGTGCCGCCGCGACGGACGTCGCTTCTGCGCGCCCTGGGAGGGCGGCGCCCGCGAGTGCGTCGATTGCCGCTCGGACGCCGACTGCTCATCCGCGAAAGGAGAGCGTTGCTCGCGAGGGCATTGCGGCCACTGAGCCTGCGAAGAAATAGAGCCGCACCGCCATCGACCTCCGCACGGGCCCCGGAACCGGCGCAGAAGAGGGATGGCGATGCGGTGGCAATCGATGGACTTGGACTGACTCTGTCGTGCCTCCTTCGGGGTCAACGGGTTTCAAGAGCGCTCGAGGCGGTACCGCGCCCGGTCCTTTCGCAGCAGCAGCAGCGGCAGCAGCGCCAGGGCGAGGGAGGGAACCCCTCCGCCAGTCGAGCTGCAGCCCACCGTCAGCATCGCCTCGGCCATGTTCTGCACCTGGGCGGCGGGGGCGGGGATTCCCTTGCGCGGGTCGTAGAGGAAGTCGGCGGCGGCCTGGTCGTCGTCGGCAAGTGCGCGCTTGGAAACCTCGCCGTGGCTGCTCGCCCCGTACATGCAGGCTTGCGCGACCTCGCTGTGCGCCAGGCCAAGAGCGTGCCCGATCTCGTGGGTGAGGGTGTTCTGTAGGTCGTCGTAGACCCCGCCGGGAACGCTGGTGGCGGGAAGGGCCTTGAAGTTGTTTCCCTCGACGTTGAGGGCGATGTCGGCGTCGACGATCTGGTGGGAATCCTCGTCGATGGTGAGCACGGTGGCGGCCAGCGCGTTGGTGTCGTACTTCCAGTCGTGGTCGATCAGCAGGATGTCGTTGTGGTTGTCGGCCTTGTCGGAGCTCGAGTAGCCGATCTTGGCGTCCTCGTCGCCGGGCTCGACCTGCAAGGTCAGGCCGGTGGCCGAGGCCCAGGTGGCCAGCGAGGCGACGACGGCGGCTCGCACGTCGGACTCGCTGATGCCCTGAGGGATGTGCCTCGGCAGCCGGAAGGTGATCTGCTTGCTGGCCCAACGCACCGGGGTGCCGGTGCCGTCGGCCTTGAGCTTGTAGGCCGAAGCCGTCGCCGGAAGGGCGACCAGGACTGCCAAGGCGAGGTTCGCGAAACGCATGCCCCATCGCCATTTCAGCCGGCGTGCCGAGCGCTAAGTGGCCGAAATGGCACTGGAAACCGCTGCCGCGGGCGGGGTCGTCATCGGTGCCCCAGTCTGCGCGACCCCAGCCGCGCGCCTCTGGTACTCTGCCGCCCGAGATGAAGAGCGCCTCCGCCCGAACCGTGCGGCCCAAGCCGCAGCCGGCGCCCGAGGGAGCGGCGCGGCTGCTGGTGCTGGTCGGGCCGACCGCCTCCGGCAAGACGAGGCTGGCGATCGAGCTGGCGCGGGCCCTCAATGGCGAGCTGATCTCCGCCGATAGCCAGCAGATCTACCGCGGGCTGGAGATCGGCACCGCCAAGCCCAGTGCCGAGGAGCGCGCGGCGGCGGTGCACCATCTAATCGATATCGCCGAGCCGACCGAGGTTCTCTCCGCAGGCCAGTTCGCCCGGATGGCCGACGAGGCGATCGGCCAGATCGCCGGCCGGGGAAAGCTGCCGATCGTGGTCGGCGGAACTGGGCTGTGGGTGCGCGCGCTGCTGCTGGGGATGGTCGAGGCGCCTCCGGCCGACCTCGCGCTGCGGCGCGAGTTGGAGAAGCGGGCGGAACTGGAGGGCAGGGATGCCATCCACGCCGAGTTGGCGCGGATCGATCCCGAGGCCGCCGCGGGCATCGCGCCGCAGAACCTGGTGCGGGTAATCCGGGCGCTGGAGATCTTCCGTCAGAGCGGCGAGCGGCCATCGGATCTCTGGGCCAGGCACGGCTTCGGGCAGCTGCGCTACCGGGCCAAGGTGCTCGGGCTGTCGCCGGGGCGGGAGGAGCTGTACCGGCGCATCGAGCAGCGGGCGCGGGCCATGTTCGCCGCCGGTCTGCTCGACGAGGTGCGCGGCCTGCTCGCCCGCGGCCTGGAGGACGCGCCCGCGCTCAAGGCGCTTGGCTATCCGCAGGCGGTGGCGGCCGCCCGGGGCCAGTGCTCCGTCGAGCAGGCGATGGCCGAGACCGCGCTGCAGACCCGGCGCTATGCCAAGAGGCAGCTCACCTGGTTCCGCGGCGATCCGCTGGTGGATTGGCTGCCCTGGCCGGTGGAGACCGACGCGCTGGTCCGCGAGCTGCGCCAGCAGGGATTCGCGGCGGCTTGAGCTGATCCGCCGGTCCCCTTGCTCCGCTCGGGGCGACCGGGGGCCGACCCGAAGAGCCGAATCCACCTACCGCTCGATTCCGTTGACAGCCCCGCGAGGCCATAGGAGCCTGCCGCACCACTCTTCCCAACCGCGCGCTCGCCGCGCGCACAGGAGCGTTCACATGGCCATCGAAAGCTTGATCGTCGTCGGCGCCGGACAGATGGGCTCGGGCATCGCCCAGGTCGCGGCCAGCGTGGGCCTGCAGGTCACCATCGTCGACGTGCAGCAGGCCTTCCTCGACAAGGCCAAAGAGCGGATCGGCGGCAGCCTGGACAAGCTGGCCAAGAAGGGCACCATCCCCGCCGGCGAGGTGCAGTCCATCCTCTCGCGCATCAAGACCGCCACCAGCGTCGCCGGCCTCTCCGCCGACATGGCCATCGAGGCGGTCACCGAGAACGAGACCCTCAAGCGCGACATCTTCAACAGCCTGGACCAAGCGGTGAAGAAGGGCGGGGTCATCGCCAGCAACACCAGCTCCATCTCCATCACCCGCCTGGCCACCGCCACCAAGAGGCCCGAGGCGGTCATCGGCATGCACTTCATGAACCCGGTGCCGCTGATGCAGCTGGTCGAGGTGATCAAGGGCGCCGCCACCAGCGACGAGACCCTCAAGACCACCCTCGAGCTCGCCAAGCGGATGAACAAGACCACGGTGATCGCCAAGGATTACCCGGGCTTCATCGTCAACCGGATCCTGATCCCGATGCTCAACGAGGCCTGCTACGCGCTGATGGAGGGCGTGGCCACCGTCGAGGACATCGACACCGCCATGAAGCTGGGCACCAACCAGCCGATGGGCCCGCTCACCCTCGCCGACTTCATCGGCCTCGACACCTGCCTGGCCATCGCCGAGGTGCTGTGGAAGGGCCTGGGCGACAGCAAGTACCGGCCCTGCCCACTGCTGCGCCAGTACGTCGACGCCGGCTGGATGGGCAAGAAGAGCGGCCGCGGGTTCTACAAGTACTAGGCGATTCTGGCCAGGGAGGCTGTCCTCCGTTCACCCCGAGCGGAGGCCGAGCATCGCGAGGCCGCAGTCGAGGGGCCCCTCGACTCCGGGCCTGCGGCCCTGCGCTCGGGGCGAACGGAAGCGAACCGGGGAATCCAGGAGCAAGACCATGACCTTCGAAAACATCCGCCTCGATATCGAGGAGTCCGTCGCCGTCCTCACCATCTCCCGGGAGAAGGCTCTCAACGCCCTCAACTCGGCGACCCTGCGCGAGCTGGAGCAGGCGCTGCGCTCGCTGGCCGAGAACCGCCAGGTTCGAGCGCTGATCGTCACCGGGGCCGGGGAGAAGGCCTTCGTCGCCGGCGCCGACATCGCCGAGATGTCGGCAATGACCGCTTCCCAGGCCCGCGAGTTCGCCGGGCTGGGCCACCAGGCCTTCGGCCTGCTCGAGAGCCTGCCGTTCCCGACCATCGCCGCGGTCAACGGCTTCGCCCTGGGCGGCGGCTGCGAGCTGGCGCTGAGCTGCGACATGATCTACGCCGCCGACCGCGCCAAGTTCGGCCAGCCCGAGGTGAACCTGGGCGTGATCCCCGGCTTCGGCGGCACCCAGCGGCTGACCCGCGCGGTCGGCCGTCAGCGCGCCAAGGAGCTGATCTTCACCGCCGACATCATCGACGCCGCCCGCGCCAAGGAGATCGGCCTGGTGCTGGAGGTGTTCCCCAAGGAGCAGCTGCTGGCGCACTGCAAGGAGCTGGCGAAGAAGATCGCCGCCAAGGGGCCGGTGGCCATCGCCCAGGCCAAGCGGGCCATCGAGTGGGGCGCCGACGGCGACCTGCGCGCGGCCAACGAGCTGGAGCGCCAGTCCTTCGCGCTGCTCTTCGGCACCGAGGATCAGAAGGAAGGCATGAAGGCCTTCTCCGAGAAGCGGCCGGCCAAGTTCCTGGGGCGCTGAGCCCGAGGCAACCGCCAGCCCGCGGAGGGAGCAGGGGCCCGCTCGAATTTCGACCGCGCGCTCGATGGCCTCGCCTCGAGCGCGTGTTGAGATCGGCCGACGGCCCCGCTAACCTCCGGCGGCCTCGAGGGGGACGGAAGGCGAGCGCAACGACATGGAACCGCAGCAGGAAAACGAGGTCGCCCGCCCGCCCGAGCGCCGCTTCTTCATCCACACCTTCGGCTGCCAGATGAACGAGGCTGACTCGGCGCGCATGGGGGAAATCCTCAGGCGCCTCGGCTACTTGCGGACCGAGATCGCCGAGGACGCCGACCTGATCCTGCTCAACACCTGCGCGGTGCGCGACAAGGCCGAGCAGAAGGTGCTCTCGGCGCTGGGGCGCTACCGCGAGGTGAAGCAGGCCCGTGGCACGCTGCTCGGGCTGGCCGGCTGCGTGGCTCAGGTCCACAAGGACCGGATGCTCAAGCAGGTTCCCTACCTCGACTTCGTGCTCGGCCCGGACGCGGTCGCCAAGCTGCCCGAGGTCTTGAGCAAGGTGAAGGAGAGCCGGGCCCGGGTGGCGGAGACCGCCTGGATCGACTCGGCGAGCTACGTCTTCCCGCGCGCCGAGGCCGAGACCGCCCGCGGCAAGGTCAGCGAGTTCGTCACGGTGATGAAGGGCTGCGACAACGTCTGCAGCTTCTGCGTGGTGCCCCACACCCGCGGCCGCGAGCAGAGCCGGCCGGTGGAGGAGGTGCTCTCCGAGGTGCGGATGCTGGCCTCGGTCGGAGTCCGCGAGGTCACCCTCATTGGCCAGAACGTCAATTCCTACCGCGGCGGGGTCGACTTCGCGGACCTGCTGCGGCAGGTGTGCGCAGTGGACGGGATCTGGCGGGTGCGCTTCACCACCAGCCATCCCACCGATCTCTCCGACCGGCTGATCGACGCCTGCGGCGAGTTGGAGCGGCTGATGCCGCACTTCCACCTGCCGGTGCAGTCGGGCTCGGACCCGATCCTGGCCAAGATGCGCCGCGGCTACACCGCCGCCGAGTACCTGGACCGGCTGGAGCGGCTGCGCCAGGCGCGGCCGAACATCGCGGTGACCACCGACGTCATCGCCGGCTTCCCGGGCGAGACCGACGCCGACTTCGAAGAGACGATGAAGCTCGTCGAGCAGGCGCGCTACGACAACATCTACGGCTTCGTCTACTCGCCGCGGCCGAAGACCGCGGCGGCGCTCCACGAGCAGGAGTGGGGACCGGTGCCCTATGCCAGCAAGGTGGAGCGGGTGGAACGGCTGCAGGCGCGCGGGCGCGAGATCTCGCTGGAAATTGGCCAGGCCCAGGTCGGCAGGAAGATCGAGGTGCTGGTCGAAGGCCCGTCCAAGACCGATCCCGACAAGCGCTTCGGCCGCTCGCCCGAGAACCGGGTCGTCAACTTCGTGGGCACCGCCGAGGCCGGGACCCTGGCCACCGTGGAGATCTCCAAGGCCGGGGCCAACGCGCTGTTCGGCAACCAGGTGAGCTGAGCGACCGCATCCGAGAGAGATAATCGATGGCCCTGCGAACCTTCTGCGGCAAGAGCCCCAAGATCCACCCCTCGGCCTGGGTCGAGGAGAGCGCCCAGGTAATCGGCGACGTCGAGGTCGGGGCGCGCTCCAGCCTGTGGTTCAACGTGGTGGTCCGCGGCGACGTCCACTCGATCCGCATCGGCGAGGAGACCAGCGTCCAGGACCTGAGCTGCCTGCACGTCTTGAAGGATCGCTTCTCGCTCACCGTCGGCAACCGGGTGACCATCGGCCACAGCGTCACCCTGCACGGCTGCGTGATCGGCGATCTGTGCCTGATTGGAATGGGGGCCACGGTGCTGGACGGGGCCGAGGTCGGGGAGGGGTGCATCATCGCCGCCGGGACGCTGGTGCCCCCGGGGATGAAGATCGAGCCCTACAGCCTGGTGATGGGCTCGCCGGCCAAGGTCAAGCGGCCGCTCAACGACCAGGAGCGGCTGAGCCTGGCCAAGAGCGCCGCCAACTACGTCGAATATTCGCGCCAGTACCGGGAAGGCTGAACAATCGGGCAAGCCGTGATAGCTAGAGGCTCGCGATGACCACTGAGCTGCTCAAGCAGAGTTCCCTGTTCAAGGACTTCACGCCGGTCGGGCTGCAGATCTTCTCCAAAGTGGCCCAGCCCAAGATCGTGCTCGCCGGCAGCAAGCTGTTCGCCGAGGGGGCGCCGGCGGAGGCGCTGTACCTGTTGGTCGAGGGGCGCATCCAGGTGCTGGTCAAGAACGCCGAGGGCAAGGAGGTCCCGGTGGCCTCGCTGGGGCCCGGGGACAACCTGAGCGAGATGGCGCTGCTGTCCCCGGACAAGCCGGTGGCCCACATCGCCAGCGCGGTGGCCGAGACCGACGCCAAGCTGCTGGAGATCTCCAAAGCCGACTTCGTCAAGCTCTCCGGGGAGAAACCCCAGGCCTGCCTGAAGCTGTCGATGGCGATGTCGCAGGACTTCGGGGCCAAGGCCCTCGACGCCCGCGACGCCCTGAGGTTGGCGGTGGCCCGCGCCGTGGCCCGCTGACCAGCCGTTTTCTTGCCCGACTTGCCGGTCCGTTGTCTGCTGACCAGAGGTCGGCTTGACTGGCTGGTCGCATGGGCACTACACTTCCAAACCGTAGAACTTGAAAAAGGCAATTCCCGGAAGTTCGGGAAGCGCAAAGCCGGTGGGTCCCCGAAAGGACGGCCATGGCTGCCAAGACGAAGAACCGAGGACCGAATCCCGCCAGTGCGCCGACGCGCATTCGCGGGTTTTTTGTTGCCTCGAGCGGAGGTAGCGACATGAAGACCATCGGCCGTGCGCTTGTCGCGACCATGATGTTGCTGCCCTGCCTCGCCTCGGCCCAGGTGGCTGGCGCCGCGGCGCCGACCCTGACCGGCGTCGAGACCCGCATCACCACCAACCTCGCTGATCAGTTCGACCCGGCCATCTCCGGCAACCTGATCGTCTACACCGACACCCGCGGCGCCGACCGCGACATCTGGTACTACGATCTGGCCACCGGCCTCGAGGCCCCGGTCACCACCGCCCCCGGCAACCAGGACCTGACCGACGTCTCCCAGGGGCTGATCGTCTACACCGACGAGTCGGTGGCCGACGTGGTCGTCTTCGACACCATCGCCCACAGCACCACCAACCTGACCAACGCCGCCAATTCGCTGTCCATCGACCCGTCCATCGGCCAGAAGCTGGTGGCCTGGACCGACAACCGCGACGGCAACATCGAGATCTACGCCAAGGACCTGATCACCGGCGAGGAGCGGCGGATCAGCAACAGCCCCGACCGCGACGAGCGCTCGGCGGTCTCCAACGGTACCATCGCCTGGCAGCGGTGCGGGGCTAGCGGCACCTGCGATATCTTCGCCTACGACTGGGCCAGCAAGGCCACCCGCCAGATCACCAACACCCCGGCCGACGACGAGCGGATGCCCGATATCTCCGGGACCCGCATCGTCTATCAGGGTCTGCGCGGCACCGAGCGGGACATCTTCGCCTTCGATCTGGCCACCGGCGTCGAGACCCGGCTGGCGCTGCCCGGCGACCAGGTCAACGCCAACGTCAGCGGCGACTTCGTGGCCTTCGAGGACCTCTCCTCGGGCACCTACAAGATCAAGCTGTGGCACATCCCCAGCGGCGCGGTGTTCGACATCGCCACTGCCGCCTCCGGGGCCCAGTTCCTCAACGACATCGACGGCAACCGGGTGGTGTTCACCGACGATCGCAACGGCCAGCTCGACATCTACCTGTACGAGTTCACCGCGGTCTTCCCGGCGCCCCCCAACGCCCTGCCCCAGGACTGCGCCCACCTCAACGGCGCCCGCCCGGTGCTCGACAACATCTTCGAGCGCACCGCCGGCGCTCCTCACGAGTTCAAGGTCAGCTTCGCCGCCGAACCCGGCGACGGGCTGATCTGCATCACCAACGGCCCCAACGGCTCGGCCAAGGTCAGCTCGGGCGAGATCGAGCTCAACGAGGCGGAGATCGTCCGCGAGCACGACTTCAACGCCGCCGGCGGCCAGTCCCACGAGGGCGACGACGACCACCGCCAGATCGTCCCGGTCGACAGCCTCGAGCGACGGGCGGCGCTGCTGGCCAGCAACGAGCTGGACGTCGAGCTGTCGAGCCGGCCCGGGTCGGCGATCCGCATCCAGATCTTCCAGGCCCCCGGCGGCGGGGCGATCGACACCGCCAAGCACGCCCGCCACCACGCCCACGATCACGACCGGGCCGACGACCCGGGCGCGGTGCGCGACGACCTTGGCAGCTCCCAGCACGGATTGACCGCCGATCCCGAGGCGGTCGGCTGCAGCCAGTCGGGAGCGGGCCTGCTGGCGCCGCTGGCGCTGGCGGCTCTGGCCCTGCTGGCGCTGATGCCCCGTCCGTCGGTGCAGCGCGCCCGCAGCCGCCGCAGCCGCTGAGCGTCCAGCTGATTGCCCAGGAAAGACCCGGGCTTGGGCCCGGACGGCATATCTGCTATGGCCTGCCGTCGTGGAGACGGCCTTGAAGAGGGGAAGGGCGGCAGCGCTGGCGCTGCTCCTGGCGCTGCTCCTGGCGCTGCCCGCTGCTGCCGATGCCGACCGGCTGGCGTGGCTTTCGCCGCCGCGCGGTCCGCGCGCGCCGTTCCAGGTCGGGCTGACCCTCGTCGATTCCTCTGGGAAGGCGTCGCTGCCGGGGGGGGCCCGGGTGAGCGCCCAGGGCGGTGAGCTCGCTGAGCTACCGCCGCAGGGGCCGGTGCGGGTCTTCTCGCTTTCGCCGCAGAACGCAGAGGTTTCGCTGTCGGCGGCGTGTTCGGGCTGCGAGGGCGGGCAGGCCAAGGTTCGGATCGGCGCCCCGGCCAACAAGGTTGCGCTCAAGGCCGAGCCGGCAGCCCCGGTGAAGCAGCGGGACACCAGCGCCCGGCTGGAGATCTCCGTGCTGCGCGAGGACGGGACGCCCGATCCGCTGGCGCCGCTGCCGGTGGTCCGCTCCAACGTCGGCCAGATCCGCGACCTGCACGCCCTGGGCGATGGGCGCTTCGAGGCGACCTACCAGCTGCCGCAGGAGGTCTACCCCGAGGTGGCGATCGTGGTGGCCTTCACGCCCTGGCCGTCGGCGGACTCGGCGGACGGAGCCTTCGGTGTCGCGCTGGTGCCGCTGGCCTCGGCGGTCAACCTGCCGGTGCGCACCGAGCCCAATGCCTCGTTCTCGCTGGAGATCGCCGGCAAGACCTTCGGCCCGATGAAGGCCGACGCCAGCGGGCGCCTGGAGCTGCCGATCGTGGTCCCGCCCGGGCACCGGATGGGCAAGAGCCTGGTAGTCGATCGGCTGGGGAACCGGCGGGTGAAGACCATCGACCTGCACCTGCCGCCGACCGACCGCATCGCCTGCGTGGCCAACCCCGCCTCGCTGCCCGGGGACGGACGGGCGCGGGCGCGGGTTTTGTGCGCGGCGACCGATCCCTTCGGAGCGCCGCAGGACGGGGCCAGGCTCAATGGCAGCGCGCGGCTGGGCAAGCTGGAGGGGCCGCGGGCGCTCGGCTCGGGGGCTTACGAGTGGAGCTACCTGTCGCCCAAGACGCCCGGCGAGGCCGCCGAGGAGCTGCGCTTCGAATTCCCCGCCGGCGGGCCGCAGTCGCGCGAGTCGCTGCCGCTTTCGCTGACTCCGCTGGCGCTCAAGAGCGCGGTGCTGACCGTAGCCGAGCAGCCGGTGTTCGCCGGAACTACGCAGCCGGCGCTGCTGGTGACCACCGATCCGGACGGACGCCCGGCTCCGGCGCTGCCTGCGCTGAGCGCCGCCCGCGGCGCGCTGAGCGCCTTCGAGCAGGAGGGTCCGGGGCGGCTGCGCGCCACCTACACCGCTCCCGCCCAGGTTCCGCCGGATTGGACCGACATCGTCTCGGGCACGGTGCTCGATCCGCCGGGAAAGGTGCCGGCGCGGCTGGAAGTCTCGGCCGTGGAAAAGAACCTGGTGGCGCGGGTCACGGCGCTCAACGGCCGGCCGATCTCCGGTGAAGACCTGGAAATCCGGGCGACCGACGCCGCCCTGGGCCTGGCGACGAAGACCGAGTCCTTGGGGCTGGCGACCTTCGCGCTGCCGCCGCCGACCGGTGCCGACAAGCCGATCGAGATCCTCCTGCGCTCCCGTCCGACGCTCTCGGCGCTGGTCTGGCGGCTCGAGACCAGCCAGGGGACGGTCACCTTCCCGGAGCAGGGACCCTTCGAGCCGGCGGCGGTGCAGCTCAAGGTGGCGCTGGCCCCGGCGACCCCGGTGGATGTCCGGCTGGAGGTGGCGGGCCGAACGGTGCGCTGCCAGGTGCTCGACGCCCAGGGGCGCGTCCTGCGCGGGCGCGAAGTCGCGGTGGAGGTGGCGCGCGCCGACGGGACGCCGGTGACTCTCGGGCCGCCGCAGCCCCAGTCCGACGGCTCGATCGCGTTCTTGGTCAACGGCGGCACCTCGGGACGGGTCAGCGTCTCGGCGATCGACGTGGCCTCGGGAGTGAGCGCCTCGCAGGAGGCGGTCCTGCCATGAGAGGCGCTCTGGCCGCGGCCATGCTGCTGGGGTCGGGCGCTGCCGCGGCGCAGGTCGCCTCGGTCGGCTTGAGCGAGCAGCCCGAGGCCGGAGTGCTGAGCGGTCGGGTGTGCGAGGACCTCGACGGCGACGGCGGCTGCTCGAGCGAGGAGCCGGGAATCCCCAACGCACGGGTGTTGCTCAGCGATGGAACCTTCGCCACGACCGATCGGCTGGGGCGCTACCACCTGCAGGCGCTGCCGCTGCGCCGGGTGACCACCAGCGCCACCGCCTCGGGAAGCCTGATCGAATCTGGCGGCCGGGTGCTGGTGAAGCTAGACGTCGAGGCCCTGGGCCGCAAGGCTTCGGTCAAGCCGGGCATCAGCCGGGTGGTGGAGAGCGGGCCGGCGGCGCTGAACAGCGTCGACTTCGCGGTGAGCTTCGCCCGCGTGGCGCGCGGGGAATCGGGGGCCGGCCGGGCGACCGGCAGGGGCGAGGTGGCCGAAGGGACCTACCGGTACTGGCTCTCCGGCCAGACCGAGCGCGATCACCTGATCGAGGTCGAGGGCCGACCGGCGCCAGTGACGCCGGAGGGGCGCTTCCGGGCGCCAGTCGCGGTGCGGGTGGGCGAGAACCTGATTTCGTTCTCCGACCTTGGACCGGAGGGCGACCTGACCTTCTTCCGCCGGCGGCTGGCGGTGGTCGCCCGCGAGCGGGGCGGGGTGCTGTTCATCCCCGGGCCCATCGAGACGCTGGGGAGCGTCGAGTTGCCGGCGCTGCGCGGCTCCCCGGCGGCGGCGCTCAGCGTCTCGGTGACCGCGCCTGCGGGCACCATCGTCAGGGTCGGGGAGCAGCGCGCCACGCTCGGCCCGTCGGGCTCGGCGCAGCTTCCGCTGACCCTCGCCAGCGGGTTCAACGCGGTCGAAGTCGAGCTGCGGCCTCCCCAAGGTCCCAAGGTCCTGCGCACGCTGACCATCGAGGCCAGCGGGACGTTCATGGCCAGCGCGCTGCTCGGGCTCGAGCTGAGCTACGACCCGGCGAGGCGCGACCTGGCGCTGACCGGGCGCGGCGCCGCGGCGCTGTCGCGCAGCTTCGGGGCGCTGGAGCTGCGGGGTGGGATCGACCTGGACGCCACCGATGCCCGGACCCAACCGCTGTCCCTGCTGCAGCCGCGGACCCTGGCGATCGAGCGGGCGCTCGATCCGGAGATCCACCCGCCGCAGACCGGCGACGACGGGCTCGCCGGATCCTGGAATCCCTCCAACTCGCGGCTCTACCTGCGGCTGACGCACCCGCGCTACGGCGGGGCGGAGCTCGGCGCCTTCCAGGCGGAGCTGGGCGGAACCCAGGTCGGACGCTACGAGCGCTCGCTGTTCGGGGCCCAGGGCGAGGGCCGGCTGCCGCTGGGGCCGGTGACCGCCAGGCTCAAGGCCTTCGCCAGCCCGCCGGCCACCGACCTCTCGCTGCCGGTGCCCGCCCACGACGAGCTGTCGGCGACCGGCGGCTCGCTCTACTACCTGCGCAATCCGGCGGTGGTGCCGGGCTCGGAGAAGCTGCGCGTCGAGACCCGCGAGACGCTCTCCGACCTGCCGCTCGAGGAGCGGGAGCTTCGCCGCGGGCTGGACTACGACGTCGACTATCTGAGCGGCCGGATCCTGCTGGCGCGCGCGCTGCCGCTGGCGCTGGGCGAGGGACCGCTGTTGGCGGCGGCGCTCCAGCAGCGCCGGGCGGTGCTGGTCGCCGACTACGAAACCACCGCCGCCTCCGACTCCTCGCGGGTGGCGGTCTTCGGCGGGCGATTGGCGGTCGGGGCCGAGCCGGCGGGAATCGCGGCCTCGGCGGTGCAGGAGCGGCGGCTAGACGCCACCGGCTACGACTACCGGCTGGTGACCGTCGCCGCCCGGGCCAGGCTCGGGCCGGTGGGGCTGCTGGCCGAGGCCGCCCAGAGCCAGGGGCAGCTCTTCAATCCCACGAATTCGGGCGGCTTCGCCCTCAGCGACACCGGCGGCCTGACCTTCGTCTCATCGCAGGTGGCCTCGACGATCGCCGACGGCTGGGCGCCGGCGGTGGCGCTGCGGGCCTCGGTCTCCGAGCCGGACTACGGCGGGCAGGTCTGGTGGCGCTATCGAGAGCGCGGTTTCAGCGATTCGAGCTACGCCAGCTCGAACTTCGCCCGACAGCTGGGAGCCAGCGCCCGCGCCCGGCTGGGCCCGGTCGAGCTCACCGGCTTCGCCGACAGCCGGGTCTCCGCCGATCCCCGCGATCCCCTCGGCTCCGTCTTCCTGGCCAAGGACCAGCTGCCGACCGGGGAGGACGCGGTGCTGCGGGCTCGGGTTTCGATAGGGGACCTCAAGCTGAGCGCCGAGGGCCATTTCGCCCAGCTGTCGATGCTCAACCACCTGCAGGACGACCCGGAGCGGGCGACGGTCTCGGGCGGGCGGCTGAGCGCCGGGGCGCGGGCGGACTACGCGCTGACCAAGGAGCTGTCGATCAACGCCAGCCACCAGCAATCGATCCTGAGGTACGGCGGCGGGTTGGCGAGCGTGAACGACACCTTCAGCGCCGCGGGAGTGACCTACCGGCCCAAGGACGACCTGGGCTTCTCGCTGCGCGGAGGCTGGGGGCCTGTGTCGGGGCCGCAGCTACAGCTGGGCGCCGAGCGCGCCGCCGATTCGGAGATCGCCTACGGGACCTGGACGGTGGACGTCGACGGGCCGCAAGCCGGACGGTCGGCGGCGGCGGTGGCCGGAGCGCGGCGGCGGGTCGACGGCAGTGCCGAGGTCTTCGCCGAGGAGCTCTTCGCCCGCGACGTCGACGCGTTGCGCAGCGCGCGGGCGGTGGGGATCGAGGTTGCGCCGGCCAAGGCGCTGCAGTTGCTCGGGCGCTACGAGCGCGGCTGGGTGCTGCCCTTCGCCTCGACGCCCGGCGTCCCGCCCCAGGACCCGACCGGCCAGGTGGTCGGAGTGCCCGGGTTGCTGCGCGATGCCGCCCTGGCTCGGGCGAGCTACCTGATCTCCTTCTTCCGCGTCTCGGCGATTGCCGAGGTCCGGCACGAGGCGGGTTCGGCGGTGTCGGACCAAGGCCTGGACTCGGTGGAGCGCTGGCAGACCTTGGGGGCGCTGGCGGTCGAGGCCCGGCCGCACTCGGCGGTGGGCTTCTCCGGGCGGCTCAACGCGTCGACCACCCGCAACCGCGGGGCGATGGAGGCCCGGTTGCTGGAGGGCTTCCTTGGAGCCTCGCTGCGGCTGGATCCCTGGGTGGTGCTGGCCAGCTACTCGGTGGTGAACCAGCTGCCGCTGGGGTCGGGGACCGGGGCGCGGGTGTACTACCAGCTGGTATCGCTGCGCCCGAGCGTCGCTTTGGGAGACCGCTTCCGGCTGGGCGCCGGAGTGCAGGCGATCGTCTTCCCCGACGCGTCGCTCGCCAACGCCATCTCCGGATCGCTTCGGCCGTCGCTGCGGATCGTGGGCGGGCTGGAGGCGTTCGGCCGTCGCTGCGGATCGTGGGCGGGCTGGAGGCGGCGATCGAGGCGGCGCGGCGCAGCGTGGCGGTGGACGGGCAATCGCTCAACAGCCTGCGTGCCGAGCTGGCGTACTGGCTGGAGCGAACGGCCGGGGTGGCGGTGGGTTACACTATTTACGGTTTTTCCGGCTCTGGGATTGAGCCGGGCTCGCAGCGCACTGACCGGGTCTACCTGCGCGTCGAGCTTGCCTACTGATGGGAGCGCCGATGAGAGCGAGCGCCTGGGCCATCGTGGCGTTGACCGTGCTGAGCGCGGCGCCGGCGCGCGCCAAGTGGACGCATTCGACCTCCTCGGGTTCCAAGGCCGAGCTCACCGACAACGGGCCCCTGCCGCTGCGGGCGGTGTTCATGGCCGGCACCAATGACGTGTGGATGGTCGGCGGCGGGACCGACTTCAACGCCGGTGCGGTCGGAACGATCTTCCACAGCGCCGACTTCGCTACCGCTACTCCTATCCCCCGCGCTGCTCTAGGAACGAACAAGCCCAAACCGCTCTATGCGGTCTGGGCGACCACCTCCGGCGTGGACGCCTTCGGCGACGGCGGGACCCACGTCCACGGCACCTCGCTCGCCAGCTGGGCGAGTGTCTCTCTCTCGGTTCCCACCAGGACCTCTCCCCCCGACTTTCGAGGGGCCTGGATGGTGGGACCGAGCGACTGGTACCTCGCCGGTGTGGAACTGAGCGGCGGTGCACTGCTGGCCCGTTGGGACGGAGGGACGGGCTGCGGCGAAATCTACGCGGGCGGGTCGACCTCCAGTGCCTGGCAGGCGGTGGCCTACCTTGGAACGAATCACGGCTACGTTGCTGGCGACAGGGATGTCTTCCGCCATCATGACTGGCCCAACAATCTAGACATGGCTTCCATCAACGGGATGACCACGGGCAGTTTCACCGCGATCTCGACGCAGGGGACCACGTTGCTGACGGTGGGCATGGTGATCGACCCGCCGCCTGCCGTTCCTATCTCTGCGCCTGCCGCTTTTCTCATCGATTCCGCGGCCACCCCCCTGCCCAAGGCGGTGCGGGTGGCCAACTTCACCCAGCTTGGGACCTCGCAGCCCAACGGCGCCTTCCTCGCGCCAAAGGGATTCGCAGTGGTGGTCGCCAACGGCGGGCAGATCCTCGAGAGCCAGGACGGCGGGAAGACCTGGACCTCCAAGCCCAGCAGTTCGACCGTCAAGCTGAATGCCGTTCATTGCTCGGACGAAAACCACTGCGTCGCCGTCGGCGATGGCGCGGAGATTCTCTTCTACGAGAACCAGCCGCCCGACCCCCCGACCCTCCAGACTTCCACCTTCCTTGAGGGCTCGCAGGTCAAACTGATGGCGACCGCGTCGGATCCCGACTCCGACACCATCAAGAGCTACAGTTGGACCGCGCTGGACCTTATCCCCGGAAACCCTCTCGCCGGGCAGACCGGGGCGTCCATACCTGACTTCACGGCGCCGGCGACCCACTGCGGCAATGTCCAGTACCGGATCGAGATCGTCGCCTCCGACGGACGGCTCTCCTCTCAACCCGCAACGGTGACGCTGGAGATCGCCGACCTCAGAGCCAATCCGACCAACGTGGCCATCAGCCCCGCGCCGCTCGTCTTCCAACTCGGCCAGCACAACGTGGTCAGCGCCAGCGGGAGCAGCGAGTGCAACGACTCCTTGGACTTCACCTGGTCCTCGCTGCCGGGGGGCCTGGCGCCGACCGTCACCACCCCTTCCAAGAATGTGAGCGAGGCCACCTACGACTTGACCAGCTTCACAGGCTGTCCCACGAGCTCAGACCGGATTTCCGTCACCGCCACCGACAAGAACGGCACCCAGCTAGCCGACGGCACCTGGCCCAACACCAAGGTCAGCGCCCCGGTCACCGTCGCCGCCGACTTCGTGAAGCCCGCCATCGGCGCGAATGGAGTGCCGACCTCGGTCAAGGCTGGCGAGTGGGCCGAGATCTCCATCGTCGCCACCCACCCCTGCACCGCCTCGCTCCACTACGGCTGGGCGTGCACCGGGACCAGCGAGCAGCCGGGAGACGTCGCGACGTTCAAGTTCACCAACCCGGGAACGAACTGCACCCCGGCCACCGTCCGCTGCGAGGTCACCGTCACCCCGGCGGTGGGCGCCGCTGACAAGACGGCGTTCTCCTTCACCTACGACCCGCCGACCGCCCCGACCGACCTCGGCGGCGCCTTCGACCGCGGCACCTCGCTGGCCGCCGGCCAGTCCACGACGTGGACCGCCTCCCAGCCGCCGCCAGCCTGCTTCACCTACGCCTGGAGCTGCACGGGGAAGGGCGTGACCACGCCGCCCAGGGACTCGACCACGGTCACCTTTGCCCATCCCGGCGCTCCGCTGTGCGCCGCCGAGACCGCCGGCTGCACCCTGACTGTGGAGCCGACGGCGGGCGGGCAGCCGTCGGCGACCTATTCCTTTGGCGTCGACTACCAGCCCGCCTTCAGCCCGCCGACCCTCGACCCGCCTTCGGCGCAGAACTTCGAGCCGGGACAGGAGGTTCCCGCCAGCTGCGACAGCCCGCTGCCGGTGACCATCCGCCCGACCGTGCAGGCCGGCTGCTCGCCGACCTTCTCCTGGAAGCAGCTGACCGACCTGCCGGTGGCGATGCAGGACCTCGGGGGCGGAGCGCTGTCGCTGACCCCCCTCGACTTCGCGGCCACCGTCGGGCGCACCGGGCGCTTCGAGCTGCGGGTCGAGAACAGCATGGGCAAGGCGGCGCAGCAGTACGAGGTGACCTTCGCCCCGCCTCGCTACGTCAAGCTCGACCACCAGAGCGATCGCCCATCGGCGCTGCCGGGCGAGACGGTGACCATGCGGGTCGGCTTCTCCCACGACCCTGGCTGCCAGCCGCCGCTGGACGGAATCGATCTGCACCTGGCGCTCAACGGGCTCTCGTACGTGGCCGGCGGGGCCCGGTTCAACGGCGCTGAGCTGGCGGATCCGGAGAGGTCGGCAGACGAGCTCATCTTCCGCAAGGTGCCGGTGACCGGGGAGCGGGCGGAGCTGAGCTACCGGGTGCGGCGCTCGGGGCTGTCGGGAAGAGTGGCGACGTCGGCGGCGAAGGCCTATTTGAGTGTCATGCCGGAGGTGGTCATCTCCAAGGAAGCGAGAGCGGGGCAGGGCGCGGACGAGCCGGCGCCGCTGTCGTGCCACTGCCAGAGCGGCGGCGGGCCGCTGCTGGCGGGTTGGTCTCTGCTGGGGATGGCGGTCTTGAGCCGGCGCAGGAGGCCGAGGGCCCATGGCGAATCGAAGCCGAGTGACGACCGCGGTGGCGCTGGCGCTGCTGCTGGCCGGGTGCGCGCATAAGAGCCTGCGGGCGGGGTCGCTGTCCGACATCCACCGGCTGGCGGTGGTGGTGCGGGTGACCAGCGAGAGCAGGGTGGCGCTGGGCGGGCAGGCCGACGAGGCGCTGGCGACGGCGCTCAAGCGGCAGGTGAAGCGGTTCGAGGTCGGGTCGCGGCTGCGGGAGGCGGTGCTGTCGCGGCTGCCTTCGACTCCGCCCTGGAGCCAGGCCCTGTCCGAGGTCGAGGTGGCCACCGCGCTGGAATCGCTCCTGGTGGACGACAAGATGCAGCCGGTCGATCTCGAGGCGCTGCGGGCCCGGGGAGCGGACGGGGTGCTGCAGCTCGACGTGACCGAGTGGGGGCTGCACTCCGCGCAGGGAAAGCCCGGTCTGTACCTGCGAGGCGAGGGGCGGCTGACGCGGATCGACGGGGCGCTGCTGTGGGGCGCGTCGATCGACCACGACGACCTGGCGGATCCGGCGGCGGAGGCGGCCGACCCGATCGCCCTGCGCGACGGGGGCTTCCGGGACGCGATCATCGGGCTCCTGGGACGGGTAGGGGAACGGCTGGCCGGCCAGCTGGCCCCGGTGAACTAGCCGACAGCCTGTTTTTGTTGACACGCCGATCGGGTTCGGGGCATAGTCCGCGCCCGCTTGGTTGGCAGGTACAAGTGAATACGGGCGCTTAGCTCAGCGGTAGAGCACTGCCTTCACACGGCAGGGGTCGCAGGTTCGAAACCTGCAGTGCCCACTCGGCAGAGGGCCGGATTTCACTCGGGTTTTCCGATTGAGTCCGGCCCTCAGTCGTTGCGGGCCCCGACTCCACTGGCAGACTGCTGCCATTTGGCGCCGCTTTTTCCGCCCCGACGGCGAGCTGCTCCATCTGGGCAGGCAGCTCGGGCAGCGACTGCAAGGCCGGGCGCAGGTCCTCACAGACCAGGTGCCCGTAGGTCTTGGTGGTGGTAGTCAGGCTGGCGTGCCGCAGGATGCGCTGGACGTGCTGGGCCGGCTCGCCGGCGCGCAGCAGCAGGGTGGCGGTGGTGTGCCGCAGGTCGTGGAAGCGCACCGGCCTGGGAATCGCCTTGCACCAGAGAATCATGCCGCACCCCGGGCGCGGGCAGCGGCGGCGCTCCTTGTCCTGGTGGCTCTCGACGTGCGGCGTCCCCTTGCGCTTGCACCGGCGGCAGGAATGGTCGTACCGCACCACGATTCCCGCCCGGCCAAGCGCCGTGCGCAGTGCCTTCTGCGGGTCCGCCTCCTCATCCCGCATTTTGCCCCCGGGCCCGGGGAAGACCAGGTTGCACGTCGAGGCCTTGAGGGCGTGCTCGAGGAAGGGGCGCAGCTGTTGGGCGATCGGGATGACGTCGGCGTGGGAGCCCTTGGTGGTGTCGCGGTCGTAGGAGCGGCGCACAGTGATCGTGCGGTGGACCAGGTCGACGTCCCGCTTTTCAAGACCGAACAGCTCGCCCTTGCGGAGCGCGGTGAAGATGGCCGCGGCGACGACGTCCCGCCACTCCTCGTCGACCCACGGCAGCAGCACCGGCACTTCCTCTGCCGACAGCGTTTCATAGACCCGCTTCGGCACGCGGTGGGTTTCAACCTCCGCGGCGGGGTTGGGGCCGATCCACAGCCCGGCGCGCGCGGAGCGGTGGAAGATGGTGCGCAGCACCGCCCGGAGCTTGTTGCAGCTCGCCGGCGCCGCGCCGGCCTCCAGCATTTCCCGGAGGTGCTCCTCGAGGCGGGCGGTGGTGATCTGGTTGCCCCGGAGCTCGCCGATCCTGGCGTTGATGATGTGCTTTTTGAGGCGCGGCTCGTCGGCCCTCAGCGAGGCCTCCCGGCACCGCTTGTCGAGCCACCAGCGGGCCAGTTCGGCGAGGCTGGGCGAGGCGCTCGAGGGCAGGGGCTCAAGCCCGAGCTCCTGCCGTTCGGCCTGGCGCTCGAGCTCGGCGAGCAGTCGCCGGGCTTCGGTCTTGTTGACGGCCTGGGTCTTCCTGGCTTTCCGGCGGCCGAGGCCGTCCTTCCAGCGCACGTACCAGGCGCCGTTCTCCTCGTAGACCGACCCCATGAGACCTCCGCGTCAGGGTTGCGGCTTGGAGCCTACCGCGCTCAGGGGCACGATTTGAGCCCCACCCGGCCGCTTGCCGATGGCCCAGTCCCGGATCTCCTCGGGAATGAAGCGCAGCCGGTTAGCGAAGCTCCTGGACGGCAGCTCGCCCCTGGCCGAGGCGTCGTACACCCAGGATTTGCTCATCTGCAGGTAGGCGGCGACGTCGTCGGCCGTCCAGAGGCGGCCCATGTCCTCGGGCTTGAGCGGGCTTTGCTTGGTCGCGATCATGCGCATCTCCTTCCTTCTCGAGCTCTTCGCCAGCCCTCTCGCACCTTGGCGAGCACCGCCGGCGGCACCGGCCACAACCCCTTGCCTCCCGGGCACTCCACCAGCTCGGGCAGCTTGGTGACCTGGTCGAAGCGCCAAGCGACCGGCCCGACGAACCAGGGATCCTGCGACTCTTCGACCGTCCCGACGTACCGCGCGACCGCGACAATGGAGCTCGGCGGGCAGCGCTCGGGAGTGAAGAGCTCGCCGAATTGGCGGCGAATCCAGCGCGCTCCATCCGAGTCCCAGACCTTGCCGGCGTGGAGGGCGACGTAGCTGCCCGCGTAGGACGCCGGCGGCGCCCAGGTGCGGTTTTCCAGGCGCTTCGGCGGGTCGCACTCGACGAATGCCGAGGGCCAGGGGCGCCAGAGGGTGAGGCCGCGGAGTTCAGGCATGGCGCGCCTCCCCATCGTCAAACCACTCCGGGCACTCGTCCCGCATGATCCCATCGACCTGCTCCGGCGTGAGCGTGACCTCGCCGCACTGCTCGCAGCTCCACGGGGTCTGGGTGGCGAAGAGCTCGGTCAGGATGGCGCTGATCTGCTTCTCCGTCTCGGCGAGCGGCCCGGGCTCAAGGTCCACGTCGCCATCGGGGTCGCCGCACTTCTCCCGCCACTGGTCCCGCGCCCGCTCCACCAGCTGCAAGGCCAACGCGCCAATCGACTCCTCGGAGAGGACGACAGGCTGGTAGGCCTTGACCGTGACCTCCCCGATCTCGCGGATGACGGCGGCCACGTCGCATTCCGGAGATAGGTAGCCGTCCAGAAACTGCTCCAGCGCCTCTTCTGGACACTGGCAAGTCAGGTGCTCTTCGTCGGTGCAGGAGTAGAACTCCCCCACGGGAAAGATCACTGGCTCAGCCATGCCGCACCCCCGGGAATTCCTGCACGCGCAGGTCCTCCGGCCATTCGGCGGGGTCGGCGCCGGCGCGGTCCTTGAGCTTGATCGGGCTCCCCGTTTTCTGGACGTACTCGATCGGCTCCGCGAACGCGAATAGCCGCGCCCCCATCTGCTTCATGAAGAACGGAACCCCGGCCGCCGCGCACTGGTCGCGGATGCTGCGCGCCCAGGCCAGGTCGAACGGCCTCGCCTTCGGCCCGCTCTCTCCGCCGACGATCACCCAGTCCAGGCCGCGCGTGCCGCCCACCGCAGGTAGCGCGAACGGCGTGCCGTCTGGATTTGGCGCAATGCCAGAGCGAAATACCCAGCGCATCCAGGTCTTGAGGTCCACCGCATCCAGCAGCGGCTCCATCGAGACGAACCGCACCGCCGCTGGGGCCTGGAGCAGCAGCGGGATTCGCTCGTCGGCTGCGGCCTGGTTCTCGACGGTCACGCCGAGCCAGGCGCGCAGGGCGATGTCCTCGGGGATGAAGCGCAGCCGGTCCGCTCGCTTGGTGAGCAGCAGCCAGTCGAGGGCGTCGGCCGTCTCGTCGATGAGCTTCCAGAGGTCGGAGAGGTGGTAGCTGACGCCGGGGAAGTCCTCGAGCACGTCACACATCGAGGCGCAGAACACGCGCTGCCGGGCGCCGGCCTGGCGCGCTTCCTCGGCCCACCGCAGCGGACCCCGCCAGTAGGCCGCGCTGGTCCGGCGGCGGGTGCCTCGGAAGTCGCGGCCCCACCGGTGCTCCATCGCCTCGGCGTAGCAGTGCGCACAGCCGGCGGAGATCGGTCGGCAGCCGATCCAGGGATTGAACGTGTGGTTGGTCCACGCAATGGCGCTGTTCTTACCCAAGCGCCACCTCGCCGCGCTGGATGCGCTCGCGCTTTTTCCGGTCGAGCGCCTCGATCCACTCCACCACCACAGCCCCGATCTGGACGAGTTCGCCGCGGAGCCGGGAGGGTTCAGCCTCCTCGAAGGCCTCCCAGATGTCGTCGTCGAGGAGCATCCGATAGGTGGGCTGCCCCGCGGTGCTCTCCTCACTGCACGACGCCAGCAAGTCATAGGCAAAGCAGGAGGCGTTCACGTCGTCCGATAGCTCGATACCGGTTTCGGGAAGGTTCCGCTTACCGAACTTCTCGTGCTGCCGCTCCCGCTCCACCAGCAGCTCGGTGAGGATCTCGATCGTCTTGTTGGTATCGAGCTCAGGCATGGCGCCCTCCCTTCCCCTTGCACCGGCTGCACAGCGTCAGCTTCTTGTTCGCCCAGCTGCACCCGCCCTCGCAGGCCGCCAGCCAGGTGCAGCCGCACCCGCTGCAGATCCCCCAGGTCGGCTTCCCGCGCTTGCCGGTCATCGCCTGGCGAGCGAGCGCCACCATGAGCTGCCAGACCTCGGGCGCGACAACCATCTCGTGGTCGCCCTTGGGATCCGCCGGCTCGGAGTCCTGCTCGGTCTGCAGGACCTCGAGCGCCAGCCGGAATGCCTGGTCGTAGCGCTGCTGTCGGCTGAGGGCGCGCGGGGCCATCAGGTCAGGACCTCGCGCAGCAGCACGGCGTGGCCGGGCGGCAGCTGCTCCTTGAGCGCCTTCTCCAGCTCGGCGCAGCTCCGCTCGTCGCCCTCGGGCGCCGCGACACGGAGGACGAACACCTTGACCCGGCCGCCACTGGGCAGCGTGCCTTCCCACAGGCGGCACATCGTGCCCTCGAGGTTCACCAGCGCCTCGGTCGCCTCGATGGTAATCCGCAGCCGCGGCGGCGCCGCCGGCGGGGCGGCCGCGGTTTCCTGGCTCGCCGCCGCCTCGGCCAACTTCTTCCACTCCACCTGCGGGCTCTTCGGCTTCTCGTGGAGCTGCTTCACGACCTGCATCAGCGGCACGAGCTCGAGGACCATGTCGCGTGGTTTCAGCCCCTGGCCGAAGGACTGGCGGAAGCCAGCCTCCAGCATGAAGGCGATCTCGGCGGTCCCGGCCTTCCACCCCAGCTGGAAGGAATCGCTGGCCAGCTTTTGCAGCTGCTCCTTGGTAAACGGCCGTACCTCGGTGGGCTCCTCGCGCGGCCCGGCCGCGGCGCCGGCGTCGGCCTGGTCGACAGGGAAGGGGACGACGGCGGCCGGCTTGGTGGGCTCGCTCATCGCTTGCCGCCTCCCTTCTTGGCCGCCTTCTTCTTGTCGGGCTTGGGGTCGGGCGCCTTCTCCGGCTCGGGCTCCTTGGCCTTCTTCTCCTGGACCTCGAGCTGGGCCTCGGCCGCCTTGAGGATCTTCTTGAGGTCGACCTTGAGCAGCTTCGCGGCCGCCTCGACGTTCGGGGTGAAGCCGGTGACCCACTCGTCGAAGTCCTCGCCGAGCACTAGCTCGAGCACGAGGCCCCGGAGCTCGGCCTCGCCCATGGCTTCGATGGCCTGTCCCTTGGCCCGGTCGTTCTTGTAGTCGACGGCCCGACGCTTCCAGACGTCGTTGACCATGTAGCTCTCGCCCAGGGCGGTGGCGAGGAAGGCCCAGAAGTCGCGGTCCGGCTTCTTCTTCTCGGCCGCGGCCACCAGCTCCGCCGCGGTGAGCTGCAGGGCGATGCCGAAGGCCTTCGCCTTGCGGTCGCTCTTGGCGTTCGCTCCCGAGCCGCCGGCATCGGCGTGCGAGGTCTCCTTGACCAGCTTCCCGGCCTTCTTGAGGGCGGCGAGCGCGTCCTTGCGCCGAACCAGCTCGTGGAGAATGCCGGCCTGGTCGGCAGCGACGTGGACCTCGAGGGCGCCGAGGTCCTTGCCCAGGAACTGCCGCCAGTTCCTGTTCTTGGGGTCGCGGTCGTAGCCGACGCAGTCGGCCAGGTCGAAGTACTCCTTGCCCAGGACACACCCGCCGGCCGAGAAGAGCTTCTTGGCCTCCTCGGCCGGGATGACCGTCTTGCCCTTCGCCGCGGCCTCCTCGAGCTGCCGGGCCCGGCCCGCCTGCCGCTTCTGCTCCCAGCAGTCGGGATCGGTGCAGAGGTCCTCCTGCGCCATGTCGCTGAAAAGCAGGGGCTGATTGACCGTGCGCTTCGGGCAGGTGGGGCAGGCACCGGCCTTGGGGCAGAGCGTGGCGTCGGAGATGTCGAAGTCGGCGCCGGCGAACTTGAGGGTGAACCGGTTGCGGATGAAAGCCAGGGCCTGCGTCGCCCCCATCGGCTCCTCGACGAACATGCCAGCCTTCCAGACTCTCTCGGGCTTGAGCACCTCCTCGGCCGCCCGCTCCTGCAGCTTGCCGTCGGGGATCCGGGCGATGGCCAGCGCCACCGACGTCGCCAGCTCGCCGCGCTCGAGCGCGTCCTGGATGCCCTTCGGCAGCTCGGTGAGCTTCATCCGCTGGTAGACGTGCGCCTCGGTCCGGCCGATGCGCACCGCGATTTCCCGCACCGGGACCTGGTGTTCCTTGACCAGCGCCACGTAGCCGCGGGCCTCCTCGATCGGCGTGACGTCGGCCCGCTGCAGGTTCTCGACGACCTGGATCTCCAGCACCTGGCGGTCATCGAGCTCGCGGATCGTGGCCGGTATGGCGTCGAGCCCCGCCTTCTTCGCCGCCCGGAAGCGCCGGTGGCCGTAGACCAGCTCATGGCCGCCCTTCACCGGCCGCACCAGCACCGGCTCGAGCACGCCCAGTTCCTTGATGCTCTTCGCCAGGTCCTCGAGCTGGGCCTTGTCGTAGATCTTCCGCGGGTTCAGCGGCGACTCGCTGATCTTGGCGAGGGGGATGGACTGCGCGGCGAGGGCAGGCTGGGCCATGGTTTGCTCCGGGCTAGACGAGGGTTCGAACGTCGCCGGCGTCGACCGCCGGGAGGGGTTGGTTGGGAAGGACTCGGGACTCGAGGCGCTCCGCCTCGAGGTGCAGCACCCGCCGGAGCCTGGCCTCGAGCCGCGAGCGGCAGACCTCGGCGGTCAGCTGGTGCCGGTGCGAGTGGCCGCAGAAGTACTCGACGCCTCGAGCTGTCGCGGCCGCGCAGAACCGGCCGGCCATCAGGCCGGGACCTCGGCGCCGGGCTCGGGCACCGCCACCATCGGCCCGCGCAGCGCGTCCTCGAGGGCGAGCTTCGCCTCGAGCCGCCGGCGGATTTCGTCGCGGACGTGGTGGAACTCCTGCAGCAGCTCGCCATCGGTGAGGCGGTCGAGCGTGCGGTCCTTCATGCCCAGGGGCTGGCGCCGGGTGCGCGGCTTCTCCTCCTCGACCCCCTCGATTTCCGGCGCGGACGCCGGCGCCGCCGTTCCCGCCGCCTCCCGCCGCTTCTGCCGCTGGTAGCAGGCCTTGCAGCCCCGCGTCGCCTGATCCGCTGGACCACCGCAACCACCGCACGTCTCGACGAACTTGCCCATTGTGTCCTCCATCGTGGAAACGACAGCCGCCGGAGGCCGGGCGGGCGGGAGGGGGGGACCCGCCCAACCTCCGGAGCTGTCACCTGCTGGCCGCACCGCGCGGCCTTCTCCTGCTCGAGCGCCGCCTGGAACAGCGGGCAGCGCGCGCACGAAAAACTGGCCCATCGCTTCGCGACGGCGCCGTCGAGGCAGCGGTCGTACTGCGGACAGTCGAGGTGCCGATGCTGATCGACCTCCTCGAACAGCAGCGGGGCCTTGAGTTCGGCGGGCGCGGGCGTCACCTGGTGGCCTTCCGCAGCTCGGCCGAGCAGAACGAGCACAAGCCGTTGAGCTCGTCGCAGATGCACTTGACACCGCCCTCCAGCGCCCCGAGCGCGGCGGCGTATGGATATCGGTCGTTGACGTCGGGAACCGCCTTGAGCCCCTCGAGCATCAACTGCAGATCGGCCGCGATCTCCTGCCGCGTCCGTCGCTTCGCCCTGGGTTGCTGGCACTTCTGGCAGGTGACGAGGCACACGCTCATGCCGCCACTCCGCTGCCCGCGCCGTCGCGCTCGAGCTCGAATGCCTTGGTTCTCAGGGCCATGACCGCGTCGATGCGCTCGAGCTCGTCGAGCTCGATCTCGGCCGTGCCGAACCGAGCCGATCGGATGAAGACGTCGGCCATGACGTGCCCGGGGACGTCGCCCTCGATGACCACCGGCACCTGGCGGCCGCACCGCAGGACCGTGATTGTCGCCGCGCACCTGGTTTCGCTCCCCTTGGGCATGCAGCCCTCCCGTGCGGGCAAACGCCCGCCATGGTTTCCGGCCTGTCGGTGAACCCGTCCCGCTACCTGTCGCCGCTGCTACCGCTGCGCTGGCTCTCGGCCCCTCAGCTCCTCCCGCTCAGCAGCCGCAGCCGCTCGAGGGGTCTCGCTTGGTGCCGCTCCCCGACGCCCGCCGAACACGCCCGAACCAGCCTTGCGAGGCTATTGGTAGCAAACTGAAACCAAGAAAGTCAAGAGAGGGGCGAGAAAGTGCATCCTTGCCGCACTTTTCGGCTGGGATTGACTTCTAGGGGGTGCCTGGGGGCGGTTTTCCGGAGCCGGAGCCCACGCGAACGAAGGGCGTCACGATTTCGGTAAGCCGTCGAGGCAGCAGCTTCACCGGGTCCACCTCGAGAGCCACCGCGAGCAGTGCCAGGTGTTCGAGAGATGGCAGGCGCCTGCCGGTCTCGAAGTTCGAGATGACAGTGTGAGGAATGCCCGATCTCTCTGACAGATCTCGCAGCGTGAGGCGATGAGCCTCCCGCATTGCCTGCAGGCGCTCCCCAAAAACCTGCATGAGGGAGCGAGCTGGTTCTCGTTCTTGGCGGATTCCGCGGGCCACGGAACGAGTGTTGCAGTCTGCTACCTGTGGGACAAGGTCAGACATTGACCACTTGGAAGCGATTTGCTACCAACCGTGAGCAATGGATGCCTTGCGGGAGCACCTCGACAAGACAGGGATGACTATCGCGGAACTCGCTCGACAGAGCGGGGTCCACCACGTGGTCATCAGCCTTGTTCGGAATGGCCGGCGCCGTGGCTTCTCCAAGGAAGCTGCGCCGAAGATCTTCGATGCGCTGGGCGGGGCAATCCCGCTTACGACCCTGCTCGGAATCGGGTCGGCGGACACAGCGCCCTCCAGCGAGAAGCGCCGGAGGGCGAGCTGATGGTTCACTCAGGAGGCGGACTGCTACTGCATCACGTACTCGCCGCACTCCTTGCGCACGAGCACAATCTTGTCCGCCTGCTCGTTCCAGTAGGAGAGCCGGAAGTCGCAACTGCTCAATTGCCTGGCCCCGGCCGCGTCTGCCAACGGATTCAGTTGGCGCTCGATAACCTGCCAGATGTCCTCGAGAATGGGCTTCACCTCGTCGGCGCGGGTCCGACCGCCGAAGAAGTTCACCAGCACCAGCTTCCGCGACCGATCGAAGTTCACGGTGATGGTGTTGGGCCAATTCCGTCGCCCGAGCCAGATCCGGAGGACGCGCTCCGTTCCCATGCCGATTCGGTCTCCGATCGCGAACAAGTAGGGTTGATCGAGCTCTCCGGGCTGCGACTTCTCTCCGACCTCCTCTTGCGCAGCCAGAGGCTTCGGCGCGCGCAGTCGCTTCTCTTCGGCGTTGGCATTCGAGGCGAATCCAACGACCACACCAAGACTGAGAACTGCCAAGTACGTCCCGTTTCGGAGCATCCCGTGTTCCTCCCTTATGGTGGGACTGCAGGTGCTGCTGATCGACCGCTATTTGCCCGACGTGGGCACACCGATGATCACGCGGCGCGTCGGCCCAGTTTGACTGGGCAAGTCGGGACGTCTCACTGGCGTTTCCGGAACCAACTCCTCGGCCGAGATCACCCACCGCACTGCGGCCGCGGACCTGGTTTCGCAGACCTCCCACCGACCTCGAGTGCTCTTCAACTCGATCAAGGCATCGGCGCCCATCGTGCAAGCCTGCTCGCGAATTTGGCGGATGGACGTCTCCTCGTCGCAGGCGGAGTAGGCCCCTCGCAACGTTTCGAGGTGAGCAATGCGATCGATGGAATGGGGCAGGTCCGCGCCATCCTTGTAGATCGGCAAATCGCAGTCTGGCGGTTTCGCTCGCCCTGCCTTCCCGATCCGCACCACCGTCATTGGCATCGCGCAGCTCGCCGAGCACACCAGCGCCACCACCATCGCGATTCGCTTCATCGGTTCCACCCTCCAGCGGTCCGGGATTGATCGAGGTCATCGTAGATGCAGACGCGCGAATTGGCCAGGAATTCCGAGGCTTCCAGCTACTCCGAGGGCGTGGCTGCGGGTCTGTTTGTTGGGCTGGGATTGCTGGCCATCGGCTGCGCTCTCGACAGGCGGGCGCGCAACACGGTCCTGACGGCGCTCGGGACCGTCGCCGGCGTGGGGCTCGCGTTGGCCAAGAAAAGCGAGGGGACGCATGGCAGCACTGCGCCCTGAGCAGTGGAACCGCCACCGGGAGGGCCCGCGGTATCAGCCGCGGAAGAGGCCCGGGCCGCGCTGCGAGCGCTGCCTGACTGCCGACGCGCAGGACTTCATCCCCGACGCCCAGCTCGGCTGGCGGCGGCCGCGGCGCGTCTGTGGCCAGTGCGCCGACGAGCTGCTCGGGGCCCGGGAGAAAGCGCCAGTGGCCGCATGAATCCCGTTCGCGCCTGGTACCTCGAGCTGCTGCAGCGCCTGGGGTGGTTCCTCGGGGTCGCGTTCAGCGACTACCAGTGGTTCCGGCGCTGGGCCGGCAGGCACTGGGAGCGCTGGTGGATCGACAGCCCAGTCAACTGCCTGATGTGGCTCGAGGCGAGCCACGGCAGCCGGCCCCCGCTCGGCAGGTCTCGGCACGGGTGCGAGACCTGGCCGGACCCCCGCGAAATCCGAATCCCCGCCGGCGCCGCCGGCAGAAAGCAGAGCGAGTCGATGAGCGACCAGCAGCGCGAGCCGATCCTGCAGTTCTTCGCCTACTCCCACCTTCCCGAGGAGATGCAGGCCATCTCGAAGCCCTTCGGCGAGCTGGCCGAGCGGGTCCACCTGGTGTTGCCGCGGAACGCCGAGCGCTCGGTCGCGCTGCGCAAGCTGCTCGAGGCCAAGGACGCCGCGGTGCGGGCCGCGATCGCCAAACCCTAGTTGGGGTGCCGCGCCCCTCTCGCCGGTTTTCTGGTACCGGCGAGACGTCCGCGGCCGAGGACCAGCGCCGGGTGTCCTCGATCCGAAAGAACCCGCGCAGCGGTGGTCCCGCCGAGCTCCGCGCCCCCGGAATGAGCCGGGGGCGCGGCGTTCGCTCTTTCGAGGAGGCACTATGGCAGACACGTTCGAGGAACAGCTCCGAAAGCTCACCGACCAGAAGAACGCAGCCTATGCCGAACGGAACAGGGTGGTGGCCCTCCTCGCGCGCATGGCCCTGGCCCTCGAATGGAGAGCCGGGGGCAGCCTGCATCCTTCGGCCGATACGACCTGGGAACCGGACTGGCGCACGATCGTCTTCATCGAGCTGCCAACAGGCCAGGTGAGCTGGCACTTTCACGACTCGGAGCGGTGGATGCTGATTGGCCTACCGCGCTACGAGGGCGCCTGGGACGGGCATTCGACGGCGCAGAAATACGAGCGCTGCGCGGCGGCAGTAGTGCGGGACCTGGGCAAGCACTCCGCCAAGACGGCTCAACGGCTTGCTCGTGTCCTGCTCCTGTTGCAGGACCTCAAGATCTGGGGACTCCGGTGCGATCTGACCCCGACGATGACGGAACACGTCCTTGATTCCCGGACCGCAATGCGTCGCGAGGCGTTCTGGCAGGACTACATCGCCGCGGCTGACAAGCGGGTCCGGGCGTTCGCCGAAGACGCCTTGCGGCTGGGAACTTCATGAGCTTGGGACTCGCGATGGCCATCCCGCCCGCTCGAGCTCCAAGGCCGCCCCCGCTACTCGAGGTGCGCATTCAGCGGCCGGCCGACGAGCAGCTCGAGCTCGCCCGCGCGGCGCAGCGCGGCGACCAGCGTGCCCGCGATCGGCTCTACCGGCTCCATGAGCGCCTGATTCACCACTGCCTGCGGCGCTGGCGAGGGCGAGGGGAATACGACGAGCTGGTACAGGAGGGTGCTCTCGGCCTGCTTGAGGCGATCGGCACCTTCGATGGCCGCCGGCCCTTTGCCTGGTGGGCGACCAAACACATTAACCAGGCCACGGTTCTCTACCTGCGCCGCGGCCAGACGCGCCGCGCCCAAATCATCTCGTCGGACGCCGTCGAGGTCGACGAGCTGCTCGGCCTGGCCGGCGCCCAGGACCTCGAGCAGGAGCTGCTCGCCGGCGAGCGCCGCGCCCTGGTCCGCCGAGTCGCCCAGACGGCGCACGGCCGGATCGCCGATGCCTTCCGTTATCGCCTCCTGTCCGAGAACCCCGAGAGCCTCGCCAAGCTCGGGCAGCGGTGGGGGGTAGGGCCGACCATTGCCGCCGCGGTGGAGCGGCGGGCGCTGCTGTGGCTCCGGAAGCGGCTGCTCGAGCTTGAGAGGGACCCATGAGCCTGTTCAAACCGCAGCACGATCCGGGCAAGTACCAGTCGATCCCGACTCGGTTTTGGCTCGACGAGAGCACGCGCAAGTTAAGCGGCCCGCCCCCATGCGGCCGATACCTGATGCTCTACCTGCGGAGCTGCCCAGACAGCACCCCGATCCCGGGTTTGCTGCGGGTCACCGAGGGGGGGCTCGCCGAGGCCCTCGGATGGACCCTGGAAGGGTTCCGGGATGCATGGGGGGAACCCTCCCGCGAGGGTCTCGTTGAGGCCGATTGGACGGTTGGTTTGGTGTGGATCAAGGACCGCGTGCGGGAGGTCCCGCCGGCCGGGCCGAACGTCATCAAAGGGTGGCGCCGGATCGTCAATCAGGAGCTTCCGGAATGCGATCTGCTGCGCCGCGCGCTGCTTTCCATTTTCGGCAGTCTTTCAGAGGTCTTACGCAAGCCTGATAGATACCTCAGATCCTTCCGGGAAGGGTTCCCTGAACTATTTCAGGATGGTTCCGGTGACGGTCACCCCAACCCTACCCCCAACCCTACCCCCAAGGATCCCTCTTCAGTATCAGTACCAGTATCAGTATCTACCCACCACCCCCTACCCCCTCCGCGAAGCGAGCCGCCGCAACGGCCGGCGGCGGTGGTGGTGGAAGGGAAAGGGGGATCTGGACAGGCAGCGACCGCCGATACGCCCGACCTCGCAGCCAGGAAGGCCGAGCTGGTGCGCCAGCTCCGCGAGAGGCGCCGCGACAGGCTGCCCCGCGGCCCCGCTAACTTCTGCCGCGATGAGAAGTTCGATGCGATGATCGAGGACGTCCGCAAGCCTTTGGAGCAGGGCGGGTGCGGGCGCGCGGCGACCTGGTTCGAGGACCTGCTGGAAGCCTGCCAGGCCTTCCTCGCCGACAAGACCTTCAAGCCCAAGCACTGGCCGTTGCCGGTGTTCTGCTCGCCCGGGGTCTACCGGTGCCGGCTGCCGGAGCACGCACCGCCGGCGCCGATGCCCGATCCGCTGGCCGAGCAGGAGCGGCAGGAGGCCTCGGCGCTGGGATGGATCCGCGGGCTCAACCCCCTGGAGGCCCCCGGGCGCCTGATGCTCGAGCAGCACGCGGCCGGGACGGACCGAGAGAGCGCCGAGGCTCGCCGGATTCTCCAGGAGGCCGACGACAAGCTCGAGGTCCTCGGAGATCCGGCCAAGTTCTGGCGCGAGCTGACCGAGGAGCCGCCGGCGACGGTGAATGCCGCCGCGCGAGCCGAAATACTACGGGAAAACAAGAGGATACTGACGCTCGCTGCGCAGCGGGGATGCCGGCCGGCCCAGCGGCGGCTCGAGGAACTCCTGGCGGCCAGCGTGGACCTGCAGGCGGAGCTGCAGGCGGCCGCGCCATGACCGAGGCCGAGGAGGACGTGCTCGAGACCCAGGACCGGCGCGATTCCGCGCTGCACCAGGTGCGGCTGCTCGAGCAGGAGGTCCGCCGGCTGCGAGCCCAGCTGCGCCGGGCCGAGGCAGAGCGGGACCTACTCTCGCGCGAGGTGGCGCGGGCGGCGGTGAAGCTGAGCGGTCGCACACAAGGAGAACCATGCGGGCGTTGATTGCGATGGCGCTGGCGGCGATGGCCGGCGCCTGCACCTGTCACAGTGAAATGCAGTTCTCGAGTTGGCCAACCGCCAGCGACGCCGGCGCAGCCTGGAAATTTCGAAGCGATCAGCTGGCCGTTGCGGAAGCCAAGCTCCTTTCGGTCCGCGAGAACGGGCGAGAGGTCCAGTTCATCGACCGGGACGGCATCCTCTGGGATGTCCTGCCCGACGGCGGAGTCGCGGTCGTGGCCGACCTGAATTCCGTCGGCTTCGCACCGATTTGGAGGCAGCATTGAGCAAGCCCACCTGTAGAATCTGCTCGAGTCACTTCGATCCTCGCGAGGAGTGCCGAGGCTGCTCAAGCGAGTTGGTCCGGGGCCACTGGAATGCCGCGGCACTGGTAACCACCATCCTGGCCGGCCTTGGAGTGGTGATTTTTATGACTCCTGACGGCACGTTGACCCGCGTCGGGTGCGCCTTCGTCGGCATCATGACAGGCGCTCTGACCACGAAGCTGCTGGCGGCCTACTACGCCGACTAGCCCTGGTGGCGGCGGTGATACCAGCGATACCAAGCGGGCGAAAACCATGACAAAGCAGATCGGCGTTCGAATTGACGAGGACCTGGCAGACCGGCTCGACCAGGTCGTCGACGGCCTCCAGGACGGCCAGCTAGCTGTGAAAGCGACCCGGGCGGGAGTTGCACGGGTGGCGCTCGAGCGCGGCCTGGGGGAGCTCGAGGGCGGACAGGCTGTTGACGCCCCCCGGTTCGAGCCGCATTCTGCCGGCATGAGTCTGTCGGTCTACCTGGGGCACTCCGTCGCCGAGGCCCAGCTGCCCATCCTCTGGGAGCTGCAGGCCGCGAGCGCTGGCCACGGCATAGGGCTCCGCCTGGGCAGCTACAAGCCGTCGGCGGCGCTGAGCGCCTCCCGGAAGGCGGAGCTCGCGCGTGCGGACGCCTACATCGCCGTCGTGACTCAGCAGGCCCCGAACGTCGAGGCCGAGGCGCTGTACGCCAGGAGCATCGGGCGGCCGGTGTTCATCTACAAGCTCGAGGGCGTCGACTTCCGCGCACCCAAGGGCGCGCAGGTGCTCTCGCTGCATCCGGGGGCAACGGCGGCGGCCTTGCTCGAGGAGATCGCCCACCAGGTGAAGAAGGTGAAGCTCCCGGACGATTCCGCCGGCAGCGAAGCGCTGGGGGCACTGCTGGGCGTCGGGGGTCTGTTGCTGCTGCTCTACTTCATTTCCAAGAAGAGCTGACCGGGTGCTGGCGAAAATCGCGGTCGCGGACGCCTGTGCGCTGGCGATCCTTCTCGACTCCGAGCTCGAGCACCTGGTCGAAAAGGCCTTTGGGGAGCTTCTGTTGCCCCGCCATGTCGAAGACGAGCTCCGGCGCAAGGGGAAGCGCCGGCGCGCCCAGCTCGCGCGGCTGCTCGACAAGGGGCGGGTTGTGGTGAGGTGCTTCGACTACACCCCGGGGCTGATTCAGATGTGGCACGCCCAGATGGGCGGGACAAAGCCCACCAGGAACCTGGGCGAGGCCGAGGCGATGGCGCAGGCCCAGTCGAGGGCTGCTCTGGCCATCTTCACCAGCGACCACAGGGCCGGAGCCCTGGCGCAGGGGATCGGCCTCGAAGTGGTGACCCCAACACAGGTCGTGGCCGCCTACGCGGCCCAAGGTGACGCGAGTCCACCTAAGGGAAGGCGTCGGGGCGAATGAGGGCCGGAAGTCGCTCGTGCGGCCCGCCCAGGCGTTCTGGCGAGGTGTCCTGGAGGTCCTCGAGGTCTCCAGAACGCCAGCAGGCCCAATCCCGAGCTGGGAAAGGGCCTGCTGGTGAACCAGAACGGCAAGCGCTACTGGTCGAACAGCCACCGCGCCCCGACGCCGGCGGTGCTCGAGCTCGGCGACCACTGCCCGAACCCGAATACCCCGAGCTGCTCGCGCGGCCGGTAGCCCGCCTCGAGGCGGGCGTAGGGGCCACCAGGTGCAGCCGCGCCGACCTGGCCCTCGAGGTACCCGGCGCGCACCGGGACCTCGAGGAAGAGCCGGCGGAGCCCCTCGTCTAGCTGGCGGCGAGGGGCGTCGGAGGGTCCGCCGGGCGCTCGGTGGCGCTCGAATAGGCCTGCGCGGCCGCCTTGGCCTGCAGGTCGACGGCGACGTGCTCGCGCGCGGCCTGGGCCGCCCAAGCGGCCTGGGCCTTGGCGATGTCGGCGGGCGAGGGGGTCACGCCGACGCCGAGTAAGCCCTGGTGAAAGGCGTTGAGCGCGCCGGCTCCCTTGTCGAAGAAGCTGTCGGGCCCGGCCTGGCGCGCCGCGGCCTCAGCCGCGTAGTAGGCGAAATCGATCCACTTGTCGACGAACTGGGCAGCCTTCGCTCCGCGGTCGCCGAGGATCTTGAATACGGCCAGGGCGCCCAGTCCCAGGATGAGCGCCCAGCTCTCGATGGGCACGGCGGAGAGCACGCCGAGGATGGCCGAGGGCGCCGAGCTGCTCGAGCTCGTCGCCGGCGCCGCGGCGGAGGCCTGCGGCTGCACCAGGTAGACGACCTGCGGCTGCTGGCCGGCCGGGCGAGGGGCGGCGAAGGCCTGCGGCGAGCTCGGCGCCGCGGCCGCGGCGATGGCCGGGAAATCGGGGGCGACGTCGCCGGCGGCGCTGGCGGAGAGGGGGATGGCGAGGGTTGCGAGCAGCAGGCAGACGGCGAAGCGCATGCGAGACTCCAGGTGCTACCGGGGGAAGAGCTCAGTTCGTGCGGCTGCGCTGCTGGATGTCCTTGATGTCGGCCCACATCCGCGAGAGGAGGTCGCGCACACCGCTGACGTCGGCCTCGAGACGTGCGAGAGCCTGCCGCGTCTCCTGCAGTTGCTCGACCTGGTGCGCGAGGGCCTCGGCGTCGGCTTTCTCGCGACGGAGGCCTTCGATCTGCTCGGCGGTGCGCGCCTGCAGCGCGACGACCTCGGCCTTGGTCGCCAAGCCTTCCCAGCGGCTCAGGCCCACGGCGGACACCCGGACCGCGGCGAAGAAGACCGAGGCAGCCACACCCAGGGCGAGGATCGCCGGCCACAGCTCCGCGATCTGCTTGAGACCCTCGGCCGTCATGGTCCAGCGTCCCCCAGCGTGAAAGAGGCGATCGACTGATCCCAATCGGCCGGCAGGGGAGGGGCGGCGCCGGACACCGTGCCGAGCTCGTCGGCGACCTCGAGCCCCCAGCCGCCGTCGGTCGCCGGCGCCTCGAAGATGCAAGCGCGCGAGATGGTCCCGACCGCCCCGCCGTCGCGCTGCGCCGTGGCCCACTGCCGCGCGAGGTTGAGCCAGACCAGGGCGTGGGGTTGGTCGGCGATGCCGGACCGGGCCCAGGGGCGCACGGCCTCGCCGGCGTCGGGAGTTGCATAGACCTGGCCGCTGACCTCAGCGCCGTAGACTTGGCCGCCGTCGGCGTCGACCAGGAAGAAGCAAGCCCGCGAGGCGCGGAACACTGGGGAGGACTCGAACTCGAGCGTGGTGGCGAGCTGCGTGCCGCCGACCCCTCCAAGCAGGCCCAGGACGAGACCGGCGAAGAATTGCTTGTTCATGGGCCTAGTACCCCGCGCAGCGATAGGTGAGCGCGTCGCCAGGGGAGAACGTGCCGTTGATGGCAAGGGCGCTTGTCGTCGCGGAGGGTCGAAGCGCGGTCGCGGTCGTCTCGTCGAAGACCTCACACACTGGAGCGGCGCCCCAGGCGACGCTGAAGGTTAGCGTGCATTTGCTGCCCGGCGCCGTCCCCACTACCACTCGACCGACGCTGTCATTTCCCGCGATGGTCGGCGACGTGCCGCAGTCTGCGGCGCCGGTGCCGACGGCTGGAGCGGTCCCGGTGAATAGTTCGTGGGTGCCGACGGCTATCGAGTACTTCTCGCCGCCGGTGCTGTTCTCGACGGTCATGAACTTTGCGCCCGCAGTCGAATAGACGACCGGCGTCTTGAGGCGCACGCCAATTGCCGTTGCGCCATCGGGCTGGTTTCCTACCAAAACGAGCGGCTGCGCGTTGTAGGTGTAGACCTGCCCGCCGCCCAGCTGAACCCCGCTCACCTGCAAACCCTGCAATTGGAGATTTCCACTGCCCTGCAGGCGTAGTGCATTCACGCCATTGTTGTTGATGTCGATGAGCGTATCGGTGGCTGCCAGGGTGCTCAGGACATTGAGCGTGAACGCGGTATCTATCCCCGCCGTCGGAGTCGTGTTCGACTCGAGCAGCGCCCCGGTCGCGGGTAAGAAGCGCAGGGGGTCGCTAATGCCGACCGATCCGCCATAGTTCGCTCCCGGATTGATCATGTCGGACTGCAAATTGAGCGTTCCGGCGATCACGGCATTGCCGTTGATATATTCGTTGCCAACTATGCGAATATTCGCGGCGTTGATGTAGCCGTCCGCCACGTTGTAGAATAGGTGGCGCGTGCACGCGGAGCCATCCAGGCAGATTCTCGCTCCTGTCGGCAGCTCAATCGCGTCGCTCCCGCTCGCCGTCCCCGTGATAGCGATCGCCGGCGCCGTCGCCGAGGTGATGGTGAACGGCCCCTCGAAGGTCTGCGCGCCCGACAGCAGGCTCGGCGGGCTGGTGTGCATCGGGCCCCGCGAGAGGGAACCGACCTGCGCGACCAGGCCGGCCATCAGGATAGTGAGCGCTGCCCGAGTCATCGGTACTCCCGGATTGCGACGGTGGTGGCGGCCGCGGCGATGCCGTAGAGCTGGTGCGCCGCGGCCGGGGCATCGGCGTTGAATCTGGGCGAATCGACCTGCTCGCACCGCTCCTCGCCGACCGACAGCGGGTAGCCGGCGCCGACTGCGACGGTCGCCTCGCCGTCCTCGATGGCCCCGGAGATGGGCCGCCAGCAGTAGCCGCGGAGGTTGGCGAGCCGCACCGGGCACGCGAGCGCCCCTGCGACGCCGGCGCCGAGGGTGATTCGGCAGGTCTGCGTGATCTGCACGGGATAGCTGGCGTTCGCTCCGCCCACGAGCGCGTTGACGGCGGGTGGCTCGCCTTCCTTGGCCACCGCGGTGGAGTGCTTGAGCAGCACGGCTCCCAGTGCCAGCGCACCGCAGACCAGCAGGAAATAGGGAAGACGGATCTTCATGGTCACGCCCAGGGGCCCTGCGAGGTGAGTTCGTCGTAACGCTGTTCGCCGAGCGCCCAGCGCGCAGCGACGCTGTCCCGCCAGGCCGGCGGCAGGCCGGGATTCCAGGCCGTCTCGTAGTCGATGAAGCCGCGGAACCCCTTGCGCTCGAGCGCCGCGGCGACGAAGAGCGCGGCATCCCGGAGCGAGGAGAAGGCCACGAACGGCTTGATGATGCCCGTCCCGGCCTCGACCGCCGGCGCCCAGCCGATGGGACCTCGAGCAGCTCCGCCGGCCAGCGTCCAGCCGTAGCCCGGCGCGGGTCCCCAGGCCTCGATTCCCCAGACCTGGTTGCCGACGGCCTTCCAGTTGTCGCCCTGCTCGAGGAACCCGAGCGCGAAGACGTTCCGCGCCTGGTACCCGATGCCGGCCACCGCCTCGAGCAGCTCCCGCTCGGTCCAGCTCGTCATCTGCAGCGGGACCCGGTCCTGGGCACGCACCCGGGGGCGAGACTGCAGCAGCTCGGCGACCTTGCTCTCGTCCACGTCAGCACCTCGAGACATGAGCCACAGCACCAGCAGCCCCACCAGGAGCAGCACACCGAGCCCGCCAGCCGTCGCCGCCGCCTTGCCCGCCATCGCTCCTCACTTCGACAGGGCGCCCTTGCCGGCGCCGGTCCAGAACAGCAGCCCCAGGATGGCCAGCAGAATCATGCCGGCGCCGATGGACTTGACCGGGGACCCGAGGCCCTCGGTGAGCGCCTTGCGCTTCTCCACGTCGAGCTGGTCCTGATAGCGCTTGTCGGCCTCAACGGTGGCCTGGCCCTGGCCGTTGGCGACGAACCGCACCTCCGGCACGAGGCGCTCGTCGTCGGCGAAGATCGCCCACACGATGTCCGTGCGGACCGGGATCGCGGACAGCACCTCGGTTGTGCCCTGGCGAATCGGGTGAGCATCGTGCGTGATGGTGGCCGGCACGGTCGGGAAACCGGCGCCAGCCATGTTGGAGTCGGAGAAGCTCCAGGGGTCCGGCCAGGTCACGACGGCGTCGACGACCGACCCGAGATTGGTCGGAAGCTTGCCGTTCCAGACGTTGACGAAGTCAGCCATTGCGCCTCACCCCTTGAGAAGGAAGTAGGCCAGCGCGAGCAGCAGCAGGGTCTTGCCCGAGCTCGAGCTGCTCGCGGGCTCGGCTGCGGGAGGGGTTCCGCCGCCGGTCGCGGGAGTCCCGCCGGAGCCGGTGTTTTGGGACTGGTTGGGCGGAAGCTGGGCAGGAAGCGACACGCTGCCGCTGGTGTAGAACTGCACCTCAGCCCCGAGCTGCGGGTCGGTCGTCAGAACCGCGAACTCCTGCGGCGCAGTCTTGCGCACCGGGATGGCCTTGAGCTCCTCGCCGTAGCTTCCGGCGGGCATCAGGTGCGGCCCGCTGGTCTGGAGCACGCCCACGCTGGCCGGGTCGAAGTACCCGGCGAAGACCTGGAAGTCGCCGAACGCCTGATCGTAGGTCACGAAGGCGTCGACGAAGGGCCCCTTGTCCTGCGGAATCGGGCCGTGCCAGGCGATGAAGTAGCCATCGGGAATTGGGGTGACGGCCATGTCGGGCTCCGGGGAGGGCGTGGAGGGTTGGTCCTGCTGCAGGACCTGGTCGACGACGTCGGTCGGCGGCGGGGGAGGCGCGGGGATGTCTCCGGCCGCCGGGGTCGAATCGGCGGCGAGGACCTGGTCAACCACGTAGGTCGGTGGCGGTGGAGGCGCGGGAATGTCCGCCTGCAGCTGGGGAGCGGACGCCGGCGACGCCTTGGGCGAGAACTGCACCACTTCGACCGGCGCCAGACGCGCGGGAGGTCGGCGGAGCTCGGTGGCTCGAGCCGGAGCGGCCGCGGGGAGCGCCGGCCGGCCTCGAGCCTGCCGCTTACGTCGGGCCTGAAGCTCGGCGTCGTCGAGCCCGTAGCCGTAGCCCTCGAGCAGCGTCAGCGCGCTGTCGGGGCGGGTGTGTACCTGGTCGAGGAAGGTCCTCGCGCCGTCGCGGACCGCGAAGCCCAGCTCGCGGAGGTGCTCGCCGCCGCGGCGGTCGGCGCAGTCCTCGCACTCGGCGCCTTCAATGTGGGCCCACTCATGGCAGAAGACAGCGGCCCTGCCGGCCGTGGTGTCGAGCTGCTCCCACCAGTCGGGATCGATGGCGATGATCCGAGCGTCCGCGTGCGAGAGCGCCTTGCGGCCATGCTTCGACCAGACGAGGGACAGGGCCTCGAGCGGCAGCGGAGAGATCCGGCACTGGCAGGCGGCGGGCATGGGTCAGAGGAGCAGGAGCAGCGCGACAGCAGCGGGGGCGGCGATGTTGGGGCGCTTGGGAGGCGTGGATTTCGGAGGCTGGTCGCTGCCCGACGAGTTGGACCCTCGGGTGTGCCTCGCAAGGTCGGCGGCCCCCGTCTGAGCGGTGCCGCTGGTCTGCTTGAAGAACTTGCCCGCTTCGACGGCGCCACGCTGAGCCGCGGCTGGAATGCCAGCAACAAAGGCGCCGACGACCGTGGCGGCGGTAGCCTCTGCCCCCAGACCTCCGGTGGCTGAGCTGGCGAGAATCACGGCGAGAATCAGTGGGCCGGCGATCATGATGACCGACTGCGCGCGCTGCCAGCCGCTCTCGTACGGCTGTACCGTGTCGTTGTGGCCGGACCCGCGGTTGTCCGAGTAGTACTGCCGCGTCCAGCACCAATCCTTGGTGGCGGGGTCTTTGAACTGATCGGCGCCGTCCGCGGTGATGTAGAGGCGCTTGCCGTTCGCGAAATAGGCCGTCAGGTAATGAATCGTCCCCGGTGGCGAGCGCGGCGACTTCACCCAGCCCGGGACCTCGGTCATCCAGCGGCCGCCGTCGTGGTCGTCCTTCCAGGTGGCGAGCTCGGCCGAGAGCTTCTTGAACAGCTCGATGGCCGCCGGCGGAGCGTTCGGCTCCGCGGCAATCTGCGCCGCGGCTGCCAGCTCGCCGAGGCGACGCTTCTCCTCGTGGGAGATCTCTTCCCAGTCGAGCTGGGCCGCGTAGCAGTGGCCGGCGTTGCGCTCGAGGTGCCCCAGCGGATCCCGCTGGTAGTCGTCCTCGTGTTCCTTGAGGAGCGCCTCGCGGGTCGTCCAGCCCATGGCGACCTGGTACTCCTCCTCGTCGGTCAAGTAGTGCGTGGCGGCCATGGTCGAGACCTCGCTTGCGGCAAGCGCTTAGCGACGCACCAACAGCACCACCGCCACGACCAGCAGGATGGTGTTGGTGCTCAGGCCGGCCGGGGCCTGCGGCGCCGGCGGCTTCGGAGGACTGCCGGCGGGCGGCTGCTGGCTTTGCCCCCCGCCGCCGGTGATCTGCTTGATCTCCTTCCAGATGTCGCCAGCGGCGCCGATGACCTGGCCAGCCGTGTCGAGCCAGCCCTGCCAGTCCCACGAGCTCGAGTCCGAGCTGCCATCCGAGCTGGAGCTGGATCCCTGGGAGGTCGAAGTGGTCGAAGTGGTGTCCACCTGGAGGGGCTGCGGAGTCGAATAGCCGGGGTCCTCGTCGAGGGCGGCGACCTTCGGGCGGTCAGAGAGTCGGTGCGGCCGTGACTTGAGCCAGCCCGGGTTGCCCTTGGGGGAGAGGAGGGCGAGGGCGTGCGCGACGTCGCGGGTGCGGGTCTGGGCCAGGAGGCCCAGGGCAGTCACGAGCTCGTTGGAGTCGTCGACGAACCCGGCGATACCCTTCTCCGAGCCCGGAGTGCCAGCCGCGACCTTGCGGGCGGTCCGGACGTCGAAGGCGGCCTCGTAGGGGAGCTGCAGCTGGAAGTTGCCCTGGGTGACGGCGTTCAGGCCCGTGACTTCGCGGATCTTGGCCAGCAGGGCATTGGCCATCCACTTGCCGCGGTAGCCGCTTGCGTCCAGGCGCTTCGCGTGCTCGAGGATGACGCTCATGGGAATCCTCGGCCCTGGCGGCCGGGGCCGACAGGGCGGGCGGAAGGTGAGGAGAGGAGAAGCCCGGCGAGCTCGAGCAGCGGAGTGCTCGAGCTCGCCGAGGAGGGACTAGCGGGCGCCGCCGACGCGCTCCATGGCGGGAGCCTCGCCGATCTGCAGGCGGTCGCGGATCTCGCTGCGGTTGCGGATGAAGAAGGTCAGCGAGACGTTGTAGGCCGTGATCCCGTTGGCGGGGCAGGTCAGGAGCAGGTGCGACCAGCCGTCGAGCTCGGAGACGATGGGCAGCTCGACCCGGTCCACCTGGTACTGGTTGGAGCGGATGTAGCTCGAAGCCTCGAGAGTGGCCGTGGTCACGTCCTCGAAGGGCGTCTTGCGCCGGGTCTTGACCACGATCCCCTGCAGGAGCGCGGCGGACGGGGCGACGACGAGCATGCCGGCGAGCTCGATCGGATTGTCGGCGACGAACGGCAGCCAGAGGCCGTCGTAGTCGGTCGCGGTGGGGGCCACCATGACGCCGGCGTTGAAGGCCGCGACGATCGCGGAGGCCGACTCGTTCCGGTAGAAGATCGGGACGTCGGTGCCGCCGTTCGCGCCGATCGTCAGGGTCATCCGCAGCGCCTTGTCGCCGCGCTTGGCGGCGCGCGGGGTGATGCGCGGATCGGACACGCCGGGGTTGCCGTCGACGCCCTTCATGTTCGCCAGGGCGTGGGCCAGCGCTTCCTTGCTCATGGGCTGCATGGACTTCTCTCTTTCTGTCAGCCGATGGCGGTCTGGCCGCTGTCGGCGATGGCGGTTTTGGCGGGGTTGGCGAGCGAGTCGGTCGCGGCGGCGCCCGAGGGCGCGGCCGAAGCCGCATCGCCGGCCAGCGGGGCCGACGTGGAGACGACCTCGACCGGCTTCACGCCCGCCTTGCTTGGCTCGCCGAACAGAAAGTTCAGCCAGCCGTGGTGGTAGGCGAGGAGGCCCACCACCACCGCAATCGCAGGAGCTTTCAGCTCGGCCGAGGTCATCGAGGTCTCGCTCGTGAGGGCGGTTGGCGAAGGCCTACTTCTTGGGGAGGCCGGCCTTGCTGGGCTCGGAGAACAGGAAGTTCAGGTAGCCGTTGTGGTAGGCGAACAGCCCCACCAGCACCACGATCCCCGGGACCTTCATCTCTTCCAGCTTGGGCATGATCTTGCGCTCCTGAGTCGGGCCGATGGGCCCGGCGAAAGTGTTCCCCCTAGCAATGTGCGGGAGCCCCTCCCGATTCACACCCTCTGAATCCACCCCGTCTCAGTGGCCGCGCGGATTGCCGTACCGCTTGAGCTCTGCGGGCGTGATTCGCCGGCGCACGACGCTCTCGCCGAATAGGTCGACGTCGAGGTACTCGAGAGGCTGTCGCGGCAGCTCGACGTCGCGCGGGACGTAGCCGCGCGAGTAGAGGTACTCCTCGGCCGCTGACCCGGGCATGGTCCGGAACACGAAGAGCCGATCGGCTGAGCTCCACGCGAGCTCGGGCAGCTCCTGCACTCGGCGGGTGATGACCAGGCCGTCGACGCCGAGGTGCCGGTGCGACGTCCAGAGCGTACCCCAGGTCTCCTGGTGCCCTCGCTTCGGCAGGTACCGATCCCCGTCGTCGAAGATCACGGTCCCGGAGAAGCCCTCGCGCAGCACGCGGGCGACCGCATCCCAGGGCTTGGCGACCCAGAGACCCTCATCGCCCCAGCTCGCCGAGGGGTCTAAGACGAGGCGCGGCTGCTTCGCGGCCGCAGAGAGCTGACGGGCCAGGACGGTCTTGCCCGACTCGCTCGCCCCGCAGATGAAGAGCAGGAGGCGCTTGCGCGGCCCCGTATCGGCGCGCCTGGCGGCAGGCATCAGGCGCCGGCGGGGGCCGCCTCGCTGGTGGCGGAGGCCTTCGCCTCAGCGGCCTTGCGCTGCTTCTCCGCCTCCTCTTTCTCGGCGCGGGCCTTCTCCTCGGCCTCGAGGCGCGCGAGCTTCTCTTCCTTGGCCTGGTTGAGGCGCGAGACGCGAGGCTGGCAGATGAAGAAGGCGGTGAGAGCGAACACCCACCGCGGGTCCTCGAGCGGCGAGACCAGCGGGGTGAGCGTGGTGACGAGCTGCTTCCGCTCGTCGTCGGTGAAGGCCATCTCCTCGGGCTTGAGGTCCCACTTGGAGGCGAACTTCTTGAAGCCGAACTCGGCGAACTGGATGAGCGCCTCGGCCTTCTGCCGCTTGAGCTGTTGCTCGACCTCGGCCGCCGCCTTCTCCGCAGCGGCCTTGTCGACCGCCGGCGCCGAGCTCGAGGCTTCGGGCGGAACGACCTCCGGCTCGATCGCTTTCTCGCCGGCGGCCTTGGCGCGGCCGCGGCCCTTGCGCTTGCCGGTGGCGATGTCCTTCCACTCGCCGGGACCGGGGATGGGAGGCGGCGGGAGCGGAGGCGGAGCGGCAGCAGCGCGCGGCGCCGGGCTGGGCTCGGGCAACTCGGCGGGCTCAGGGACCAGCTCGTGTGCGCCGGGCGCGGGAGGCGCGGCGGTCCCGGACATGAGGGTTTCGACGGAGTCGGGCATGGCGGGGCTCAGGTGGTCGGCGGGGTGGGGGGCGTTGGGAGAGCGGCCGGAGGCTCAGCCGGCGGTGCCGGAGGCGGCTCGGGAGGCAACGGAGGATCGGGGGGGCTTGGCGGCGCTGGCGGTTCCGGGGCCGGCGGCGGAGGGGCGGCAGGCGGGACCGGCGGTGGCTCTGGCGCCGGAGCTGGCGGTATCTCCGGCGAAGGCTTGGGCGACGGCGCCGGCGGGGTCGCAGCGGGCTTCTTGCCCGTGAGCAGAGCGACTCCGAGCAGGAGCAGGAACGGGTTCATGCCCGCCCCGCGGCCGCGGCGCGCTCTTGATGCGCCTCGTGGAACCGCTGCAGGACCGGCGGGCTATTCAGCCGGCGCGCGAGCTCGTGGCGGCCGGCATCGGTCAACTCGACGACCGCGCCGCGCGATCCCGGGCGAGCCACCAGGCCCTTTTCGGCGGCCCGCTTGACCAGGTCGGCGGTGATCTTGGGCGAGGAGTGGTCGAGCAGCACCTGCAGCACAGCGTAGCTGGCGCGCTCGTTCAGCAGATACAGGGCAAGGAGGAGTCCTTCCATGCCTCTAACAATGTGCGGGGACCCCTCCCGAATCACACCCCGCAAATCATGGGCCGTCAGCCGGACAATTACTGGCGATACCACCAATGGAACACACGGCGGTCGAAGATGCTGTACCGCTGGCTGCAGTCCAGGCAGCGATATTCCCAGTCCCCGGGGCCCATGTAGAGCCGAGCCCTGACATGGATGCCAAGCCGACACAGGACCCGAACCAGCATCCGAGGAAGGCGTCGGGGGCGTTTCATGGATTTTCTCCCTTACGGTTCGCGGCCAGGTACCGCTCCAACTCGCGACGTTCGACCCGGATCGCCTGACTGACGCGGGAGTGCGCAAGCTCGCCGCGGTTGCAGAGGGCATAGACGGTCGCCGTGCTCACCCGGAGCTCGGCGGCGACCTCTGAGACGGTCAGCACTGGCCCGGGTGCCAGCGCCAGGTCCGGTTTCACTGGCAGCCGGCTGGCAAAACCGCCGCCATACCCTGCCACCGGAGCCGATACAGGCCCGCCCTCAGGAAGAGCTAACCCAGCGGAAACACAGGAGCCGCCACCGCTCGCCATGCCCTGGAAATGTGCGGAGGTTTTTTCACACGGCAGGGGTCGCAGGTTCGAAACCTGCAGTGCCCACTCGATAGAGGCCGGAAATCCCTAGGGATCTCCGGCCTCTGTCATTGCGGGCTCGCGGTCGGCATCGCCGCCGCCCGAGTTGCGCAGAATCCGACCCTTCATCAAGTTGACCACTGTTCGGCGGAGCTTTCCGAGCAGGTCGGCGGCGGGGGAGACGTCGTTTGCGAGAGATGCAGGGTAGGAAGGACCGCCCGGGCCGATGACCTCGGAGGCGCCAGGATCTCGGAACTAGGTGTGCTTCTTCTGGCTCGGGCAGATTTCGTGGTTCGGGTCCCACCAGAGGGTCCGCAGCACGCTTCCGACGCGGATTCCCCAAACTCGCTCGGTCCCGCCCAGCCTCAGCGAAAACACCTGGTCGATGTCGTCGAGCTGCCGCTCCTCCAGCTGCCTGCGGGCAGCGATGTCGAGCTTCCATTTCTCGACGAAGTGGCTTTGCTTGTCCTCGAGGATCTCCTGCCAGGTCATCGACTCCCGGTCCTTGAGCTTCCCCTGGACGAACAACCACTGGTCCAGTGACAGCGCGTGCCAACCCCAGCGGTCCCTCATCTCCATCTGGTGGACCTGCCAGGACGGGCGCTCTTGATTCGGGCTGACCGAGGGCGCGGCAGGCGGAACCACCTTGCGCCCGGCGGGATTGATTGAGCCGGTCGATGGGATCTTGTTCCTGGCCACTTGAGGCTCGGCTAGACCAGAGCCCCGTAGTACTCGGCCATCGCGCTGAGGGTGATCTCTCGGTTGCTGCGCAGGCCCGGCGCCAGCCCCTTGCGCGCCTCGACCCACGGCGCCTCGCGGTGAGTCAACTCGCTCAGCCACTGGGAGGCCTTGTCGCCGTAGAAGCGAAGCACGGCGTCGACGGTCTCGCGCTCGTCACCGCTTAGTGCCGACGGGTCTCCCTCCCATCCCTCGACGATGAACTGGCCGCGATGGCGCTCGAAGAGCTCCGGAACAACCGGGCCGTTGGCCCACGCCTCGATTCGCTCGGGGAACAACGGCTTGTCGTCCCAGACGAGCGACCAGGCCTGGCAGTAGTAAGCGAGCTTCTGGAGCTTCATCGCAGTCATGCGATGGCGCACGGAGAGAATGTAGGCGGCAACGTCGTGAACGGTGGCCATCGGCCTCTCCCTCCAAAGCCCCGGGCTGGCGCCCAGGGTCTTAGTATGCGTCCTCCCTCTGACGCAAGCGGTGTGCGCGGGAAAGCTTGAGCAATCTTCGCCGCTTGCCCACCTTGACGGCCGCCCTACAACCTCCACCCCACCTCAACCATGAAGTTGGCGAACGCCGGAAACCCATCCGCGCTGAACCCGGCGGTCAGGTAGCGAATCCTGGCCCCGAGCATCAGGCTTCCCGCCTGGCGCAGCACCGCCGCCGACAGGTATCCGGCCGGCACCCAGGCGCTGGCGCCGCTGTCGCGGCGGAAGGCGAACTGCAGCGCCCCGCCGATCCCCAGCACCGGCACCACCGGCAGATCGTCGATCGCCAGCTCCAGCCCCAGCGTCCCGGTGGTGGCGGCCACGGTCTTGCTCGCGTCCGCCGCCAGCGCGTGCAGCGACTGGTCGAGCCCCAGGCAGACGCCAAACGGATTCAACCGATAGGCGGCCGAAAGCCCTAGCGCCGGGCCGATGTCCACCCGGTTGCCCGCCGGCGAGGCGAGCCCCAGGTCCAGGTTCAGATCGATCTCCTCGGCCAGCGCAGAGCAGGGGAGGGCGAGCAGGCTAATCAGGACGAGCAGCGCGGCGAGGGCAGGGCGCACCGAGCCATGCTCCGCGTCCGATGGCCCCTGCCTCAAGGCGCCCTGCCGCTCCCCGCCCCAACAATCGACCAGAGCCGACCAAGCTCCCGGAGTTCGTTGACGCCAGGGCGCCAGCCCCCTAAAGTCCGCCGCGCCAAGGGGAGCCCCTCGACCGCTGTTATGGGTCTGCAACCAGGGCCGTTCCCTACAAACTCAAGGAGCCGATACGTGTCCAGCGACAAGCTCAGCCGCAAGGAAGTCCGCGAGCCCGATCCCTTCGTCCGCGTCGCCGCCAGCTACTGGTCCAAGCTGATGGAGCACCCGAAGGCCCTCGTCGGCGTGCTCGGGGTGGTGGTGGTGGCCTTCCTGGCCGTCGCCTTCACCAGCCACTTCGCCGGCAAGAAGGCCGACGCCGCCGGCGGCGCGCTCTCCCGCGCCATGGAGACCGCTCGCCGCCCGGTCGCCAACTCCCAGGAGCCCACGCTCGACACCGAGCTGCCCAAGTTCAACTCCTACAAGGAGAAGAACGAGGAGCTGGCCAAGCAGCTCGAGCAGGTGCGCAAGGACTTCGCCGGCACCGAGGCCGCTGCCACCGCCACCCTGTTCCTCGCCGACGCCGAGCTGCAGCTGGGCAAGCTCGACGAGGCCTCCGGCCACTACAACGACTACCTCTCCGCCACCAAGCCCGGCGAGCCGCTGCGCGCCCTGGCGTACGAGGGCCTGGGCTACGCCCAGGAGGCCAAGAAGGCCTACGACCCGGCCGCCAGCGCCTTCGAGAAGATGGGCCAGGAGGCCCAGGGCGATTCGCTGCGCGCCCGCGCCGCCTACCAGCGCGCCCGCGTCCTCGAAGCCCAGGGCAAGAAGCAGGAGGCCGCCGACGCCTTCCAGAAGCTCAAGGACGAGTTCAAGGACGCTCCGGCCGCCCAGGACGCCTCCGAGCGGCTGGCCCTGCTGGCCGGCCAGGGGATCGTCCCGCCGCTGCCCGCCAAGTCCGACGCCAAGGACGCCAAGGCGACCAAGTAGCCCCCTCGAAGGCCGGCCGCGCCCGCGGAGATCAGGAACCCCATGTCCTTGCGATTGCTCGCTGTTCTGGTGGCAGTTGCGGGCGCCGCTCCGGCGGGCGCCCCCTCCGTCCACAAGCCGTCGCTGCTCAGGCCCAACGGCCGTCCGATCACCCCGGCGCGCGAGCTGGCCTACGAGGTCGCCTGGTGGACCCGCGCCGACGAGACCCCGGGGCTGCCGTTCAGGCCGATCGAGAACGGCGGCCCGGCGGTCAATCCCAAGAGCGGCGAGGTCTTCGTGGGCACCGCCGACCTGGCGGTCCACGCCTTGAGCCGGCAGGGCAAGCTGCTGTGGGAGTACCAGGTCGGCGAGCCGTTTGACGCCGGCCTGGGCTACTTCGAAGGTCGGGTCTACGTGGCCGGCGCCGGCGGGTCGCTGCTGGCGCTGGACGCCGCCAGCGGCAAGCTGATCTGGAAGTACCAGGCCAACGAGGAGCTGCTGACCCGCCCGATGGTGGCCGGCGGGCTGGTGCTGGTGATGTCCGCCGCCGACACCCTGTTCGCCGTCGACGCGCTCAAGGGCGACTGGAAGTGGCAGTACCGGCGCGAGCCGCCCGGGCAGTTCACGGTGCGCGGCGCCGCCCAGCCGCTGTGGCTGGAGGGCAAGGTCTACGCCGGCTTCGCCGACGGCTTCGCGGTGGCCCTGGACGCCAAGGACGGGGGCATCGTCTGGGCCAAGGAGCTGGCCAAGGGCGCGCAGTTCATCGACGTCGACGCCGGGCCGGTCAGCGACGGGCAGGGCAACGTGATCTTCGGCGACTACGCCAGCGGGATCTTCTCGGTGGCCGCGGCCAGCGGGGCGCTGCGCTGGAGCGTCGAGCGGCCGGGGGCCTCGGTGCTGGCGATGGACGGGGCCGGCGGGCGGGTCTACGCCGGAGGCTCCGGCTACCTGGCCGCCTTCGACGCCCACACCGGCAAGCAGCTGTGGAGCCTGGCGATGGGCGAGCGCTACGTCTCCGGGCTGACCTGGGTCGCCGGATCGCTGCTGGCCTCGACCGGGACCGGGCCGCTGTTGGTGGTGGCCGCGCGCGACGGCCGGCTGCGGGGCAGCTTCGATCCCGGGCACGGGGTCAGCGCCGCGGCGGCGGCCGGGTTGACCGGCCAGGCGGTGGTGTTGTCGAACCGCGGCTACGTCTATCAGCTGGATATGGAGCCGGCGCCTTGACGGCAGTGGTGCGCAAGGTGCGAGTGGTCGCGGCGCTGGTGCGGCGGGGCGACGAGGTGCTGGTCCAGCAGCGGCTGCCGGGGGGCGCTCGGGGGCTGCTGTGGGAGTTTCCCGGGGGCAAGGTCGAGCCCGGCGAGACCGACGAGCGGGCGCTGATCCGCGAGTGCCGCGAGGAGTTGGCAGTCGAGGTCGCGGTCGAAGGCCGGGAGGCCGAGATCGTCCATCGGTACGCGGATCTCGAGGTCGAGCTGCACCTGTACCGGGCGCGGCTGGTCGAGGGCGAGCCCAAGCCGCTGCACGCCAACGCGGTGCGCTTCGAGCGGATCGACAAGCTGCCCGCGCTGCCGTTCTGCGAGGCCGACGTCGCGTTCGTAAAGAAGCTGGCTGGGAGCGCCTAGACGGCGTCGCTTGTCGTTCGCGACGCGCGGCCCGTGGAGTGCCGGCAAGGAGCGCCGGCCTTCCTGCCGGCCGATGGTCGGTCGAGCCGAGCCCGAGAACCTGGGCTCGAGGCCCGCGAAAGCCGCCGTGCTCTTCAAGGCTTCTTGGAAGCCTTCTTGGCCTTGGCCGGCTTGGAGCCGGCGGCCTTGGGCTTTTCGCCGGCGGTCTTGAGCTCGATCCGGACCAGCTGGTAGCTGCGGCCGGCGGAGTCCTTGGGGAGGTCCTCGGACAGGCCGTCGACGAGCAAGGCGTAGCGCGAGCCCGGGGTGAGCGGTTCGGCCGGGGTCAGCAGGTACCTGACCGACTCGCTGGTGGCCTCGGAGCGGTCGCCGGATGGGACCGCCTTGTCGGAATCGTCGAACAGCCGGACGCGGAAGTCCTTGAGCGGGGGCAGCTCCAAGCTGAGCTTGAGGTCGATCGGCAATCCGTCGTTGTCGCCGCCGCGAACCAGCGGGCGCTCCTGATCGCGCGACAGGGCCTTGACCGTCAGCGTGAGCGGCGCCGGACCCGGCGGCTCGGCCGGCGGGGCGACCACCAGCGGCCCGGCGTCGGGAAGCGGAGCGGCGGCATCGGGCTCGGGTTCGGCAGCCGCGACTTGCGCGGTTGGCGCGCCGGCCTTGAGCTCGGCGGGCGGCTCGGTTCGCGGACAGCCAGCGACCGCGACCAGGCAGATCGCGAGCCGCACAGCGGCCCACGGGCGGAAAGAGTTGGCGGTTGGCAGGTTGCCCATGGAGCGCAGAATGCCACGCCCGCGCTCCGCCCGCACTCTGGGCCCAGCGTCCGATAAGATGCATTATGTAAACTACGCCTGTGGGCGACCGAGGGCTCGCGAGCCAGGGATCCCAGAGCCATTTCTCCCTCTCCCCGGCCGCTTGCAGGCGCCCGGTGGCCGGCATGTCGTCGGGAGCTATTTCGATCGCTTGCGCGCGGTCTTGGCGGCGAGCTTCTGCGGGGCCCGGCGCTCGCCGCGCTCGGCTTTCTCCTTGGGCGCGGTGGCTGCCTTGCCCTTCTCCAGCGATCGGCGAAGCACTTCCGCGAGGTCCACCACCTGGCCCGGCGGCGGCGCGGGCGGCCGCTTCGGGATCGGCATGCCGGCCAGCTTCTCGTCGATCATCTTGGCGACCTGCTGGTGGTAGGTGTCCTCGAACTTCGAGGCGTCGAACTTCCCGGACAGCTGGTCGACCAGCAGCCGCGCCAGCTCCTGCTGCTTCTGCGGCACCTCGACTTCCTCCGGGATGTTCAGGCCCGCCAGCTCGCGGATCTCGGCCTGGTATCTGAGCGTGTGCAGCACCAGCGCGTTGGCCTCCGCGGTCACCGCGCCCACGTACTCGCGCTCCTTGAGCACCACCTTGGCGATGCCGACCTTGCCGCTCTCGGCCAGCACCTGCCGCAGCAGCGCGTACGCCCGCTCGGCTCCCTTGGCCGGCTCCAGGTAGTACGGCGTCTCGTAGAACATCGGGCTGATCTCCTCGCGCCCGACGAACTGCTGGATGTCGACCACTCGCGCGGCCGCCCGCTCGATCCGGTCGAAGTCCTTGTCCTCGATCACCAGGTACTGGCCCTTGTCATACTCGTAGCCGCGCACGATCTCGTCGTACGGGACCTCGCGATCCTCCAGGCTGCAGAAGCGCTTGAACTGCACCGGCCCCTGGTCGCTGCCGTGGAGCATCCGGAACGAGAACCGCTCGCTCTTGGCCGCCAGGTAGAGCTTTACCGGGATGTTCACCAGCCCGAAGCTGAGCGACCCAGCCCAGATCGGCCTCATGCCTTTGCGCTCCTTTCCACGCTCCCCGACCCAGTTGCGGCATCGGCCGCTTCATCCAATTTTGCTCATGCGGCGGCAGGTGGGATTTCTGTGCTCGTCGCCCTGGAATCCGAGTGGCCTGGCGATGCCGTTCCGTTCTCATCCCGGACGGGATGAAGGATCAAAACGTACAGCCCGCGCCCGTCGGGGCCGTTGCCGGGGGTGGGTCGGAATGTACGGTCGGGCGTCGAGAGGCCAAACCTGCCGGAGCGGATCGGGTTGCCGCCGGCAATTGTTACCGACCTGCGAGGCCTCGGTGCGAAACGGGACAGTGCAACTGCGCATCACCCCCGAGAGAGGCCCTCGCCGGTCGAATCGGCACGACCGTTGCTGCTGGGGGGCACGCGGGCGTTGCCGCGGCAGTCTGGCGATTCCAAGGGCGTCTGGTCGGCCGCAGGGCCAGTACGGCCGCAGGGCCAGTAGTCGTTCAGGAGGTATCACTCGATGCAGCTCTCTACTCTGCCGACCTCGTCGGGTTCACTGGCGATGTACCTGTCGGAGATCAACCAGTTTCCGCTGCTCACCCAGGAGCTGGAGCAGCAGCTGGCCCGGCGCTTCCGCGACAGCACCGACCTGCAGGCCGCCCACACCCTGATCACCAGCAACCTGCGTTTCGTGGTCAAGGTGGCCTACGAGTACCGCTCCTACGGCATCCGGATGGCCGACCTGATCCAGGAGGGAAACATCGGGCTGATGAAGGCGGTGCAGAAGTTCGACCCGGACAAGGGAATCCGGCTGATCAGCTACGCGGTGTGGTGGATTCGGGCCTACATCCAGAACTACATCCTCAAGAGCTGGTCGCTGGTGAAGCTCGGGACCACCCAGGCCCAGCGCAAGCTGTTCTTCTCGCTGGCGCGCACCAAGCGCGAGATCGAGAAGATGAACGGCTACGAGGAAGGCACCCCCGACGCCCGCAAGATCGCCAAGAAGCTTCGGGTCAAGCCGACCGAGGTCATGGAGATGGAGCAGCGGATGGAGGGCCGCGACCTGTCCCTGGACGCGCCGATGGGCGACGACGGCGGCAACACCCACGTCGACTTCGTGGTCAGCAAGGCGGTGGGCCAGGACGAGGAGCTGGGCGAGCGCGAGGAGCAGGCGATCGTCAACACCCGGGTCGAGGTGGCGCTGAGCCGGCTCGACCAGCGGGAGCGGTTCATCATCGAGAAGCGGGTGATGAGCGACAAGCCGATGACCTTGAAGGAGCTGGGGCGGCACTTCGGCTTCTCGCGCGAGCGGGCCAGGCAGCTGGAGATCCGGGCCAAGGAGAAGCTCAAGCAGGAGCTCACCACCCTGGTCGGCGACCTGCAGATGGAGGCCGCCGAGGTCGACTTCGCGGCCGCCTCGGCCTCGGAGATGTAGGCCTGCCGCCGAGCGCCTGGGAGCGCCGGCATCTTGCCGGCCGCGACGGTCGGTCGAGCGAGCCAAGCCCTCGGGTCCGCGGTAGGGACTCGGGGGCTTTTCATTCGCTGGGAGCGCCGGCCTTCCATCCGGCCACAGCGGCCGGTCGAGCGAGCCCCAGGCCGGCTCGGTGATCCGAGATTCGCGAGGGCAACCGGGTGTCTAGGAGCGCTGGTTTCCAGCCGGCCGAAGGTCGGTGGGCGGCTTTCCGAAGGCGGCGGGGCCCGTGTTAGAACCGCGGGCCCATGAGCCAACCCGCCGCGTCGATCACTGACTCCCCTGCCGCCCAGCCCCCTGCCGGCTCGCCGGCCGAGAAGCCGCGCTACCCGGCGGGAATCCGCTACATCATCGGCAACGAAGCCTGCGAGCGGTTCAGCTTCTACGGGATGAAGTCGATCCTGTGGATGTACATGGCCGGCATGCTGGCCGCGCAGCTGGGGCGCAAGGCCGCCGAGGAGCAGGCGACCTCGCGGATGCACCTGTTCATCGCCGGGGTCTACGCCTTCCCGATGATCGGGGCGCTGCTCTCCGACCGGCTGTTGGGGAAGTACCGGACCATCTTCTGGCTGTCGCTGGTGTACTGCGTCGGGCAGGCGGCGGTGGCGCTGACCGGCTCGACCGAGCAGGGCCTGTTCCTGGGGCTGGCGCTGATCGCGGTCGGCTCCGGCGGCATCAAACCCTGCGTGTCGGCGCTGGTGGGCGATCAGTTCTCGGCAGCGAATTCCAGCAGCGAATTCGAGCCTGGTTTCGGGCATCTACCAGATCTTCTATTTCACCATCAACCTCGGGTCGTTCTTCGCCACGCTGGCCATTCCGTTCTTCAACCAGCGCTTCGGGCCGACGGTGGCGTTCGGCGTCCCCGGGGTGCTGATGTTCGTGGCCACGGCGATCTTCTGGCTGGGGCGGAACAAGTTCCGGCGGATCGAGCCCAAGCCGGGCGGGAAGCTGGGGCTGATGGACGCGCTGGCGTCGATCAGCCTGTTCCTGGCGTTCGGGTCGCTGACCTTCACCTCGTCCCTGCCGGGCTGGATCGCGGCGGCGGTGTCGGTGGGGTTCGTGGCCTTGGGGCTGGGGATTTTCGCGGCCCGGCAGAGAATCCAAGAGGACAATGGGTTCCTCTCGGTTCTCTACCACTGCGTCAAAAACGCCGGGAAGCGGGAGCCCGGGGAAGGCTTCTTCGGGCCGGCGCGGCGCCATTTCGGGGAGGAGGCGGCCGAGGGCGGCGCGGCGGTGCTGCGGATCGCGGGGATCTTCGCCACGGTCAGCCTGTTCTGGGCGCTGTTCGACCAGCACTCCTCGAGCTGGATCGCCCAGGCCAAGCAGATGGACCTGGCCTTCGAGCTGCCGCTGATCGGGCGGTTCGAGTTCGGTTCGAGTTCCTGCCCAGCCAGACTCCGGCGCTCAACCCGGCGCTGGTGATGCTGATCATCCCGGGGATGAACTTCCTGGTCTATCCGGCGCTGAAGCGGCTGGGGATCGAGCTGAGCGCGCTGAAGAAGATGTCGATCGGGATGTTCCTGGCGGCGATCTCGTTCGCGGCGGTGGCGCTGATCCAGATGCGGATCGACGGGCTGGCGGCGGCGGGCGGCAAGGTGAGCGTGGCCTGGCAGCTGATTCCCTACGTGCTGATGACC